>JAPPOG010000004.1:0-131202 GCA_028818225.1 Gammaproteobacteria bacterium | reverse complement strand
GCATATATGGCGGATTTGCCTATCCGAAAGACCATGTATGCTTGATTTGCACCAACCTCCGCCTTCTCCTTTCGCTTCCCTGCTATTCAGTTTTTATTAATCTAACCGACGTTAATTTGTAGTCGAGTATTCAATATCAGGCATAGCTAATTGCGCTCCAGCCAACTCCTTTACAAATTATTGTTACTGTTTACTTATGCAACTTTGTTCGGCACTCCAACATTGCTTGCACAATCCACTTGTACTAGTGACCAGTACGAAACGGAGAACGAAGACTGTTATCCAGTCTGGTATGGAGAAACGGAGAGCGGTGCTTATTACACAATTGTTATTCCCGATGACTGGACTGCAGCGGATGGCCTTGTGTTCTGGAATCACGGCTTTCAAAGTTTTCTCACCGGCTTTGAAACAAACGATCTACTGGACATCCTGAATCCACTTTGGGAAGGCTTTTATACCGGCGCTGTTCAAGACAAACCTGGACTAGGCCCCTATGGCGATTACATTCTTACCCAGGGTTACGCCATGGCCGCATCCAGTTACAGCCAGACGGGCTGGGCCGTATTCGATTCTCATATTTCCAACGGCGAGCTTTATAACGCATTCCTTTCTATTGTAAATAGCCTGGGTCAGGGCGCCCCGGAGCAGTTTTACATTATCGGCGGTTCACTGGGCGGTATAGTCACTATGCGCGATCTTGAATCGGACCAGGTGCCGGACCCAGATGGTGCCTTGCTACTCTGCGGTGCTGTGGCAGGCTCGGTTAACTGGATCGATGCCTACGATTTACGCACGATCTATGAAGCGGTTTGCGATGCCGTACCCGGCGCTAAACTGCCCAAGCCCTGGTATGAACGTCCGGAGTTACTGTTTGGCGAACTAGATTATCTGGATTCCTTAAATGAGTGTGTCGGCATGGGCACTCGATTGCTAATTGATGAAAACGATCCTATCGAGGTGCTGGCGTGGGAGTTTGAATATCCCGATGAAGCTGAGCGCCTGGAAGAAATACTGGAAACATCTGATACGGAGAACCCGTATTTCCTTGCACTTAATCTATGGTATGCCATTTTCCAGATTCCGCGACTGATTAATGATAATGGACAACTGGCTGGCGCTATTCCCTTTAGTAATATCGGTATCGATTATAATGATGGCTCGGTTAATCAAGCTGCTCTCAGAAATTTTGCTTTGCCATCCTCATTTCAGTCACTGCTGGCTAACTACACACCAAATGGAAATATAGGTAATACCAAAATTGTATCCATTCATACATCTCATGATGGTTTAGTGCGTGTGCAAAACCAGTACACCCTGCAAACTCTGATTCCGGCCAATCAACTTACGGTTGCTATCGTAGATGATTCAGAAAGCCCAAGTCATTGTGGCTTTACCATCGACGAAGGACTTGCTGCATGGAATGAACTTACTGATTGGGTGAGTGGCGAAACTCAGCCATCGGTTATCGATCTGGAACTTGCTTGCCTGGCTACCGCAAGCGATGAAGACAACTGCAACTATGATCCAGACCTTGTCGTAGTCTCTGGTTTACCGACTTTCAAACGAGAAAACTCTATCGGTGTTACCGGCGTAAACACCTATGATGCCGCAACTGGTCAACTAGAATTCCAGTCACTGCAGTTACTGGGTGCCGATGAGACCTATGATGGTGTGCTGAATCCACCTGCCAGTAATAGTTCGCTCTTCACCCTCGGAGAGATTGTGCAAACAGGATCAACGCCAGTTTGGCAACACAGTTCGGCCTTCGATGCCGATAGCTCACTCCTGTATCTACCGAGAGTAAACATCCTGAATGTTGCACCTCCCGATACTAACGCATACGACGTTTATCTGCGCTTTGATGGCGTTGATAGCTTTGAGTTCGTTGAATTTGAACAAAAATAACCAGTCCTGGCTTCCTTTAACTATGGGATTGGTTTAAATCATCTGGATTAGCTCAAAACCCTGCGTTTTTATCTGTCTGATAATCGCCCCAAGCTGAATACAATCCCATCGAATTTTCACGTAAACTCGTTTATTCATCCCTGCTTGCTGCTAACCCAGTAGCAGCCCGATAGATAGAAGAATAGATACAGGAGGGTACATGACCCCCGCCTCCAGAATTTTCAGCACAGGTGCCGTTGCACTGGCCCTTTTGAGCGGTGCCTGCTCGCAAGGCGACGATAATCCAGTAACTTCTGATAACGGCGAGTGGCCGGTGTATCGCGGTAATACCGCTGGTACCGGTTACTCATCCCTGGATCAGATTACTGCATCCAATGTCAATGATCTGGAAGTGGTCTGGACCTATTCCTTACGTAATGACGCGGTAGAGACACCACGAGATCCCAATTCGCAAGTCACACCCATAGTGGTAGATGGGGTCATGTATCTGCCTACGGTGGATCGGGTAGTAGCCATTGATCCTCTGAATGGCGCAGAACTCTGGAGTCATTCTGTGCCACTCAATGCTCCCTCTCGGCGCGGAGTTTCATACTGGCCTGGGCAGGGTGGCGTTTCGCCTCGAATTTTTTACACAGCATTCGATCGTCTTGTTGCTTTAGATGCTGAAACCGGCCAACTGGACCGGGAATTCGGTGAGAATGGAATGGTAAGCTTGGGCATACCTTACATCTCTGTTCCTTTCGTCTACGAAGGGGTTATCGTTGTTGGCGCTAATACACCTCGAGGAGCCATAGGCGGCATTGGCAATGCGCGTGCATTCAGCGCGCTGAATGGGGCAAAACTCTGGGAATTCAGTTCAGTTCCTCAACCAGGCGAGCCAGGTCACGATACCTGGGAAGCTGATAGCTGGGCGGGCAGACTTGGCGCAAACGCCTGGCCTTTTTACTTCACTGTTGATACCGAACGCGATCAGCTGTATATCCCATTAGCCTCACCAATCCCATTTGGTTATGGTGGCGATCGCGCCGGCGCAAACCTTTACGCCAATTCTGTAGTAGCCGTAGACATTCACAGTGGTGAATATGACTGGCATTTCCAAACCATTCATCATGATCTATGGGATCATGATCCTCCGGCACCACCAACGCTCTTCGAGGTGACCTACGAGGGTAGAACAGTTCCTGCATTGGGAGTTACGACCAAGTCGGGTTATCTGTATGTACTTAATCGCGAAACCGGCGAACCTGTTTATGGCGTAACCGAAACGCCGGTTGCTCAAAGTCGGGTACCGGGAGAAGAAACATTTCCCACCCAACCAATACCGGACAAACCAGCACCCATGGCAAAGGTGAGCTATGAACCTGGAGACCTGGTCACAGCCGCTGACACTAATGCCGAACATGCTGCTGCATGCAGAGAACTGGTGCAATCCGTTGGGGATATTTACAACGCAGGACCGTATACCCCCTGGACCTACCGTTCGGGTGGTAGCGATGGACAAACTACCTTGTTGTTTCCCGGCCTGGCTGGAGGACCTAATTGGGGCGGGATAGCTCATAATCCTAACAATGGTTATGTGTATGTATTTGCCGCAGACCTTGGCACTTTGGGCTGGATGGAAGATGCCGAACCCGGATTTGATTTACCTTATGTGCTCTCTGGCCCCCGTCCTGCCGGATTCAATGTTCGCCTCGACGGCAGAACTATGCCTTGCCAGAAACCACCCTGGGGGCGACTGACTGCCGTTGACACCAATACCGGGGACATTGCCTGGCAAATACCCCTTGGAATTACTGAGGGACTTACAGTGGATAAACAACGCACCGGTCGCCCCGGAAGAGCCGGTGCTCTGATTACCGGCAGCAATTTATTGTTCATTGCGGCGACCGATGACAATCGTTTTCGCGCTCTCAATGCCAGCACCGGCGATATAATCTGGGAAGACGTGATGGAGCGACGTGGTAATGCAAATCCAATGACTTACCTGGGTAGTGATGGAAAACAATATGTCGTGATAACCGCCACGGACGTAATAAGGAGTTACGCCCTACCCTAGCCATAAAACTGACGAGGTATTTTGAATGCGATCCTGCAAACTAAAAAATGCATTTGAATTTGGAAAAAAGCTCATTGCGGTTCTGCCTTTCGCAATCGGAATTTCCAGTACTTCGATTGCTCAATATGGAACCGGTTCCGGTGAGTGGCCAAGTTATGGCGGTGATACCGGATCCACTAAATACTCTCCACTTGATCAGATAACCCCGGAAAATTTTGAGGAGCTGCAAGTCGCCTGGACCTGGACATCGGCTGATGCAAATCTCGATCTCGAAGCTATTCAGGAGATAAATGAAGCAGTACGTATAAATAATTTCCAGGGTACACCCCTAATGGTTAATGGGGTGCTTTACATTATCACCGCAGTTAATCAAATTGCTGCAATCGATCCTGCCAGCGGTGCAACGATCTGGTTACATAATCCGGAAGTTTATTTAGCAGGAACACCCGTAAATACCATCGGCTATCATAATCGTGGCCTGGCCTATTGGACTGACGGTACAGCCGAAAGAATTATTGCAGGCCTCAATGATGGTTATTTGATTTCCCTTGATGCAGCCACCGGCGTGCCCGATTCATTGTTTAATGGTGGCAAAGTGGATTTAACAGTGGGATTACCCCGCGCAACTCGCAATGTATTGGACTGGACCGGTGCCCAACCGGTTGCCGTCGTCTCACCTCCTATTGTTGTCGGCGATATTATTGTTACTTCTTCCATTACCCAGGCACGGCCCATAAATCGTGTGCGACCGCCGATGTGGGTGCGAGGCTACAATGTTCGTAATGGTGAACATGAGTGGGATTTTCATACCATTCCGCTGGCAGGGGAATATGGAGTAGAAACCTGGGAGGAAGAGTCCTGGCGCCGCACTGGCAATGCTGGAGTTTGGTCCATGATGAGTGCGGATCCAGAGCTAGGCCTGGTTTACCTGCCAATCGATGCCCCTACTGACGATTTCTATGGCGGCAATCGGCCGGGCGATAATCTATTCAGCCAGAGTGTCGTTGCCGTTGATGCACTAAGCGGCGAGCGCCGCTGGCACTTTCAGATGATTCATCATGGTCTATGGGATTACGATCCACCGGCCGCACCAAATTTAATTGATATCACCGTAGAGGGCCGCGAAATAAAAGCGCTTGCCCAGATTACCAAACAGGGATTCGTTTATACCTTTGATCGGGCAACCGGCGAGCCGGTATGGGTCATAGAAGAAAGACAGGTCCCTCAAGAACCAGCTCTTCCTGGTGAACGCTTATCACCAACACAACCTTTTCCAACTAAACCACCTGCTTTTGAAAAACAGGGTCTGACTATCGACGATCTGGTGGACTTCACACCTGAACTGCGAGCGGAAGCGGAGCAGATCCTTGAAAACTATACTTACGGCCCTTTGTTTACACCGCCAAGCCTTTCTGTGCCGGGTGGTAATCGTGGCACTATTCTCAGACCGAGCGCCGGTGGCGGTGCCAACTGGATGGGTGCCGCAGTCGATCCGGAAACCGGATACATTTACATCCCATCATCGGATTCAATCTCGGTGCCCGTTGTGGTCGAAACCAATCCGGAAGAATCAACTCTACGCTTTCGTCGTATCTCTTATGGAGGCACCCGAGGCCCACAAGGTTTGCCGCTGTTAAAACCACCCTATTCGACGATTACTGCAATCGACATGAATCTTGGAGAAATTGTGTGGCAGGTACCTAACGGCGATCGCGCACCCAACGTGGAAAACAATCCGGCTGTAGAAGGATTAGAGCTACCTTCTCTTGGCGGTGGTGGCCGTAACCCTATCCTGGCAACGCCAACCATGTTAGTGCATGCACAGAATTACCAGGATGGACCCCTATTGATAGCGCGAGACAAAGCCACCGGCGAAGAGCTAGGCGCAATCATCATGCCAGCGCGTGCAATTGCAGCACCCATGACTTATGAAGTCGAAGGCAAACAATACATCGTTGTCGCCGTGCTAACCGAACCAAGCCCACGCTTATTTGCCTGGGCACTGCCTGATTAAAACCCATATTAAAGAAGAGGATTCAAAAAATGAAAACAAGCAAAGTTTCCTATTATCAGATTGGGAGAGTAAGAATTCCCGACTACATTCCCGGCATTATCGCCGCGATCATAGTTCTGTTAGGGTTTCCCTTTGTTGTTCAGAGCCAGCAATCTGCAGAAATTACTACCGAATCAGTCGGCGATGGTCGCTATGTTTTGTTTGGCCGTGGTGGCAACATACTTGCCTCTATTGGCGACCAGGGAGTGCTAATAGTAGATTCTCAATTTCCCGATATGGTACCCAAGTATCAATCCACTATTAATTCCCTCGGCGGTGGTGCTGTCGATTTCACCATCAATACCCACTGGCATTTCGATCATGCGGATGGTAACGAATTACTAGGGGAAGCCGGATCCTGGATCATTGCCCATGCTCATTCCCGGGACATGATGACCAGGCATAACACCATCAATACCGTTGCTGCTGTTATTGAACAGGCCCCTTACTCCGAAGCAGGTCTGCCCGTTGCAACCTATGAACAACGCATGGAAATGTTTTTTAACGGCGAGCAGATTGACCTGATACATGCTGGCCCAGCTCATACCATGGGAGATACCGCAGTATTCCTGCGTGGCTCTAACATTGTTCATATGGGTGATGTTTATAATAACTCCGGCTATCCCTTTATCGACGCCGATAATGGCGGCGATCTGGAAGGGATGATTGCCTTTTGCGAAGCGGTGTTGGCGGAGATTAGTCCAGACACTACTGTCGTACCAGGCCATGGGCCAGTGGCTACTTATAATGACCTGGCTGAATACATCACCATGTTGACTGAAATCAGAGGCAAGATGATGGTGCTTATTGGTCAGGGCGCCAGCTTGGAAGAAGTTATTGCTGCCGAACCAACAGCTAATTGGGATGATCGCATGGGTGACCCAACCCGATTGTTAAATCGAGCCTATGCAAGCCTGACGCGTTAAGGTTGAATTTTGGCATCTGCCTGATGGCAATTTTTTATATCCCGCCTCGCAATTAAAAGAAGGAAGTGAGCATGAACCACAAAAAGCCATTGAGTCTATTAGCATTATTCCTGGTCAATCTTGGCTTTGGCCCGAGTCTCTATAGCCAGGCCTTGCTTGGCAATCTTCCTGTTGATGAAATCGCCACCAGCACCATCATGGAAGCGACAACCGACCCTGATTTCTTGACCGAGTGGGTTGCCATGCTACCGGAACATGATTCGGTACCCAGTCCGAGAGATGTGCTGGGTTATACGGTGGGAACACCGGGCGAACTCACTCAGGTAGAGGAAATCTATGCTTACATGAATACGCTTGCGGCGGCATCGGACCGAGTAGAGGTGTTTTCTCTGGGACAGAGTTTCGAAGAACGGGATATGCTGGTTGTTGCGATTTCTTCGGCTGACAATATCGAAAACATAGAAACCTACAAGGGCTATCTCAATGACTTGTCCGATCCACGCAATTTAAATCGCGCCCAGGCAGATGAACTGATTGAAAACGCCCTGCCAATTTTCTGGATGACCGCAGGTTTGCATTCACCGGAACTAGGTCCACCCGAAATGGTGATGGAACTTGCTTATCGTCTGGCTGTAGAAACAAGAGAACCGTTCGCCAACATTCGTGAAAATGTAATTACTCTGATCACGCCTGTATTCGATGTAGACGGTCGCGCGCGCCAGGTAGACTGGTATCGCTCCAATATTGCCGGCCATACTGACTATTTCGACAGGCCTCCGAACAGCGTCCCGTTCTGGGGTCATTACACCCGTCATGACAACAACCGGGACGGCATTTCTATAACCCAACCAATCACCCTCAACTACAATAATGGTGTTTACGAGTACAAACCGACTGTCTCACTAGACCTCCATGAGTCGGTGCCACTGCTTTATGTTGCCGGCGGCACCGGACCCTATAACGAAGGGGTTAGCCCGATCACTATCGGCGAATGGCAACTACTGGCCAACTATGAAATATCCCGTCTCAGTGGATTAGGACTGGAAGGTGTTTGGACCTGGGGCTTCTACACCGGTTGGTATCCAGGCTACATGTTATGGGTGACCAATAACCACAATGGCATGGGTCGTTTCTATGAAACTTTCGGTAATGGCAGCGCCGAAACCATGGAGCGCGACTTGAGTAATTCAAACTACGCGGGTGAACCGGTTATCGATAGAACCTGGTATCGCGCCGCACCCCCGCCGAAAAAGCTTACTTGGTCAATGCGTAATAACACCAATTTCATGCAGAGCGGTGTCATTGCATCTTTAGAGATGGTTGCGCAAAACAAAAGGATGTTTCTTTCCAATTATTTTCAGAAAGGCGTGGAAGCATTACAGAAGAGTGAAGAGGAAGCACCTTATGCTTTTTTAATTCCCCAGGAACAATCTGATCCGGAATCGGCCAACTATATGATTGGTGCACTGCATCGTCACGCCATCGAGATGCAACGCTCCAATACCACCCGTACGTTTGGCGATGTTGAAGTGCAAGCGGGAGATATTTTAATAAATATGAACCAGCCCTATGGCCCTCTGGCCAAAACTTTGCTGGAGACACAAAATTTTCCCAGCGATGTGGAAGTGCCGCCTTATGATGATGTGTCCTGGACCTTCGGCCTGGTTTATGGCGTTGAGGTAATTCCTATCGATGATCCTAATATCTGGGTGCACGCCTCGAGAAGATTTAATGAAGGCGATGTGTTTATTCCTAAAACTGAAACACCGGAGGAAAATAATGTCTGGGTTATAGCCAACAGGGGCCAGAGAGAATTTGGTCCAACCCGCTTCGCTCTGGGTGATATCGATGTATTAGTCGCCGAGGAAAAATTCACAGCAGGCGAGAGCGAATATCCTGCCGGCAGTATGCTGATCGATGTAGGAGATTTAAATAATCGAAATCGTGAAAGAGTTGTGGACGTATTGGCAAACACAAATCTTCCTGTAACGAACCTGGCAAGTATGCCAGACGTTGCCAGCCATGAAATGGACTTACCAAGACTAGGCGTTTTTCAAAGCTGGACTTCAACCCAGAATGCTGGTTGGGTGCGCTACAGTCTTGATCAGGCAGAAGTGCCCTATACACTGTTTTCGAAAGATCGTGTGCGGCGCGGTAATCTGCAAAGGGAATTCGATGTAATTCTAATCCCCCATATGAGTTCGGGAACGCAGCTTGCTCAAATCATGGGAGGCATTGATCCGAAATGGTCGCCGCTGCCATACGAAACCACCAGTCAAACACCCAACATCGGCCACATCCTCAGTTCCGATGATATTACCGGCGGTATAGGTTTCGAAGGCATGGCTGCCTTTGAAGAATTCATTCGTGAAGGTGGCACCCTGATAACCCTTGGCTCTGCCGGTGTTATTGCCAGTGATTCCGGCATTATTCGCGGCATCAACAAGCGCGGCCCAGGCGGCATGAATACACCAGGATCGGTGATGACAGTAAAAATCACTGACCATAGCTCACCACTCGTTTATGGTTACGACGAAATTTCACATGTATTTCGCGGCAACGGCCCGATCTTTTCCGTACCAGATCGTGACAGAAGATATTCGCCCTTACAATTTGGTACCAAGCACTGGGATGAGGATGTGGCAGAGGAAAACAACGGATCCAGCGCCCCATTGGTTCTTTCCGGTGGTATCGTGCAAGGCGCAAACATCATCGATGGGCAACCGGCCATTGTTAGCAAACCACTGGACGATGGTCATGTGGTTATGCTCAGCTGGAATCCCATGCATCGCCATGTGAACTTGCAAGATCATGCCTTTGTCTACAATGCAATATTGCACTGGAATGATCTATAGGAATACACCAGGGGAAACAAGATGGCAAAAGTAACTGACATCGGTGGGTTTTTCTTTAGCATACAGAAACCCAAAGGCCGCTTCGCCCGCGTGTATGAACCACAAGAAATTCCAATTGCAATTTGGCAACCCAAGCATAGCAAAATAGATTTACTACTTTTCTGATACCGTAACAAATTTCGTTGCGCTATCAGTTCCCTCTTTACTTGCCAACCAGAGTGAACCACCAACAGCAAGCGACAGATTAACCACCAGCCCGTAAATGCCCGGATGAAATCCCCAAACTTTGCCATCGACAATAAAATCGAAGGGTCCAAAGGCAAGTGATAGCGCGATAATCAATCCTGTAACCAATCCTATCAAAACAGGACCGGCGCGCAGGCCCATCCAGTGAATCCCCAGCATAAACGCCGGTGCGATCTGCACTAAGAGATCAAACTTACGATCCAGCAAACCAATCAGTGAAGTTTGTTCTTTTAAAATTATTGCCAACATTGTTAGCGCACCAACCACAATCCAGGAACAACGCTTGCCCATTTTGGTAAGTTCTGACTCTGTGGCATCAGGTCGAAAATGCACGGCATAAATGTCTTTGATGAACATGGAAGAAATTGAAAGCATTGCCGAGTCTGCGGTAGACATTAGCGCCGCCAGCACCGCACTAAAGATAAGTACTACCAATGCGTAACCAAGAAAGCTTTGCTCCTGAATAATACGTAATATGCTGGACATGGCCTGATCGGCATCAGCGCCTTCCAACCCCGGCACAAATGCCAGTGCGTAAATTCCGACAATAAATGCAATCAGAACAGAGAAGAACGGCATGAATGCCATGGTGGCGAAGCTGCGTTTAAGTGTTCCTACTGATTTAGCCGAATACATACGCTGAATAGCTTGCGGGTAAAGCGCACCCCCTATACCAACCAAAAGAATATAACTCAGCCATTCTCTCTGCATGGAAGCATTGGGTCGGGCCAGTTTTTCCGGTTCAGAAGATTGGGCGATAACAGCAGTCGCTTCGGAGATAGGACCGAACTGATAAAGCATGAGTAGCATTAAGATCATAAAACCAACAAACAACACACAGCCCTGAATCACGTCTGTCCAGGCGATCGCACGTAAACCGCCCAAAGTACCGTAAACCACCATGATTAAAGCTAACCCAACAACACCATAATTGTAGGCAATATCACCGTTAGGCCCGGCAAGACCTTGCAAGGCACGGCCCATGGTCATAAGTTGCGCCAGTAAATAATTACTAAGAGCGATAATCATTACAATTGATGCAAGTGTTGCCAGGGTGCGGGAATCGAATCGATAGCGAATAAAATCTACTGGCGTAACGAATCCTTTCTTTTGTGCTAACGGTTGCAACTTGAATGCAAACACCTGGAAGAACACCACGATGGCTAACATGTAATGCACGGCGATCAACCATGGGAAGCCAATACGGTAAGTTGCACCGGTAACACCGAAAACTGTATTGCCACTGTATTGCGTCGCATAAAGCGTTAAGAACAAAACAAAAAAGCCAAAGCCTCTGCCAGCAAGGTAAAAATCTTGCATGGAATCCTCTTTGCGCGCTTTGCGTCCAAGCCAACCAAGCAACAGCAAAGTGCTGAGGTAAAAAGAAAAAAACAGCCAGGCACCAAGACCGAATGGAAGTACGTTACTCAATCTGCACTTCCTTTATTACGCAAACACAACCAGGCGGTAAAACAGGAAGTCAGGAACAATGCGCCAAGACTGGCGAGAATCCAGATGGGAAAACCGAAGAGTATGCGCGCTTCACCTTCTGGCCAGTACCAGGGGATGAGCAATGCTAGCAATACCAGATAGATGGCAATATTTCGAATCAGAGGAGTAGCTTTATTAATCGACATCCGAATTCCTATTGAATAAGGCAAATAGAATCGATCCGATGATGGTTAATGCCATATTGGAGCTGAATTGCTCCGTACTCTGTAATTCAGGCTCCCCGCGCTCAGTTTTTGAGGCGCTACAATCCCGCGCGATTGCATTAGTGGATATTGTAAGAGTTGCGGAGATACTGAGGCATAGCAGATTTTTCATGGTTCTGCTCATAGAATGATTTGGCTGTTTTTTGCTACTGTAATCGACATTTTTTTACCATTCAATAACTGAATGGCATGCCTGAATTATTGGCTATCTAAGCTGAAAGCGGAAAATGGAACTCTTCAGCCGGCTGAGAGAGTACTGCAGACAGGTTCATTAGACTCTGCAGGTTATGCACAGATTTAAAATCATCCACGAAAGGCAACATGGTTCTTACCCCTTTTGCCTTAGGTTCAAATCCCTCATAGCGCAACAAAGGATTCAGCCAGATCAAGCGACGAGTAGATTTGGATAAGCGTTCCATTTCCTTTTCCAGCCCATCGGCCTCCTCTCTATCCAGGCCATCGGTAATCAGTATGCATACCGCGCCCTGGGCTAGCACACGACGTGACCAGAAGTTATTGAACTGTTTCAAACAGGAACCAATACGGGTGCCACCGGACCAGTCTCTAACTGCATCGGAAGACTTTTCCAGCGCGATATCAACATCCCGATGTCTTAGATGCCTTGAGATGTTGGTTAAGCGTGTACCAAACACAAAGCAATGAACACGATCTCTATCGTTAGTAATGGCATGCATGAAATGAAGAAACATTCTGCTGTATTGACTCATGGAACCGGAAATATCGCAGAGCATCACTAAAGGAGGATGACGCTGTTTTCGTTTTTTAAACCTGAGAGGAATGGAATCTGGTGATCGCAGGGCCGCCCGTAAAGTAGCACGCATATCAATTTGTTTATTAGATTCACTACGCTGAAAACGTCGAGTGGGTACATTCATGATTGGCAGGCGCAGTTTTTCAATCGCTTTCTTCGCCTGTGCTATTTCCTGGGCAGTCATCTCTTCAAAATCTTTTTCCTGCAACACTTCTTTATCGGAGAAAGTAAAACTGGCATCGAACTCGATTTGTTCAGACTCCCGGTTTGCCTGTGAATGTTCATTACCGCTGGACATTGCGTCAGATAGCCTTTTGCTCATCTCCTGCAAGTCATCTTGCTCAATGCGCACGGTTGGAAGCATCGCACCCATCATCCGTTGCATTATTTGTGGATTACGCCAGAAAATATGAAAGGCCTGATCGAATATCTCACGTTGATCGTTGCGGTTAACAAACTGTGAGAACAGAGCCCAGTAAAGATCTTCCTGTGAACCAATGCCAACCAGTTCAGCAGCTTTGATGGCATCGATTACCTTGCCTGGCCCCACTGGAAATCCAGCAGAGCGCAGAAGACGCGCAAATAACATGATGTTTTCCGCGATTTTACCTTCAATAGGAGCTTGGACCATCCAGGAGCCTTTTATGAGGCTTCGGCGAGTTCCGCCTTCACCTGTTCGAGAATCTGTGCCGCTTCACTGCCGCGAATTTTGACAATATCGTCCTGGTATTTAAGTAGTGTACCCAGGGTATTGTCGATTGCTTCGCTATCCAGTGCGACTTTATCCAGTTGGGTAAGTGCATCTGCCCAATCCAGGGTTTCAGCAACGCCCGGTAACTTGAACAAATCTTCATCCCGAAGCTTCTGCACGAAAGCAACGAGTTGCGCGCTGAGCTCTTTATCGATGCCTGGCAGTTTGGTGGCAACGATTTCCAGTTCTCTTGCGGCGCTCGGGTAGTCAACCCAGTGATAGAGACAACGTCGCTTCAAAGCATCATGGATTTCACGAGTTCTATTGGAAGTAATAATTACAATAGGCGGAGCATCGGCTTTAACTGTGCCGATTTCCGGAATAGTAATTTGAAAATCGGAAAGGATTTCCAACAGGAATGCTTCGAAGGGCTCGTCGGTTCTATCCAGCTCATCGATAAGCAGAACCGGCGGGCCTGATTCATCGGCTTTTAGGGCTTCTAATAAGGGCCGTTCAATGAGAAAGCCTTCGGAAAAAACATTGTCAGAGAGTCTGGCTTTATCTACCGCTCCCGCAGCTTCGGCCAGACGAATTTCGATCATCTGCCGTGAGTAATTCCATTCATAAACCGCAGAAGCAACATCCAATCCTTCATAACATTGCAAGCGAACCAGCTTTCTGCCCAGTGCCGATGAAAGCACCTTGGCAATTTCTGTTTTACCAACTCCAGCCTCGCCTTCCAGGAAAAGTGGTTTACCCATTTTCAAAGAAAGAAAAAGCGTTGTCGCTAAAGAACGGTCAGCAATGTAGTCCGCGCCATTCAGTAGCAACAGGGTTTCATCGATATTGGCTGGTAAGGCAGTTGCCATAAACTACAAACAGGCCTCAACAGCACGCTTGGTCATCACCTTGACCAGGTGAGCACGGTATTCGGCGCTGGCATGAATGTCTGCGTTCATTTTTTCTACCGGGAGCTCGACAGCATCGACTGCAGCGGTGGAAAAATTTCCCTTGAGGGCTTCTTCCAGCCGCATCCCTCGGTGCGCACAGGCGGTGGCTCCAGTAACGTTACAGCCGCATCCCTCGGTGCTCACAGGCGGTGGCTCCAGTAACGACCACTTTCACCTCATCCCCTGATTTGGCGACGAACACCCCGACAATGGCGTAACGAGAAGCAGGATTTTCGAACTTCATGTAAGCAGCTGCTTCTGTCTTGGGAAAAGAAATGGAAGTAATCAGTTCATCTTCCTCCAGCGCAGTTTCGAACATGCCAGTGAAGAATTCGTCTCCCGCGATTTCCCGCTTGTTGGTTTTAACCGTTGCGCCGAGGGCAATGACAGCTGCAGGATAGTCAGCCGCTGGATCATTATTGGCAATAGAACCACCAATGGTGCCGCGGTTGCGTACGGCCGGATCGCCGATATTGCCAGCAAGTTTAGCCAGGGCGGGAATTGCGCTCTGCACATCACTGGATGCAGCGACTTCGGCATGAGTGGTCATTGCGCCAATAGAGATAGCATCTCCATCCATGCATATACCTTTTAAGTCTTCGATTCCACCCAGGTCGATAACATCACTTGGGCTGGCGAGACGATGCTTCATGGTTGGCAACATGGTTTGACCACCAGCAACAAATTTGCCGTCATCGGCCTTCTGCATTGCCTCAACCGCGTCATCGACGCTGGTAACTTTTTGATAGGAAAAATTGTACATAGTGTTTTGTCCTCAATCTCTTAACCGGCTGACTGAGCAGCGCGCCAGACATTTTCTGGTGTTGCTGGCATGTCGATATGTTTGATGCCCAGCGCATTAGTAATCGCATTGATTACCGCAGGAGGCGCGCCGATTGCCCCAGCCTCACCGCAACCTTTCACACCTAAAGGGTTATGGGGCGGATTGGTTGGCGCATAATCCACATCAAAACTCGGCACATTGTCGGCCCGCGGCATGGCGTAATCCATATAGGAAGCTGTTACCAACTGGCCATCAGTATCGTACTGACAACCTTCCAGTAATGCCTGTCCTACACCATGAACAATGCCACCATGCACCTGTCCTTCTACAATCATTGGATTGATCAGCTTGCCGAAGTCATCCACCGCCGAGTACTTTACGATCTCCACCTCTCCGGTATCAGGATCCACTTCTACCTCACAGATGTGGGTGCCAGCCGGGAAAGAAAAGTTCATCGGGTCGAAGAAGGCATTTTCATCAAACCCGGGCTCCAATCCTTCTGGATAGGAATGTGGTACATAGGCATTGAACGCAACTTCGGCAATATTCATTGCCTTATCGGTGCCGGCAACAATGAAATTGCCATCGGCAAATTCAATATCACCTTCAGCAGCTTCCAGTGCATGGGCTGCAATCTTTTTGCCTTTTTCGATTAGCTTTTCACAGGCTTTAGCAATGGCAACGCCACCCACTGCCAGTGAACGGGATCCATATGTACCCATGCCGAATTGCGTCTTGGCAGTATCACCGTGAATCACTTCGATATTTTCAATGGGAACTCCTAACTGCTCGGTAACTAACTGGGCAAAAGTCGTTTCATGACCCTGACCATGGGAGTGGGTTCCGGTAAAGACCTGAACGTTACCAGTTGGATTGAATCGAACCTGGGCACTTTCCCAGAGTCCTACTCCTGCACCAAGTTGCCCTACCGCTTGGGAAGGCGCGATACCGCAAGCCTCAACATAAGAAGAAAGACCAATACCACGTCGCTTACCTCGTGATTTTGCTTCTTCGGCACGACCAGCAAAGCCGTCGTAATCAGCAAGTGCCAGAGCCTTATCCAGCGCAGCATTATAATCGCCAGAGTCATAGCACTGCACCACAGGTGTCTGATAAGGGAAGGCATCGACGGGAATAAAATTCCGTCGGCGAATTTCCGCCGGATCCAGCCCCATATCTTCGGCACAGACATCCACCAGTCTTTCCAATAAAAAAGTGGCTTCCGGTCTTCCGGCGCCACGACAGGCATCTACTGGCGCCGTATTGGTAAACACTGCTTTTACTTCTGAATAGATAAGCGGTGTCGAGTATTGCCCAGCTAAGAGAAATGCATAAAGGTAACTGGGCACCATGGTGGCAAAGGTTGAAAGATAAGCGCCAAGGTTTGCCGTGGTGTTAACTCGCATTGCCAGGAACTTGCCGTTTTCATCCAGCGCCATTTCCGCATGCGCCACGTGGTCGCGACCATGGGCATCGGCGAGGAAGGCTTCGGTTCTGTCAGAGGTCCATTTAACCGGACGATTTACTTTGCGACAGGCCCAACCTACAACCAGTTCCTCTGCATAAACAAAAATCTTAACACCGAATCCACCGCCAACATCCGGCCCGACAACACGCAGTTTGTGCTCGGGGGCCAGCTGATTAAATGCCGACATTACCAACCGATGCACGTGAGGATTTTGAGTTGTCAGATGCAAAGTAATTTCTTCGGTGCCGGAATTGTATTCGCCGACAGCAGCGCGAGGCTCCATGGCATTGGTAACCATGCGATTGTTAATCAGGTCCAGGGAAGAAATTTTGTGAGCCGATTCGAAAGCTGCATCCACAGCTTCTTTATCACCGAATGGCCAGTTATAACAGATGTTATTCGGTGCAACATCATGAATTTGTTGCTGCCCCTCATCGGCAGCAGAAGCAGTTGCAGTCACGGCAGGGAGTATGCCGTAATCCACCTCTACTTTTTCTGCAGCATCTTTCGCTTGCGCAAGAGTCTCTGCGATGACTACCGCAACATGATCACCCACATAGTTAACTTTGCCCTGAGCCAGGGCGGAATGCACAGGTGCGCGATGAGGCTCACCATCATCACTGGTGACATTCACACCGCAAATCAGCGGCCCAATGCCATCGGCGGCCAAATCATCGCCGGTTAAAACTGCAACCACACCCTCGGCAGCTGCGGCGGCGGATGTATCAACACTGTTAATAGTGGCATGGGCATGGGGGGATCTTACAAAGTAAGCATGGGTCTGCCCCGCAACATTTAAATCATCGGTATAGTTTCCTTTACCAGTGAGAAATCGATGATCTTCTTTACGACGCACATTGGCGCCAATTCCATTCTCAGCCATGTGCTAGCCCCCCATATTCTTGGCGCCAGCCTGAACCGCTTTCACAATATTGTGATAACCAGTGCAGCGACAGATATTACCTTCTAATTCCTTACGTACTGTTGCTTCGTCAACACCGCTTCCATTGCGATTAACGATATCGATTGCGCTCATCACCATGCCCGGCGTACAAAAACCACATTGCAAACCATGGTTGTCTTTAAATGCCTGTTGCATGGGATGTAATTCGGCGCCATTAGTAAGACCTTCGATAGTGGTCACGTCACAGCCATCAGCTTGCACCGCCAACATGGTGCAAGACTTAACTGACGCGCCGTCCACATGAACGACACAGGCACCACACTGGCTCGTGTCACAACCAACATGGGTTCCAGTTAAGCGCAAATTTTCTCTCAGGAATTCAACGAGCAGAGTGCGGTCTTCCACCTCTCCACTAACAGCCTGTTCGTTGACCTTCATTGATACGGTTAGCATGGTCTCTCTCCCTTCATTTTCTGGACGCTATCCACTGGCACAGCGCCACAACTTCTTTCTTGTCACTCGATTAACTCAAGCTGGGCAAAACCCACAATTCATAAGCATTTGATGCGAAATGCGGGCTAGCCAGTTTCAGAGATTGGCAGGCAGAGGTCAAGCGGAATCAGTACCGCCCAGTAACTCGTTGAAATTACCGAAAAACTCATCGGCCATTTTCTTTGCTGTGCCATCGATTAAACGTGCGCCAAGCTGGGCGAGTTTGCCGCCAACATTGGCCTGGACATTGTAGGCGAGAATTGTCTCAACCCCGTCTTCCGTGAGATCGACTTTAGCGGATCCCTTGGCGAATCCGGCTACACCACCCTGGCCCTCTCCCTTGATTGTATAACCATTGGGAGCATCAATATCGGTCAGCTCAACATTGAATTTGAATTTGGCTTTAACCGGGCCCACCTTGGCGGTAATTTTTGCTTCGAACACATTTTCTTCAATTGCTTCGAAACTTTCACAACCAGGCATGGCCTGTTTTAGAATTTCTGTATCATTCAGCGCTGCCCAAACTTCATCCCGTGAAGCTGGAATTCGCTGCTCTGAAATTATTTCCATATTTTGTTCCCTTGATCGTAAAAATACTTCCCTGTATTTTTTCTCAGTCGCTCAAAATATTCTGGCGCAAAAGTGCGATTTTCCTGAAATTCTTCGAGCTCGCATTTGCTTCGCAAAAGTCGTACTTCCATGTACTCACTCATCGTCTCTTTCGAGATCATATTACTACTTCATGTACGATCCACAAGAGCATGAATTGGAACGTCGCTTGCGCGACCATCGCCCGCAGGGATGTATTTACGGCGCGTCGAAAAGCGAGTTCGAATTCATGCAACTCATAACTACCAACCGACAGCGCCACCATCTTTGCGATGATCAGATCCGGCACGATAGATTCCATTCACTGGATGATCTTCATCGATGCTCTGCAGAGAATAAACAGGTACCGGAAGACTCGGGTCTTTGGTAAATAGAATGCCCTGGTAACCACCAACAGCACCACCATTTACGGGCCTTACTTCATGTCCCTTTGCCTCCAATGCACGTCCAACCAGATTATAAAGGCTGTGCTCCAAGGATAACCGGTTACTGCTTTGGCTATGGGTAAAACGCGCAGCGTCAGTGGTCATCTGAATATTCATGCCATGATCTATTACGTTAACCATATGCTGCGCATGGGTTTCAGGTTGCACTGCACCACCCATATTGCCAAAGGTCATTAAAGGCTCGCCATTCTGCATAACAAAGCCAGCAATGATTGAATGAAAGGGTCTTTTACGTGGCGCCACAACATTGGGTGATTCAGGATCGAGGGAGAAAGCCACGCCGCGGTTATGGAGAATCATGCCATAAGGAGGTATAGCAACTGCCGAGCCATAAACAGAAAAGATACTGTGAATAAAGGAGACCATGTTGCCCCAGCGATCTGCTGTTGTTAGATAAATTGTGCCACCATCTAATCCTCCTTTAACGGCAGGTTCTGACGCCTTATTCATGTCGATGCGATCGCACAGGCTGGCAGCATAGGATTTATCTAATAATTTCTCTATGGGAACATCGGCGAACAAGGGATCACCGTTATAAGCCTGCAGATCTGAATACGCCAGCTTCTTCGCTTCAACCAGGAAGTGCCAGTAATCAGGATTGGATGGACCAAGTGCAGTAAGATTTAGATCGTGTACCGGCGCGCAAACTTCCAGGATATTCAGCATTTCCAGCGCAGCCCAGCCCTGGCCCGGAGGCGGCAATTGAAAAATGTCGTAGCCATGGTAGTTGGTTGAGATTGGCTCCACCCATTCCGACTCAAATTCCGCCAGGTCTTCATGGGTCATGACTCCCCCACCTTCTTGCACTCTGGCAACCAGGGCATCGGCAATCGGCCCTCTGTAAAATGCATCACGACCCTGCTCTTGAATCAGCCGTAGCGCATTAGCGAGATCAGGATTGCGGAGTATGCTGTATAAAGGAGGTGCATTATTTTCTTCCAAAAAAACGCTGGCAGTGTATTCATCCTCGATTAATCGATTAACTGCAGAGTCTAGGTCTCTATGCCGACGCTCCCCTTGACCCCATCCTTCTTCAGCAATTTGGGCAGCTCGCTCAAAAGTTTCCTTGAAACTCATGGTGCCAAATCGATTAAGTAAAGCATCGTAACCGGAAATCGCTCCGGGCACGGTCGCCGCATTAACGCCGGTTCCAGGCACTCGCTCCAATTCCAGTTCTTCTTTAAAGAATTCCGGCGTCCAGCCTGCTGGCGCCCAGCCTGCTGAATTAAGTGCATAAAGTTTCTGTTCTTCAGCAACATACACCAGCGCAAACAAGTCACCGGCAATGCCAGTATCGTTCTGTGAAGTTACGTCTAGTACGGCGCCCGCTGCAACTGCCGCATCAATGGCATTGCCTCCGCGTTGCAGAATTTCCAAACCAGCCTGCGCCGCCTGAGTATCGCTCGTGGCAACAATGCCGTGCCGGGCAATGACTTCTGAGCGGCCCTGGCTTAACCAACCTTGAGCCCGGGCACCCGGAGCAGCAACAACATTAGCCGCAGGCGTTGGTGATTCTGCCGTAGGAATACCAAAGGGGTTTGGCGATTGGGCTTGAGCAAATTGCGTAAAAAAAGGCGTTATAAAAACTACACTTCGCAACAAAGAAAAAAAATCATGTCTTTTCATAATCTACTTCTGCTAATGCGCCTCAGCTAAATGTTGTGCTAACAAATCTTTTCCATAGTCATTACCATTCGGCGTTCTGATGACTGTATGAATATGATCACGGGTAGGCACTCCCGGTTCGTTCTTATGCAATGTCCCCACAGGCCCCTGATGATCGAATTCGATCAATACGACTGGACTATGCACTCGATAATAGAAAATAGCATCGTCATCAGAGCCACCGATCCAGGCAAAATAAGTGTCTTCAATATGTTGGCCAATCTCATCCATGGTCACTGCTGCATGGGGATCGCGCATGGCGCCTACGAAAGAACGAATGACATTGAGTAAATTCAGTTTTTGCTGGCTGTCTAAATCGCTCCCTTTTATACCTTCATAATCAAGGGTGAGATTATCTTGGTTGGCTGCAGCAATCTGATTATTACGCACTTTATCCGGATCGATAGTTGCCACAGCTTGTTGAGACCGACTAAGACTTTGCATTAACGCCAGCCCGGTGTTCTGCTCTTCCTGCAAGATATGATTGCCTTCATACATGCCGGAGTCGGCATACACAGGCTCCCCACCCCAGAATGCTGGTGTCATTACAACCTGATCACCGAGAACAAAATAATTAATTACCAGGTGATGGCCGTCTAATTGAAATCCCCAGGGTCCATCTGCAGAGGGAATACCCATCATGGTCACATAATACTTATCAACGCCGTATCGAATTGGTTCACCATTAATCTCAAACAGGGTCTGTTCAGTTTTCATGATGTTTTGCGTTTGTTCCAGTCCTTCGGCACTTAATGCAACACTCAATAAATTCCATGCCGCTTCTTTTTGCGTATCATTCATGTCTTCCAGACTCATTCCCCGGCGAGGGAAAATACCGACATCCACGTTGGACCAGTCTCTCCATTCCGGGTCATTAATGGCGAAGTGAGTTCGCGAAAGATCCGCAGTGCTCAAAGTTGCCAGAAATGCGTCTGCCGCATCTCTAATTGGCGCAGTAGATACACCGGTGGATTTGATAGGAAAGAGCCCTTCGACAATACCATCAGAGGTTGCCACGCCACGAAAGGGTTGCCCGAGCGCCCGGGCAGCACCTGCAGAAAAACTCCCTTTCTGCTCAAGGAGGTTTGCAGGATATTGCGA
Organism: Gammaproteobacteria bacterium; assembly: GCA_028818225.1. Classification (GTDB taxonomy): domain Bacteria; phylum Pseudomonadota; class Gammaproteobacteria; order Pseudomonadales; family Pseudohongiellaceae; genus UBA9145. The sequence goes on along the minus strand of JAPPOG010000004.1, from coordinate 109,564 downwards.
CTGGGAAAGTACCGCTTTTCCACCGAATAGAATCACAGTAAATGCTGTGATGATGGCCATTACGCGCTTGCTAATCTTATTCATAACGCCTCTCTTTACAGAGCTTTTGGGGTATGCACAGAGGCTATATCCTATGGAAAATATCTGCAAGCTAAAGGCGGCAGACTATTCCGCCATTACCATTTTTAGACGCTCTGGATCGCGCCATATTCCGCTTTGCAGGCGCCAAACATAAACCACGGCAATGGCAAAAATAAGGGCGCAAAAAGCCAGCCAGGATACTCGGGGGCCAAACTCCCATACCAGTATGATGTAATACTGCGCCACCAACATCGCCCAATGGAGAATTACTGAAGTAATCATCAACCAGCGTGTATCACCGGCTCCCCGCAATACACCGCCAGAAACCAGGATAATGGCATCAGCCATGGCATAACTGGATAAACCAATCATCATAAAAGCAGACAATTCCCTGATCTGGGAGAAATCTCCTTCAGGTGGCGCGAAAATCTCCACCAGCGGAAAGCGCAACGTAATGTAGAGTATGGCGAGGATTGCGGAGTAACAAAATCCAATTAGAAAACCTGCCGCAATAACTTCATTAGTTCTTTCCATATCGTTGGCACCAACGAAGCGACCAATAAGACTAATCACACCGATGTTTAATCCGATCATTGGGACAAAGGAAAGCATATCCCAGTTAAAAACAATGGCAGCTGATGCGCCTTCCACCACACCATAAGCCTGAAACATCAGCAGGAATAAATTAAACGCTGCCACGTTGAGGAAGAGCTCTGCGCCAGAAGGAAAACCAAGTCGCAGGAAGCGGCGGAAAATGCCGGAATCGAATTTAAAGGATTCCATAACACGGAATTTCTCCCGATGTTCTTTGCCCAGGTAAAAAGCAATGAATAACAGGAAGGCGAAGAGCGTTGAAACAATCGTGGAAACACCAGCACCAACAATACCCAATTCGGGAAATCCCAACGCACCGAACACCATGACGTAACTTAAAGGCACGTTAAGTACCAGACCGCATACATCGCAGATCATCACGATGTAAGTTCTGCCAATGCCAGCAAAATAAGAAGAGATACAAATTTTTGCCAGGGTAATGACCACACCCATCATCAAAATGAGGTAATAAGCGCGCTCCAGCTCAACCTGAACTGGGTCGTGGCCCATGCCTGCAAATATGCCGGAAACAAAATAGGTAATGATCACCAGAAAGGGTGAACACATTACCGTCATGATAACTCCCTGGGTAACCACCTTTGAGCATTTACCAATCTCCCCCGCGCCGAGATATTGAGCAGCAAGCGCATTGGCATAGGAAAGCAATCCGGAGAAAAAGCAGAAGGAGAAAAAGGTAGCGACGCCACCACCCAGGGCTGCTGCCATGTGCACAGGATCGATCTGCGACATGAAGTAGCGATCGGTGAAAATCATCACGGCAAAGGTACCCTGTGACACTACCATTGGCAGTGCAATCTTCACCAGCTCGCGCAGAGTGTCTTTATTGAAATGTAATCGATCAAACAACATGACTCACAACAATACCTTCGCTTCCTGCGAACTTTGTCTATTGATGAAGAGATAGCTTCGACGAGCGAAATCGCGACGATAAGAAATATCTGAAAGCGATCGGGAAAGAACAAACGCTACAAGCTGAAGCGGTTGTGAATGGTACTGCTTTGCCCTACTTCTGACAACTCACAGCGCCCGCCGATGAATGCTATGCCTGCTCTGTATGAGGTTCTGCCTGCTCCCCGACTGCTTTTTCTGCCTTGAACACCTGGCGCCAGAGAGGAGCCAAAATTAGTTGGGCAAAGATAATTCCAGTAAGAATGAGAGGGTAAACCAGCGCAAGAAGGTAAGGGCCAAATTAGTGCTCGAAAACTATCCCGAAGACATTCATAAACAGAAGAATGACAATGGGAATATTAGGAATGAACATACTGTAGTAGAAAAGCAGTTGTGACTTATTAGTGATGTCCGAATTCGCCAAGCGCCTCACCCAAAGCACCGCCATAAAAAAGTAATTGCAAATAGAAAGCGCACTACAAATTTGCCAGACTCGCGAAAGAGGAATTTCAAAGCTTTCGAGCACCAGGGGAATCGTGGCAAAAAGGGAGCTTACCAGTCCGTTTTGAACCAATAGGGTTAAACCCAGAATCTCCCTACGCCTGATTTCTCGTCCATTCTGAAACTGAAATGCAACTACGATACCGGCGAAACCCATGAGTCCTATCGAAACCTCGATAGCAATAATTAAAACCGAAACGTGATCCACCGCTTATTCCTTCTATTTATTGAGAAATGCATCCCGCGCCTGGATGAATTCTTCGCTCAGGGTAGCCAGCGCATTCTGATCCCCATCCATGTGCATGATCCCGGCATTAGCCAGCTGCAATGCATTTATCCCGCGCTTAATCATTTGCGCTGCCAATGCCGGCCGGCTGGCATAGTATTCAGCCATTTCGAGCGCCCTGGATTCCAATTTTTCCGCTGTAACAGTTTCATCCAGAAATCCCCACTTGAGCAGGTCTTCAGCTTTTTCCAGATCCCCACCGATAACCATGCGTTTGGCGATGGCCGGACCTACCAGGTTGTAGCACAACGGTAATGCGCCCCAACTCAGATTCATGCTGAGCTTCACTTCGGGGTAGCCGATGATGCAGTCATCTGCGCCTATCCTGAAATCACAAGCCGTTGGTATGCAGGCACCGCCCCCGGCCGCTGCACCCTGTATCACCGCGATAGTGACCTGATTGATACCGAGAATACTTTCAAGAAGGTCGCGACCCACCTGGGTAAGCCTGGTTCTGGTTAACAGATCGCCACTTTCATTGGCTTGCCAGCGCTCATCATCTTTCAGATCTGCTCCAACGCAAAAGTGCTTGCCCTCACCGCGGAAAATCACTACCCGCGTATCGGTATCATACTTAAAGGAATTCGCTGCTGTAGTTATCTCCCGCATTAAAGCGAGACTTAATGCATTGCCACATTCTGGACGACGCAATGTGATCTGCGCAATCTGGTCGTCTCGCTCTACAGTGAGAAAATTAAAACTCATGATTTATATTAAGCATCTTGTAATTTCAGCGATTGTTTCTTTTTATAGGTAAGACTACGCCACAACCATTCAGCAGGCCCGAAGCGATAATGCTTTAGCCAATAAATGCTAAATATTATCTGGAATATCCACACACCAAAAACAATATAGTAGATTTCCAGTCTTTCCAGCTGGCCAAACAAACCAAAACCAAAGCCCATGAAAATTACATTACAAATCAGGGATTGTGATAAGTAATTAGTCAATGCCATTTGACCGACACAAGCCAGACCATGCCTTAACCAGGATAAAACTCCCAGTTTACAAATAGTCATAACCAGGCCGATGTATCCCATGGCCATGGCAAGGCGACCGATGTCATAGCTTGGGCGTGCTGTGGAGATCCATTGAGGCTCGAAGCCACTAGTCACATAAGTGACTGCTTCCCAGGTATTAACGAGCAATCCAATTCCGAATCCCAAGGCAGTCATCTTCAGATAAAATCTCAAACTTTGAGATGCATCGAAGATATTCCATTTCATGAACGCCATGCCTAACAGCATCATTGCGCCTACATCCCAAATAACGTTTATCAGGAACAAAAATGTCTGCAATGGAATGTTGATGCCCGCAGTTAAAATAAAGTTACTTATATATCCGCCTTGACGGGTTTCCAATTCAGCTGCTATCTGATCCGGAGACATAAACTGCTGTTGCTGAAATGCGTCCCAGTTGTTTAATACTTCCTGTTGTTCTTCAGACAGTAGCGTTCCTTCTGGCAATGCTGCCACTTCCTGGTAAGCACCATAAAGCGAGCTTGCACTAAAGTGTAATCCAGTGTGCAAGATTCCAAGCAAAAGAAAAATCATTGCGGCAAACTGGGCTAGCTTCTTCGCTGGGAAATCTCGAAAAAAGTACAGTATCAATCCGGTCATACCGTAGGCATACAGAATGTCTCCTGCCCAAACCAGAATGTAAGCGTTAAACAAACCGAAACAAACCAGTAACCAGGTACGGCGGTAATAAAGTGATTTGGTAACGCTTTCATCAACACCCGGCTTGGAGATAAAGATCAGAAGTCCGGCACCAAATAACATGGAGAATATTGTTCGGAAAGCACCCTCGAACCAGATATCAACCGTTAAGGCAACGGCGAGATTTATGCCGCTGTCAGCGCCATCGACTGTTGGATTGAAGTAAGCCGCAAAGGGTTGTGCGAAGGCAACGATGTTGAGTAACAGGATGCCCAGTAGCGCCACTCCGCGTAAGGTATCAATAGAACGAATTCGTTGTTTACCGATAACGGGGCCGGTGCTGACGGCCTCTTCTTCAGTAGTAGAGTAAGTAGTATCAACCATGACTGCAGAAATCTCCCGATGCAGTGGGTATGATCCGATAGTACACCTTTAATCTCGAGGAAAGGAACCCTGCAACCGCCTAGACTCAGCTATTTCGGAGGTTTAAGCTTATCCATATAAGAAAAAGAATGAGCAAACATGAAGCGCCTTTCTCTAGCGATACTTTCGGCAACTCTTATTGCCTGCTCAGGCGAAGCGCCAGACCAATCAAAGCTGAACACTGATTAGGATACCTATCTTAGCGATCCGGGCAGAACGCATTACTCGGAGCTCACCCAAATCACTCGTGACAATGTCGGCCAACTTGAACTGGCCTGGAAATACGATTCGGGAGAAATGCGGCCCGGCAATTCCACTATGTACACCAGTCCATTAATTATTGATGGTGTGCTATTCGGGATGGCATTATTCAATAGCGGTCATCTCCTTGAGGACAGAAAAATGAATCAGCAAATAAAATTATTAATACTCGGGCTCTGCAGTTCATTACTTATTGCCTGTGGTAGTGAAAACGATTCCGGCAGCAATCAGTTCGAAATTGTTGATAATGCCGGAACTATCGATCGAGTAGATCCGCGAATCGATTCATTGATTCCTGCGGACGCCAATATTCAGAAAATCGCCGAAGGGTTCATTTTCACCGAAGGCCCGGTTTGGGATCGGCGCAATAATCAACTTTATTTTAGTGATGTGCGCGGCAATACGATTTACACCTGGAGTGAAGCAGATGGCACGAATGTTTTCATCCAGCCTGTTTACGAAGAGCCCACTGAACATCCATCGGTAGGATCAAATGGCCTTACTATGGATAGTGAAGGTCGACTGATTTTGATGGAGCATGGGTATCATCGTGTTTCTCGATTGGAAGCTGACGGCAGTCGCACCACTCTGGTAGACAGTTATCGCGACATGCGGCTCAATAGCCCGAATGATGTTGCCCATCATTCCAATGGCTGGTTGTATTTCACCGACCCTCCCTACGGCATGGCCGGACAGGAAAACGATCCGGCTCGCGAACTGGATTACAACGGAATCTATCGCCTGAGCCCGGATGGAGAAATTCAACTTTTAGAACGCACCCAGTCCAGACCTAATGGCCTGGTTTTTTCGCCGGATGAAGAAACTTTATACGTAGCGAATTCCGATGGTAACAATATGGTGTGGTACGCCTACACTGTTATCTACGGAATAATTGGCAACCAGCGTGTGTTTTACGATGTGAATGACCAAATGGAAACCGGCGCTGCCGATGGCATGAAGGTAGACATAAACGGCAATATTTTTGCCACAGGGCCCGGCGGAGTCTGGGTGTTTGATCCGGAAGGCGTTCACCTTGGTACGATCAAACCCGATGAAGTGCCAGCCAATGTGGCTTGGGGGGATGATGGATCGACTCTTTATATGACTGCGCGTACAGGTTTGTATCGGGTTCAACTTTCTACCAGTGGCGTAATTCCATAAACAGGATAGCAATTGAAAAATTTCATATCTGAACATCCAACCCCGGTGCTTACCTTAAGTTACTTTCTGGTGACAGCGATCGGAGTTCTTTATAGCTTTTTCTTCTATCGAGAATTCGGTATTAGTTTCGCCCAGTTTGCTGACCTTTCTGATTTCTTGCTTGTTTCACTAGTGGAACCGAGTTCGATAGCTATTTTCCTGGTTGTAGTAATCTTCACTTTTTTGGCGTTCCAATTAGATTTTCTGGCAAGGAGAAAATGGTCCGGATATGGAAGATGGATCGAAAATAGCATGGGCGGCTGATATTCAGACGCACTTGTTTACGTACTTGTGGTTACTATGTTTGCGACCATCTATGTACGTGACTTTGCGGTAGCCAATGCAGACTCTATAAAGTCTGGCGATACCGACAATTACCTTATTCGGCTGGCAGATTCCGCGGATCAACCCGCTGAAAGGGCTATAGCCCTGTTGGGTAATACCAACCGATTCTCGATTTTCTTCGACCCCCTGATAGACGAACTACTCATAATTCCACTGGAAAATGTGTCATTAATGCGGAAAAATGGCTCCACAAATGACACGGATCAAAATCCAGAGGGTCAGATTCTCTAATATTTGATGAACACGAATAATTGGTATTTCTTATGAACCAAAAAGTATTTCTAGGCTTATGTGCTGGCGCATCATTGCTGTTAAGTAGTGGAAGTTTTGCACAATCTATCGAAGACGTGGTGCTTAATGTCTATAAAGAACCAACCTGTGGTTGCTGCAATGGCTGGATCGACCATATGGAAGAAGAAGGTTACAGCACAGCCTTTCATCATCCGGCGGACATCAATAAATTGAAAGATGAGTTTGGCCTCAAGAATGAATTGCGTTCTTGTCACACTGCCGTACATGAAAGTGGTTATATCTTCGAAGGGCATATTCCTGAAAAATTTATCGCTCAATTCCTTGCATCTCCTCCTGAGGGAGCAATGGGATTAGCGGTTCCTGGTATGCCTATTGGTGGACCGGGTATGGAGATGGGTAATCGGTTTACGCCCTATGACATTCTCTTGATTAACAAAAATGGAACGAGTTCCGTTTTCTATTCAGTAAAATCTGCTGAAGAACAGCACTAAGGACGCAGCGACTATAAGCATCGCTGATTTTGTTACGCAAATGGTCAATACCTTTATAGCAAGTCCCTATAGGGCTGGTATCTTATTGTTTGGGATGATTGCAATCCTACTTCGCGCTACGATTACTTTTCGTATAGTGGTTTTTCAGCTCATGGATGAGCAATCATGCGCGGCAGGATAGATTAAGTTACTTGATGCCGACAACATAGCATAACCAACTATAATCGTTTGGCGCTTCCTCCACCCGGGACCAGACGGCATCTGCATCGTCGTCATCGTCATCTTCTTCCCAGTAAACGACAGTATCCCTAAAGCCCGCTTCCAGTAACATTTCCCGAACTTCGGGAATGGTCCAGAAACGCCAGTCATACCGAAAAGCTTTTTTCATCTTACTGCCATCGGCAAACTTGAAGTGAATGTAAAAAATGCAATCAGAATTTACCGGATTGAAGTAGGCTTGCTCCCAGTGATACTTGAACCCTTTCTTGCCCTTTACGATGGTGCGCTTGTCGATAATATCGCTGTCGTAACAATCTCGGCCACCCATCATATCCATGACAATTACACCCTCTGATGCAAGGTTGGCACGGGCGATCTTGAAATATTCGATCACTTCTTCCCGTGTTTTGAAGATCCAAAACGAAAAATTCTGCGCGGCTAACACATCAGCCTGAGGGGTATTGAATTCTCTTACGTCTTGTTCCAATACCGTGACACGCTTGGCTTCTTTTTGTTTTAGTTTGCTAAGATTATTGTCCTTGCCCCACTGCAGAGTTTCATCACAAAGATCTACTCCCCAGGCAGATCGCTTGGCATCTGATTCGACCCAGGAACAACACACCGCAAAGGTACCGCAAAAATCTTCGCGCAGTTTTAACGGCTTACGATTGTAGGCTTCCTTGTATGCCTGAATGAAGATGTCGACTTCATGCTCCGGTTCCTGAACTGACTTCTGATAGCAATCGAATTTGTCAGCTTTATCCGCCAGAGTTTGCTTGCTTTTATTTTTTTGAGCTTTTCCTTTTGCTGTCGACTTCATCTAGTTACCTGCGAAGAAACACTAACTTTATTAATGTTTTGGTCGCTTGTCCAAAACTGTTTTGAATTTAAATCTCATTCCTTTGTGCAAGCTGGTTTATTCGATCAGCCGCTCTGAATGCTAATGCCATTATAGTCATAGTTGGCTGACCGCGACCGCCTGTAACCAGCGAACTACCATCACACATGAATAGATTAGGAACATCATGGGCCCGATGATCCGAATTAATTACCGACGTCATTGGATCATCTCCCATCCTGCAGGTACCGAGTAAATGCACGTTACCGGTTTGCCCGGTTTCAGGATAGAAGCCATTGATACTATTTGCGCCAGCCACTTCCATTAATTCAACTGTCTTGTTCAGGAACCATTCCATGGTTGCCAGGTCATCGGGATGATCAGAATAAGTGCAACGAATTGCTGGTCTGCCAAAATCATCCTGGTAATTCGGATCGAGGGTCACGTTATTGGTTGCCAGTGGTAATGATGTAGAGTGCCCATCAAAGGCAGCACAATGGGAGAATTGAAAGGCAAGATTCTCCTTAAACTCGGCACCCCAACTGGGAGAGCCAAACATATCGGGTGCCGACAACGCAAAGCCAAGAGGCGTTCCCGCCGTGGGGTGGCGCCCATCGATCCCTCCACCGCCATAAAAACCCAGGCTTTCATCAAGTTCGTAAAAGTCATGAACCACCCTGGTAGTAGGCACACTCTTCCAGGCGTTTACTGGCTCATCGAAAAGTCCTACGACAGAAGAGTAACCATTGAACATTAAGTTCTGGCCGACAAAACCGCTGGCATTAGCGAGTCCATCCGGAAACATGCTATTGGCCGACATTAACAACAGGCGCGGCGTTTCCGCACCGTTAGCACATAACACTGCAGCTCTGGTGCGCTGCGCCTGCTCCGTTCCGTTTTCATCAAAATACACTACTTCAGTTACCCGACCTGACTCACCGGTATTTATCTGGGATACCGTTGCCATGGTTCGAAGCTCACATGTTCCCGTTGCTAACGCTAAAGGAATCATTGTCACCATGGATGAAGATTTAGCATTCACCTCACAACCATAGCCATTACAAAAACCACAATGGATGCATGCAGGTCTTCCATTATGGGGTTGCGACAGTATTGCGACTGGCGCCGGGTAAGACGTTAATCCCATTTGTTTTGCCGCACGCTCCAGTAACACATCGGAGCCTTTTATGGGCATAGGAGGACAGGGATAGTCTCTTGATCGAGGCGGATCCCAGGGACCTTGCAATCCAGAAACTCCTATCTCCCAATCTACTTTGGTGTAATAGGGCTCGAGGTCTTCATAACTGATGGGCCAGTCGGCAAAATTTGTTCCAGCGATAGTACCCCTGACACTTGCTTCCATGAAATCAATTGGGCGAAAACGCCAGAAGTTTCCAGAAAAATGAACACTGCTACCACCAACATTATGAGCGTAGCCTAAAACTGATTCCTGCAAGGTTGCTTCTTCATTTTCATTACGACGGAAAGTCTGTCGGTTTCCATGGCGAGTACTCCAGACCAGATCATTATTATGTTGGTAACCCCATTCATCGTGTTTGAAATCCACTGCCTGTAGGTGAGGCCCCTGTTCCAGCACTACTACCGAATGTCCAGCAGCGGCTAACTCTTTGGCCATGATGCCGCCCGCCGCACCAGAACCCACTACAACGAAGTCCACTTCCTCCCGGGTATCAAAGCTGACAGCTGGATTGGACGCCTGGGCCATTACTACTCGCCTCGCTCCGTAAAATCAGCATCATAAAAACTGTAAGGTTGAGTCCATGCTCCCCGGTTCTGGTAGCCGATTACATCGTACCCAACAAAATCACGATTGCCACCGTATTCAGGCAGAGAAAACATGCCAGCGATGGTGAGATAACGCAGGGTAAAAAAGAAAGATGTGTCCGAAATACTCTCGATTAGCTGATCTTGCTGCCTTGCATCCAGTAAATGAAAGTAAGCAACATCGAATTCTTGCACTGCAGCTGATTGCAGTTCTCTTAAACCATCTTTGAGTATGGCATGCTGCTCTTCCCTGCTGTCCCCGAGTACTGCATCCATGAAAAAGACAACACCCGCTTCCCTGGCTCCAGCAGTTTCGGTAGTAGGTATTATTCTTGCCGTGATGGCGTCAAACTCAATCGCCTCTTCTTCGGTTATAGTCTGAAAATCTTCCCCGGCCAATCGTGCCTGTCGAGATTCACGACACGCATGCAGCAATGCGGGCATCGATAATAAAATGACTGATTTGCCAGTTGCATCTTTCAGCGAATTAAAAAAGGCGCGCCGCGAGAGTAATTCTTTTTGCACTCATTCCCCCGAAGAGAGTTTTAAAAGTGATGATTGCAAGACATGGGTAATGCAGGGCGCTAAGTGTATCACAGGAGTTTTACAATAAAATCTTAACTCAAAAGAACATGAGCTCTTTGCAGTAAGGATTCCATCGAATCTTTTGTTATTTCCCAGACCGGGTCATGACGCTTTCCCCGCCTATGTAGCATCAGGTTAAATCCGGTAATAATTGCAAACTTGTAGCCCGCCAAGGCCCTGAACCAGTCTATCGCAGGCAGCTCTTCACCCCAGGCTTCTTCATACATCGTTATCAATTCTTCAGCATGGGGCATGACGTAATCGCCATGGTTTGAATCTGCCCAGGCTTCTGGATCGTTGAAAGTTGCAAACCAGCCGATGTCATTCAAAGTTGTGCCTACCCCTACCAGCTCCCAATCGATTACTGCAAGCAATTGCATAGTGTCAGAGTAGAACAAATTCGACCATTGAAAATCGCCATGAAAGATTCCAATTGGTGACTCAGCTGGCAACTTATCAAGCAAGAGTTGCTTTACCTCCGGCACTAATCTTAGTTTCTCGGCGTCGGCTGCTTTTTCCACAAATCGATCCCAGCGATAAATATCACTCTCAAGGGATATTGGATCCCCCAGGTAAGGCACCTGGCGCCAGTCGATTCGATGAATTTCTGCCAGAGCTCTAATGGCTTGACGAGCCATGTCCATACGGGTATCTGAATCCAGCTTTGCGATCTGACCATCGTTTACTCGCACGACATCGCCCGCAAGCTGTGGAACAACAAAATAGGGGCATCCGAACCACTGAGGATCAGCCCCGGACCACTTGACGTTACAATGGGGAACAGAGTCAGGCATTACTTCTAATGCGGCAACCTGCCGTAAAACATCTGCTGTCCCTTGCAATTTAACATTGGGCGGCGGAAGACGGATGTACCACTTCTCTATATTGCCCGCGCGCAGCACTGAATAGCCATAAGAGAATCCTGCATGTCCTGGCATTTGAAAGACATCTATAACCTCAACCCCAACGTCTCCATAGCAATGCCGACTGAATGCTTGCAAACATCGCGTTAATTGTTCAATTTCCATTTTTTACCTGCTAATGCTTATATATCAGGATATAAAATTAAGTACACATGTGTTTATACCTGCATAGTGGTGAAATTCACCGCCATCTTTAGACAAAAACCTCGTCTTCGGTCCTATTAAATATGGAATTTGTTATATTTCCAGTCCAATCATCCAAATTTTTCAGCATATATTGCAAGCTTCATTCTAGTGTCAATGCCGACAGCGGTGGCTGCAGTGCGGTGCTCCGCTTTGAAAGAAATCTCGCAGGGAAAAGAATAGATTAGAGGAATAAGTCAATGACCAGAATAAAAAGTATAGAAATACTGTTCTTCGCAAAACTTATTGCCTTTATCATGGGAATTGCTGGCCTTGTTTGCGGTGTCCTTTACTCTTTTGGCGGACTCTTCTTTGAAATCCTTTCGAATAACCTTAACACTGGAACTGCACTTGCATTCCTCGCTTTAATTGGCATGCCTCTACTCTTTGCATTTACTGGTTTTATCGCCGGAGCTATTGGTGCGGTGCTCTATAATCTGGTAGCCAGATTAACCGGCGGCATTCAATCGGGATTCAAGCTGGATGAATAAGGAGTTTCACCACAATGGCAGAGTATGTAATTAGCTCCATAGGCGCCAAGCGACCTGCAACTCGAGGGGAAGAGCAAGCGAATTTTAAAAAAGTATCAGGAATAGTAAGCCGCAGATTTCGCACTCTTTGATTGGATTAAAACCAAGTCTAGAGCGCTTTTGGAATCGCTATAAACTTTTAAACGCCCACTTAAAGCGTAAAAAACAACTGCGCTGTACCGACTCCAATTATGGTGAACGCATACACGGCCGCCAACTCCACCACATTGAAACGCATTTTAAAAGCATCAGAGGATGCCAGGAATTTTCTATTTATCGCCATATGCCAGGAAGAAACAATTCCGCCAAAAGTCAATAAAGAAAGTGGGAGGAGCGCAACGATTTGCACGTCATTAACTGGCACCCAGGCACCAAAGAATAAAAATTCAACGGTTTCTTCCATCCAGATCATAGTAAATGAAAGAATAAAAATAGCCCAGCTAACCGCCGCCAGAATTATTAGCACTACTGATCTAATCCATAAACTGATATGCAGCGCAATGCTATAGGAAAACGGTACCCAGACTAATAGCGATATCCAAGACCATCTGTCTCCTACGGTTACTAATAATGCAAAGTAGGAAATGATCATTATTGGTAGCGCCGCTACTATCTTCGAGAAAAATAACTGTGTACGGAAAACAGGATGCAAATACATTACGCAATCCAAGCCCTGTCCTTCCATCGATGAGTAAGCGCCAGCCCCTGCAGCAACCGGCAAAAACAGAGCTAGGGCGACCATGAACAAATAAGGAATCCCATTCTGGATTTCCCAGACCTCCAATCTTGAAGCAATGCTGCTGGTATCCGGACCTAAGAGAGCATACAAACCTGTAGCAAGAAACAAACCAATAGCAATGCCATTTAACATGCCGTCTTGTGCTACATGTTTCCAGACCAGCCCCTTAAACAAGGTACGCGATTGAGGAGTTCCCCAAAACGAGGGGTTTAAGGCAAGGTTCCATTTTTTCCAAACCAGCACTACTGGTAGTACGAAGAAGAGAAACAGGTAAGTCAGTGCAATAAAGGCGCCTTCCAGGTTGAGTGCAAACTGAGTCAATACAACCTGCAGTCCTGTCCACATTAAAACTTCTAACAGAAATGCAGCAATAAAGACGAGAATCTGTTGCTGAATCAGCAAGGAAATCCCGATTGAGAAAATGTAGGCCGAAAACATGGCCACAAATAGATTGGTTCTGTAATTACCGATATCTCTATCGAGGTTGCTCTCAAAAACTGAAACTCCTTCAGGCATAAAAGCCATGTGATAAATTACAGCCACCAAATATAGGAGTAACAGATAGGAGAGTCCGGCCAGGAATTTTTCCTGCAAAATGCGAGTTCTCGACAAAGGTAATCTATATAGGAATTTATCTGTTCCATTCGTAACATCATCAACATATACGCTTAATCCAACAATGATAGCAATTAGCGTGTTCATGATGAAGGCAGCCGCCAAGCTTCCTTTGATGAAGGTCAGATAGCTGACGTCCCAGCCGAGCCGATCTGCCAGCAAATAATAGGCAATAATCCAGTTCGCCAGGATTATGGGATATACCAGCAGCCAGCGTAGTGAAAGTCTAAATCCTGTATTGAAAATTGGCGTAAACATGGTTTAGCTCATGCGTTGAACCGCGCCACAAAGATGTCTTCCAGGGAAAGATCTTCGATAGTTATGTGACTGGGTTTCAGGGCATTAACCTGCGACAGCGATTCCTGCTCATCAAAGTTATTAAATGTCGCAACAGCTTCACGACCGTTTAATTTGGTCTCGATACTTCCTTCGATATTTAATGATTCTGGAGTGCCACTTTCGAACACCATTCGTACACGCTTCATCTGCTTCTGCAATTGCTCCAGTGGTGCTACCAGATCCACACTGCCTTCTTTGTTAAAAGCGACATGATCAATGAGGCCAGAAAATTCATTAAGAAGATGGGAGGAAACCAGGATGGTTTTGCCAGTTTGCTGATAGCGACCAAGAATAGTTTCGATAAAGTTTCGACGCGCCGCTGGATCTAGTCCACCAGCAGGCTCATCGAAAACGCCAACTTGGCACGCATACCTTTTGAAAGCCCTCGTACTTTGTTCTCTTCATTAAGGGAAAACTCTGCAATCAGCTCTTTTTGTAATGCGTAATTCCAATTGGAGTGATAAGCAGCAACAAATGCTGTGATTTCCTTAACCCGCATCCATTCATAGAAACCATATTGCTCCGGCACATAACCGACTCTCGACTTGACTCCCATTTCATCTCGCACCGGATCAAGGCCGAGCACTCGGGAATGACCTTCACTGGGTGGTAGCAGACCCATTAACATCTGTATGGTAGTTGATTTACCCGCGCCATTTTCACCGAGCAAGCCAAAAACCGAACCTTGAGGTACTTGCAGGTTTAAATTCTTAACCGCCCAGTTAGCTCCAAATCGCTGACCAAAATTTACAGTTTCTATGGCCCAATCACTCATTTGGAGTTCCCCTCTTTTGCTAATGTGCTCAGTTCAGCTTCCACCATCTGCAGAAGTTCATCACTGCTTAAATCAGTAAGTTCCGCTTCAGCCAATAACTCTCCGATTTTGAGTTGCAGTGATTCGCGGCGGGCCTGTTTCTCTTGCTTTGCACCATCTTCGGTAACATAGAACCCGGACCCCTGGCGCCCCTGCACCAAGCCATGTTGCTCCAATTCCAGGTAGGCGCGGCTCACAGTGTTACGGTTGACCCGGGTATTGATGGCGGTCTCTCGGATAGGCGGAAGTTTGTCTCCGGCCTGCAATGCGCCAAGGGCGATAGCTTTGCGCACCGCATCGCTTATCTGCAGATAAGCCGGGCGAGAATTGTATAAGTCAATGGTAATTATCATATTTTATAATAACCCAATTGTCCTAGTTATAATAGGACAATTATTTTCGCCCTGTCAAACTTATTCTCGCTTTCCTGCGCGGCGCAATTTGCATGGGCTTTGCGGGCTTTGTGTTTACTGGAAGCGCTTGAATTACACCGCCGGATTCAAGATCATGACCCACATAAAAACAATAATGGATTCTCCTCACTTGCAAACCCGTCGGCACTTTATTCAAAACACTGTCCTGCTCACTAGCTCCATGGCAATGACCAAGCTGGGAAATGTTTTTGCTCAGGCAACAAATGCTGATCGCAATGTGCGAATCAGAAACATGGAGGTCCATACTGTTGCGGTGACCAATAGAACCAACTGGATACTCGTGCGCCTGACTGGCAGTAATGGCATTACTGGTATTGGTGAAGCTTCTCTGGGGCGAAGAGCTGAACTTGGCGAGCTAAATCAGTTTTATCGCATGGTGGAAGGCGAATCAGCTTTCGCGATTCAGCAGTATCGCCGGCGGGGCTGGCAACAGGCCTCCGCTGGCGATCGAGTGCTTGCTACAGCGTTTAGCGCCATTGAACAGGCCTTATGGGATTTAATGGCCAGGTCTCTCGGAGTGCCATTTTACAATCTGCTCGGCGGGCAGCTGCATAGCGATCTCCCGGTCTATGCCAATATTAATCGAGCGACCACTAATCGTGGACCTGAAGGTTTTGCGGAGAATGCAGAACGAGCCGTTGCTGATGGTTTCAGGGCCATCAAAGCCGCGCCGTTCGATGGTTTTCCTGCACTCGATTCACCCGCTGAAGAAATTCAGGCTGCGAGAGAACTTGGTATTGAATGCGTCTATGCCATGCGTGAGCGAGTCGGTGATGATATTGCCATCAAAATCGATGCTCACAGCTTTTTTGACACAGATCTATCTATCGATGTTGCTGCCGAATTGGAAGCAGCAAACTTGAGTTGGTATGAAGAGCCGGTAGCACCAACCCAAACCGAAAATACCAAAACAATACATGACGCAATCTCCCAGGTGCTGGCCGGGGGGGAATTTTTATTTGGTACAGAGGGCTTTCGTCCTCTCTGCGAACAACAGGCGGTAGACATTATCATGCCCGATGTAAAACACTGCGGCGGGATGTGGGAAGCGGTAAAAATATCAGCGCTAGCTGAAAGCTATGACATTAAAGTATCACCACACAATCCCAGTGGCCCTGTTTCAACCGCAGCTTCCGTTGCACTTTGCGCCGCCCTCCCTAATTTCGACATTCTTGAATATCAATGGGGCGAACAACTTTGGAGGAGCTCATTGACCGAGCCCAACGAAGCTTTCCAAAATGGGTCAATCGCCGTATCTGACAGACCCGGCTACGGCATTGCCCTTAACGAACGGATATTGGAAGCGCACCGAATCTAAACTCCCTACTTTAGCTAGCCCGCATCGGGTAAAAATCCTAGAATAGGTACAACTAAAAGAAGGCAGGAGATAACCATGCTCAATCGACGACTCTTTGCAGTTGCAGGCGCAAGTATCAGCCTTGCAGTGGTATCCCTATCTTCTCAAGCCCAATCGATCAATCAGAATCTGGACTCCTACCTACTTGATAGGACTCCGTGGGGCCACCCAAATATCCAGGGTGTCTGGGACAGACGCACGATAACGCCACTGGAAAGGCCAGAAAGATTCGCAGATAAAGCCTTTTTCACACCTGATGAGATCAGGGACTACGAAGCCGCCAGCGCCAGGCGCGAAGATGGCCGACCGCTTGACTCAGGCAGAGGAGGATTATCGGTGCATGATCCCGGCGATCTGGATTATGGCTCAACAGTAGTTGCCACTGGACAAACTTCCCTGGTTGTTAATCCGAGTAACGGCCGAATTCCTCCTTATACTGAAGAAGCAATAAGAGAAGCTGAAGCGAGAGCAAAAGCGCGGGAAGGCCGCGGTCCCGCCGATAGCTGGATCGACCGTTCTCTCAATGAGCGCTGCATTACCTGGGGAATGCCTCAGGGAATGTTGCCTCAGGCATATAATAACAACCTGAAAATTTTGCAAACCCCAACCCACGTCATGTTCTACGTAGAAATGGTGCATGATGTACGCATAATTCCAATAGATGGCCGACCTCATCTCCCTGACACATTGAGGCAATGGCATGGTGATTCTCGAGGTCACTGGGAAGGAGACACCCTGGTGGTGCGAAGCAAAAACTTCTCACAGAAAAGCAGTTTTCGACGCGCTAACGTCAATCTGGAAATAGAAGAGCGCTTTCGACGCAATAACGAAGATCAGCTGGAATATAGCCTCAAGGTTATGGATGAAACAACCTGGGAGAGCGACTGGATGGTCGCTTTTCCAATGGTTCGTGGCGACCAGCCTCTGTATGAATTTGCCTGCCATGAGGGCAACTATGGTCTGATTAATATTCTTTCAGTGGCAAGAAACCTGGAAAAACAAAATTCTGAACAATAGTTGCTTTTCCAGCTGGCGGACTATCCCTTACGGCTAGCTGGACCTCAGCGCACTTGCACCTCACCGCGCAGGAATGCCTGAAGGAATACTGTGGAAAAGATCACGCTTTTAACTAGTATCAGTCCACCCTTCAGTCCCTTAACCATCCCATAATGTGATCCAATCGGTGTTTTTACACATTGCTGCACAAGAATGTGAACTCGTGCGCTTTTTAGATTTCCATATCCACTATCCTTGCCTTCCTTTAATGCTTCACGCAGAAGGGACGGGGAAGAAGAAACGATTGGAGTCAATAATGTCTGCGCTAACACTCAAAGAAGGAAATATCTTCTCAACCAGAGAGATCTTAGAGCTGCTAAATATGGCTCTTTTGCATAAGTGGAATTTCTCCTACTTGTCGATTGCAAAAAATCATGTTTCCTCCAAACCCATTACGCTCATGTCGATCGATCCTGCAAACGGGACATTTGGTATCGACAGCGAAATCATGAACTCTAACCAGGCTAGTCACAATTCAATTTTGTTTCGGGCTCAATGCGGCGGCATGTCAATAGTATTTAATGCTGCGCCGGCAACATCAACCGGAGACATTACAACCAATAAATCACTGCTTGAATGTCAGATTCGCCTTCCCGATGAAATTAGAATTTCTCAACAACGTAAAGCAGTTCGTGTTGATGTGTCATCCGGCAAGACTATCCCCGTTATTCTTTGCTCATCAGAAAATGTTCGAGTACAGGGGGCCATAATTGATATCTCCAAGACTGGCGCAAAGATTCAGCTCGGTCAGGAGATGGCAGATAAGCTGAGCGATATTGAATATATCGATGCCCTGCGCATTCGCCTACCAGGCGATGACATAATTCAATGTCAGGCTCAGATAGTTGGCGCAGCATTTGATCATGATCACGACGTCACAATCGTGCGCTGCCAATTCACAGATATGAAAGCCCATGATCTGAGGCTTTTAAATCGCTTGATTAATGCAACGATTGAAAGCAGTGATCCGTCAACCCATTTTGCCATCGCGAGTTAGTAATTACGCGACTGCCAATTCGCTCCTTAAGCAAGCAACTCCAACAAGGCATCGGCGACTGCGTCCGGCCTATGTGCTGGTAAGTCATGTCCCGCTCCCTCAACAATCCTGCGACCTCGCAAGTTAGAGAATCTTGCTTGATCTCCAGACGGATCCGCTGAAGGTGGACCGAATCCACTTTGCGCTGCCCTCAATACTATTGCTGGTGTTGTGATTCGTGGCCGTTCTGCCAGGCGCCGTTCCACTTCGAGAAATCGTTGTTCTCCTGGCGCATTAACATGACGATGACGGTAGGAATGTACGCAAATATCGACGAAATCCGGATTATCAAAAGACGGCGCCGAACGCGCATAATCCTCATCACTGTAATTCCAGGCTGGCGACCAGGTGTCCCAGAGATAACGAATAATGTCATGCCGATTTTCTGTTAAGCCGCGAATTCCTCGCTCAGTATTCAGATACCATTGATACCAGAGCAGCGCTTCAAATCGGGCCGGCGCTGGACCTCCCGGGGTAATGGTGTCCTGCACGGAATAACCCCCGCAGGCCACCTGTGCAGTAACACGGTCAGGATTCAATATAGCTGCAATACAAATGGCGCGATTGCCCCAATCAAAACCAGCTGCCGCGAATCGATCGATCCCTAAAGCGTCAGCAAAATCGATCAGGTCTTGCGCAATAGCTGCCTGCTCTGCCATGCGCGGCGCCGCTAAATCCAGAAACCTGGTTTGACCATAGCCTCTTATATACGGCAGTAATACGCGATAGCCAGCATCAACGAGAGATGGTGGAACGCCATCAAAGGAACGAACATCATAGGGAAAGCCATGGACAAGAATGATTGGAAAGCCGTCGCTCGGACCGTGCTCTTCATAAGCGATTTCCAGCACATCGGTTTGTACGATTTTGACAGACGGCTGCGCCATTACCATCCTGGGTTTTAGTGATTTGGCCGTTGCCACCGCCATGCCGGCAGTCTTTATAAAATCTCTACGCGTAGATGTCATGACTCACTCCACTAAAACGCAGCAATAGGATTTACCGGCGAACCAGTTCCATTCGGTATGGGAAGAGGCGCGATGGTTAACATAAATTCCCAGCGATTCTGCTCAGTCGCCATGGCCGCCAATGCATCCAGATCGGCACGATCAATCAAGGGGATACCTAACATTGTGAGCGCAAAGTCGTGTAAAGCAAGGGTTGGTAAATCACCTTCTGGTCGTGGTGTATATCCCGGAGTTTCCCAACCAATGATTGCTACATCTCTCTCTCGTAGCCAGGGAATCACATTGTTATCTAATCCTGCGGCTTCATCCCAGGTGTCAAAGGGGCCTTCTACTTCCCTTTTAACCCAACGACCCCAGCGAAAAAGCATTGCATCCCCCGGTCCGATTTTAGCTCCGGACATCGCTTCCCAGGCTTCCAGGTCCGCTACGGTTACTCGATAGCCAGCCGGCAGGAAATCCACCCCTTTAAGCCGGGGAATATCGTATAACACGCCCCGGGTTATGATGCCGTCTTTCATGTTAAGTACCGCATTTATCAGCGCCCCTTCCTCCATGGTGACCGTATGTTCCATGTCGACACCATTCCACATCTTGCCGTCGAAGAAGCGATGACCGTAGCCATCGATGTGAGTGACTCCAGGACCATGAATACAACGAAAAGCGATACGATCACTGGCGCCACCTGGAGAAGCATTTGCCATTTCCCAATCTACGGGACAGGGATTATCAATACTTTCAACATTGTCCAAATTGCGGGCCAGGGAAACTGTCACGCCATTCTGAACAAGTGCTGCAGCTTGTTTGCGCTTTTCCGGCGTAATCAGGTTCAAGGTACCAATCTCATCACCTGGACCCCAACGACCCCAATTATTCAGAGTTTCCAGCCATTCTTCGAACTGAGCTTCAGACACAAAAGGAAGATCTTGCTGAGCTTGAACAGGCAGTATCAGCGCCAGGACAGCCAGGGTGAGCGCAGGTAAAGTCAACTTGAATGCGCGCATTTTAAGCTCCTTGTTTTTTTAGTAGTCAATTAATACGCTTTAGAAAGTCCAAATAAGGTAAAACTTACTCTATCAGCGTCAGGATTCTGGTTAAAGTCCAATACCGAAACAACGACTATATGAACATGACTCGAGAATTATGTTGCTTCTCGCGAGTCAATCTTTTTAACCATACGTTCCAGCTGATATGTACTATGGATTACGCATCCCCCTGAGAAAAGCAGTATCAGGAATCCATCACAAAGGATGATTAACTATGACTTGGCAGGTGATCCTCGCATTCTCAGTCACAATCCCCGCACTTATCATTGCTCCCTGCCTGGTAGCCTGTGTGTTCTACCACCGCTACAAAACTTTCAGGCTCGCACGGCAGCAATACCTGGCTGGCCCCCGGCATATTGACCATCCCTTGTGCAAGTGCCAGTGTTGTATCTGGGAGCGTGAACTCTAGAAAGCCTACCAAGCTTTTATTTCCACCAATGTTCGATTGAGTTAGCGTAATAATCTATTAACGCGGATTGTTCAGGATTTATTGAATAACGGTCCCTCTCTTCCAGCAGAATATTCCTTTCTCTCAGTAAATCGAGACTGTTTACCAGTGTCTTGTGTCGCGGTTTTTCCTCCTCTTTCATGGCCGCTCCGCGACTAATCATTTTGTCAATTACTGTGTCACATTCGCTCACTACTTCCAACAATGTCATCTATTTTCTCTCCGAGCTCGCAAATACAGCAGCAATCACAGGTACTGGCAAAATGGGAAGTACAAACCTTAATGCATCCATTAATTCGTTAGCTAATTCGAATACTTTGGGAATACGCTCTTCCTTGTCCGAGTGCTTAAAGTCCACAGTATTATTTTCACAGTATTCACGCATGGAAATAGGTAAACCAAAATTTACACTGGCGTAACCAAAGCGCTGCCAGCGAGTTCGGGACGAAACAAAAAGATTTTGCCTCAGCCAGCGCCAGAATTTTCCGAAATGCTGACCTTTACTCAGTCGCTTTGATTTATTGTCCCAGTCGATCAGATTCTCGTCCTCAAGCACATGGTCATAATTTATACCTACCGGAACGAAGACTATGTTCCGATCTGATTTATAGTCGTACTGACGCAGCATATAGTCGAGAAATCCAATCTTGGGGTCGGCTAATGCGCCGTCACGACTCAACCCTCCTTCCAGGAAAACCGCCTGGCACACGCCATTCTGGGTTGCCATATTGACGTAGCGCTCGAGCACTTTCCGATAGAGCGGATTACGGGAATCTCGGCGCACGAAAAATGCACCCAGTGCACGTATCAATGACTCCAGCGGAAATACCCGCGCCCATTCACCGGCCGCATAGGAAAGCGCAACTCTTTCCGCTACCAGATAACTGATGAGCACATAGTCCATATTACTGCGATGATTCATGACGAACACGACAGTTGCTTCGGGTTCTACCGCCTGCAATTGTTTTTGATCGGCGGCGCAGCTACCCGCACTCTATAGATAAATCGCGCAACTTTTTTGGACAACCAGTATCCTACCCGGTCATAAACATAGGCGTTGAATGAAGGAACGATTTCTTTGGCATAGCCCTTAACCTGTTGCTGCAAAACTTCCCGCGGTACGTTTTCCTCCTGCGCTTGTGACTCGATCATGGCAAGAATGTCCTGATCGAAAAGTAATTGATCGATTAGTACCTGTCTTTTAGTGCGCTGAAACGGCCGTACTTTGATTTGTAAGCTGGTGTTTAACTTATCTACTGCCTTATTGAGACGACGGCGAAAATACCAGCGCACACTTGGAATAAGCGCACTCATCACTACTGCATAAATGGTAATGAGTAGCAGAAGAACAAAGAACCAGCTTGGGATCGTAGTCGTTGAACTAAACATGGCTCTCGTTGCCGCTGGCTACTAATTTAGATGTTGATCGAGAAAATCTTTTACGATATCCATCATCTCATGAGAAAAAATGCCTGGGCCGTGCCCACCACCATTTACTCGATAGAATGTTACCTTCTTACCAGCCTCTTTCAGGGCCTCGTACAGCAGAACACTTTGATTAAAAGGTACCAGTGGATCAACATCCCCATGAACAATGAGAAAGGGGGGAATTTCTTTATCGGGAGAAATGTAAGTTATTGGATTGTAAGCGCTTACGGCTGCCTCCTGCTCCGCTTCCTGAATTGGCCCACCAACCACAAGGGATTCCGGTGAGTTCGGGTTGTTATGGGTTATCTGACTTGGGTGGTCATCCATCTGGCGAAAGTCAGTTGGACCAAAAAAATCTACTACCGCCTGAACACTGCTCGGCTGATCTCTATTATCATTAGTTAAAAATGCCGACTCTCCAGCACTGGTACCAACTAATGCAGCAAGATGTCCGCCAGATGAGGTTCCCATCACGGCAACTCTCTCTGTATCTATATTGTATTGCTCCGCATTGGCTCGCATAAACCGAATCGCTGCTTTTACATCCTGGGCCTGAGCCGGAGCAATCGCTTCCCTGGAATGGCGATACTCAATGCTGGCAATAACGTAACCGGACCTGGCCAGGTCAACGAAAACTGGCAGCGTTCTGTAAACATTTTGCGGCAACCATGCGGAGCCCTGGACAAACATTATTAGTGGGTAAGCTTGTGGAGATTCAACGCTGGGAATTAATAAATTCAAAACCACATCGCGCTCGTCGTAACTGGCATACACAATGTCATTGACGTAATTAACCGAATAACCATCAAAGATTGCTTCGACTTCGATAACACCTGCCGGTCGATCGCTTGCTGGCGGAATTTCGACTTCTGGATTTCGAAAGGCATTGCCATTCTGTGCCGCACTTTCAACGGCCAGGAGCAAAGCCAGGCCGCTAACAACGGTAAGCACTTTTGTCATATTCATAAAGTGCTCCTTACCCATCGTAAGTGACCCGATAGATTACATTGGCCATATCATCAGAGATTAGAACCGAACCATCCGGCATGTTTAAGATATCAACCGGACGACCCCAGTTGCTTTGTCCCTGCAACCATCCTTCAACAAAGGGTGAATTCGAAGTTATCGATGTATTGTCATTACTAACCCGCCCCATCATCACCCGATAACCACTTTTGCGAGAGCGATTCCAGGAACCATGTTCCGCCCAGAATACGGTATTCCCGAAGTCTGCCGGAAACATATCGCCTCGGTAAAAAGCCAGTCCCAAAGGAGCGACATGGGCTCCAAGCTTGAGCACAGGCGCCGTGTAATCTGCTGGATCGTGACCATCACCAAACCGGGGGTCGGGTAAGTCCCCCTGGTGGATGTAAGGAAAACCGAAATGCTGGCCCACACTGCTGATTCGGTTTATTTCGCAAGCAGGTAAATCGTCACCCAGCATATCGCGACCATTATCAGTGAACCAGAGCTCGCCTGATTGCGGATGAAAATCGAATCCAACCGTATTTCTAATACCGCTGGCTACAATTTGTAAATCACTACCATCCAGATCCATGTTCAGTATCGTAGCGAAAATTTCCTCCTCCTCACATACGTTACATGGCGCACCCACAGGCAGGTAAATTTTCTCATCAGGACCTATATGAAGAAATTTGAATCCATGATGTCGGCGACTGGGCAGCGAATCGTTTACCGTAATAGTTGCCTGGGGACCACTCAATTTGTTATCGATGCTCGCTATCTTACTGATTCGGCCTATTTCACCGATATATAGATCACCGTTGTAATAGGCGACACCGTTTGGAGTGTTAAGCCTTTCAGCGACCGTTACCACGCCATCGCTGATACCATCACCATTGGCATTGGTAATCGCATGTACGCGGCCACGCAAGGTTCCCACATAAACCGTATTATCAGCTCCGAGTGCCAGTTGCCGGGGATTCTCAATCTCTGCGTAAATTGAAATAGAAAAGCCATCAGGCAAGCGCAAGCTGTTTAAATCCGCTTCCTGCGCTACACAATTCGTTGCCAACATACTCAGGAGCAGAAGCAGGATATTTTTCATTTCGATCCTCCGCAATGCAGCATTTTATGGCTGCTCGATAATGCGCGCCGCGCGCA
Organism: Gammaproteobacteria bacterium; assembly: GCA_028818225.1. Lineage (GTDB taxonomy): Bacteria > Pseudomonadota > Gammaproteobacteria > Pseudomonadales > Pseudohongiellaceae > UBA9145. The sequence goes on along the minus strand of JAPPOG010000004.1, from coordinate 85,099 downwards.
ACATATTTTCGAGAGCATAGTTGCCCTCATGGCAGGCAAACTCATAGATTGGCGCAACGAGTAAAGACATATTAGTTTTTACCGTAATTCTGTCGGTAAAGGTACTGGGGTCATCAATCGTGAACTCATAATCCAGCGCATTTTCTCCCACACGGGTAAATCGCTCGGTCAAAACCATGTTCTCCGCACTACCATAGGAAAAAGTCCGCAAAAACAGGCTCGCTAACTTTTCCGTGAAATTTCGAGTTTCCACTACCAGTGTGTCGCCCTCATAATGACCCCGGGAAGACCCCGTCCAGCTGGGGATTACCGCGGTACGAAATGGGCGGCCATCGAGTGGAATAATCCGCGGGTCATTGCCCAACTCAGAGCGAATCATGACGTGATCTTTGGTTTGCAAGATCTGCAAATTGTTATTGTAAGAATTCGCCTTTATATGTGGCGGAAATGTTTGGGGAAACGCAAGGCATCGGGAGGCCAGACCAAAGTCTTCCGGCCGATCACATGAAATTCCTCCCCAGGAAACCCTCACAGGCCGATCAGTAATCACCACGCCACCATAGTTACAGGGATTGGAACCAGGCGGCGACAACTGGGTGATAATACCATTTACCGTTGCCGGTATTTTTCCGTCCGGGGGATAAACAATGAGCGAAGTCCGTTCGTTGGGATAAGGTTCATCATAGTAAGACCAGAATAAATTATAGGCCCCGGTATCATTTGTAGGCACATTCATTATGCGCTCGGAAACTTCAGCCTCGCTCGCATCCCTGCGCTCCTGTCCGGTTGCCAGCCTTGCATTGCGCGCTGCAAATTCCTCATCAGTTAGAAATTCACGATCGCCATAGCGATCGGGTCTTTCAAAAGGGGTGGAATCGTTGAAATTCCAATTGCCATTCAAGTCAGGATGACCATTTTCGGTTCTGGGGACAGTATAGTCTTGCGCAAATACCGGAAAGCTAACACTCAGTGCAAGAGATAGGACTACGGAAAACTTCATAACAGCAAACTTGATACCTAAATTAAGAATTTTTCCATACAAACTATTCTAACCCTCGACCATACGAGGCCGCTGCTGCAAAAAGTCCGTTATCTGATCATAGGCGAGACCAAATTCCAGCACTTTCCTATCTTCGCCAAAATTGCCCATGATCTGTAATCCCATGGGTCGGCCTTGCGGATCGAAGCCAACAGGAACGTTAATTACCGGCAATCCACCGAGGCTACCCAGTATTACGATCTCCATCCAGCGATGATAAGTATCCATCTCTCTGCCCTCAATCTCCCTGGGCCAGCTTGTGGTTTTCGGATAAGGGAAAACCTGCGCTGTTGGAATAGCGAGCAAATCGTAATCCATGAAGAGGCGGTTGAGTTCTCGCAGCCACTCACCTCGATAAGCATTGGCTCGTGCGCGATCGCCTTCAGTAAGAATATGCGATTGCTCGATTTCCCAGATCATCTCTGGTTTCAACATGTCTCGTGTTGCAGGATCTTCGTAAAATCTTTGCATGCTGGAGCGACCAAGATGGCGCAGAGTAGTCCAGCTAAACCACAAATTGTCAAAGTCATAGTCTGGCAACACGGCTTCGACATTTGCCCCTGCGGTAGATAGGTTCGACAGACTGGACTCGCAGAGTTGAGTGATCCCATTTTCTAAAGCGAGGTATCCATCGAGATCACCAAGCCAGGCAATTTTTTGCGAAGAAAGATTCAATGGGCTAAAAGAGTCGCCTATATCTTTTGCCGCAATAGTTCTAAGGAATTGAATCGTATCCGCAGTATTTCGTCCCATTGGACCAGAGGTGGAAAGAGGTCTCGGATCGGCATCACGCCCACTCATAACATTTGTACTCGGACGATAGCCGATAACATTGTTAAAGGCTCCAGGATTTCTTAGTGAGCCCATCATGTCACTGCCATCGGCGACCGGCAACAGCTGTGTTCCCAAGCCGCAACCAGCACCACCGCTACTACCTCCAGAAGTGAGCTCAGGGTTGTAGGCACAACCTGTGGCACCAAACACAGGATTATAGGATTGCGATCCCAGACCAAACTCAGGAGTATTGGTTTTACCTATGAAGATGGCTCCCGCAGCCCGGATGCGGGCGACCATGGCACTATCCTGATCCGGAATTCGATCCCGATACATGGGAGATCCACTGGTATAGGGAATGCCTCGCACCGCTGTTAAATCTTTTACCGCATGGGGCATGCCATGCATCCAACCACGGTAGTTATCATGTGCTAAGTCATCATCCGCTTGTTTGGCTTGGACCAGTAGATCGTCCTCCGCCTGCAAACTGACTATGGCGTTGTAAACGCCGTTGTATTTATGGATACGCTCTAAATAGGCCTGCATGACTTCAACACAACTTGATTCTTTCTCGCGAATAGCTGTGGAGAGTTCAATCGCCGTTAAACTGGTTAAATCAGAGGACATAGATGCTGCGAATGATTGTTTACTGATCGTATGAGGAAAAGACAGGGCCAGACTTAACTTGCCGCTGTTTGCCAAAAATGTTCTGCGCTTCATTATCTGTTTCTCCCATCTGGGCACTTAGACTGCTGCTTTAATCGAAACCTGGCGCAGGTTCCAGGAATCCTCTTTTATAGCTACCTGGAGTTTGGTGATTAGAGCCTTGTTTTGTGATTGCATCATATTCTGCCTCCACCGCTTCAACGAAACCCGGCGAAGCCAATTGATGCCAGTTCCTGGTTACCTGCCAGCCTTGGAAAAAATTTTCTGAATTTGTCAGCTCCACAGCAACACTTAATACCGCTTGTTTTGCCAGTCCGGGCTCTCCGACTACGCTTGCACGCACGAAATTCGAGCGCTGGATGTTCACAAAATTCACCCACATATTATCGAATCTGAGGGTATCCACATCGCTTACGTCGCGACCATCTCGAATAGCCATCCAAATGCTTGCGACATTTTCATCATTAATAAAAAGATTACGCCAGGTGCCAATTGATTCCGCGTGCTTATCGATGGCTGCCGCTTTTTGAAGCTCATTAGCTTCCATCATTGATCTGGTGTTCTGACGCACCTGGATTAACAGTATGATCAGCGTGGTCACAACCGCGATCGCACCCACTACTTCTCCTATAGCGCCAATGGCTTCCCAATTCATGTTTTGTATTCCCTGCAAAGCGTTGAGTCGATTATTCATCAACTAGACTCAAAGGCCAAGCCAGCTTATGCTCTTCAGACAATCCGATGAACAACCGGAGCGCTTATGAATAAGAAGAACAGGCTTCCTCAACTTACCCTTTTGGCCATGGCTACAGCTATCGGCCTGAACGGCATCCACGCTCAGGACAATACCGAAGATCCAATTCGTGAGCTGGTCAGTCGCCTCGAGCTGGAAAGCTATAAGTCTGTTATCCAAGGCCTGGCTCAATTCGGTGACCGTCGCCAGGGCACCGAGCGTAATCGCAGAGCTGTAGACTGGATAGAAGAACAATTAAAAGCGGTAGGCTGCACCAATACTGAGCGTGTGCATTACGTGTACGACCCGGAACCCCGCCCGCCGCGACAACGCAGCCCACAATCGAATGAACCTGTCGATTTAAACACTCCCACCGGTGGCAAGGTTGGGCGCAATGGTAGTGGGCCTGGCGGTTCTTCTATTTATGGATACCGCGCACAAACTGGGGTAAATCGTGACCTGATGGCACAACCTGACGAACGTATTCGTGAACTCAATCGGGAAGAACCTGTCAATGGCCCCCGCACAGAAGTGTATTGCACCAAGATCGGTACGACTCGACCAGAAGAGATGTACATTTTGGGCGCACACATGGATGGCCATGGAGTGAATGAAGCAGTTAATGACAATGCTTCCGGAACAGCCCTGGTTATGGAGCTTGCACGGATCTTCCATGCCCCCGATGTGGAAACTGACGTGTCGATTCGTTTTGCCTTATGGAATAACGAGGAGACTGGATTGAACGGCTCCTATGCCTATGTTGAACAACGCAAGGAACTTCAGGGAATCGAGGAACCTCCCGGATCCGGCGAATACCCGGAACCACGCTGGCTGGGTATGATTCAACATGACATGATGCTGTGGGACCATGGAGCCCCCGCCGCCGATGGAACCGTCAGTCGTGACCAGCGGCCGGAAGCCGACGTGAACATCGAGTTTCAATCAAATTCCGATTTGGCAGAAGAATCCATGAAACTTGCGTTTGTATTCAAAGCAGCAGCCGACCAATACAATACGGATTATCCTGCTACTGTTGGCCCACACATGACCAACACCGATTCGACTCCGTTCATGAACGAAGTTCCATCAATCAGTTTGCGAGAAAATGAGCGTGGCATGCATACCGGGGCGGGCTGGAATCCAACCTGGCATACACCATTGGATGTTTGGACCACATTTACCGATGACGATTTTCGTCTTGGCCTCAATGCGGCACAAACAACGCTGTCGGCAATTGCTCAGTTAACTGGGGCACGAATAAAAGATTAGTCAGACAAACGAAAAAGGGAGTCGAATTACTCGACTCCCTTTTTATTGCTAGGGATTTATTACTGTTGTCCGGACTGGCCGAGAGACTCAAGTCTGCGCCATCCGCCCAGAATACCCGCCATTGAGTAATTACCTTCGTGGCATGCGTATTCATAGATAGGCAGCTCTGCCCTGCGCATTGGAAACATAACTGTCCACGGTGCGGTCCAGGTAGTCGGATCTTCGATAGTAAATTCGTAACCAAGGGTATTGGCATCGATCATCCAGAATTTCTCAATGAGATGCATGTTTGCCGAAGAGTTACCAAAAGAAGTGTCGCGGGCAAAGTTCTTGGTTTCGATAACCAAGGTATCTCCATCCCAAATTCCAACGGAATCCCCTTCCCATTTGCGTGGTGTATCGCGATGCACAATATCGCTTAAACGTACCGGGCGGATGTTATGAACCATTTCGTTATGAATCAGGAAATAGTCATCAGTCTGCACAATCTGCACGTTATTATTGTATGCACTCGGAATCATCGGCGGACCTGAATTGAATCCCATAATGCAGCGCTCCGCCAAAGGCCTTACTTCGATGCCTTCTGCCAGTCGCGCTAATTCGCGGCGTTCCGCATTACGTTGTTGTGCGGCTTCAGTGAGCTCTGGAATTCGTCCGTCCGGGGGATCAGTAATCAATGATGTTCGACGATCATCCAGTAATGCTTCACCGCGGTCATACCAGAACTGGTTGTAATCCCCAGTTGTGGTGGTGTCAGTAAAGTTGTCTCGATCGCGGCGCTCTATTTCGGCCGCCTCAAAATCCGCAAATTCTGCTTCAGTGAGAAATTCCTGCTCTCCAAGCTCAGAGGGCCGCTGAAATGGAGTAATAGTGCGAAAATCCCAGGTACCCTGCATGTCTGGCAAGCCGTTCTGCAAACGAGGGATTTCCTCCGTTTGACCCTGTGCTACCAGCGGCAAACCAATAATACCCAGCAATACTGCCAAGCATGCCGCTTTCCCGTGAGTGTTTTGAACGTTCATTCAACCCTCCTCTTTTTGTTTTAAGCAAGCGTTTCGCTGTGTTTGAAATTACGCTTCTACCGCGAAATAAGCAAGTCTCACTGAACTGGTGGTGCTGGTTGACCTGCTATGTCGCTCGCCAGCTACCAACAAATTATGCTGGGGCCGAAGCAACTGAGGTATGGAATTAGAGCAGAAAGAGTCTAGGCGGCCTGAGCTTCAGGCTCAACTATCAACTTGCGCACAACTTCCATATAGCCGTTGGCGATATCTGCCCGGTCAAGGACACCACGTGCTTTTAGTTCCTGATGAAAATGCGCGAGGCGGTATTTTGGAACCGAAGGCATGAGATGATGTTCGAGATGATAACAAACGGAGTTTGGAGCAAAAGTCAGGCGCTCCCACCAACTGGGGATCGTAGTGCGCGTGTTCATCACCGGATCATCACTAAACAATTCGGGAACTACTGCATGTTCGGCGAGATTGCGGATACGGCTAAACACCATGTAAGAACTAAAATAAGAAGCAATCCATAGCAGGTATAACCATGGCAATCCGAGTGCTGTTAAAACAACGAGCATTAACAGGTTGGCAATTATCGGGGCATGAAACCTTTCAAGCAGATTCTTGATACTAAAACGTCTCTTATTGCTTTCATCAACATAAACAATTTTGTTGGCATTAAATACGACTCGAAAATAGTTCCAGGTAGTTCTTCCCGTAAGATCTCGAATGACTTTGCGTTTAAGCGACCTCGCTGGAACAGGATAGCGTTCGTAGCGACTCAGGTCTGGATCTTCCCGGGAACCTATCTTGGCATGATGCTTCAAATGATTGTCCATGTAGTCATCAATTCGATAAAACACCGGCGCGGCGGCAAGCCATTTACCGACAAACTGATTGAGCGCTCGGGTTTCGAACAGTGAACCATGACCACATTCATGCATTAATACAGCGAGCCCTAATTGCCTGCCACCCAATAGCAACATGGCGATTAGTACTGTTACTGGGTTTGGCCAGAAAGCTACCAGCCCCAATGCGAAAACAATAATTCCCCAGCTCACCACAAAAGCAAACCATGCATGCGGATTGCTGCGCTGGCAGAGCTCCTGAAGTTCTTCCCGGCTAAAAAAATCAGTGACGTTCATCAATTGGCTTCTGATTCATGTGTCCGCAGTATTTTATCCGATCTTTGGTGATCTAAATACCCGCAATTACACTCCATTATGTGCTTAAACCTGCAATTAATTGACATGCTAAAGCGCTACCACATCATGCAATTCCAGTGTTCAGCAAAATACTCTTGAGCAAATTATCGTCGTAATCCCAGCCATGTGGATTTGTTCCTATTACTTGAGTGAATTATTTGCTGTTGCTATGGGCGGATTCCTCTTGCTTAGTCGCATTATGTTTTGTGTCGGCACCGAAATGCACCAGGAAAAAGAACACCTGGCTTCCTGATTGGCTGGTTCGCTACCGCTGCGTTAATACTCGCTGCCTGCTCTGGAGTTATCAGCAGTATGTTTTTATAGCTTTCAATCCAATCCTAATAGCTTCGCTGGATTGTCTTTTGACATAAGATCAATTTGAGATTGAGAGATTTCCCCGGAACGCAGGGCAGCAATAAAGTCGCGCATGCCAGTGGCATGATCAGGGTTTTCTGCCTGCCCAAAATCTGAAGAAATTATAAAGCTTTCAGCGCCTACTGATTGAATCACTTCAATGTAGTCATTTAATAAAGTGGGATTGGTGTAGGCAGCCAACCAATCCAGCTCCATGATGGCTCCCGCTGCTGCCATTTGCCGGATTTGTGCGCGTGTTGCTTCTTGGCCAAACACATGAGTCACCAGAATATTTTCAACCCCCTGATCCTGGGCTATCGGTATCAGGGCCAACACTTCGTCTGGCGATGAATGGCCCATAGCCAACAACAGACCGTTCTCTGCGATAACAGAAAATACTTCCAGTAAAGCAGTTACCGGCCTTCCGTCTTCCATAACAGATACAAAGGGGCCAGATGTCCCTGCTCTTTTAACATAGAATTCTGAATCGAAGGTTGGCAACCATACCACTTTGCCACGACCTCCGCTGAAAGAGGCCATCTGTCGGACAGCTTCGGGATTGATTCCCCCTACAGCTCGATTCAGCGCAATGCCACCGAAGACATGGAGATCAGGTACTAATTGCGCTGCCAGTGCTGCCCGGTCAGCGGTCATGGTGAAATGGTTTTTTAGCAAGACGCCGCGCAGTCCCGCCTCTGCTGCCATTTGCACAGCTTCCCAGTCATTCATGGCTCGGGGTCTGGAGTCAGGCCCGGCATGCACATGCATGTCGATTACTCCGGAAAGATCGATATTTTCATTTTGGGAATAACCGGAAGTGCTGCCAAGAACAGCAATTAGGAATACGCAGAAAGCAGTAGCTCTCATATCATTCAGGGCGCCTGGCAGGAAAAATTTTCGGCCTCATCGGTGCTACCGGTTCCATCGTAAACCGCCACTTCGGGGTATGGGCAAAGCGGACGAGACATATCCACCACCCCGTCGGTTCTATGCACGGCGATAATGCTATCCGGAGCTTCACCATTCTCTACCCAATTCTCGAGAGCCGTGAGCGAATCAAAACTGTTTGGTCCTGGTCCACCCGCACAATGGCCCATCCCCGGCGCCATGAAGAGGCGCACTGAATCGTGAATCTGATCTCTTCCTCCCATCACTTGCATTACGCGCTCAAAGTATTGTGTGGCATTCGCAGGGGATATTTGTGGGTCAGCCCAGCCATGATAAGCAATCAGCTTTCCACCTCTTTCAACAAATTCAAAAAGATCCGGACTCAATGCATTTAGCGTGTCGTCGTCCTTTCTTTCCGCACGATAAATGTCCCGTTCGAACTCGAATTGATCAATAGTCCAGGTTTCATCTTCATACACCAGGTAACGGTACTGTTCCAACCCGGTTGCGCGAGCGGAACGAGTCCAGCCCAAATCTGTCCAGCCCAGTTCGCTGCCGGGCAGCAAACCGGTAATTGCGCGCCCGGTTACCGGATTGGCAGGGGAGGCATAAATCATTTGCGCAGTGTTAACCTGTTCTTCACTTAGACAGGCGCCGGTATTTTCCCCATCGCACTGCAAAACTTCAGGATTAATGTTGCACTGAGCAGGATTGCCAATAATTCCATCTACTACACCATCATGCGCATCACAGAAATCCAGCGCAGTCTGATGCAGTAACGCACGATCCGATTCCCTCAATTGTGCAGCAGGATTAGCTTCCAGGTGGGTCGCAATGCGCAAAGAGGCTGCAGCTCTCCCGGTCCAATCTAATCCGGGGGCACCGGCAACGATGCCATCAAAATCAAATGGAAACCTTTGCGCTTCTTTCATGGCTTGCCTGCCTCCTGCCGAACAACCCGTGAAATAGGAAAAGCGCAGCCCATCAGCATAATAAGCGTCGATAATCGCCTTTGAGGTCACTGCCATCTCATGCACTGCACGCCAACCAAAGTCATAAACTTTCTCCGGATGACCCAGGGCAAAACTTGCTGTATTACCCAAGTGGCCGGTATCGGTGGAACTGGTTGCATAACCCCGACTCAAAGGCATGGCCATGGCAGCATGCCGAATGCTGCCGGTAAACGCACCATTGCCAACCGCCAGGTACTTGCCATTCCAGGAATTACTGGGCAGCCATAACTCCATCTTGATATCGGAGTCGGCGCTTGGGGTCAGGGTAATGGATACACGACAGAACTGGGGTAACTCCTGATACAGCCTTGAGCTAGTGGCGTTTCCACCGGGCGGTTGAAATCTGCCACTGGCAATAACTTCGGCACCATCTACCTGAACCCCGGGCATTGAAAACGAAAGCAGGCTTTCACAGGATTGGGCAAATCCCAGCGCGGGCAAAACCAAACCTAGTGTAGCTACAGCGAGGAACTTATGGCACATCATTTCCTCCAGTTAATTATTTTTATCAGGAAGATAGGCTTTCAAGCATAAACAGCCTCATCACCATAGTCTACCTGGAATTAGGAACTCAATGGACGTAAAGATACTTGCCTGAAATCCGACAACGTTATAAGTAATTGCGCAGGAGAGCCACGCCATCCCAAACTTCGATGCTCTGCAGGTGATCGCTGAAATCGCCCTCGGCCTGGCAGGATTTTCGGCAGTTTTAGTTGGGTTATCCCGCAACACCGGAAAAATTGAACCGCCAGAACAGTTCAGAATAATGGCATTGATTTATGGCAGCATGGGCGCTGTATTTTTTGCTCTGCTTCCCTTTGTTGTATTCACTAAGGAAGCCAACCAGGGCATCGCCTGGACTATTTGCGGACTTTTACTTTCTATTTACGCAATTGCTGGATTACTTGTACTACCAAGGAGGTCGAGTAATTTACGCAAGACTTATCCCGATCTGTTTCCCATTCGGCTGATTCTGCTGCAGTCCACATTGCATACTGGTTGCTGTATTTGCGCGCTTATAGGTCTGTTTAAATTAACCGCCTACCTTGCAAACTTTTACAATGCTTCTTTGTTGATTTTGTTACTTCATTCAACAATAGCGTTTATAAGAACACTTTTCTTTCGAAGAACGCAGCAACAGGGTTAAACTTTTATTTTGGAAGAATGGCGCCCGGGAATTGCACCACCTTCGCCGCCAACAATTGGCCCTGCTCAACAGAACCACAGTAAGTTCTGCCACTTATTCTTGTTGCAACATAAGCAGCATTGAAGGCTTCGCCAACACCACTATCATCCACTACTTGCTCAATTCGCTCGACTGGAAATTCTTTCGGCGATTTTTCCGGTTTCGTTGAAAGCCAATTCGGCCTAATCCCGTTTTTTAAGGCAATTTCAGGAACGCCAAGGGCATGATGTCGTGCGATTAAGGCGGCGGTACTTTCATCCATAAACAGGGCTGACTCTTCTTCGTAATTCGGCAAACTAATATCAGTGATTGCAATTAAAGCGGTATAGGCTTTGGTAGCGGAGCGCTCATCATCCCATCTTGCGGCACTGTGATTACAATCAAAGACTATTTTTGTACCGGAACCACGCAGACTTTTTAGTGTATTAATTAATCGTTCTCTTTCTTCATCGCTTAATAAGGAAAGAACTTGCCCTGTGACAAAAATATAATTGCACTGTGAAAGTTCAGAAGAGACAGTTGCCAGACCTTCTTCACTAAAGAAATCTTTTGCAGTTTTCTGCAGAAGTAAATCGGTATTTACTCCTTCCCATGCCAGCCTGTTTTTATCAATTTCGTCTTCAACTATTCCTACAAAACTGACATCAAGCCCTTCCCGTGCCAAATAGATTGCAGTTACCAGTAAATCTGCAGCAGCTTGATCTCCTATACTGCCTATACATGCAATTTTCATAATTTTTAATCGCCGTGTTTTTCCTTATCCAGTTTGGTGAATGATTCTAACAGCTATCTCAGCTGTTTTAGCTGATCTGAACCGGTAATTCTCCAATCTTTGCAGGCTTTACTTTATCATCAGGAATTTAGTGATCAGGGACAGGATTGAATACAGCGAAGTTTACTCCAGTCTATGAGCTTTCATTATTCAGAGAAGAGTATCTTTATCCGAGCACCGATTGCCAGTGTATGGAACGCTCTCACGACGCCGGAACAGGCGCGTTTGTTTTTCCTCGGTTGTGCCATTATTTCTGACTGGCGCGAAGGCAGTGCCATACATTTCGATACGGAGGCTGACGGTGAAACTCGTACCATTATGAAAGGCGAAATAACTGAAATCGCACTGCATCAATATCTTGTATATACCTGTTTCACTCCCGAGCAGGAGGACCATCCTGCCCAGCACATTGTTGTTAGTTTTCGATTCTCAGCGGTTGAAGGAGGGACTGAAATATTCGTAACCCAGGGTCCGTTTTCGACGGAAGAACAGAAGCAGCAATATGATGATAGTGGCAGCACCATCCTCGATGGCATGAAAGTCTTGGTGGAAAATCAGCGCGCTGGTTTCTGAATCTATCGGGTCTGGACACATCTCAAAAAGTGGCGATTTACGCCACTTGCGACCTAAACATACAAAGTAAATTTAATAATTATCAACAAGTTAGGGTGTCGCACAGTTGATGCATAACCTTTTCTGAGGCAATCAGGTCTAAGATAAAACGGAGTCGGTTATGAATTACAGTGAAGAGCACAGCACAGAGCTACCTTTCGTTATGAAAGCAGTACTCATGTTCATCGTGGGAGTGTTTGTGATAATCGGTTTAATTGGACTCATTCTTCCAATTATTCCTGGCATACTATTTTTGGGCCTGGCTGCCGGGTTGATGACCAAAGTATCCAGTCGTTTTTCTTTTCACCTGCAGCAAAATGCGAGCTGGATAAAATTTAAACGTTGCTGGCGTTCGACCTCTTTTCTCTCTTTCACACAGCAGGTAAAGCTCACATTCCTGGTCGCGGCTCGATCTGTCATCGACGCAATAGATTCATTAGTAGATTTCATTGCTCGCAAGAAATAGCTATTAATCCCAGTCGCACAGACTGTGCATCTCCAAAAATCATAAGAATCTCCGATTTAAGGGGACTATTTCCGAAGGTTCCCCCATTTTTTCATGAATTTCTGCAGTTTTTAGTCCTATAATCTAGGGCTTCAGGATTTTCCCGGTTTTTGGGGCATGAGCAGTAGGAAAACACAAAAGGGATTCACCCTTCTCGAATTGATGATGGTCACTGCCATTATCGGCGTGCTTATGTCTGTTGCTATTCCTTCCTATCAGCAATACCGGGACCGTGCACGGTTCTCCGAAGCGCTGTTAATGGCGTCTCCTTTCAAAAATGCCATCGAAGTGGCAGCATTTCGCGGGCTGTTCAATTCGACACTGGACATGGATTCCGGCACCAATGGCATTCCTCCCTAGGTCTGGCCCAGCTTTGACCAGCCATTTGCCGGTGTCTTCGACGGCATGATCTATATCTGGTGGGGAATGGATAATACGCCACTTGCCGGCCACACTTACATTCTGGAAGCGCAAAATCATACGCCACCCATACAATGGAGCGAATGGGGTAGCTGCATAAATGCGGGATTTTGCTAGGAGATTATTCCTTATCTCAATAAAAAAACTCCGATGCTAATACAGCGAACATCGGAGTTCCGAGCACTGGAGACGTTTGCACGTTTTTTTATTTTTGCCAAATCTAGCTGGTTAATCCTTTTTGTAAGTCGAGCCCATTACTTGAACAATCGTTCAATACTCTATGTATTTAGCGCTGAGTAGCAATCTGGATCAGGCTGCCAATATATAAACTGCCAGAATTGCTATCAGGGTACACAGGAAAAATCCCTTGCGAGCAGACCCAGCTCTTATTGTTTCTTGTTTTAATGATCCCACGTTCTTTTCCAAATCTATTGCCTTGGATGCAATGTATCGCAACGAAATTGGCAAAAATATGAGCGGAGTAACCCATATAAATTTATACAGTAGTTGATTATAAGTGTCTGCATGGCATACGCAGCATGGCCAACGCTGCCAGAAAGAATTAGCATATGACTTAATCTATGCATGCCAGCTTGAGGAAAAGTTGTGAAAAACTATAAACAGACCAGCAACTGCTTGCTGCTTCTCTTAACAGTATTCAGCTTAGTCAGCGAGGGTCAGTCTCCACGCGAAATCGATTTTCAACCCTTGTCTCAAGACATGATAAATAACCCCGCACCAGAAGACTGGCTGATGTGGCGCGGTGGTTATGAGAATTGGGGGTATAGCCCACTTGATCAGATTAATCGGGATAATGTTGATCAAATCAGGCTTGCCTGGTCCTGGGAATTTGCACCGGCGGCTCCCGGCTCAAATGGCATGCAGGTTGAACCTACGGTTTACGGCGGCATCATGTATGTGCGTCATTCCAATGAAAAATATTCTGCCCACGATGCCACCACCGGAGATCTAATCTGGGAGTACTCCAGACCATTAGCGCCGGCAGTTGCTGGATTTGAAACCCGTTTGACTGTGCACCGTGGCCGTGGTGTCTTCATCTACGAAGACAAACTGATTTCCCATGCTACCGATGGCATGTTGTTCGCCCTCGATCCTCGCAACGGTCGCTTGCTCTGGGAAGCTGCCATGATGAATTACCAATCAGGCCAGCAACCCAGTGGGGCACCGGTTGCCTTCGGTGGCTCCCTAGTCGTGCCATATAACTGTACTGCCTGGACTGCACCTGATCCCTGTCACCTGTCAGCTTACAGCACTGAAGATGGATCCTTACTCTGGCGCTGGTTTACCAGTCCTACTGCAGATGATCCCATGCACAATACCTGGGGCGATGATCCGCAGCAGTACCCGTTGGAGCGGCGCCGAAATATGTCGCCCTGGATGACTCCCGCCGTGGATAAAGATCGTGGACTATTTATTTTCGGCATCGGTTCAAGCGCACCGCAACAACCCGAACTCGCTGGCACCAATGGTGAATATCCGGATCGGCTTTATCAGGGCTCTACCGTCGCGCTGGATCACCGCACCGGCGAACTGGTCTGGTGGGCGCAACACCATTCCGATATGTGGAATGATGATGCCGTTTACGATCGCATTCTGGTCAACACGCCGGTCAATCCAGACCCACCTGATGCACTTGGAATAAATCCAGACATAGACCCTAACGAGACCAGGGAGCTAGTCATTGGATCCTTTTCAAAAGATGCGATCTTTTATGCCTACGACCGTAGCAATGGCGAATTTCTCTATGCGCGTCCCACTGCCTACCAGAACATTATTGCTGGCTATGATGGGACAACTGGGGCCTATGTCATTGAGCCGGATGCCATCATGACCGCTGATGTCAATCATGAAGCAACTATTTGTCGTGAGAACAGACAAATTCCTCAAGGTGCTTATAGCCCCTTGACCAATGCTTATTATGTCCCTGCGTTTAATGGCCCCTGCTCGGTTATGAAACTGAATTCACTGGAACCTTCCCTAGAAACTGGCTACAACACTTCCTACATAGCAACAGTTCCTACGCCAGCCGGATATCTGGGGCAACCGGAAGCCATCGATGTTGCAACCGGAAAATCATTGTGGAGGCTGGAACGAGAGACTCCTCTATACGGCATGTTAACTACCGGTGGTGGATTGTTGTTTGCGGCCGATACTAATCGTCGCTTTCATGCCATCGATCAATGGACTGGTGAAACTCTCTGGCAAACTATATTAAACGGTGCCAGCGACATGGCTCCGATTTCCTATGCCGTCGATGGCAGGCAGTATGTTGCCGTATTTGCTCCCAGCGGCACCCAGGCGGCAGCGCAGCATGCCGGTCAGTTGGGGCTTAGTGCATTAACTGGCGTTTCCAATGTGGGCCACACGCTGTTTGTATTCTCCCTTCCTGACTAATAGTCAATGACGGAATCATTAAGCCTGGTTAACGCCAGGAAATTGCTACTTGATCATCAGCGATTGAATAGCCGCCGTCATTTCGGCTCGGGCATTAAAGCAACACTAAACGCTATTGAGCATCTTGGTTATTTTCAATTAGATACTCTCTCAGTTGTGGAACGTGCGCACCTGCATACATTGTGGAATCGGGTCGATGGCTTTAAGCCTGATCATATCGATAAACTGCAACGCAGCGGCAAAATCTTCGAACACTGGGCTCATGCATTGGCTCTGCTACCCATGCGCGACTATCGCTTTAGCCTACCGATGATGCATCGCATCGCTGCAGGGGAAACACACTGGTATCCCAAGAATAAAAAAGTTTGCAAATATGTATTGGATCGAATCCGCAATGAAGGCGCGCTTGCGGCAAAAGATTTCGACGATAAACCCACCAGTAAGGCAATGTGGGCACGCGCACCTTCAATGCATGCGCTGGAGCAATTATTCATCGAAGGGGAACTGATGATTGCTTATCGAAATAATTTTCACAAGGTCTATGACCTGACCGAGAGAGTGTTACCTGACTCTGCAGAAACCAAGGTTCCAACGGAAGAAGAACTTTGTCGCCATCTTATCTCGAGCTTTATTCGTGCCCATGGCTTTGGCCAACTAAATGAAATGTCTTATCTGCGCAAAGGTCTGGGACCAGCCATGCGCAAGACAGCACTGGAAATGATTGAGGAAGGAAGCTTGTGAGAAGTTAAAGTGAATAAATTGGATTAACTTACTGCTCCAGCCTCACTGGCGCGCAGTAATCAACAATGTCCACGCTCTTCTTTTCGTATCCTTTCGCCATTCGATAATGCCATTATTCAACGCAAACGAATTAATGACTTGTTTGGATTTGATTACCAAATTGAATGTTACGTGAAGAAAGAGAAGCGTAAGTTTGGCTACTTTTGCCTGCCCCTTTTGCATAAAAACAAGTTGGTCGGACGCCTGGATGCAAAGACAGTACGCAAAACACGCACACTTCAGCTACTGCACTTGCAATTGGAAAAAGGTATCAGGAATCCTGCGTCGGTAATGCAGTCTATGAAAAGTGAACTAAAACGCTTCATGCAATTTAATAATTGCACGAAGCTAGAGATTCGAAAGGTAACTGGATCAAAAGAAAATCCCGATTTTCAACTCTGAAAGTCCACAAGCCTAAAGAATCGCGTAAACCAAGAACCACGCAAACACGAAACAAGCCAGACCCCCAAAGCGCATAAACATAGCAGGCATACTGCTTATTCGCATGGCGAATTCTTCGGCGCTAGCTTTTGGCACTGCTGCGATTACTATCGCAGCAATCAGCGCAATTGCCCCAATGAAGCCAACGATATAAGGGAAACGGGAATCTGCAGCTTCCATGAGTAAAGCTGCGCCGAAGACGACGCGAATGGCAACAGCAGATGCTCGCAAGCTCGGCTTGCTGGCATTTTCCTGAATGAATTCCATGAGCAAAGCAGGCGATATCAGCAAGATTACTCCTGCCATGACCATAGCCACTGCCAGAAATGCGATAATTGTTGTCATAATCTTTCCCCTTAATCTCTGTAGCTTTAGAGCACGAATTTCCTGTTTGAAAAATATCTCCTGCAGAACTATGAGGCTGACTTGGCCTTAGCTCGCTGCGCATTCAAATACTTCACTAATGAAAGAGTTTCTTCCGGGTCCATGCGCCCGATTGGCCCGTTGGAATACATGGAGATCATTACCTTGCCGCTGCCAGACAGCAGGAATTCACTGGGTTGAATTATCTGGCGCTGTTCTTCCCACCAGGAACCCAAAGCATCGCCGTCTTCCCTGGTCATATTGATGGCCACCGGAAAATGCAGGCCCTCGGCGATGGATGCTGTCTTTTCTGCATCGTCCACTGAGCCGGCAATAATTTTAACACCCTGTTCGGCAAACGCTTCACGGCGCGCCTCATAGCCAGCTAACAGCCGGCGACAATAGGGTCACCAGTGCCCCCTGTAAACCAGTACCAGAGTCATGGAGCTATCAAGGTCCTCCGGAATTTTGAGGGAATTTCCTCCGTAGAGAGTCAAATTTAGACTCGGAAAAAGTGCTCCTGGATCAAGTTTCGACGTCATCTCTGACTCTCCCTGGCAGGCACCTCTAGGCGCATGAATAGCAATATTTAGCTAGCTTACACGGAAACAGCTAATTTGGGGTTATATTCTCACATCCTGGCTATTCAAAATTTAATCAATATATGGTGGGTGCCATAAAAAATAGTCCCGCATTTAGTGGTTTTCCAAAAAGTGCTGCCTATGCCCGGAAAACAGTGCAAAAAGTCCTTAAAAACACGCCGAAATGCCCGATATACGTGGTTCTGCTGTGGACATTTTGCAGCAGTAAAATTATGCTTCACACACGATTGTGAGTCAGGGGGGAAACACGCAGATTTCCCTGCTCCCGTCCTTTCGAACGCCTCGTTTAGAAAACGAGCTTAATAGGCTCAATAACGGGCTTATTTAACTCAATAAAGTAATACTTGTAAGGGGAAGTAAATGATTAAACGACCTAACCTAGCAAAAAGGGTTTTACCCGCTGCTATCACTCTAGGCTTGCTAGCGCCTGTGGGTTTCATTCCAATCGTCCATGGTCAGGAAGCTGACGGTCAATTGGAAGAAATCGTCATCACTGGTGCTCGAGGTAGGCCAAGAACAGTAGCCGATTCTCCGGTACCGATAGATGTGTTCAATGAAGATGATTTGAGGTCAATCTCATACACAGATACCAACGACATCCTGAAGACATTGGTACCCTCTTTCACACTTGGACGTCAGCCGATTAGCGATGGTGCCTCATTCATTCGCCCAGCCGAACTCAGAGGATTACCAACCGATAAGACTCTTGTCTTGGTTAATTCAAAGAGACGTCACCGTGCAGCATTGGTATCTATTGGTGGTTCCGGTACACAGGGCCCTGATATAGCAACTATTCCTTCAATCGCGCTAGCTAATATCGAAGTGCTGCGTGATGGTGCTTCCTCTCAGTACGGCTCCGACGCCATAGCGGGTGTATTGAACTTCATCCTGAAGGAAGACCGCGAAGGTTTCAGCGTGTCCTGGGACACTGGTGAGTACAGTGAAGGCGACGGTACCAGTAACACCGTCCAGGCTAACTGGGGCCTGCCTTTGGGCGCAGACGGTTTTATTAACCTTTCAGCCGAGTTCTATGAAGCAGATGCGGCAATCAGATCCGAGCAGTACTGTGAAAGCTGGGCTTGTGTTGATCCGAATGGCGATTACCCACTTAGCTCCTATGTAACTGGTTCTTACCAGGCAGGATTAGCTAACGCCAACATCGGCGATGGCGACGTAGTACAGCCATGGGGCCAACCAAACCAGGAAGCTGCACGCTTCTTCTACAATTCAGCCTATCGCATCGATGCTGATACTGAGGTCTATGCCTTCGGTAACTATTCCGAAAGTGAATCTGACGGCAGCTTCTTCTATCGATACTCAGGCAACGGCACTATTGAAGACCTGCGGGAAGCAGACGGCGGTATCTACAGCCCTCTGGAAAAATACCCTGGTGGTTTTACACCTAGATTCTTTGGTGAAGTTTATGACTTCTCATTCCTGGGTGGTGTTCGTGGTGAGTGGGACAACGGCCTTACTTATGACCTCAGCGCTCGTCGCGGTGAAAGTGAGATCGAATATACACTGAAGAACACCATTAACCCTTCCATGGGCCGTGCATCCCCGCAGTCATTCCGACCGGGTGATTTGATCAACGAAGAGACTCAATTCCAGGCAGATTTCACCTATGAGTTTGCCAACTCAGGAGATCTGGCCAGCCCATTGTTGCTTGCCTTCGGCGCCAGCTACATGGATGAGTCTTATGAAGTGGTCGAAGGTGAATTAGATTCTTACTTCGCAGGTCCTCACTCACTATCTGATCCATTTGGATTCTGTGACGGCACAATGCCTACAGCTGCTGGTGCTGCAGTTATCGCAAATGGTTCAACATTGAACTGTGCCGATCCTAACGATCCTGCTTTCACTGTAGTAGGTGTAGGATCTAACGGTTTCCCGGGTTACTCGCCACAATTCTCTGAGGTTTATGAGCGTAGTTCATTTGGTTTGTATGCAGACTTGAGTGCCGACGTAACTGACCGTATGTTCCTACAGGGTGCAGTACGTTACGAAGATTACGATGATTTCGATTCAGAGCTTGTTGCCAAGGTCGCCGGTCGTTACAGCGTGAACGATAACGTTGGTATCCGTGGATCAATTGGTACTGGTTTCCGTGCACCGACTCCTGGTCAGCAAGGTACGATCAACGTTTCTACTCGATTACCTAACGGTTTTCCTGTAGCGACCGGTCTGTTCCCGGCTGGTGGTCCAGTAGCACAGGCACTTGGAGCCTCACCTCTTGAGCCAGAGACTTCTACCAACTACACCTTAGGTTTGACCGCCAACATAGGTGATATCGACCTGACCGTGGACTGGTATCGAATCGAACTCGATGACGCTACTTGGGCGATCTCGACTCGTGATGTATCTACAGATCCTACCTCAGGTAGTGCCTATGATAACTTCCTTAAGCTTGATGCTGCGGGAGTCGCGGGCGCCAATTCCATCGGTGGTGTTTTCTACTTCGCCAATGGTTTTGACATCTCATCAGAAGGTGTTGATTTAGTTGCGAGCTTACCGATTAATTCGGATAACGGTACAACTACATTGTCTGCAGCTTTGAATTACAACAAGAAGGACTATGAGTCAGATCCTAGCGCCTTCCGTAATGAAGAAGCACGGTTTGACTTCGTAAACTACGATCCAAACTGGCGTGGTGTGTTCACTGCGAC
This sequence comes from Gammaproteobacteria bacterium, assembly GCA_028818225.1. Classification (GTDB taxonomy): domain Bacteria; phylum Pseudomonadota; class Gammaproteobacteria; order Pseudomonadales; family Pseudohongiellaceae; genus UBA9145. The sequence goes on along the minus strand of JAPPOG010000004.1, from coordinate 65,392 downwards.
TCATGAAGTTAACAACCTGAATCTGATTGCTCGTGCAAGCTACTGGGGTGAGTGGGAAAACGCTAACTCCGGTACTAGTCGTCGTCAGAAGTATGATGGTATGTGGTATGTCGACCTGGAAGCTCAGTATCAGATCAACGATACATGGCGCATCTCAGGCGGTGCTCGTAACATCTTCGACGAGTACCCAGACAAGGGTGAAATCGGTGATACTTGCTGTGGACGTCTATACGAGTCCGGTATCGCTATGGACTGGCATGGTGCTTACTACTATGGTCGAGTCACCGTTGATTTCTAAATCAAACGGATTAGATCTGATCGTTTAGATCAGAACTGATACAGAAAAGGGCTACTTCGGTAGCCCTTTTTTTGTCCCTACAATAGCGACCAATTCAGGGAGGATTCGTAAATCGCTACCCTTTTTTACTCCTAATTTATATACCACTATTAATTGCAGCATCATTTGGAACGGGTTAACTTTGTAGCTACACAGTAACCCCAATAACAAAAATAAATGATTACTTCCTTCGATCATGTTTCCGTTCCTATGGAACGGGTAGAAGAAATGATGGCGTTTTATACGGCATTGGGTTGCCGTGTTGTAGAGCAGGGAAGAATCCAGGCCGTCACTTTCGGCAACAACAAGATCAATTTTCATATGCCATCGCTCTGGCAAGACGAGCAATTCACTCTCCGCGGGCATACTGCAGTTCCGGGATCCGGAGACATCTGTTTTGTTTGGGATGGCAGCCAGGAAGATTTATTATCAGTCCTGGAAGCCGCCAACGCAGAAGTAGAACTCGGCCCGGTTCCCAGAGTCGGCGGCATGAATGGTGGTAGTACCGAAGGCACGAGTATTTATACGCGGGATCCTGACAATAATTTAATCGAATTCATAATGTACTGATAAGAAGAGCTCACTATGCAAATCGTCAAAAATGCAATCATCGTAATTCTTGGCTTACTGCTAATTCCTTTTACAGCAGTATCAACTGCAGCGGTTAAGCAACGTCTTTCTGATGGGTCAAATTTTGTCTTCTCTGGCGGACCACTAGAAGAAGGTGTGCTCTATTCTGGTCCCGAACCGGACTGGAGTTTTGTTTCCGACATTCCCACTATAGAATTGCAGCTCTATGATCCACCGGCTTCGCGCACAATCTGGACCGCGGAAGCCAATGGCAAACTCTATGTCTGGTCGGGTTACATGGGTACAACGGTTGGAAGAATGTGGAAACAATGGCCACTTCAGGCAGAACGCAATGGTTTGGCAATGTTACGCATCGATGGTATCCGCTATGAGCGCCAGCTCCATCGCATTCAGACTGGCCCGGAATTGGTTGATATTGCAGCCGCAATCACTGCGAAGTATCCATCACAAACCACGCCAGCTGCTATAGAAAACGGCGATGTCTGGTTATTCGAAGCGGCACCGAGACGTTAGACAGAGAGAGTCTTATGAAATACTTTTATTGGGGGCTAGCGATCGCTTTGGTAGTCACTGTGCTTGCAGTGCTATTCGTGCCGGGAGTTGATGACTTTATTGAGCGCACCTTTCAGGGTTACGTAGGCCGAGCAGCTCGTTAGCGATGGGCTTCCTTGGCGTCTATTAGCCATTTATTTGCATCAATCAGGTTATTGAATATGTCGAGGTTCGACTCGTGTGCTTCTGTCTGACAATACTCTCCCAAGAAAGGCTTTAGATTTTTTTTCACTGGCATTGGAAAAACGAAAGCCTTGTGATCACCCCTGCGTGAATAACACTCGCCTTCAGCAAGAATCTTACGTGGATATTCAGGTTCCGTAGCGCGTAACAGCGCATCAGAAAAGTCGAACAAAACCAGATTAGTTCTGTCGCCTTTAAGGTAATGATCAATAACTTTGATTAAATCGAGAGGAAAGACTTCGCCGTAGATCGTAATTACAGTTAAACCAATTGAACGATCGATAAACGATTCGATTTTTGGCATTACTACTTTGCCTAACAAAATTTGCAGGCTGTATTTAAAAGCCTGTAGCCCTAAATGTCATCTGCGGTAAATGTCTCGTGGTGACAGCACTTGTCATTTTATTTCATATGCACACTGCTCATACCAGGGTGCCGCATGGCCCCTTTAAAATTACCACAAACTTGATGAAAGAAATTTACTAAGCCTTATCCTTAGGTTTGCAGTGATGGATTAAAGAAATCTACATCTTCAGCGTTCAATGGAAATAATTGCGCAATACTGGATTGATCAACTCCACCGAGCTGTCGCATCGCCTGTTGCAAATGCTTAGGCTCAAGACGTACACCGCTGGATGAACCATCAACCATAAGGCTAGTGGGATTGATATTGAAGGCATTATGCCCTTCATCCGTTGCACCAACTACTCGGTTGCCCCATGGGGCGCCCTGCTGGATAAAAATTGCACTGCCGATTGGCCAGTGATCTTTACCACCACCAGCATTGTAATAAGGTGTTCTGCCAAAATCGGAGCCCATAGTCAGCACGATCCTGTCAGCAAAGCCGCCTTGTTCTGCCTTGTCGAAAATAAAGCCAACCAGGCCAGTAAGTTTAGCCAGCGGTCCAAAATGATCCTCGTCATGGGTCTGATGCGTATCAAAGCCATTAAAGCCAAGCTGGGCTGCGACACACAATCCGGACTGATAAGCCAGCAAAGCAAGCTCAGCCGCGCGATAATCATTGTCGGTTTCAAAATTGTCCGGTAACAAAACTGCAAAGGCGTCCAAGTCGTCTCTGGTGCTGTTGGCAAGATAAAGATTGTTCATGCCTTTCTCTTGGCGTGGTATCAGGGAATTGCTTGCCATCAGACGATCCAATCGTTCCGTTTGATATTGCTCGATCAAACTGATCTCGTTTGAAGTGAAAAGGTTATAGCTTTCGTTACCTACCTGGACACTGGCATCGTTAACAAGGTTACTGATTAAGTCTGGATTCTGTAGACGACTGAATCGAGCAATACCAGCGGTTTCACTGTAGCCATTAGCATGAACCAGGGATAAAGGCAGATCCGGTGCGATGGCACTGGAGGCGATGGCGCCGAAACTGGGATAACCGAAACCTATACGGCCACTCCAGGTATGGCGCCGACCATCATCATGAGAGTTTGTTTGCGTATCGATACCATTAATTACCAGCATGTCCCGGTAAAAGCGCTCGAAGAATGCCTCATTATCAGCGACCGGCGCATAGCTTATATTACCTGCTTGCTGAATTTCTGCAGTATCTGCCCAGGTGTTAATTGTCCGTTGACCTGCCTGATTGGTTTTGGGATCACAGAAACTCGTGACATCCCAACCGCCGATTGCCGCCAGGGATATGTAAAATGGCCCGGTATAGGGTTCTGCTGCGGATGCAGAATGAAAAGTGAAAGGTACCGTGGCACCGAGTCCCGCCGTTGCTAACATTTTTGTAAATTCGCGTCGCTTCATACTGATATCCTTTTCTAGATGTTTCCCTATTCGTAGATAAACTTGTAATCTCGCATCAGGTAGTTGACCACTACTGCCCAGCTACGGAGCGTCTGATTTGAATCTGTAGTAATAGGATCTGCAACGTTCTCCAGAATACAAATTTCGTCAACATTGCTAACTGCAGCTCCTTTCCCTGATTCTTGTCGTGCCTCCCAAACATCGACAAACAAATTATATGTAGCCTGAATCTCAGCATTAGTACTTGATAAATCCTCACCCAGCATTTGCCTGTGCAAGTACTGAATATTGCTGATAATTGCGGCTGGATTTGCAGTTGGCAATGTAGTGAGTTCCACGCTTGGGAAAAGCTTGCGTTGTGATGCAGGCAAGGAAAAATCATTATTGGTAATAGAGCAGGATGTTTCATTCGCCATTGCAGTTACTACGGAACTCATTAGCGTAGTGAGCTCCGTTGCTCGCTCAGTTATTCCCAGGGAGTCAATGCCGCCATAAACCAGGTTGTAGACAAGCTCTAATGCATTTGCCCTGCCGTATTCCCAGCTAAATCCGGTTACGTCAGTCAGTTTTCGATTTAATTGTTCAGGCGTAAGCAGCTTTCCGGTACCAATATCCTGCAATTCCACCGCCTGAAATTCAGTTTCCTCTGTGAGTTCATTGGCACGGAATTGATCGCTTAATACCAGATCAACCAGCAGATCTTTGAGGTTGTGTTCACCATTACCTGCGGCTCCACTCACAAAATCTGCCGCCACAGTCTGCATTAAATCCTGCTCGGCGTTATAGGCGGCGAGCTTTGCGTTATAGGCTGCATCTTCCGGATTTTCCGGTTCGGGATAGGGATCTCTACCCATCACACTGCGATACCAGAACTTAACCGTGCCATAACCGAAGCGACTATCTTTAACGAACTCTTGCGCCAGCCACTGCATGGTATTGTCCTGGGTAGGTGCGATCAGTTCCCCGAATCCTGGCGGCAGCATGTCTGCAAACCAGGTATCTCCGGGCTGGTAGCCGCTCGTTGGATCGTTAGTGTAGGAACGCGGCAAAGAATGCACGCCGCCAGGCTTATCTTTATAGAATCCATCATCACCATAGTATTGAAAGGCCCCTGCAACCGGATCCATGATGTCGTGACACACAACACAATTCGGATTGTTCAGGGTTGGATTATTTTCATCCGCGAGCGCATCAGGGTCGGTGGTTCGTTCCGATAGTCCTTCTATGTCTACGCCAAGGAAGAAATAGTAAGCCCAGCGCGCACGGGCTCGATTACGATTTGTTTCCGTGGAAGGGAATCTGGAAAGAAACGTAGGCGAGTTTAATATGCCCGCATGAGGATAATCCGTTACCAGGTCATAACTCGCATTGGGGTTCTGCCGACTGCACAAAGAGCAACGATAGTATTCATTAATTTCCCCTTCCCGCCATTCATTAAAATCTGTAGGATCATCAAAGCTTACATCGCCCCCATAGACAATCGCCGAATACGGATTCAGCATAATATAATCGGCGGTAAGAACTTCTGTGTAAGGTCGTTCATTAGTTACTACATGATCAATGAGCATCATCGGCTCTAGTGCCAATGCTGCACTTACCAGTGAGCGCTCCAAGCGATTACCCTCGCTCATGAAATATTGTTCTGCATTGGGATAGTAGAAACGATCGACTATATTAAAAAGATTAGGTGCAAAGGCTTCCGTCAGCAGACTGTCGTTTGCACTTTCTATCAGGTACTTTGAAAAACCTTCGCCAACCATGAGCTCGCGAATCGCCTGGCGCAGTTCATCTTCGCTGGCACTGTTTACAGCGGCAAGTTCCGTTGCTGCAGGCAAGCGGCCGGCAAACAGTAATGCCGCTTTTCTCAAGGTCTCTTCATTGTCAGTCTTAATGACCGCCGCGAAGATATTGCTAGCGCTTCCCCCGGTTCCGCCTCCACTAAAGGTTTCTGTAACGGCTGCATCAACAAACGCTGCCCAGTCTTCCAACGCCTGGCTACCCGGGATTAACTGCACACCCCCTCCATGGGATGACAAACCTTGGGGCTTGGACAAGATTAATTCGCTGCCATTAGGCGCACTGGCAATATAATCCATCAGGATGTTGTAGTTGATTGCTTGATAAGCAGGCATTGAACTGTCCGCGTACACCAATGCACTGCCTTGCGCGACTCCGTCCGGGTTATGACAAAGAATACAGCGCGTCTGGATTATCGGTTCGGAAATATTGCCCAGATAAAGCGTTTCACTTTGCGGCATAGCCTGCGCCGAAGCCACGTTGACTGCAATTGGCGTAGCGCCATAATACAGCTCATCTGCCGGATTGCCGGTATCATAGGCCAGGAACAGGAATAGACTGGCGCCATTGACCTCGGTTGCAAGCAATTCACTCATGTCAGAAACAGCAATGGATTCATTGGCTGCCAGTGATTTATTGGGGATTGCTGCTACCATGGAATCGAGTTGCACATCCCAAGCCTGAAATTCACCGCTCTCATTCTGCAGGTAAATCTTGTCATTCAGGCTAAACGCCACATAGAGATTTCCCTGCAAGCCAACATGTTCTGGCTCCACCTGGATTTCGGCGAGAATTTCAAATGACTGATGGGCTGCAAAACTGCTGCTAAAAGTATTGCCACCGTCGACAGTAGCACCGCCGAAAAATCTGGCTGAGGTTGCATTACCGGATAGGGTCGAAGGGAGAGCCAGTTCAGGCAGTTGCCCAAAAACTGACGGTGTAGTGAGTAAGAGTAAAACGAGTGTGATCATGCGGCATCCCTGCCTCAATGATCGGTAACATCCTGTTATATGATCCATTATTAAGTCCCTTTACTGTGTTTTAACTATTCATTCAGTACGGCGTTCACAAATTCCTGTAAATCCTGCAATTCATCACTGCCTGGCTGCAAACGTACGCCGCCACCATGAGCAATACCCTGGGATTTGGAGATTAAAGTGGCATCACCGCCGCCATTAATGTAGTTCACCAGTAAATTGTAATTTGACTCCAGGGCACCCTGTGCCGAGGCAGGTTGATAAACTAGTGAAGTTCCACCTGCAACTCCTCCACTTACGTGACAACTAATACAATTGCTCTGAATGATTGGCGAGTGAATGCTGTCTGTAAAAATTTGCAAACTCTGGGCTTGTTGGGGCGGTTCTTCTTCTGCCTCTATCGAAACTGACAGAGGCACGCCATTAAAGAAAAATTCATTCGCAACTGCCGTGGTGTTGTAAGCCACGAAGAAATCCATGGTAGTGTCAGAAACTCCGGCAGGACCAAAAGCCACGTCGTCTACAATGTTAATCGCCTCTGTTGATTGCAGAGTTTTGTCCGGAAACCGCGGTAAAAAGTTTTCAATTGACTGATCCCACAGTTGTGGCGCCCCGTTCTCATCCAGAATGAAAAAATTACCTTCCCAGGAGATCAGCACATAGATATTGCCAACGGTGTTCACATGACCCGACTCAACCCGCACTTCAAGATCGATATCTATCGGCGCATCGAAGGCAAAGCTGGTTGCATAAGTTGCACCGTTATCTGCAGTGGCACCGCCAAAAAACTGCGCAGTTGTTTCCGTACCGGTCAAAGTTGTCGGCGTCGATAACTCGGGTAGTTGCGCAAAGGACAGTGAAGCAGCAGTAAGCAGGCTCACCAGGAGAGTTGTTTTTAGAACCAATTTCATCGATGTATCCCTTCGATAAATACAATAATTTGTAGACAAGTGCTCCCACATCTTTGTTGCACTTAACGGTTCAGAAAGACGCAGCTAAAGAAACGAACTCGCTGGTATAACGCTTAAGCTTGGCAATTGGTTTACATCGAGGAATTAGTGCTGTGATTAGCCTAATCCAAAACCTGCTCGATAATTCTTGTCCAGATGAGCATTGGCTCCGTCATCATTGGTGAAGCGCATATTCGCTCCATCGTACTCCAGGACCTTGTTCTCGCTGGCTCGCACGGTGGCGATATTACCCAACAGCATAGTCTCTGAAAGTCGCCCCGAATAATCAAAATGCGAGGTCGTCATCTTGCTGCGGTCCTTGATGGCGTCGATCCATTCCTGGTGAATGCCAGGCGACCGGGTCATTGTCGGCGCAGGTTGTTGATATTCCAAATGTTTTGCCTCTGGAATGAGACGTGGTTCACGCCCATAAACGCCATGCATCAGGGTATTTTTATCCCCAACTATCAGCACGCCGCCATCGCGATCTCCCAGCATTCGGCCCTGCTCGAGAAGTTCCGGTCTCTCCGGTAACAGACCGCCGTCGTACCAGGTCAATTTCACCATTGGGCGATTTCCTTTGGCTGGAAATTCGAAGTGAATCTTGGAGGCTAAGGGAAAAGTCTCAAAATCCCGCCCAAAACGGCTGGAACTGGCGGATATTCGAGTAGGGAGATCCAGATCCAGGGCCCAGTAGGGATGATCAATAATATGAGCACCCATGTCCCCTACCACACCGGTACCAAAATCCATCCAGCCCCGCCAGTTAAAGCGGTGATAGCGATCAGCCAGATAAGGCCTGAGAGGAGCAGCCCCCAGCCATAAATCCCAATCTATGGTAGAGGGAATAGGATCTGAGCCCTCCGGTCGATTAATACCCTGAGGCCAGACCGGACGATTGGTCCAACAGTGCACTTCCTGCACTGTTCCCAATGCGCCATCAGCTACCCATTCATTAATCAGGCGCCCGCCTTCTTCGGCATGGCCCTGGTTGCCCATCTGGGAAACAATATTGGTTTCACGGGCCCGCCTGGCCAGAAAGCGCGCCTCGGCAACGGTATGGCAGAGAGGCTTTTCGATATAGAGGTGCTTGCCCAGATCCATCGCCGCAGCGGCTATGGGCGTATGCATGTGATCCGGTGTGCTAATTATCAACGCATCGAGTTCCGGCTCATTTTCCAGCATCTCGCGGTAGTCGCGATAGGTCTTGGCACGCCCGGAAAAAGAAGTGGCCCAGTCTTCGCCGAGGGTTTGCGCCACTTCATTGTCATCGATATCACAGAGCGCATAGATGTTTTCATGAGCACAGGCGCGAATGTTTGCCCGGCCTCTTCCTCCAGCCCCTACACCGGCAATATTTACCTTGTCACTGGGAGCAACGTGGGCTGATCCGCCGAGTACATGACGCGGCACGATCAGTATCGAAGACGCTATGGCAGACTTCTTCAGAAAGTCTCGGCGGTTAAGTTGGGATTTGGTGTTGTTCTCATTCTTCATGGTGCCCCCAAATGTGCAGGAGTTAGATCATAGAGGAAGAGACTAGCATAGAAGCCTAATTATCCGAACTGCTATCCGGGTAATTGCCAGCGCTCAATTCACGCCACTTGCTTAGAAGATACGAGGGATCCTTATTGGGATTATCCTTAATCAATGCATCTATTCGATTCGCGAATTCAGGAGAAAATTCCTGTCTCGAAATTTCCCAGTACATAAGGTAGCCGGGGGAAACTAATGCCTGAGCCTGAATCGATCGTTCATAACCGCGGTAGATTGCTTCATCCAGGGTACCGTGGCGAAACTGGTAGTACTGGTCTTCGAAAGCCACGAAAAAGATTCGACAGTGATAAAAGAATTGAGTGAACTGTTCACTGCTTATAGCAGCTCGCCCCATGGAACCGACAAGATGAGCAGCAGCCATTTCGGGATGGGTTACGCTCGAAATTACATTAGTCCAATTTTGTATATTGCTGGAAAGCGTCGCTCCTTTAACTATCTTGGTATTCTGGCGAATCTGAATCGCCAGATAGATTAGCGAGGCAACCACGGCCAGGCCGCCAATCAGCTCTCCGATATTTGCCAGTTGTTCGAGCGTCATTATTCTATTTTCCTGTCACTCTCTGAGCGCTTCAACAATCATAAAGGTGGTGCTACATTTAGCGACGAGCTTCTTATTGCTAAATATGGCAATCTCAACCCGATACAATTGTTTACCCCCGTGAAACACTTCTGCCTTGGCAATAAGCGTATTGCCAGTCGGCGGACGAATAAAGGAGATAGATAAGTCTGTAGTCGCCGCGAAAGACTCTTTCGGCCGCACCGATCTGACGGCTGCGCCTGCGGCAGTATCCGCCAATGAACTCAGGACACCACCATGAACCCGGCCACCATTGTTAAGATGATGATCTTGTATTTCAACTGAACAGGTGCATTTGCCTTCGGCATAGTCATCGATAGTAACGCCGACATGGGCACCAAAAGGACTGAGGGGTGGTTTCTCGAGGGTCATACAAATCCCTGTAAAGATATTAGCGAGTGAACGACGCGGCAGTAAAAGCGTTGAACAATTCGAACTATGCTTCCACTCGACTATAGCTCAGAAGTCAGTGACTGGCTACGCCAGCTGCTTACCAGATACCCGGAATCAGGCGCCAGTGCACGCGCTGCTTGTAGTCGCTATAGCCTTCCAGTTCGTTTGTCAAAACCTGCTCTTCGTTCTGCATGCGCACTTGCAGGCAAATAATGAAAATCAGCAGCGGCGCCAGTCCATACCAGGAACCCAGCGCGATGGGAGTACCGGCATACATGGCAACAACGCCGGTATACATAGGATGGCGAACAACACCATAGAGCCCGGTATCAACTAACTGCTGCGATTCTTCGACTCTTACGGTGCGGGCGGCGAAACTATTCTGCTTCATAACCAGAGTTGCAAACAGATAGCCACCCACCACCAGCAGAAACCCTATGACCTGAATCCACAGCGGCGTAGCGGACCACTCGAAGCGTCGATCAAATCCGGATAACAAATAGACAGCAATAATAGCCAGCCCCATTAACGTGATTACAACTTTTTGTGTGGATTCTTTTTCTCTTGTCTCCAGTCTTCTTTTTAAAACCCCAGGATCATGCTTAACAAAATAGACCAGGGCTAACACCATCATGACCAATAGCAACCCGAAGTAGACATAGACTTCCCAGAAATCGAAGGTACCTGCAGGTAATAACAAGATCAGCCAGACTATGACTGGAAGCGCCGCAATACGTGCAATTATCTGCAGAGTGATATTATTCAACGGCTACCTCTCTAATTTCGCTTTTTCCAGTTTGCGCTGCTCTTCTTTAAAGCGCAGCTTCTCCCGTCGTCTCTTTTCGATAGTCTCACCCATTGGCTGACCCAGATGTTCTTCCCCTCGCTGCCTGGCCAACTGAATCTGCCTTTCTCTCTCTGCGTAACGTTTTACCTGATCTTTGCTATGTTTGTTATAGCAGTGGTGGCAGCTCACCCCTATCTGGTAGTGGTCACTCTGTTTGTCTTTTTCAGTTATAGGCATACGACAGGCATGACATTGATCATAGTCGCCCCGTTCGAGCTGATGGTTCACCGTAACCCGATTATCGAAGACAAAACATTCGCCTTTCCACAGAGTCTGGTCTTCAGGCACATCTTCCAGGTATTTCAAGATACCACCTTTCAAGTGATAAACCTCAGCGAACCCCTGCTGCTTTAAATAGGCTGTGGACTTTTCACAGCGAATTCCACCAGTACAAAACATGGCAATCTTTTTTTGTTTGTTTGAATCCAGGTTTTCCTTTACATAGTCAGGAAATTCACGAAAAGAATCGGTTTCCGGATTGACCGCGTTTTCAAAAGTGCCTATTTCAACTTCATATTTGTTACGGGTATCGAGCAGCAATACATCAGGATCACTAATCAATTCATTCCAGTCTTTTGGGTCAACATAGGTCCCGACAATATCATTGGGGTCGATGTCCTCCACGCCCATGGTGACAATTTCTTTCTTAAGTTTCACCTTGGTGCGATAGAAAGGAATCTCCTCCACATAAGATTCTTTGGCTTCCAGTTGCGTAAAGCGCTCGTCCCGTCGTAACCAGTCCAAAACACTATCGACGCCTTTTCTGGAGCCGGCGATTGTGCCATTTATGCCTTCCGCAGCCAGCAACAAAGTGCCACGGACACCCTGTTCCAGCATCAGACCCTGTAATGGCTCACGAAAAGATTCGAAGTCGGGAAACTTTGCGAAACGATACAGCGCGGCAACCACCACGTTGGCAGAATTAGTATTCATGTAATGTCCTCGTTGCCAACCGGAACGTAAAACCGGTGCAAGCTCGTGACTATATCAAAGCTTTTGTGAAAGAAAAAATCCTTGTTTCTTGACCAGTGGGGCAAAAATCTGGTTACCATAGATCAGTTATTACATAGCTCCACGAATATTTGCGTATACTGAGTTAAGAAACTGCATTAGTGCAGCACGTAAAAGGACAGGAATTAGAGATCTTCTGCAACGCTGATCGACATGCCTTGAAAGAGCAAGAAACGTATTGTTCCGATTACTTAAATGCAGCAATCAAGAAAATGGAGAGTATTTTGAGCAAGTCAATAAGCAGCGTTAAAGTGAAAAAGCGCAAGCTAATTTACTCTATATGCGTGATTTTTCTCTGATTAGATAAACTGCAATGGGAAAAAAGATAATGAATTGGGGTATATCAGGAGCTGTAGCGCTACTTCTTTTATTAAACGCTTGCAGCGATACAAGGCTTGCCACCTCCGAAGCATTTATTGATGCCTTCTATGCTTTCGACCAATACCAATTGGAACCATTTCTGGCTAATGCCCCTGAATCTTTTCCTGTCATCATTTATTACCAGGGCTGGGCCGAAGGCGGCAACTACAAGGTATTGGATCGCAGGCCATGTGTTTTTACCGCCGCTGATACTGTAGAGTGCTCAATCACTGTGGAAGACGACCCCATATTGGCTTTGGGAATCGATTTCAAAGTTACGGATACTTTTACGATTACTTTTAATAACAGTGAAATTGCCGCCATAGAGACCAGCTCGGACGATCCCGACATCTACTTCATCGCCCGCGACTGGGTAAGAGAAAATCGGGCCGAATTGATCGCGACTCCTTGTGAAGGGTTTTTTAATGGAGGACCCACGCCCGGAGATTGCGCTCGTGCCATGGCATCAGGTTATGCTGAGTTTGCAGCAAGCGACGACTTCTCTGCACAATAAGAATTCAGTAACTTAACAATAAGCTCTAATAATCAACCGAATGAAGAGGAATAAGCATGAGTGCATTTGAAGTAGCAACTAAATTTTTTGAGGCATGCGAAGCACCGCTGGGGTGGGAAGGCTGTAAGGCATATGTACAGGATGGGGCCACATTTACCGCTCAAAGCGAACCTATAGCAGAGATTAGCACTCTGCAGGGTTACTGTGACTGGATGCATGGCTTCGGCACGGTGACTTCACCGGAAGGCTCTTACGAACTGCATGCGTCAAGTTTTGATGAATCAAGCAACACGGCGTTATTTTTTGCCACCTACCATGGCAAGCACACCGGCGAGGGCGGTCCAGTGCCACCCACTAATCAGGAAACCCATTCCCATTATGTCTACGTCATTCAAGTAAACGATGAAGGTAAAGTCTCCCATATGACCAAGATCTGGAATGCTCCGTGGGCTATGACAGAACTGGGCTGGATGTAGAACGAAACTGGATGGCCAGTTACTAACAGGCTTAACAAAATGAGCTGGCAAGCAACTGATCGACGAATTATGGGAATTAGCCTGCTCAGTGAAAAGCATTCGTACAGCAAGTTAACTATGCGTTTTTCCATGCCTGCAATTTTGCTATTGGCTTATTTACTGACAGTCACTTCGGTGGTTTCTGGTCAGGATATTCGCCGCACAGAACACGGCTTCCCGGATTTCCAGGGTTACTGGAATAATCTGCATCAAACTCCACTGCAACGCCCTGTTCATCTGGGCAACAAGCAAACCTACAGCGCAGAGGAAGCCCTGCAGCTAGTGGAACTGGAACAACAAGCAATGGAAGAACGGGTTTCCCCACTCGATCCTGATCGCGCTCCTCCAGAGGTAGGTTCCCGTATAACCAACCAGGCAGATGATGACTTCGATGAGTTTCCCATTGGCATCGCACGGGTGAATGGGGAGTACCGCACCTCGCTCGTTATCGATCCACCTGATGGAAGAATTCCATTAAAGGAAGAATCTGAACGAGATGATTTCTTTACCATGCTGGTGGCATCGGGTCGCTATCTGGATGGGCCAGAATTTGGCTGGGCAGCAGAAAGGTGCTTGATCGCGGGACCGCAGCTGTCGATGATGTTTCAGCGAGGGCTCTCACCCTATGCTCAGATCGTGCAAACCGAAGATTACCTGATGATTCTCGGCGAATACCCCTATGACGCCCGTATCATTCGCATCAATGGCAGCCATCCTGAATTCACATATCCAAAATGGATGGGAGACTCCATCGCCCACTGGGAAGATGACACCCTGGTGATTCATACCAATAAGTTTCGCGACGAACATTCCTATCCACCGATTCTTTCTAGCGAATCCTTCGAAGTGGAAGAAAGATTGTCACTAACCCCTGCCGGCGAAATTCTGTATCGCTACACCGTGACCGATCCCGCCTTGTATACACAGCCCTTTACTGCAGAGATTCCATTCACGCGAATGGAGGCAGGCAGAGTGCTGTACGAGTATGCCTGCCACGAAGGTAACTACTCCTGGGAAGGCTCACTCCGCGGTGCTCGAGTACAGGAGCGTCTCGCCGCTGAAAATTAAGAGCGGCGGTATACCAGAGCATCTGTCGTTAATGTGAGTACCAGGAGTATTAACAGCAACAAGAAACGTGGATCCGAAAAGTAGAGATTGACTTCCACTGGATAGGCGATAGTTTTTGTAAGTGCCCCGACTTTATAGTCGTGACGATCATTAAAAACTGGATTGCCCGCAATCTCCAATAAATCGCGGCGACTGCGGTAACGCATCAGCGCCCCGCGATCCCAATTTTCTGCCCCTTCGATACCTACAATGTCCATCGCTGGCGCGATGGCCAAGCCTGCAAATACTGGATGTGAAGCTCTTCGCAGCAGCGCTGGATACATGTATTCCATGTAGTACCCCATTAACTGTCCGCTGCTGGCACCGGGCCCGGTGGCAGGCAGTTCGGGCGGGTTGGGATTCATGTCGATCAGATTCACCATGATAAATTGCCTGCCGGTGTCTTCCTCCATGAACTGGCGCATACGCGCAATTTCAGCAGGAGAAGCCTGCTGGGATTGCAGTCGATCGAGCACAGTATCGATTTCTTCCTGGGTTAGTGGCCCGGAAAGATTTGTATACCAGAGAAAAAATAGCAAATAGAGAATTGTGGGAACAAAGAAGAGAATTTTTCTTTTACTCGGCACTTTTATATCCAACTTCCTATTAAGAATCATACGATCTAATCAGTATGCTTGATAATGTTGTGCTACTAAAAATTAAAAACACTATTCTTTTTAAAGATTTTGACAGCACGACAACGGAGTTGCTAATTCGGTAGCGGCATCTCATCACTGTCGACAAGTCGCGCTTGTATAAACGAAGCGACTGGTTGAACTGTCCTTACTTGCTCGATCCAGTAAACCCCATCATAGGGATAACTGTTACCGCGGGTTCCGACAAAGTCGATATCGCCATCATTATCCATATCACGCGCAATAAACTTGTCGTACATACCACGCTTGCGTCTGGATATGTCATGGCGTGTCCAGGCTTCTTTTGCATCGCCAGGGTTTTCGAACCAACCTATTCTTCCCAGGGCGTCATGGATATCCACGTCGCCATCTCCGGTGCGCGGACCGCGGCTATAACTACCACCGATTAAGTCCATATCACCATCTCCATCGATATCGGCGACCTCCATCCCGGTCATACTATCTGGCGCAAAGTTTCCAATGCGGAAAGCATTCCATGCGTCATCGATATTTTCCGGTTGTTCAATCCAGACTAATCCAGTGCCAACACTGCCAACAATATCCAGGCGCCCGTCGCCACTGAGATCGACGTACTCCAGGTTAAATCCCGCCATGCGCGCGCCATTGATACCGATAGCATGTTCGACAAAATCCAGGTTACCGTCACCGAGGTTTTCAAAAAAGGCCAAGCGCCCTTCTCCTCTGGTACCCACAACAATATCCAGATCACCATCGCCATCAAGATCCACTGTTTCTGATAGTTGAGGAATACTGTACCGGCCTAACTCTATTCGCTCCCAACTATCTCCATCCAGGGGGTCGCCATTAAGCACATGTAATTCCACTGGAGTCGATCGCGCGTAATCAGCCGGACCTGGTCTTTGCGCACCTTTGTTTGGCGCCGCAATTTCAGGGATACCATCGCCATTCAGATCCCCGGCAAACACGCGAATGTAAGATCCACGCCCTTCCGTTTGAGGCAATATCAACCGCGGCCACTCTTCACTGCGGGCGTTTGCACCTGGATTCTGTAAGTAGATCAGGTGAGACAGCTCAGCGGCGGCGAGCACATCAGGATAGCCGTCGCCGTTCATGTCAGCGATAACTGCATCTTCAGGAGCAGGTGAATCGGCGCCTTCGGCGATGGTGATATTTACCCACTCATCAGGATCCGCCGCACCAAACGCGACTCGCACATGACCAGCCGGCGGCGGCACAAAATCAGGATCCGGCCGGGCAGAATCGTATTCAGCATCGGATTCATGAACCGAAACAATATCGTCGAACCCATCCCTATCCAGATCAGCCATGACCAGACCATCGCTACCACTCAAGGCAAAGCCAGCAGATTGGGGGTCATCAATAATATGTTCGCGCCAGCTAATGTACATCCCGTCGGCAGCACGGGCTACTGTGAGCCTGTCTGCGACCAGCTCCTGAGCAGAAACAACATCTGTCACCATGAATGCAACAATGAGTAAAGATAGCTTCGGATACATGAATTGTTCTCGTTGTTTTCGAATTCAGAGGCTAGTTATAGTACCAGCGACTATACGTCGGCTGAAGATTAACAAAAAGATAATTACGCAAAGAATTATGCAGCATATGTCGACAGTGGCAAGGCGCAGAGCTAGGATCTGCAAGAATAAATCAGACGAGTACAGAAATTATGGCTGACAATCACACGGCAAATGCATCAATTCGGATTCATGCTTCTGCT
The DNA here is from genome assembly GCA_028818225.1 of Gammaproteobacteria bacterium. Classification (GTDB taxonomy): domain Bacteria; phylum Pseudomonadota; class Gammaproteobacteria; order Pseudomonadales; family Pseudohongiellaceae; genus UBA9145. The sequence continues at coordinate 48,999 of JAPPOG010000004.1, read as the reverse complement.
GACACGGTTTTATCTGCATTCACGGAGGCAGACAAGATGAGTCAGTTCTGGTTTACAAGAAGCGATAACGGCATGGAGGTAGGCAAGACTGTCGCCTTCCAACTTGGTAGCGGAGAGGACGCTTTTTCTTTCGACGTACTCGTCAAGGAATTGGACTTTCCTGATAAGTTGGTCATCGAGTGGCAGGGACCAGACGGCTATTACACACAAGTTAGCTGGACTTGCACCGAGACAAATGGCAGCACTGTATTATCGATTGAAGAGTCGGGATTCGCCGGCGACCCGGACAACATTGTAGCGCGGGCTATAGATTCAACTGGTGGATTTAACCAGGTCATCATCGCCGCAAAGGCTTTTATCGAACACAGAGTTTCAATAAATGTGGTTGCAGACCACGCTGTCTAATCAATCTCTTCCAGGGGCACATAATCCAGATCGAAACCAAAGGCGCGGGGCTCAGTCACCTTTAATGCTTCGGGTGTGCGATAGTGATGAGTGCATCCTATACCAAAGACACTAACCCGTTGCCCATAGCACATACGCTCAGCATTTAATGAGCGAGAGGTTTCCTGTTCCACGATGCAAATTAGATCAGGCACACTGGCGACTACTTTGTCACCGACCTTGGCAACCAGGTATTCGTTCTTGATAAACAGTGACATTTTTTCATTGGGATCTTCGAAGCTCTGCAATGTTGCCGTGCCCACGTCATAACCTCCGATGATCTTGCGCTGGCTATCCAGCACTTTGCCGGTAAACAAATGCTTTATAACGCCATAATCACTCTCTTTAAACAGTTTGAACAACTGTGGTTGAACGACATCAATCTGGCCACCATGATTGCGTAACAGCTTGCCGAGTGCCGTCGCGAAACTGATGGTGCCCGGTATGGTGCTAAGCCTTACCAGATCACCAGGCATACCATGTTCGGCTGAACTGACCATGCCTCCCATCTCCACCGCCCTGGCACGGATTTCTACCTCGAATGAATGGGCATCGTCACATTCCAGTAATACATGATTGCCAAAAGAATCCATGACCACCGCTGGCGTCGGATGAGCGCCATAGATCGGGAAAGTCATCATCTGCGCTTCAGGTAATGCTCTTCCCATGCCATCACCATCGATACAGGGTATACCTTTCATCGCTGCAACAAATAAAGGAATTGTGCTATTACCGCCGCCCACTTCGAATGGAATAACAGCATCCACCTTCTTGCCGGTAATTTCTTCGTATTTTTCCAAAGCACTGATTGCTTCGTCTTCCGTTGGGAGTTGCTCGAGGGTAACGGTAGGCGCGCCTACCATACCCACACTGACAACAAAGAAATCATCGGGCACATCGGCAGGAGCCAAAAGAGAAGCTGGCCCAAATTTTTCCAATAGGCGCTCCGCCTGCAATTGCGAAACGTAGGGATCGCCCCCACCGCCAGTAGCAAGAAAAGCCGCTCCGGCACAAAGATCTTTGATATGTTCCGCCCCGATTTTCTTCATTTGGCTTGCTTTAAATCTCCCACAACTTTTACCCGAATACGCGCCGCATCATCATCCATATAGCTCATGGTAGTTTCCTCTACATCCAGAACCCGCAAACTCGTTTCATCAGCGCCAGCAGCTATGGCTTTCTCTTCTGCTTCTTTTGTCGCTGACACCATGGCTTCATCTCGAGGAATCCTCGAATAGCTCACGATATGTTCTACTTCACCGCCCACTTGCGCAATGGAAGCTCCAATTGCGTTTGCAACATCAGCATGTTGCGGATGAATAATTTCGGAAGCAGTTTCCAGTTGTCTTGAAATAAGAATCGCTCCACCACCAACCAAAATAATCGGCACGGGATCTTCACTGGGACGCATCTTGTCAATGGCATCATCAATCATGGCATGGATAGTTTTAGTAGCTAATGCCACCAACTCTGCATCTAAATGTGATACCAGGCTCTTATCGCCCAGTTCACAGGAACCATTGGCAACGGCAATGTCAGTCGCAGTGATTGTAGTACCACCGAATACCAACCCCTCGGTAACAAGGCGATGGCCCACAGATCTGGGGCCTATAGATTCACCATCTTTTTGTACGAGACTTCCACCGCCGAGTCCTATGGGTAGTATGTCAGGCATACGAAAATTGGTACGCACACCACCCACGGCAATATGGCTGTTACTTTCCCGGGGAAACCCATCCGCTAACACACCTACATCGGAGCTAGTGCCCCCAATATCCACAACAATGGCGTTATCTATGCCTGACAATATCGCAGCTCCGCGCAAACTGTTTGTGGGTCCGCTGGAAAATGTGAGTGCCGGGTAACGGGCAATGTAATCGGCAGACATCAAGGTCCCGTCGTTTTGGCTGACATAGAACGGGCAGTTAATCCGCCGCTCTGTAAGTGCTGCACGCATATTGGAAACAACCCGCTGGGCCAGATCACCCAGAGAGGCGTTTAACAGTGCTGCGTTTTCCCGTTCCAGGATGCCAAGTCGGCCAATCTCATGACTGAGAGAAACATTAGCGTGGGGTAGTTTTTGCCGAACTTTTTCAGCTATCTGGTTTTCATGCGCCGCGTTCGCAGGTGAAAAGGCGGCTGCGATAGCGATGTCTTTGATGTTATTGGCAGCAATGTCATCAATGACTTTCTCAATTTCAACTTCATCCAGCTCCGCAATGGGTTTGCCATTAAATAAATGACCGCCTCTTATCATATAGCCATGATTGCCGAGCGCTGCGGCTATATCTCCCGGCCAGTCACACATTGGCGGTAGACCGGAACCGGTAGGCAGACAGGCTCGAATAATCGCAGTTTCAGAAAGCTCACGTCGCTCTATTACAGCATTGGTGAAATGAGTTGTACCAATCATCACCGCGCTAATTGAATTCGGTGCAGCTTGAGCTTCAGACATAACAGTGTCGAGCGCTTCAATAATGCCCTGGCGAACATCAGGGGTGGTTAAGGCCTTATGGGAACTAATAATCGACAAGCCATCCATTAATACGGCATCGGTGTGAGTTCCACCAACATCAATCCCTATGCGCATTAGTCCGACTTCTCTTCCCTGGTAAGCAGCGTGGGCCAGATTTTTCGGCAGATTAGGTAAATCGGGATCGTTATTAGTAGGGCATCAAGACTTGGAATGGTGGTAACGGAAATTTCCGAAACGAAAGCAACGACAGCAATTATGGTAGCAACAACCCAGGCCACCAGTGCAGCCCGATCATAGTCGGGCAAATTTTCCTGCAGGGACAGCGAGTAGTTCTTTTGCTTAAGATAAAAATAATCCGTGAGATAAACACCTGCAACCGGAGGCACGATTACACCGAGCCATTCCAGGAACTCAATAAAGTAGTCAGTAATGCCAATCATTGCCAGAACAGTTCCGAAAATCCCAACACTTATAGCTAACTTCCATTCCGGTGTTCTGGTGTTGATCACTGCAATCGCCAGAGTCGTGCTGTAGAGATTAACGCTATTGGTTGTCCAGGTGGCGAAGACAAGAATGATAAAAGCACTAGCCACCAAGCCCAAAGCAATCATGTATGCCATGGGATCCAGAAAGCCGGTTACCATGGCCGGGATTACGCCGATCATCATGGAAAAGCTGTTGCCAATTCCATTACCAAATACCGACGCGGCAATACAGTCTTTAACAGTGCGGGTATATCGAGAAAGATCGGGCATCAGCACTACACCAACGATTAGACTTCCAATGATTGTTGATACCGCTGTGGTGAAATATCCAGGGTCAGTTCCTTCAATTTCGAGAATAGAAGAAAAAGTTGCCTCACTGAGGGAAAGAGAGCTGACATAGATTAGAAAAAGAATTAGCAGAGGCACAGCAAACAGCGCCAACCGATCGATCGCCTTAAAGCCAAAAATTGTTGTTATGATAATCAGGGCGCTGGATATGAGAGTCAGTAGCCAGGTTGGCGGTGACGCTCCGAAAAATTCTCGGCAAGCAATATGTAATGTTTCTCCAAAGAATCCAGCAGTAACGGCAAACCAACCAAGCAGCGTTAAGCCCAGTAAGGCATTTACAAAATTCGAGCCTTTTTTCCCAAACACAAACTGATAAATCAGGTAGCTGCTCAGCCGGGTCTGGGCCCCGACTATTGCCGCAGGAATTGACATCAGGGCAAGCACTACACTGGCCACACCAATGGCCAGCGCTGTTCCAACAAATCCCAGGTTCTGGGAAGTTATTGCGCCGGTGTAAAGCGTGGGAAGAGTCAGGCAGATACTGAACAGCACTACCCCAACCGACCAGCCGGACACCGCCTCCTCATCGGGTACCGCGGTGCGGGCACTTTCATCAAACTGACTGGTTAAATTACTCAAGCCGGTTAGTACATAAAGCAGTGAAAAACCCATGCTAGCCTATAGAGGCCCCGGGCTGAAAGCCTTGAATAGCTTTGCGGCAGCCAGTAAGTTCAACTTTCAGAATTTAGTAGCTATCGAGAAACGGTTCGAATCATGAGCAGCAATCCAATCGTAGTTATAACGGGGAGCAGTCAGGGAATTGGTGCTGCCAGAGCAAGACTATTTGCTAAAAATGCTTACTCAATCTGTATTAATTATCGCAGCAACCGAGAAGCTGCTAACAATCGCAAGCAAAAGGTACAAGCCCGGGGCGCCCCATATATCAGCGTAAAAGCCGACGTGGCAGCAGGCATCTACTGGCTGGCGGCGGACGCTTCTTCTTGCGCAACCGGGACAATAATCGACCTTACTGGTGGTCGATAAGCCTATAACTCCTGCCGGAATTTAGATAATCTCTGTTTAAACAGTGACTCTAGATGGAGTAATAATAATGAAATTAATAAAAATCTGCTTGTTTGCATTATGTTCTGTTGCGATCTTTTCGCTCCAAACTACGCTGGCGCAAAGCGTCCAGCCTGACGACCTGGGATTCATAATCGCTCAGCCTGAAGACCTGTTTCAAGGTGGCGCCCGCAGCGAAACAATTTACGGGGATCCTTCCAAGCCTGGTCTTTATGTCATTCGAATTACCTTCCCCCCGGGCGCAGGGAGTCGGCCACATTATCACAGCACTGCCCGCTACATCACCGTGATCAAAGGCACCTGGTACACCTCCTGGGGGCCAAAATCCGATATCTATAATCCAGACGATATGATGGCTGTAGCCGAAGGCACATTTATTTATCAGCCTCCGGAAGGCCACCACTATGACATGGCGAAGGATGAAGAAGTGATTGTTCAGATTATGGGAATGGGGCCGGTGATTACGACCCAAATCCCGCAACCTGAACAATAATTGTAGAACACTGAAGTCGTCTTTGTTTGGCCATTTCTCTATTAAAGAACATAAGTAGAGTTATTTTAATAAGCCGATAATTGATAAGAGGTGCCGTAGCCCGAAAGAGCTACGGCATTTTTGTGATTAATCGGTGACTATAGGAAGTTTCGAATAGTTTTTAGCTTTAGTGCTCGTGAGCCGGTCCTGCAAGAGTTCTTCTTAAACTCTTTTTCCTAAACTTAATCAGTGACCACCGGTAAGTGGGATGGAGCTCCCCATTCCGCCCAACTGCCATCATAAACCGAAAGCTTCTCATAACCAGCAACGTTTGCTGCCAGGGTCAGAATACAGGCAGTAATTCCCGAGCCGCAACTGGTGATGACTTTTTGCTCTTTCTCTGCCAGTCCGGCAAAAATATCTATCAATTCTTCTGCAGATTTCAATTGACCATCGTTTAAAACTTCAGGAAAAGGCAAGCTTTTCGCATTCGGCATGTGACCGCCCCGGACCCCCGGTCGTGGTTCTGGTGCCTCACCCCGGAATCTTGCGGCAGAGCGCGCATCCAAAATTTCGCAATCAGGTTCGTACAGACTTTTCAATACCACTTCGAAATCACAGAATAGAGAGTCATCCTCGCGCGCATTAAAATTGCCTTTTTCAACTTCGGCGTAGCTAGCAACAACATCGCGCCGCTCATCTATCCACTTCGGTAAGCCACCATTTAGCACAGCAACCTGTTCATGCCCCATAGCTCGAAACATCCACCAGGCACGGGGGCTGGCATACAGACCGACATCGTCATAAACGACGATGACACTTTCATTATTAACCCCGAGCTTTCGAACCTCTTCCTCAAATAGCCCTGCGGCGGGCATCATGTGAGGCAACGAGCTATTGGGCTTACAAACAACCCCGTCGTAATCGAAGCGTCTTGCGCCAGGTATCGCTTGAAAATGCTCTTCGTTGTTAATTGATGTGTATCCGGGGACAACTGGAGGTACAGAGGCATCGAGAACGATGAGAGCTTCATCAGCCAAGTGCTCGGCAAGCCAATCTGTTGCAACCAGCGGTGAATTAATTTTCAACATGCAATTGTTCTATATATTGCTTTTATAGGAGAGCGACAAATTCACGCAGCTTCGCTTTCAGCAAAATCGTATTATCAGGACCGATACGAATTAGTTGCTTATGAACTTCTTGCAAGTTTTCAATGGAGGCATCCGCGTAAAGGTACATGATAGATGGGCGCACTAATTGATAAGGGCCTTCCATGTTGGTAGTACGCAACACATTATTGATAGCAGCGCGCAAGGTGTCGTCGAAACTTACATTTCTGAAGCCAATCTCTGCATAGGCTTGCTGGAACAATGGCGACAGGGTTCGATAAAAAGCCATAGCTACTTCAGTATCCATGGATACAAATGTTTGTACTGCATGATCGAACCTGGCATGAGCAGATTCATCCATGACAAACAAATTCTCATCGATATTCCGCACGGGCATATCCTGGCCAAGAGCGCGGTATGGTAGTCCGGTTTGAGGAAATTCGCCGCGACTTATGTTTTCCACAAATACAACAAATTTTCTAACGATCTGGTCGCGCGCTAGCAACTCCACCAATGCAGCACCATTTTGCATCGCGCGCAAACCGTCCAGGACAAAGGAATCTGAGCTATTAAGCGTTGGCAGTTGTATCACATCTGTAGCACTTTCTTCTTGAACTACTGCGGGCTCTTCCTCAACCACTTCTATTTCTTCCGGAGGCCGCGCAACTTCGACTTCCTCTACATCTGTTACCGCAACAGCTGGTGGCTCAGCCTGTGGCTGGATGCGGATTTGTGGCAAGGGTGAATTTTGTTGTGCGCTCCGAGTTGGACTTTCGGCGGGTTCGACAGCTTGTAATGCGGGCGCCGGGGGCTCGATGACAACAGTGGTCGTACCTTCAGGCGCTTCGAAGGTAATTGCAAAATATACCAGCGACAGCAAGGTTAGAATCGCTACCGCCGCGATTACAAAAAGACCTGATTTAGACATTATTGCTGCTCACCCCCTAGCTGAAGCAGACGAGTATTCTGGCATAGGGCTTATAGCGTCACAACTGAGTTTATAAACCATCAGCATGAGGACACCATGCACTACAGTTTCGCTCTATTTACTTGGACGTCCCCAGCTTACGAAAGTACTACTATCTTAGAACAAAAATTCTCAGCGAAGTTTCATTTTTTCGGACCCAAAACAAAACCCGACCATCATTCGATGATCGGGTTTTGATGGAACTTGTTAATCTAGCTGACTAGATCTTGTTGAAACCCAGTTCCTCCATATTGGCTACCAGGTCTCGTCCCGCCGTTGCCGGGTTGGTTTCCTTGTCGATCTTAAGGATAGTGCCGTCCGTATCAATATAGAACGTCCAGCGATTGGCGAAGCCGACTTCCATCAAAACATCGTACTCACCAGTCATTTCCTTGTTTGGATCCGCTAGGATTGGAAAATTAGCTTCATGCTCAGCCGCAAAAGCTGTGTTGTCTTCCAGCGTATCTACGCTGGCCATAAAGTATGCAACGTCGAAACTCTGAATTTCTCTGGCACTGTCACGCAGCGCTTTACATTGCATAGTTCAGCCACCGGTAAAGGCTTTGGGAAAGAAAGCAATCACCACAGGCTTATCACCAGCGAACTGGGAAAGCGTGTAGGTTTCGCCATCTGAAGCTTGCAGCGAAAAATCCGGTGCTTTATCACCGACTTCCAGAGCTGCCGCAAACTGACTCCCAAGCGCCAGTACTGCCACTAAAGCGGACAGCAGGACTCGAGCAAGCCGATTGGCAAATTGAGACATAATCTCCTCCAGTTATAGTTAGAGGCTGAAGCGAGAATCGCCCGTTTCAGCGGATTCTTTTGTACCTTTTGTGAGCCTAAATTTCCAGCAAAATTGGCTGAAAACCGCTTATTTCGGTTAGTTTTTGAGTCTTAACGCGCTTTACTCTTTAGAACAGGCCTCTACTGGAGCGCACCAGCTGTTCTGATTCGGTCACCAGTTCGGCGATCTGCACGTCGATTTGCTGCTTCTCTCCAGCGCTCAACTCGGTACTGGTGTTCTTAATACCTTCGAGCCTGGCAATGGAGCGGGAAATTTCCCGGGTATGGCGCTGAAGGGCAAATTGTTTCGCTTCTCTCTGGGATAGTCGATAGCGAGGATTCTCTACCGGCACAGAATAACACTGCCGGACGGTTTGCCCAGCCGCATTGCGCACATTACGGCATCGAATTTGGTTAATGTACTGACTCTCACTGCCCTGAAATGCGGTATAGGGTGTAGCAGCTACCGAACGAGCGAGGGCTAGATCAGTTTGCGACTTCCCATAGATAACGTTTAATAAATTTTCTCTTCGAACATTCGGCAAAAGTTCAAGACGGGCAATAGTGCGATCGTAAAAACTGCTGAGCTCTTCGGCAGTGCTCATTAAGCCAAACCCTGTCTGGCCCAAAAGATTTTCACGGACGACCCGCAGTTTCCAGGCTCCGTAGATTTCTGCTGCCTGCAAATATTCCAAATCGGCAAGCTCATACAGGCGCGAGTTAATCAGGTAATAAAGTTCCTGCAGGTTATCGACTTCTTCCCATTCACTGGCACGGCCGTTGTTTTCAATCAGGGAATCGAGAATCGGAATTTGTTCGTGACTGTAAAGCCCGGTATTTATCCGCGCTATTTGCAAGGCATCAGTGTAGAGCCGAATGGCATTATTGTAATCTTCCAGTTCGGTATAAAAGCGAGCCATGTCACCGTAGGCTTCGATTAATGATGGGTCGAAGATACCAAGGTCGCTCTGGATATTTTCGATTGCCGCCTGACGAGCAGAAATTTCCTGGGATATCTCCAGCGCCCTGGCTTCAAGCTCTTCGGTGCTTTGCCCATCAGGCTCTGGTTCCTGGGCGTATAGATAAGCAGTGATTGTTCCACACTGAAATGTGAACAAAACAAGGATTAATCGCCTGTAAAAATTGGATCCCATAGATGTTTAAACCGACCCTGCTAATATCGCCTTCACGATGCTAAATCGTAACAAGTTTTGACCTTTATATTGAAATTGACCTGAATCAAAACTTAATCATTCTATTGCTCCGGAAATGGCTGCCACAAAAAGTTTCAAACAAGCATAAGTTATTGAAATAAAGATAATAAATACTCTCGCGAGCCTGTGGCGTATCGCCGCAGTGACAATATGCCACATAGGCTCAAAAAGTGCGCAACTTTATAATTTTTTTCAGTTGTTTGAATGATCTCTCCAGGAGCTTTTCGTGAATAAGAATTTGTTTTCACATGCCATACCTTTCATCCTGATTCCTCTAAGTACCAGCGGTCCACTCTTCGCCCAGGATGATTCCATTGAAGAAATTACCGTTATTGGGCGACAGGAGTTTATCCAGAAAGAATTTACTGCAAACCGCACCGGAAGTGCGGTGGATGCTGCCAAACTAATTAACCAGGTTCCCGGTGGTGCAGTTAGCAATAACGGCCCTTTAACAGGGCAGATTCAATATCGCGGCATGTTTGGTCCACGCATTAATGTGCGAGTGGATGGCATGCTGATTCATGGTGGAGGTCCTAACTGGATGGCTCCCCCTCTGCATCATATTCCTGCCGGCTTAATGGATGAGATTGTGGTGGAGCAAGGAATTGCCTCGATCACAACCGGCGGCGGTATCGGTGGCGCAGCAACTGCGCTCTGGAAACGACCTGCATATAACGGCGGCAATGGCTGGGCCTTTAGCGGTGACACTGAAGCGGCATTCGGTAGTGTCGATAGCGGCGCTTCCTTCTCTGGTGTATTCGGTGCCTCAAATCGTAACCATCGGATTTACGGTGTTGGCAGTTTCGATGAAGGTGACGATTACGAATCTGCAGAAGGCACTGTAGATGCTACGGAGTATTCCCGTGACGTTTATGGACTTGGTTATGGCTTCCGCAATGACAATCACGAATTCGATGTGAACTTCTACCGTCTCGCAACCGACGACACTGGCACACCCAGTTTACCGATGGACATCGATTGGTTTGAAACCGATATCTGGAATGTCAGCTACAGTACCAGTTTTAATAATGTCGGCTTCGAGGTTCGGCTGTACGGCTCTGAAATTGACCACGGCATGAGCAACTTCTTGCTGCGACCAACGCCGGATTTCTCCAGCCTGATGCTTCCTCCATTTGTGGGCGACGACAAACGCTTTGTCGACACGGAAAGCGATGAATCTGGTTTCAATGTTGCCATCGACTTTCCCTTAGCCGGAGGAACATTTGTTCTCGGTGCAGAAGGAAAGGATGCGACTCATGATGCTACGGTTACCGATCCAGATTTTGGTCCATTCTTCGTCAATAACTTCAACGACGTTGACGTAGAAAGTCTTGCCTATTTTGGACAATGGTCAGCAACCCTGGATGATCGCTGGTATTTGGAGGCCGGTGTTCGCCTGGAAGACGTTGACATGGATGCGGGCACTGTCGATGCCTTCCCTGCCCGATTGGTGGATATGAATCCAATGATGTGGCCAATGGGCACACCCCCTCATGCCGTATGGATGTTGCGTCAGGGATTTAACAATTCCGATCGCAGCCACAGCGATGACAACGAAGACTGGGTAGTGAAGACGCGTTATCAAGCGACCAACAACCTGGTTCTCGAGTTGGGCTTCGCCCAGCGGATGCGTTCACCACTGTATCAGGAACGATTTTTGTGGATTCCACTGGAAGCTAATGCCGGGCTTGGCGACGGCAACAACTACGTAGGCAATCCAATGCTGGTTCCTGAAACAAGCCGACAATGGGAAATAGGTTTGGACTGGGATTACGATGCGCTCTATTTCTCACCCCGTATTTATCGACGCAGTGTAGACGATTACATTCAGGGCACACCGGCTACCAATATGGCAGTCGTAGGTGTATCACGCAACGCGAATGGCGACCCCACGCCGCTAATTTTTTCCAATACCGATGCGGAGTTTGAAGGCCTGGATGTCACCTTCGGTGCTCGTATAAATGACAGGTACAGACTTGAAGGTATCTATTCATCCGTCGATGGTGAGCGAGATGATATTAATGATGATCTCTATCGCATCATGCCTAACAACCTGAGACTTGCATTGTTCTACGAGACGAGCGCCTTTCAGGCCAAGCTCGAACAGGTTTGGGTAGCGGATCAAAAAGACATCTCTGCTACCAATACCGACGATCCAATGAATGGTAATAACTCCTTTTTTAGTACCGACGGTTATGCTCTGACTAATGTGTTTCTAACCTGGCTGGTGGATAGCAGCTGGACGATCAGTGCGGGCGCAGAAAACCTGCTTGATGAAAACTACATTGATCATCTAACAGGATTCAATCGAGTGTTGAATAGTAATGTGCCCCGGGGAAGTCGCATGTTCGGTTACGGTCGCAACTTCTTCGGTCGAGTGCAGTACCAGTTCTAGGAATTTTTTAACTCAAGCAGCTTGCCGGCTGTAGCCAGATTTATCTGGCTCAGTCGGCAATTTTTTGACTGTTATTTTTCCAATCCGTTTTGCGCCAGTCGCCAGCGTAGCGTGTCGATACGATCCTGGCCGAAGAAGACTTCGTCCTTATATACAAAACTGGGAACTCCCCAATGACCGGACGCCTCCAAGGCATCCTGATTCTGTTCTACTTCATTTAAGTGATCGCCGTCACTGATCGCGGCGCGCATCTGCTCCAGGTTTAGTCCAAGTTCTCCAATGGTATCTGCCAGATGCGAGCCTTCATTCCATCCTTTAGTTCCGCCAAATATAAGATGGGAAACTGCTTTGGCGAACTCGATACCCTTGCCCTGTCGCTCCGCTTCTACACCTAATTTGGTTAGCTCGTAAATATAAGGCTGTTCCTCGGCAATTTCGTAAGTCTCCATGTCCTGCACGATAGGATCGGGATTGGGCCAGACTCCAGCCATACCAAGAAATTCGGCACGGCGCAGCCAATCCATGCGAATGTATTTTGCTCGTTTTAGATTTTCCGGGCTGAAAAAGTCAGGCCGTCTCACCGCCAGGGGTAAAACCGGACGCAGAGCCACTTCGACATCGAAGTCCTGTTCCAGTCGCAACATGCCAGGGGTTGCGAGGTAAGAATAAGGGCTGCGGAAAGAATAATAGACGTCAATAAGCTCAGCCATTTAGCTTGGTCATTAACTCTTAAAAAGTAGCGATAGGATTCAAGGGCGAACCGGTACCACCCTCAACACGCAAAGGCGCTGTGGTAAACAGAAACGCCGGCCTGTCATGACGAATAGCTTCTTCCGCCACCGCTTCGAGATCCAGGTTATCGAATATTGGCATTCCCAAAGCAACCAGAACCAGAGCATGAACCGGAGAATCGAAATCAGTCACACCAGAGGGTTTCACATCCAGCGCACTATCACTGCCAACCATTGCAACATCTCGTTCTTTTAGCCAGGCTACACTGCTGGCATGCAAGCCCGCCGAGTCCTGCGCCAGATTCCATGGACCTACTGCTGCTCTTCGTGGCCAGCGCCCAGTTCGAATCAGTACGATATCGCCAGGACCAACGGTAATACCGTGTTCTTCTTCCCATTCGTCCAGCCACTCAGGCGTGATAGCGGTTCCATTTTCCAACCAGTCCACACCGCGCAGGCGTGGAAAATCCATAACAATTCCACGCCCAAAAATACCGTTTCCGAATCCTGCTATAGAAAGCTGATTACACCCTTCCTCGGTAACTTCATCTTCAGGATAACCGTTGTACATGGTGCCAAATTGAAATCGGTGACAAAGAGCATCAAGGTGAGAGTGGGCATAGCCATGGTAAGAAACGCCAATAAAGTCTCCTGACCATGGGCCCGGGCTGCTGCCAATGGAAGTCATTCGATGGTCATAGGGATTAAAGTTATCTGCAGCCTCATCGGTCAGGATTGGATGAGCCATAGAAACGGAGACTCCGGTTTCTACCAATTGGGCAGCGGCTACTCGCGTTTCTTCGGTTATGTGATTTACAGTACCTAATTGATCATCAGTTCCCCATCTCCCCCAATTGGAAAGTGTTTCAAACCAGCCATTGACTTCTTGCTGGCTTAATTGTTCCTGTGCATTTGTCTGAAACAAAAATGTTGTGGATACCAATAGAACAGCTATTAGGACATTTATAGTTTTTTTAATCATTACGTTCTCCTAAAGTGAAGCCAACCATTCATCATCAGATTCCTCTGAGATGTCAGCAAACAAAGGTGAAGACAAATAGCGCTCCCCGGTATCCGGGAGCATTACCACAAAGGTACTATTCGCGGGCGCATTAGCAGCCACTTTTAGCGCTGCGGCCATGGTTCCTCCAGCCGAGATTCCGCAAAAGATTCCCTCTTCTGCCGCAAGGCACTTGGCGGTATCAATGGCTTCTTCATCCGTAACAGCCACCAATTCGTCTACCACACTCTTGTCAAGCACGCCCGGGATAAAGTCAGGGGTCCACCCTTGAATTTTGTGTGGCTGCCACTCATTGCCGGAAAGCAGGGCTGCCGCCGCTGGTTCAGTAGCGATAATTTTGACTTCAGGGCGAGCCAGCTTAATCATCTGACTGGCGCCAGTCATGGTGCCGCCGGTTCCCCAACCGGTGACAAAGTAATCGAAATCGTTACCAGCAAAATCCCTCAGGATTTCGGGACCCGTTGTATTTCTGTGATAGGCTGGATTGGCCGGGTTCTCAAACTGACTGGCAAGAAACCATCCATGTTCTTTAGCCAGTTCTTCGGCGCGGCGAACCATGCCGGAACCTTTCTCCGCAGCCGGGGTAAGAATAACTTTGGCACCAAGAGCTTTCATGATCTTGCGCCTTTCAATGGAAAAGGTTTCCACCATGGTTGCCACAAAGGGATAGCCTTTGGCAGCACATACCATAGCCAATGCAATTCCGGTGTTGCCCGAAGTGGCTTCAACAACTGTCTGACCAGGCTTCAACGCGCCACTTTTTTCGGCATCTTCAATGATGGCAATCGCCAGTCGATCTTTTACCGAAGCCAGAGGGTTAAACGCTTCCAGTTTAGCGTAAATTTTTTGATTTTCTGGAGCCACCCGCTGCAGCTTAACTACGGGCGTATTGCCAATAGTTTCGAGGATATTGTTGTAAATCATGGGGTTTCCTTCTCGACCATTTGCTCAAACCGGTTGCCAGATCATAGGCAATCGCTATAAAAACCGAAACCTCTATTTTTGTTACCAGTGTTGACCATGATCAATTGTTGGTTTTTGCCCTGCTCGTAAACTGAACTAGTGAAATGAAGATTTTTATCGCGGAGGTCAGCTATGAGTCAGCGTAAGAAATATGAGGCAAAAGTGAGACAGAAACTGGAAGAACTGGAAGATGACATTGACAAACTGAAAGAACAGGTGGAAGCAATTTCCGAGGAACTGGTTTCTGCTGATCATGAACACATGCAAAGACTGCATTCCATGCGAGAAAAGACCCGGGAAAAGTTCGAAGAATTGCTGGAAGCCAGTGATGACACTTTCGAAGCCATGCAGGATAACCTTGAGGAATACTGGGCCAGCCTGGGACGGGAAATCAAAGCATTCGATATGAAGATACAGGATCACTAAATCTTCCCACTGTAGTTGCAGTGTCACACACAATATCTGCTAATCTTATTAGTTGGATTGCTTAGTCCTCGACAGAAACGGCTAATTTCGCGGCTTGTGCGCGATTGTCTGCATGACAAAGCGCACAAGCTGCGTTAATCTCGAAGCCAGTATTCAGGAACTTAACACCCTACCCGAAGCGTGTGCCGAACCTTCACGAGGTACCTAATAATGATAAAAAACAGGCAGTCCTTTTGTTCCAACCATTCCGTCTTTCAGGGACTCACTGCCCTGAGTTTATCCCTGGTGCTAAGTGCAGGCTCATTCGCCCAAGAGTCGATTGAATGGACCACATTGGGCAACGATTTCGCCCATACCCGCTCCACCAGTGCTACCCAGATTACCGCTGACAATTTTGCTGATCTGGAGGTCGCCTGGGTTTGGGACGGTGCCAGTTTCGAAGCACAAAGTGGCCGCTCTACCCCGAGTTACATCAATGGCAAGTTATTCACAGTTGCTGGAGCACGCCGCCATGTAGTGGCAATCGATCCTGACAGTGGCGCAACGATCTGGTCCTATCGCGAACCGGATACAGGGCGATGGGAATACTCCATGCGTGCCGACTACGGTAAAGGAGTTGGTTACGCCAATATTGATGGCAGAGATGTCATCTATGTCATTTCACCAGGCTTCTTTCTCACTGCCCTGGATGCAGAAACAGGTCAGCCACTCGAAGGATTCGGAGAAGCAGTGCCTATTGCAGGGTTCCCATCAACTGGCGTGGTCGATTTGCTGAAAGATCTTGGTCATCCCTACGATCCCTATGAAGGCATTCCCCTGGAGCGAGGCTATATTACCTCTTCTTCTCCGCCAATCGTTGTTAACGATGTGGTTGTTGTCGGTAATTCAGCTGAGCAAGGCTACAACCAATCCCGCATCGAAAATGTCCCGGGAGACATACTTGGTTACGATGCCCGCAGCGGAGAGTTTCTGTGGAAGTTTAATGTCATACCACAGCCTGGTGAATATGGACATGAAACCTGGGAAAACGATGCCTGGCAATACACTGGAGACATTTCATCCTGGGCACCAATCTCAGCCGATCAGGATTTGGGACTGGTTTATATTCCAACTAACGGCGTAACCATCGATTATTACGGTGGCCATCACCCCGGTGATAATCTTTACGGTACCAGTCTGATAACACTGGACGCCAGAACTGGTGAGCGGGCCTGGCATTTCCAGATGGTTCATCATGACATTTGGAATTTCGATACACCGACCGCACCAATCCTGTTAGACACAGACGCCGGCCCGATCGTCGCTCAGGCGACCAAGCAAGGTTATGTTTATGTCTTTAACCGGGAAACCGGTGAGCCAATCTGGCCAATCGAAGAGGTCCCGCAGCCAGCTTCCACAGTTCCAGGTGAACAGTTGTCTCCCACCCAACCGATCCCAAGCAAGCCGGCTGCCTTTGAATACGTCGGATCCAGCGAAGAATTGTTGGTGGATTTCACACCAGAATTGAGACAGCAGGCGCTGCAGGCGGTGGCGGAGTTTCAGATGGGACCTTTGTTTAATCCCCCAATGCGCGCAAACGATCCTTCTGGCAAGCAGTCTGCCTTGATGTGCCCAAGCGGAGCGGTAAACATCACCCATCCACCGGTCGCAGATCCAGAATCTGGCGTGATGTATGTCATGTCTCGTTATAGCTGCGGCGCTCGGCGCCTGGTTCCCGGTGAGGAAGCTGACACCTATTATGATGAACCAACTGGAGTGACCCTTTCTCGATTTGCAGCGGCTAGCGGTGGTCCATCACCCCGACATCCCGCAGGCATTCCATTATGGAAGCCGCCTTACAGCAGAATTACCGCAATCGATTTAAACACCGGCGATCATCTCTGGATGATCCCCGCCGGCTATACACCGGATCGTATTCGCAATCTTCCTGCGCTGGAAGGTGTGGATATTGGCAATACGGGATCTGGCGCAGTCGGACAAATGGTCGTAACCGGCAACATGCTTATGTATACAAACGTGACCAGCGATGGCACGCCTCATCTGTTTGCGCTGGATAAGCAAACCGGCGAAGAACTTGCTCGAGTGGAAGTTCCTGCAACCACTCGTTACGGCATGAGTTCATGGGTGCATGAAGGAAAACAGCATGTAATATTGCAGACAGGTAGTTCACTGACTGCAATGGCATTGCCTGATTAGCAAGAATTTGTAGAAAAATTGTAAACAAATAGAAAGCACAAAAACCAAGAATGAGAAGTTAAATAATAATCGAGGAGTATATCGATGAAGAAATCTTTACTATTTACCTCAGCTGCTCTGCTAACTGCTGCAGCTACTTTTACTACGGTAAATTCTCAAGACAATGAAATGAGCTTTTTTATCACTAGTGAAGGTTCAGGTGATGGAGCTAATCTAGGTGGTTTGGCTGGTGCGGACGCCCATTGCGCTGCTCTTGCCAGTGCTGCCGGCTCTAGCGGCAAAACCTGGCGTGCCTATCTGAGCGCTCATGCCACTAGCAACTCACCGGCCATCAATGCTCGTGACCGCATTGGTTTTGGTCCATGGTATAACGCAAACGGTGTTGAAGTTGCTTCAAATTTGAATGTATTACATGGACCAAACAACAACCTGAACAAGCAAGCATCACTTACTGAAAATGGTGATGAGGTAAATGGTGTCGGTGATTCACCAAACCAGCATGACATTCTGACTGGCTCAACATTAGATGGTCGTACAGTTGATGATGGCTCAAACCATACCTGTAATAACTGGACCAGCAATGATGAAGGCTCAGCGCATGTAGGTCATTTTGACCGTGTCGGTGGTGGCCAGAATCCTACTTCCTGGAATAGTGCGCACGGTTCAGCAGGATGTAGCCAGGAAGACCTTATACGCACGGCAGGTAACGGGTACTTCTACTGCTTCGCTATAGACTAGTTCGGTTAATGAGCTTGCCAGCTCTTTGTTGAAAATCGATTCGAAATGCTCATTTACTAGCGTGTAAAATCCGCTATCGAATCGATTTTCGCTGCGATCTGACTTCGCTCATTACACCTTAGATCGTATAAGCGATTTTTAGAAAAAACATTTAAAATGGTGTGACTGTTTTCAGTTACACCGTTTTTGTTTGGAAAGAGATAATGAAGCTCTATGGAATGCAACAATCCAGATCATTCAGATGCCTGTGGGCACTGGAGGAGACTGGCCTCGAGTATGAATATGTCCCGGTCAAGCTGCGCACAGAAGAAACTGATCCAGACAGCGCACAGCACCCAAACTATTTAGCCGTAAATGTTCAGGGCAAAGTACCAACCCTGATCGATGGTGACCTCAACCTGACAGAAAGTGTTGCCATACTTCACTACATTGCAAGAAAAGCACCGGATTCCCGATTGATCCCTGATGCTGACATTCAAACACTGGCAAAACATGACGAACTGGTATCCTTTGTTTTAGCCGAACTGGAACAGCCTTTGTGGAGCAAAGGCAAACACATGTTCGCCTTGCCGGAAGCGCAGCGAATTCCGCAGATGTTTGAAACTGCAAAATTCGAATTCGCTAAAGCTGTTCGAACTCTTGATCATCTTTTGCCGGACAATGAGTTTGCGGTGGCCAATCATTTCAGCATGGTAGATATCTTGTTAGCACAAACATTCAACTGGGCCATTCGATTTGAGTTTGATGTGCCGCAACAGTACCAGGATCTGCGTAATCGCCATTATGATCGTCCAGCGGCAAAACGAGCCATGGAACTCATCAGCTAAATATGAAAACCCTTTTCTTTCTGCTAACTGTGAGTTGCATTTGCAGCATGAGTTTCAGCCAATCACTGGAATCAAACTCCATTTCTCCTGACTCTCTGGATTATTACTTGCTTCAGGCCTTTCATGTCGCCGATTCACAACAGCGCATCGAGCTTAATCATATTGGTATTCAGGGCCGCTTTCAGAACATGCAATTCTTAGTAACAGCGGTGCTGGAAGGCTATCCTGCCCATGCAGCCGGAATCGAACGGGGGGATGTAATCCTTTCTGCTGATGGGCAAGCCTTCCATCCCATTGATTCCTTTAATCTTGAACGAGATGCCGCTGGTTCTTTTGTCCCGGCAACTTCGGAACATAGGCTCAGTGTACAACGGGGGAATAGCACAACGGAAGTGAGTCTGCGCCCTGTTTTTGAAAATTTATTTGATAGCTATCGCAGCGCGACGGCGAATTCTGTTCTGGAATTCTCTGCAGGTAACAAGATTATCGGTTACGTTAGATTCTGGGCATTGAGTCGCACCACCAACGATATGATTAACTACCAGGAATTAATTCGTAGCCTCGATCATTGCGATGGCATTATTTTCGACTTGCGCAATAGCTTTGGCTTTCTGGATTCCCAACATCTGGATTTAGTTTTCAATTACAAACAAGAATATTTTTCAGTAAGCGAGCCAGCCTCAAGCGAGTTTAATTTCGCCCTGCTTTCACCGACACTGGATTTTGCCAATTACCGAAAGCCGATCGCTCTCCTTCTCAACGAAGATACCCGGGGCGGACCTGAATTATTTGCTTATCAGCTGGATAAGCTGGAACGAGTAGTAAGCCTTGGCGGTACCAGTGCAGGTCAGATTGGTACTTTCGAGATTCAAAATGGTAGCTCGATTGAAGATATCCAATATTCACCAGCAAATAACATTCTGATTGATGACAATGTTTTCGAAGGGATTGGCATTGAACCTGAAATTGAAGTGCCTTTTCCCTACGAGTCCACAACTCGTGGCGACCCTCAATATGATGCTGCGGTTAATGCCTTACTGGGTATTATCTGATTTCTTCCTTGCAATCCCCTGAAATATCCTTCCAGCGCAAGTCACGATAGTCGAAGCCTTTCTCCAGCGTTGGTTTTATTACTTCGAAGTAAGGAGACAGGTCAAAATCCCGCGGTGTAAAGTGGGTAAAGTGACGCCGATAAAATTGAGGCACCTCGCCATCTATTCCCTGACCTCCTTCTCTGCGCGGCAATATGGGGTAGCCGATAGATTGAAACGACTCGGCGATAAGCGCAGAACAAATAGCCTTGGTCGGTTCGCCGCTTCCCAATGCAATCATGGCCCGACGATAACGATTAGGGACTGGCGGCTTTTGAATTATATAGCGCACCAGGTCGAACACATTTTTCAGATCATACTTCTGGCCTATTTTCGCCTTCGCGAAAGCCAAAAGTTTTTTTCTATCCTCATCAATCAAATTGACTGGCCGACAGATACGCAAATTAAATTCTTCAAAATGCTTGAGGCTAACAACTCTTACACCTGCGCGAAGATCCGCTTCCAGCAATGTTTCTTTTTCAGCACTGTCCTCTTCTTCCCCAATATATAAACATGCATGGGACCAGGAAGATTGCGTGAGATATTTGATAGCGATACTAATGCGAGTATTGCCTTCAACCAGAACAATATCGCCGGTTTTCAACACTTTGGCTACGTCCTCGATGCCAATCATATCGAGACGCTGATAACCAGGCTGCGCTTTCGATAGAAATGATGCGAGTCTCGATCCTATTGCGCGACTAATCATAGTAATCAAATTTAACTTCCCCGATGGTGAATCGAATAATTTAAATGGCTTTTGTCATGTTGAATTATTTATCGGCTCATTCTTCTTTATACTTTTAATTCTCAGGTATACTAGCCGACCCTGGCTGACTCAAGAGCAAAGAATAACAAGCCAATCGTAGCCCATAGCAACAGGAGTTTGAAAATGACCACGGCCTATAACAAATTTTTTATCAATGGCGAATGGATTGAACCTGAGGGTAGAGCAACTCTCGATGTAATTAACCCCGCCACTGAAGAGGCATTCGCCACTATTAGCCTGGGCACAGCCGAAGACGTCGATGCCGCTGCCCAGGCAGCTAGAGCCGCATTTGCCGACTGGTCACAATCTTCTATCGAGGATAGAAAGGCTGTAATCAGCAATATTGTTGCCGGCTTAAAAGCCCGTGGTGATGAAATGGCTACAGCGATATCCAACGAAATGGGTGCACCCATGGGATTGTCGAAAACAGCGCAGCTGGGCAGCGGCCTCGGTCATTTCATGAGTATTCTTGGAATTTTGGACAACTATGAGTTCGAAGAAGTCCGCGGCACTACGAAAATTGTTAAAGAGCCAGCCGGCGTATGTGGTTTCATCACGCCCTGGAACTGGCCACTCAATCAGATTGCGTGCAAAGTGGCTCCTGCCCTCGCCGCTGGTTGCACCATCGTGTTAAAGCCAAGTGAGATCGCCCCGGTTAGTGCTTATATACTCGCTGAGATAATTGCCGAGTCCGGATTACCGGCTGGTGTATTTAATCTGGTAAACGGCGATGGCCCAACCGTAGGAGCCGCTATATCTTCGCATCCTGAAATTGACGTGGTTTCCTTCACGGGCTCAACCCGTGCCGGTCGCGAGGTCGCCAAAGCTGCCGCAGATGGTATTAAGCGGGTAACGCAGGAACTGGGTGGCAAGTCTGCCAATATCATTCTCGATGATGTGCCCGATTTTGCGAGAGCCGTTGCGGGCGGAGTGGCCGGCTGCTTTGGAAATAGCGGTCAATCCTGTAACGCGCCCACTCGCATGCTGGTACCAAAATCTCGTATGGCAGAAGCCATCGAAGTCGCCAGGGCTGCAGCTGCCAAATCCACCGTTGGTGATCCTCAGGCGGAAACGACACGATTAGGCCCTGTTGTTAGCGAATTACAGTTCAACAAAATTCAGGGATTAATTGAAAAAGGAATAGAAGAAGGAGCCGAATTAGTCACTGGTGGTCCTGGTCGTCCAGAGGGACTGGACAAGGGTTACTATGTGCAACCCACGATATTCGGCAATGTCACCAACGATATGACAATTGCAAGAGAAGAAATATTTGGTCCGGTACTTTCAATTCTCGGCTACGACGACGATGCTGACGCTGTGCGCATCGCCAATGATACCGACTATGGTTTATCCGGTTACGTATCCGGCGACTCAGAGCATGCCCAATCGATAGCACGACAACTACGCACAGGAAATGTCCATATAAACGGCGCCGGCCCGGACTTTTCTGCGCCATTCGGTGGCTACAAGCAATCAGGTAATGGTCGCGAATGGGGTGTGGAAGGATTCGAAGAGTTTCTGGAAACCAAAGCGATGATGGGCGCTGTGGCTGCTGAATAAACAGCCTGTTTTCCGTATCTCTTTGATGTCGAGCAAATCTTAATGCCCTTATCCTGGCATGTATGCTCCGCTTGTTTTTAAGCGGAGAGTTCTAATTGCTGGATCTTTCCGTTTTCGAGCAAACCTTAATGCTCATGTACTATCATATTCACTCCGCATTATTTTTACTCGACGCCTCGATCTTCAATAATTATCGTCGCTCCTAATTTTGTTGAGGATAGATAAACTGAAGTAGAGTGAGCGAAACTAGAAACAAAAGGCAATTATTATGGGACTGGAAGTACAAAAAAACTCAATTGACATAGGCATTATCGCCAAAGACATTGATGCTATGTTGAAATTTTATGGTGAAGCGCTTGGCCTGGAGCTCGAGGCGACCATTCCAATGCCCGGCGGTGGCACCATGAATCGCTTCAAAGTGGGTGACAGCATAGTCAAAGTTATCCAACTCGATCCTGCACCGGAAGCAGAAGCAACACCTGGTGGCATACGTGCCGCCAGCGGCTACCGCTACTGGACTATTCATGTACCATCGCTTGCGGAAACTATAAATAAAGTTGAAGCGGCTGGTGGAAAAATAGTTGTTCCTATTCGAGAAATTCGGGAGGGAGTGGCAATTGCTTTTCTGGAAGATCCAGATGGAAATTGGGTAGAACTACTGGAAAACTCCTAAAGAGACATGCTTGAACTTCGGCCAAACTGCGAAATGTGCGACAAGGATCTGCCGCCTAACGCAACCGACGCCTGCATCTGTAGTTACGAATGCACATTCTGCGAATCCTGTGTCGAAAAAGAGCTAAAAAACGTATGCCCAAACTGCGGCGGTGGTTTTGCTCCCCGACCAATCAGGCCTGATATTGCTCACCGCGAGGGAATTGGCCTAAGCCATCAACCTGCTTCTGATAAACGTGTTCTTACACGAAGAACGAAGGATGAGATTGCGACTTTCGTTAACATCATGAAAAACATCCCACCAGAAAAGAGATAAGGCATATAAAAGGGATTCATTTGAATCCCTTTTCTATTTATTTGTCAAAAACTACCAGATGCTGCGGGCCTTCAATTCGATATCGAATGTATTGCCTCCTTCCTGACCGACATGAATAACGAACGTGTCTTCATCAGGATTGCTATAGCCCAAGGTTGGCATACCAAATCCTGAAACGTCTTCAAATTTCACAGAGTTCTCGGTAATCTCAACCAGTTCCAGTTTCTGTGCTACTTCTGTTCTTGGCTGAAAACCAGCATCCCATTGCTGGATATGTAATACCAGTGAGCCGTCAACCTCTTCGATTGTAATCACTTCAAACATGCTGGTTGCATCGGCGCCAGTCATACGAACCGCAGCCATCAGGGAACGCCCTTCCGTAGAAATCCAGTTCTCCTCTAGCTGGTTTGGACCCAAGTTGCCCGCCCAGTTTCCTGTCATCCAGCTTAACTGTTGGATGGTTGCTGGAGGCCCAGCGATTACACTTGCGGCCATCAAGACAAAAGATGAAGCTACCAGGGTATTGATTAACTTCTTCATTTCTTACTCCGCTCGTTTACTTCTATTGCGTGACTTTATCCAACCAGGCATCCAATGATTCCCAATTCATTCGAAACATATGGGGTGCACTATCGAGAATTGCGGCATCCAGGTCGACGCCTGCTTCAGTTAAAGCATCAACGGTCTCATCGAATCGATCCGCCCAGCCTAGCTGATCCGCTCCGCCGATACGCAAATAAACAGGAAAGTCGGCTAATGGTCGATTATCGACAACTGAAGTTGCCAGTGCCGGTACTGCCGCGACGCCAAAATAATTCTCCGGGTTTCGGCGCGCGATCTCTAAAGCGGACATACCGCCATTAGAAATTCCTGCTAATAAAACTTTTCCGCTTGCGATATCGTCTCTTTGCTGCAGCTCTACGATAAGCTGTTCTACCTTGCCGTTATTTTCATCACCCCGAAAGGCGCGATTGTTTGGGGAAACTGGTACGGCAACCATGAACCCTCTTTCTGCGAAGCCGCCGCCCAGCCAGATGGAGGTATCCCTTGAGATCGAGGCATTACCCGGTCCTCCTCCCATTAAAATAAGCAAGGGGGCAGGTTCAGACGATGTTTCTGCGGGTCTCACCATAAACACTGCAAGCACCGAGCCGTCTTCAAGAGTAATGCGTTCTTGTGCTGCTAGCATTGTGGATGATAAAAGCGATACCAGAAGTAGTAGTGTTCTTATTTTGTGCATAGGCTGGCCCTTCAAATCCAAGAATTATTCTAATTCTTCGCGCTTTTTGTAGGCATCTTCGAAGCGCTCATGTAAGCGTCGCATTCCTCCCAACCAGCGATCATAGTCGTCGGTCTTACGGCGCATGTAGGTTAGCACCTCTGGATGAGGTAATACCAGAAAGCGCTCCTCAGCGAGGGTTTCAATTACTGTGTCTGCCAGTTGTTCTGGCTCAAGCATGCCATCCAAACCAGCCACACCACCTTCATCACTGTTTGCAGTCATGGCAGTGCGCACCGCCTGGGGGCAAAGCACAGAGACTTTGATGCCTCTATTGCCATAGGTAATGGATAACCATTCGGCGAAACCGATTGCGGCATGCTTGGTCACCGCATAGGGAGCCGAACCAACCTGGCTTAGCAGCCCCGCTGCCGAGGAAGTATTCAAAAGATAGCCCTCGCCCCGCTCTAACATACCAGGTAACACGGCTCTGGCAGCAAACACATGAGACATAAGATTTATATCCCAAATCGCCTGCCATTTTTCAGTGGCGACGTTTTCATTACCGGCAGTAAATATGCCTGCGTTCGAACAGAACAAGTCGATATGCCCAAACGCATCCAGCGTCTTGGCGACCAGTTCTTCGACCTCATCTTCCTTGCCAATGTCACAGGTGATACCCAGTGTTTGCGTCTGCTCTTTTATATCGCTGACAGTTGCGCTAACACCTTCACTGTTTATGTCGGTTACTACAATTGCTGATGCTCCCTCCTTGGCAAAGCGTTCACATAAGGCTTTTCCAATGCCACTGGCAGCACCGGTTACAACAACAACTTTATCTTTTACTTCCATCTACTTATTCCTTGTTCAGATTACGCTGAAACAGCATAGCCTAATCTTTCATTTATAATTTCTTCCGCTTCTGTAACAATGCGGGTGACTAGCTCTTCTACTGTGGGAATATCGTCTATTAATCCCACAACCATTCCTGCCGACCAGATACCCTTATCCAACTCTCCGGTATCGAATAAATCTTTGCCTTTAGCGCCTGCAACCAGAGGCTGAATGTCTTCAAACTTCGTATCCCCGGGCTGGTTTTCAATTTCTATCACTTGTTCGGCAATGCTGTTCTTGAATACACGAGCAGTATTTCTGAGGGTTCGATAAATTAAGGAGGTGTCTAGTTCAGAAGCTTCCACCATGGCTTGTTTCACTTTCTCGTGAATGGGTGCTTCTTTAGTGACCATAAATCGGGTTCCCATATTGATACCGTCTGCCCCCATTGCCAGCGCAGCGGCGAGACCACGCCCATCTCCAAGTCCTCCCGACGCAAGAAAAGGAATCTTTAATCTTCGTGCGGCTATAGGTAACAGGATCATATTCGTTACATCATCTTCTCCTGGATGACCGGCACATTCGAAGCCATCGACGCTCACCATGTCACATCCTATTTTTTCTGCTTTAAGCGAATGTCTGATAGATGTGCATTTATGAATAACTGTGATTCCTGCTCCTTTAAACAAGGGCAAAAAAGGTTCGGGGTTTCGTCCAGCTGTTTCAACGATTTTTATACCGGAATCCACAATAGCCTGGGCATATTCTTCATACGGAACGGGTTTGATTGTAGGTAAAATTGTTAGATTGACTCCAAATGGCTTGTCCGTCATTTCTCGACATCGCTCAATTTCTTTGAGCAAATCATCAGGAGTCGGCTGGGTAAGCCCGGTTAAAATTCCTAATCCGCCTGCATTAGAAACTGCCGAGGCCAGTTCAGCCAACCCCACCCATTGCATGCCTCCTTGCACGACCGGGTGCTCAATTCCTAACATTTCTGTAATTCTGGTACGCATCTGTCTCCGTTCCTCACTCTATGCCTGTGCTACCCCAAAGCTTGTCCGTGAAGCGCCCGAGAATAGGGCTTTCTGCAAGCGGAGGGCTAGTTTACGTGGTCTCGAGCAGCGGTGCAAAGACGTGAGATTTGTTACATTTTCTATGGTATATTTGCGAGCTTTTGTTTGACGCACCTCAAAAAAAGCAGCAACCATACTCGGTGAAAGGAAGAAATCTGGCCTCACGATCCAGCTGTTCATCGATTGGAAATTAACTTGTTAAGCAAATCGCCGAAAAGCAATAGACAAGATTAGCAGAGAAAGAAAAGGATAAAACGGAGAGATATATGATACGCAAGATTCTTGTATCCAGTATTGCCACTGCAACCGCAATGGCTGCCATCCCTGTATTTGGGCAGACGCAAAGTGGTCAGCAAGCAATCGAAGAGATTGAAGTATTTTCAACGAATCGTCGTTCAGAAGGGCTGACTGACGTAAACGCCTCAGTATCCGTTATCACAGAAGCTGAACTCGATCTAATTGCCCATACCCACTACCAGGAAGCACTTGCCCGCGTTCCCGGAGTTAGCGGGCATCGAAACAATGGCCAGGAAAGTTTAATGGCTATTCGCTCGCCGGTATTAACCGGCGCTGGAGCCTGTGGCGCCTTTCTCGTGGCCGAAAATGGCATTCCAATTCGCTCTGCTGGCTTTTGCAATGTTAATGAGATGTTTGATGTTCACTCCGAAGCAGCGTCTAGCCTCGAAGTTAATCGCGGACCTGCCAGCGCCTTCTGGGGATCCAATGCACTGCATGGATTGATAAACGTAGTGCTTCCGAACCCTGGTGATATTGGTGAATTTACTTATGAAGGTGGTCCTCGCGGATCTTCCCGAATAAAAGCAGCTTATGGAAGAGATTACGGAAATTTTGCGCAGTCTCTTTATATCACTGGAGTCGATGAGGAAGGCTACCGGGACAACTCCGGTGTAGACCAACAAAAACTTAGCTGGGTTTATGAGTACACCATGGATAACGGCGTGCAAATGGATGGCGGGATTTCTTACATTAACCTGAACCAGGAAACTGCTGGCTTCGTAGTTGGAACCAATGCATTCAGCGATTCAACGCTGAGAGATTCCAATCCAAACCCTGAAGCCTACCGCGATAGTGTTAACGGTCGAGTATGGACCCGCTTCTCCTATGAGTCCGGAAATACGCTAGTCACGGCGACTCCTTACTTTCGTGAAGTGAACATGAACTTCGTGCAGCACTTCCTGCCGGGTCAACCCATAGAGGACACCGAGCATAGAAGCCTGGGTATTCAGCTGGCTGCTTATACTGACCTTGGTGGTGATTCCACATTCTCATACGGTCTCGATATCGAGAGTACTGATGGCAATCTATTTGAATTCCAACCTCTACCTACCCAGGGATCACTCTTTCTAAGACGCACTATTCCTGATGGCGCCCACTATGATTATGAAGTGGAAGCTCGTCAGATAGCTTTGTTCGCCAGCTATGATGTGGCTTTATCGGATAATTGGGATCTTTCCATAGGCGCCCGCGCGGAAAAGATGAAATACGATTATGACAACAAGATGATAGATGGACGCACCGATGATCAGGGTGTTGCCTGTGGATTTGGCGGTTGTCGTTATGCTCGTCCAGGTGATCGAGATGATTCTTTTGACGATATATCTCCCAAGATTGGACTGAGCTATCGGCTTAACGAAAACAATACATTGCAACTGCGAGCGCAACGCGGTGTGCGTGCGCCTCAGGCCACGGAACTCTATCGACTGCAGGGCCGACAGACTGTTGCTGACCTGGACTCGGTTCAGCTGGACAGTTATGAGATTGCATTTAGCGGCGCTGGCAACAACTGGGACTACTCTGCATCGGCGTATTTCATGGAAAAGGAAAATGAAATTCTCCGCGACAGCTCTCGCGCAAATCTAAATGGAAGTGAAACAGAGCATCGTGGCCTTGAAATCGGCGTCGGTTATAGTCTTTCTGATCGTTTTTCCATACGCGGCCTTTTGAATCTTGCTGAGCACACTTACGAGAACGATCTGATTTCCGGTGGCATAAACATTAATGGCAACGAAATCGACACCGCGCCAGATACTTTCGGCAACCTGCGACTCACCTATCGACCCAATGATGACTGGATCGCAGAACTCGAGTGGGCGCACATGGGTGAGTATTACACTAATCCAGAGAACACCGCTGATTATGGTGGCCACGACCTGGTTAATTTGCGCATGCAGTTTAGTGCAAGTGATGATTTATTGCTGTACATGAATGTTATGAATCTTACTAACGAGAAATATGCAGAACGTGCCGACTGGACAACCTTTACTGGTGACCGCTATTTCCCTGGCGAACCCGCACGAATTTTTGCAGGATTCACCTGGAAATACCGCTAGTAGCTAGCGCATGAAAAGATGAAAAATGCCGACGAAAGTCGGCATTTTTTTATATCGGATTTATTGCAACAGAGAGAAATAGTTTTGACAGAAAATTCGGCTGCAACACCTTTTATTTCTCTTATGGATTTCTTTGTTTCTGAGGAAAGCAAAGCGCCAAAGCGCATTACGCAACCTGACGTATATCGTGCAGTAAAAGATGAAAGCAAATTAAGATCTGCTGCGGTGTTACTTCCTATTACGCGCCATGAATCCCACATCGAAAGCAGTCTTGTGCTCACGGTCAGATCAGAAAATCTGAAGAGCCACGCCGGTCAAATTAGCTTGCCCGGGGGTACCAAGGAAGAACGCGACGATGATGAGGTTGCCACTGCACTGAGAGAAAGCGAAGAGGAAATTGGTCTAAAGGCAGAGCACGTCGAAATTATCGGCCGTTTGGGAACTCTCGCTCTCCCTTCTGGCTTTATCGTTTCCCCTATTGTTGGCGTTATCGAGAATGATCTCAACTTTGTAGCTCAACCTGAAGAAGTTGCTGACATCTTCCATGCACCGTTGGAGTTAATCCTCGATGTGGATGCCTATCAGAAATCTACGGTGGAATTTAAGGGAGCAGATAGAACGATTCTGGAATTACACTATGAGGACTATCGTATCTGGGGCGCAACTGCAGCAATTCTTTATCATCTGGCCAGAGAAATAGCCCGATTTAAAAATTAATTGGTCTCCGACTTAATAGAACTAACCAGTGCTTCTTTCTCTTCGCTGCTAACTTCGTCTCCCTTTTCATAAGGAGCATGGCAAACGCGATTCCTACCTTCCTGTTTGGCCGTATATAGAAACCCATCCACTTGGTCCACAAACTCTTTCTCAGTCAGTTGGTCGCCTCTTTCATAAACATCGACGCCGCAACTTGCTTCAATTCCCAGTATCAGGTCACTTGCTTTTACTGGCGAGTTTTCGACTATGAGTCGAAGACGGTTAGCAAAGCGGACGCCCTGTTTCAATGTGGTATCAGGAAGGATTAATGCGAATTCCTCTCCACCATAACGACAGGGAATATCCAAGCGACGGATTGTTTTTCGAATCAAACTGGAAACGTGAGTGAGAACAAGGTTACCCACCTCATGACCATGGACATCATTTATAGATTTGAAATGATCCAGATCGCACATGATCAAACATGTTGGCTGACCGGAACGACGGGTACGTTCCATTTCCAGACTCAGGGCTTGAGCGAAGTAGCGGTAATTAAAGAGCCCGGTTAATTCATCGGTGCGAACCAGCGCCGCCAGTTGCTTGACTTCTTCACGAAGTCGCTGAACTTCAGCGTGATTCGTGCAGTTATCATCGCCAGCAGGGCATGGATCTACAGTTTTCTCGTCAACTACGTGATGATCATTCATACTGCTTGAAAAGTGTTATATTTTCTAACCCAATGAAAATTATAGATTTTCATTTTATTCTGGGTCAAAGTCTCGACCTGATACCAGTTCTTAGCATAAAGCCGCTGTAGCAAAAACACCCTGAATCGCATTTTGCGACCCAATCCTTTATTTCTAATAAATCAATTAACTAGCCAGCCCAGGCTGGAAATCCTCCCAACACATCAAATGTTAGGTGGCCCAGGGTATAAACAAATAGGGTTAACAGAAATACTGAAAGAATATCGAGCCAGATTCCGGCAATTACCATCTTCATGATTGGAATTCTTCCGGAACCATAGACTATGGCATTCGGTGGTGTAGAGACCGGCAACATAAATGCGCAAGATGCCGCCAAAGTGGTTGGAATCAGCAAGAGAAGTGGGTGTGCTTCAATGGCCTGAGACAGGCTCGCCATTATTGGCAGTGATAACGAAATGGTTGCGGTATTCGAAGCGACCTCAGTGAGCCCGGTAATGAAGGCTACCGTACTCATAACAATTACCAGCGGTTCAGCATCGCCTAACAAGTCCCCCAACAAGACCGCAACGTAATCGGATAATCCTGAAGTGCCGAAGCCCTTAGCAATAGCTAAACCACCGCCAAACAGTATAAGTATTCCCCAGGGAACACGCTTCGCATCTTCCCAGTCCATCAGGCGACCGCCGATTTCTTTGCTGGCAGGAATCATGAACAAAGTTAAGGCCACAGCAATGGACACACTGCCGTCATCAATCATGTAGCCAACGGGTTCTGAGCCAGCTGCTCTCAATACATTGTCCAGATAGTAACTCCAGCCAAAAATATCGATATCCTCTCCAAACAACCGCTCCTTGCGTGTCATTAACAGCAAAGCAAAAGTAACAAATACACCTGTTACTCTTTTTTCTTCAGTGCTCATGGGACCCAATTTGCTGATCTCGCTCTGGATAAATTCTTTGCCACTGAAAGGCGTGCTTGAAGGAAGCGGGAAAACGATTCGAGTAAGCAATGCCCAGGCAATGAGCATGTAGATAAAACTCATTGGCAAGGCAAACAACATCCAGGTAGAAAAAGTAATTTCCGGTGCATCAGGAAACAGTTGCGACATTTGGGTAATTAACACACCGTTTGGAGGCGTACCGATTAATGTGGCAAAACCACCGATAGAAGCGCCATAGGCAATTCCGAGCAATAGAGTCAGGGAAAAGTTTTCGGCTCTGCTGTCTGCCACGCCACCTTCAGCAACTACCTTTCGATTGAGCTCTTCGTAGAGTAAAACCAGGGACATACCCATGGGCATCATCATTAAGGCCGTTGCGGTATTGGATAACCACATGGATAGGAATCCGGTAGACACCATGAAACCGAGAACCAGCCGATGAGGCTGGCCACCAATAATGCGCAGCGTGTGTAAGGCAATGCGCTTGTGTAGATTCCATTTTTCCACAGCAACAGCCACCATGAATCCGCCCATAAATAACAGGATGATCCAGTCCATGTACTGATTAGCCACATTGGGGAAAATGATGTCGAAATCGCTGGCCGAAAATCCTTCAGCAAATGTCGCAGTTTCGAGATCTATGCGATTACCAGCTGGCAATTCTCTGCCCCGCATTATTCCCATCAAAGGGAAAAGTACAATTGGTAACAATGCTGTGGCGGACAAAGGAATCGCTTCAGTAATCCACCAAATAGCCATCAACACGATGATCGCAGCCATGCGGGTAACGAGCGGGTTATTGGGGTCGAGGTCGACAAACAAGAGCATAAACAGGAAAACAGCAGGACCGAGCCAGAGCCCAATCTTGGAACGGGTGGGCACAGCAGCAGGGCTGGCCGTTTCAGAGTTTGCCGTTTCAGAGTTTGCCGTTTCAGTCATTATTATTCTTGATTAGTTAGTAGATTTAATGAACAGCTAGAAAATCTCTTCCAGAAAATTTGCCAGCGATTGATAGGTGCGCTTTTCAGCAATTTCGCTGTAAACAGTGCCAAAATCAGGGTTATTGGCAGCGGGATTGGTAAATGCATGCATAGTTTGACCATAAGCGTGAACCTGCCAGTCCACCCCTGCCTCATTCATTTCGGTTTCGAAAGCAAGCACCTGTTCTGGAGGGACCATTGGGTCGTCATGGCCATGCAAACATAGCACCCTGGATTTGATTTCTTCGTTTGCCACTTCTCCAGGCGCAAATATTCCATGAATACTCACAACACCGAGCACATCAGCACCTGATCTCGCTAATTCCAGCACACACATGCCACCGAAGCAGTAGCCCATGGCAGCGACTTTGGTAGGATCAACCTGTGGAATATTTCTTCCGGCAACAAGTGCGGCCCTTATTCTCTGGCGCAGAACCGCACGATCAGATGCCAATGGGTTCATCAATGAAGAATTCAGTTCCGTATCCCCATCAGCACCGAACACGCCTTTACCATACATATCCAGGGCAAAACCAATGTATCCCATTGAGGCAATGCGCTCGGCGGCATTACAGGCAAATTCACGGCGACCACTCCAGTCATGCGCCACCAGCACCAGAGGTTTCTGCGTATCTGTTTCTTCATAGGCTACATAGGCCTGAAGTGCTGTATCGCCATCGCTGTAATCAAGATGTTGAGTAATCATTCTTTATCCTGTTTCTTATTATTATCCTTATAAATGGGACACCTGTTTCTTTTAACCCAATGCTTCCATCATTGCTTCCGCAGCACTGACTTTGATCTCCCCCGGTGCTTCGATTCCCAGATAGGTAACGGTGCCATCATCGACAATCATGCCAAAGCGTTGGGCCCGACTCCCCATTCCGAATCCACTGGCATCCAACTCGAGGCCAAGTGCGCTGGTAAATTCACCATTGCCATCTGCCAGCATCAGAATTTCTTCGGCATTCTGAGCCTGGCCCCAGGCTCCCATTACAAAGGCATCATTCACTGCCATGCAGGCAATAGTATCCGCGCCTTTGGCCTTGATTGCATTAGCATTTACTACAAATCCGGGTAAGTGCGTCATCGAGCATCCAGGCGTAAATGCCCCGGGGACTGCAAAGAAAACCACTTTCTTGCCGCCAAAAACCTCGTCACTACTCATATCTTTAGGCCCATCGGCAGTCATGACTTTGAAATTAGCTGCAGGGACTTTATCTCCAACCTGGATTGTCATGGGTATTCTCCTATTCCGTTGATCTGACAAATCTCGATGGATATTAGCAAATTCGATTGGACATTCTAAGCATTGGTCTAAAAATCTCCGGAAGTGCCGATTTGCTACTAAAGGCCATGGGTTAATAAGGCGAAAACCGACTAATGGATACAGTTTTCTTTCTTGCATCAAAGATCATCTGGGCAATTATCTCCCCTGATAGCCTGATCGTTATCCTGGGTGTAGCAGCCTGGCTGAGCCTGCTGTTTGGCTGGCAAAAGCTCTCTCGACGCCTGCTATCTTTCTGCGCCTTTTTACTCATCATTATCGGGTTTCTGCCGGTTGGCGAATGGCTGATTTCACCACTGGAAAACAGATTCAATACCAACGCAGCGCTGCCCCGGGAAGTTGATGGAATCATCGTTTTAAGTGGCGCCATCAGCCCTTACCATTCCGAAGTCTGGAATCAGGTTGAATTCGGTGCTGCTGCAGAGAGGCTCACTAACTTTGTCTACCTGGCAAACCTGTATCCCAATGCACAGCTAGTGTTTACCGGTGGCTCCGGCTCGGTCAGCGAACAGGAATTTAAAGCAGCAGATTACGCAGTCTATTTATTTGCTCAGTTAGGGTTGTCAGACAGGGCTATAGTTTTCGAGAGAGAATCCCGCAATACCTATGAAAATGCCCTGAACAGTAAAGAACTGGTTTCACCAGCGCCCGAAGAAGGCTGGATCTTGATAACTTCGGAGTTTCACATGCCGCGATCAATTGGAATTTTTTGTCAGCTAGATTGGCCGGTAATTCCCTACCCGGTTGATCATTATTCCCGCAAGGGCAATTTGTATCGGGTGGAATTCGACTTTGCTGGAAACCTGGGCACACTCGGCACTGCAATCCGGGAATGGGTCGGATTAGCCGCCTATCGATTTACCGGAAGAACAGCGCAATTCCTGCCTGGGCAAAATAACTACTGCGGCGTTGTTCCAGCTGCCACCGAGACTGCCGAGGCAATTTAATTCAAGATACTCCGCAAGCGATTGCCAACTTCCTCAGCTGCATCATTTACGGTATCTTCCAGCCGCGATTCCAACTCATCTGCACCTTCCTGCAAGGCTTCCTCTACACCCTCCCTTAAATCCTCCAGATTGGGTAGATTTGCGCTCAGTATCGAAGTACTGAGAGTGGAGAGAATGAGCTGGAGCGCATCGGCTACAGTGGTGGAATTATCCTCCGCGCCGATATCATTCAGTTCGATGTCAGGCAAAGACACTGGCGCAGTTACCACCGCTGCCACCAGATTAAGCTGGGGGTCAAGCATGCGGAATTCACGAATAATGATCTGTCTTCCACTACTTTCAGAAGCATCGGTACTGGCCGAGGATCCACCGCTTACATTATTAACAAGCGCTCGAATATTATCGCTGGTAATACGAGTCTCATAGGTAATCTGAGGCTGAATAATGGTAACGCTGTCAACGACAACAACATCTTCGAAAACAGAGGCGGTATCAAGCGCGATAGAAACTTCCGCTAACTGAAAGGCGTAATCGGAATTAAATCCTTCGGGATTGCCAATACTAAGCCCTCGCAGCGTACCCGCCCCACTTAAAGGAGAAACTGACACCGCATCGACCGTAACTTCTGTGCCCAATACCTGCGTACCCACTACCTCGATTCCGGTTTGCACGATACTCTCGAAGTAAAAATATAATCCCCCACCAATTAACAGTAATAAAACTACCAGGGAGATAATGGCCTTCTTGATCATAATCTGTTTCTTCCTCTTTTTAGCTTTCGCTGCCTATAACAGACAGTATCCAATTAATATGGAGAGAGATGCGCTCATAAACTGCTACAGATCCATATATACCCTGGGTCTCTTCCGCGTAGTGGTCTCCACTCACTTCCCCGATGGCCACGCCCGCCAGTTGATAACCCTCCTCTGTTTCTATCAAGGCTGGCCCGCCGCTATCTCCTAATCCCAATGTTCCTTCCAGTGGCAGGGAATCATTACCGCGAATGCGAGGGTCATCGAAAATAATACGAAGCTTTGAGTCAGCCTGTGAAAACCTGTTTTGTGCACGCCGTTTGGTACCATCATCAAACTGCCGACCAGTAGTGCCCAGGCCAAAGTAACCCCATCCCACGAGAGTGGCTATCTCACCCTGCTCATAGGATTCGCGAAATATATTGATCGGACGGGGTATAGGCGATGGATTGCGAAAACGCAGCAGAGCCAGGTCGATCTCCGGATTTTGTTGATTGGTTATAGCTGGATGCATTAACACTGCATCTATTTCTCGCATAGCATTGCCGACTTCAACAGCGAAGCGCCTGCCACTTTCAATAGTATCGCCCAGGGTAGTCTCATCAACACAATGCGCAGCAGTAATTGCCCAGCGCTCATGGATAAGAGTCGCGCCACAAATGCGACGTATCCCCTGCCGCTCTAAATAAAATACTGCGGGAAAATCGCTACTGCGAAGCTCATAGTGCCCCGGTGCCACATCATGGCGCACAATAATGCCATGGCTGCTCAAGGCAGACAGGAATACCGCGAATATGATTAGACCTTTCGATTGCATTACGATAATTAATTAATCAGCATCATTTTCTGACTCAGTCGGAGTTAGTTTTAAACGAGCCCGCCTTAAAGGGCGCAGGTTGGGCTGATAACTCTTCTTATTCGCCATCTGGAAGATTTTTAGCGAGCGATGTAATACAACAACGACGGTTACTACAATAAAGGCAAGGATACAGGCAGCAAGCCATTGCTCCGGAGTCCAGCCTGAAACATCTATCAATCGAGACAGCATCGAGTATATGACTTAATCCGATCAGGGCCGCATATTATGCGCTATGGAGAGAGTTATGGGTATCTCAAACTAGGAGTTATTGGCGAGGTCTGAGACAAGCTGTTCGATACTTTCGATGCGCTCCCAGGGATCGTCTAATTCCAGCAGGTGCTGTCGCTGTTCGATTTCGATGGGTATGAGCTCACTCAATCTCCACCCCAGATCCCATAAATTGTCATAGTCAATCGAAAGGTTCTTTTGCTCCACAAGGGGGTGGTTTTCAAGATTCTGTAATAAATCGGACAATCCGGAAAACTGGTCATCCAGTGGGATTGATTCAATTCCTACTCCATCGATCTGGCTGAACTCAACCTCAGCCTGCAACAGGCCAGTATCAGCCTGCCAGCAATCGCCAATTCTAAATTTGGACATGCCCTCTACTGTTATTCCGAGCAAACCATTTTCCAGCTGATCCCAATCGACAATTTTTCCATAGGTACCTGTGCGATGAATGGTCTGCTTAGATCCACCCTGGATGAATTCCTCTCCAGATTTCAGCAAACATACGCCAAAGCCCGTATCATTTTTCATGCAATTGCTGACAAGATCGAGGTAACGTTGTTCGAATATTTGCAAATCCAGTCGCCCACCTGGAAATAACACCACACGCAGCGGGAAGAGTGAAATTTCTTGCTTGTCAGTCATAACGATTTCAATGTTGTGCAATTAATTCTGCAGGAGTGTCGTGCGTTATACGAATAAGTTAAGCAACTAGTTCAGTGTTGAAGGACCAAGTTGTAATCTTTGTAATAATTTTTCATGAATGCCCTCGAATCCACCATTACTCATGATGACGATATGATCACCGGGCAAACTGTTCTCTTCAAGATAGGTCAGGATTTCATTTACTGTGGCGAAAGCATATGCCGGAGTTTTACTTTCCGCCAGCAAACTTTGAAAGTCTATCTTACAATCTTCCGCTTTATACCATAACACCATATCCGCATCGCGCGTTGCCTCATGCAGCGCTTCTTTATGGATGCCTGATTTCATGGTGGCGGATCTGGGTTCAATGACTGCAATCAAGCGATTCGAGTTTCCTTCCGCCTTTAACTGGTTAGCTATGCCATTAAGAGTGGATTCTATCGCTGTGGGGTGGTGGGCAAAGTCATCGTATACGCTAATCCCTTCCACTTTGCCCCTCAATTCCATGCGGCGCTTTACACCTTTGAATTCTTTTAAGCCATCAATTGCGGTCGCTACATCGACGCCGACATGATGGGCAGCTGCAACCGCGGCCAGTGCATTCCTGACATTGTGTAATCCAGTAAGTTTCCACTGCAATGTAGCCCTGTTCATTACTTCACCGGTGGATCCCTGGCCGTACTTAATAATGTCGAATTGGGTACCCTGTTCATTTTGCAATAAGGCATTCCAAAAAACGCCACCGTTGGCAGCGAGCTTTTTACAAACCTCATCGGGGACCGCGATGCCTAGTTGCTGCCGTTGGGTCCAACAGCCCATGCGCAGCACAGCTTCGAGAGCAGAGTCGCCATGGGGGAATACGATCAAGCCGTTACCAGGTGTGGTTCGAACCAGGTGATGGAACTGTTTCTCTATGGCCTCCAGATCGTCAAAAATATCAGCGTGATCAAATTCGAGATTATTGAGAATGACAGTTCTGGGAGCGTAATGAATAAACTTCGATCGTTTATCAAAAAAGGCACTGTCATATTCGTCAGCCTCCACCACGAAGAAAGCGGAATCACCGAGACTGGCGGAATGCGGGAAATTGTTAGTCACTCCACCGATCAAGTAGCCGGGTTTTAATCCCGCATACTCCAAAATCCAGGCCAACATGGCGCTGGTAGTAGTCTTGCCATGGGTTCCAGCCACACCCAGAACCCATTTGTCATGCAAGACAAATTGAGCGAGCCACTGGGGGCCAGACATATAGGACAGACCTTCGTTCAGTACGTGTTCGACGGCAGGATTGCCACGAGATAAGGCATTGCCAATGATTACCAGATCCGGGGAAGGCTGGAGATGTGCTGGCCGAAATCCTTCGGCAAGTTCGATGCCTTGCTCCTGCAACTGGGTGCTCATGGGTGGGTATACATTGGCATCGCTGCCACTTACGCGGTATCCCAACTGCTTCGCCAAGACCGCCAGACTTCCCATAAAGGTTCCGCAAATTCCCAGTATATGAATGTGCACTGTTACCTACCTCTCCGCGGCACAATTAGGGAAGATGTTATGGTGACGAATCTTCGATAGCATAGGATTTTACTCGAGCCTTTTATCGCCATGTCTAAGCAATCGACCAGTTTCTGGAATTTCTCCAATCAATTATATGACAGGGATGATGTGTCCACAGCCTGTTTACATTTGCAGAACGAATTTCAATTTGATGTGAATCTTTTGCTTTTCTGTTGTTGGGCGGCTCACTTCGATGAAACCCTATCCCCTGATTCCTGGGATCGAATATTGGAATTTTCCCGGCAATGGAGGAAAGAAGTGGTACAACCATTGCGAGATGTTCGCAGCTGGATGAAAGGCGAGAGCCATCACTACATTGAGAATACTGAGTTTTCTGTGCTACGAGAAAGAATAAAAATGGATGAACTGGCAGCAGAAAAATTTCAGCAAGAATATATGGAAAAAAGCGTTGCAGAAGTTCCAAAACAAAGTAGTGAATTTTCAGCCGCGCGGGCACAGGATTATTTTAATAAGCTGGCCCGAGCGAATTCGCAAGAAATCAGCGAGGAAATAAGCACACAACTGCAGATACTGATAGATGCAGTTGAAAAAATCACTAAATGACAATAGCGGTAAGTTCGCGCTTTATTCACCGTCAGCTTCAGTAGACGATGCAACTTCTGCGCCTTCTGCTTTCTCTTCTCTCTTGGACAGGAAAATTGCCGAAATGGCAAACGCAAATGCGAGAGCTAACCAGAGAAAGCCGCCAACTACTGCGTTGCCGGTATCACCGGTAAACGTCAGAATGGACAGCAATAAACCAATAAACGAAACCCCCCAACAGAGATTTTTCGAGTACTTGGCGAAATTCGTACCTTTATTCAGCAGGACTCCCTCGTTAATGGCATGTCGTGTGTTGCTTTAATCAATATCGACCAAGAGAACCATTGACTAAACCCCCAGTCAAGCCTGAAAAGAGTAATCCGCCAACCACTTGGCAAATAAATACCCGGAATCTTCCAATTTCAGTAAATTCCCGGGATCAGGCTCTCATTCACTGGCTGCAATATCGATAACAATATCCCAGTTAAAGCGAACAAACCGATGCAATTCATTGATAAGAATGCGCTCCTGGTCACTATGGGCACCGAAACCCAGGGCAGCGTCCTCGCGGTCGATAGCTGGGCCAATGCCATAGCACTGAATACCCCGATTTCGAAGATAAGCCATATCTGTAGCACCCGTACTCATGGTTGGCAGGGTAATTACGCCATAGTGTTTATTGACACCCGCCTCGATCGCTGCGAACGCTTCAGTGTTTAAGCTGGCCTGTCCAGGTGGCCGGGTATTTCGATTACCCAGACTAACTTCAACAGCATCATCGTTGACAACACTGCGTATCTGGTTGAGAAAATCAGGAATGTTCTCATCTGGCAGTGCACGAAAATCGACACTGGCCCGGGCTTCCGATGGAATAACATTGATACGATATCCGGCATCAAAAATATTCGGCGAAAGGGAACTTCTCAGCATCGAGGCATGGCGTGGCTCATTGGCCAGAA
Source organism: Gammaproteobacteria bacterium (assembly GCA_028818225.1). GTDB lineage: Bacteria > Pseudomonadota > Gammaproteobacteria > Pseudomonadales > Pseudohongiellaceae > UBA9145. The sequence goes on along the minus strand of JAPPOG010000004.1, from coordinate 9,395 downwards.
AATACTCATCGGATTCGCTGGCGCGTCCCGGATCCAGCACATTTAAATAGCGCTCCGCAGCGTCTGACGGAGAAATCGAAGCTAACCTTTCGAAATAGGCTGCAGTTGTTTCATTCAAGCGAATCGGAGTGCGCCATTCCGCGATATTGGCAACGGCTCTCGCCAGGCGCACCACAGAATTGGTTTGCAAAGGTACTGATCCATGCCCAGCTACGCCGGTAGCCACCAGCTCAACCCGATAGGGAATCTTCTCTACGGTCTGGACTCCGGCGTATTGTACTTCCCGGTTAACGCGAGCGACTGAACCACCTTCCGCCAGGCAAAATTCCGCGGCAATTTTGTCGAAATGCTCATTGACCATGAAGTCGATTCCGAATTCTACGGCACCTTCCTCTCCAGACTCCGCTAAAAATATAACATCTCTATCCAATTCTACGTTTTGTCGTTTTAGTTCCAGCATTACCATTAGGGCCGCAGCGAGATTATCTTTATCATCCACTGCACCCCGTCCATAAACATAGCCTCCATCAACCGTGGCACTAAAGGGTGGGAAGATCCATTTCTCCGGATCGACATTCACAACATCGGTATGGGCCATCATCAACAAAGGTTCTTTACTCCCATTGCCTTGGAGGCGAGCTAATACGTTGGGCCGCTCGGGATTGTTATAGAGCATTTCTACCGGAATTCCCTCCGCTTCCAGTACGTCTCTTAAATACTCTGCGGCTGGTAGCTCCCTGCCCGGGGGATCGCTGGTATCGAATTGCAGCAACGTGCGGAAATGCTCAAGAGTTTCAGTTTCAATAGCAGCCCAATCCGGCTCGCTGAGCTGCGCATTTGCCGCAGAAACAAGCAATAAACTCAACCCAAAAAATGCAATTCGCCTAGTCATAATCATTCCGGTATCTCCAACAATGGCCCTGCAGCAGAATAAATACGCGACTGATCAATGTCTAGAAGTTAATGGCCAAACTTTAAGAAGTCTTATTTTCGACGCGAGAGCCCTGCCAGCGCTTGACCAGGCCAGCATCAATGTCGAACAGGTCGAGCACACGGCCTACATGATGGTTCACAAGATCATCCACAGACTTTGGCTTTATATAGTGGGCAGGCATTGGCGGCGCAATGACAGCTCCAATCTGGCTCGCCTTCATCAATAGCTCACAATGGCCGGTATGGAGAGGAGTTTCTCGGGGCACTAATACCAATCGACGCTGTTCTTTTAGAACTACATCAGCGGCTCGAACCAATAACGAGTCAGCATAAGAATTTGCAATTGCAGAAAGCGTCTTTATTGAGCAAGGCGCCACAATCATGCCGGCGGTGCGAAATGACCCACTGGCAATGTTTGCTGCAATGTCTTTATTGGCATGGACATGATCAGCAAGGGCTTTAACATCTTTGGCAATCCAGTCAGTTTCTAGACCAATGGTCATCTTGGCTGACTCTGACATAACCAAATGTGTCTCGATATCAGGTTCAGACTTGAGTATTTCCAGTAAGCGAATCCCATAAATGGCTCCGCTGGCTCCTGACATCCCGATAATTAGTTGCATAAATATTGCTCAAAAAATGGGGAACCGATTGTTGCATCACAAGTGCCTACTGGCAAGCATCTGCGCGGACTAGTAACATGTCGCTTTCCCACAGCAGCAGCGAATTTCCAGCATTATGAGCAAGGCAAATCTTTTCTATGCCCAATCCGGTGGCGTTACCTCAGTTATTAACGCCAGCGCTTGTGGTGTCATCGAAACCGCCAGACAACATCGTGACAAAATAGCAAAGGTATATGCCGGCCTTAATGGCATAGTTGGCGCTTTGCATGAAGACCTGATCGATACGAATAAGGAAAGTAGCAAAGCAATCGCCGCATTACGCACTACACCTGCAGGCGCCTTTGGCTCGTGTCGTTACAAATTGAAGTCTTACCAGGAAAATCAACGAGAATACGAACGGCTTATGGATGTATTTCGTGCCCATAATATTCGTTATTTTCTCTATAACGGTGGTGGCGATTCCCAGGATACTGCAAACAAAGTCTCACAACTTAGCCTGGATATGGGATTCCCCATTACCTGCATAGGGGTTCCAAAGACAGTAGATAACGATTTACCCATAACCGACAACTGTCCTGGTTTTGGATCTGTCGCCAAATACGTTGCTGTTTCTATCCGTGAAGCCGGATTAGATGTTGCCTCCATGTGTGAAAGCTCCACCAAGATTTTCGTCATGGAAGTCATGGGAAGACATGCCGGCTGGATTGCCGGCGCTGCTGGCTTGGCCACCGAGCAGGAAGGCGATGCGCCCCACATAATTCTTTTCCCGGAAATTCCATTTAATCGTGAAAAATTTTTACGCAAGGTTAAAAGCTGTGTGAAGAAATATGGCTATTGCGCCATAGTCGTTTCTGAAGGCGCACAGAATAAGGATGGTGGTTTTCTTGCCGAGTCTGGAGGCAAAGATGCCTTTGGTCATGTTCAGCTCGGAGGTGTTGCACCATTCATCGCCAATATGATAAAGGACGAACTCGGCTACAAATATCACTGGGCCGTAGCTGATTACCTGCAACGGGCTGCGCGTCATATTGCTTCCCAAACTGACGTCGAACAGGCCTACGCGGTAGGTAAGGCTGCTGTTGAGTTTGCCTTGAAAGGCAAGAATGCGGTAATGCCAGCTATAATTCGGGGCAAGGGCAAGCGCTATAGCTGGCGAATCGGCGAAGCCAGGCTGGCTGACGTTGCCAATGTGGAAAAAAAGATGCCGCGGGATTACATCTCGAGAGATGGATTTCACATTACCACTAAGGCCAGGGATTACTTCGCACCATTGATACAGGGAGAAGATTACCCGGCTTACAGGAACGGCATACCCCAGTATGCGCGCCTGAAAAAAGTCTTAGAGAAAAAGAAACTAAAGAAGTGGAAAGCCTAGGGAGCCAACCTGTCGATCAACCACGTTTCTCCTTCGCGCAGATATCTAAATCTATCATGGAGTCTGCTGGCTCCTCCCTGCCAGAATTCGATTTCATGGGCAACGACACGGTAGCCACCCCAATAATCCGGCAGTGGAACTTCACCGTCTTTGAATTTCTGTTTCAGGGATTCGAACTGATTCAACAAGAACGAACGTGAACTCAACACCTCGCTTTGCTGGGAAGCTACTGCAGCTATCTGGCTGTCTTTAGGTCGAGTAATGAAATACTTTAGTGATTCGGCAGCGCTAATCTTGCTTGCCTCACCACAAATCTTTACCTGACGATCTATGGCGTTCCAGGGAAAATGCAGACTAATGTTTGCATTGCCATCCAGCTCTTTGGATTTACGGCTGCCATAATTGGTATAAAAAACAAAGCCATCTTCATCAAAATGCTTTAATAGCACTATTCTCTGGCTGGGTTGCCCATCCCCAGAAACCGTGGCGATAGTCATAGCTGTGGGATCATGAATCTTTAAATCCAGCGCCTGCTGCATCCACACACTAAACTGGTGGTGTGGATCATCCGCAAGGTCTTCACGGCTCAAACCACCGCGTAAATACTCTCTTCTTAATGATTCCAGGTCCATAACTTACAATTTATCAGCCTTATGAAAATGGTCGCTAGTAATGTAAATGCGAGGCAAAACGCCGAAAGTGCGGAGCATACATGACAATAAGTGAGCAGCTTGGAGCGTTTTTTAACAAAGCGGTTACGAGTGCAGCAGTTGTTAACGGATCAAATCACCATATTGCCAGTATTGTTGTCTGGCTGTACCGGTTGCGTAATAAAAAGTGCCTTCTCCATGCTTATCACTCGCAAAAAATCCGCCAACGTATCTCTGGCCATCAGGCCAACGATAAGTACCCTGACCCTGATAATGATCCTCGATAAATCCACCGGTGTAGTTTTCAAAGTTCTCCTTCAACCAAAACTCGGTGTGCTCGTTTTCCTTCCATACAGGTAAGTTAAAAAAGTAAGAACCCTGGCCATGGCGCATATTATTTCGCCATTCTCCAATATAAAGTTTACCTTTACCGTTCCAGTGGGAACCGCGACCCTCGCGAATACCGCGCACCCAATTACCGGCATATATTTCTCTGTCAAGAAATGAGATAGGAATCTCCAGGCGACCATAGCCATGAAATTCACCATCTTTGAAATTACCGACATACTCACCAGGTCCCCAGGGTGTTTTTAGTTGCAGTGTACCGCGGCCCGATTCGCAGTCACCGTATACACACTCTTCCTCTGTCACTTCATCAAGGGATTGAGCTGAAACGATTGCCGTAACAACGGTCAATACCAGTGCTCCAGCGACAATACTAATGCCGCGAATCATAGAGAACATGGTGGTTTTCATGGATACACCCAATACCTGTAATTTTCGGGGGCACAATTATACCTTTTCCCAAGCCCACATAACTACTGCCATTCCCAGGCATTTACAGGACAGGCGAAAGGCGTACACTGAAGCGATGAATCGAGTTGACGCCTGGTTAAATGAAAACAATTTTGGCAGTGTCGTGCGCCGGGAAAATGTTGGAGTCGGTTGCATTAACAATTCGGCTCGTTTACATCTCGATAGAGGAAATTCGATATTCTTAAAGGAAAATGCAAATGCCCCGGAGCACATGTTCCGGGCAGAAGCGATTGGCTTACAGGCATTAGCCGCAAGCAAGGCAATAAAGATTCCGCAAGTCATACATGTTGAGAATGACTTTTTGCTGATTGAGGATCTAGGACTAGGATCAACTACAAAGACCTATTGGGAAGCGTTGGGCGAAGGCCTGGCAGAGCTACACAGAAAACCGGTAAATCAATTCGGATTCAATGTTGATAATTACTGCGGCTCAACGCCACAGGAAAATACCTTAAGTAATGATGGCTTTGAGTTTTTTGCCAATTATCGAATATTGAAACTCGCATCTTCTGCTTTTCATAAAAACCTGATGGATAGACAGGACCTCACTGCCCTGGAAACAATTGCCGCAAATTTGTCGCATTGGATTCCTGAACAAGACCCCGTATTGATCCATGGAGACTTATGGGGCGGTAATATTCACTGCTGTGAAAACGGTGAACCTGCTTTAATCGATCCAGCAACCTATTGGGGTTGGGCCGAAGCAGAATTGGCAATGACAGATTTATTTGGTGGATTCTCTAATGGCTTTTATGAAAGCTATGAAAGCAATTCAAAAATTGCAAAAGACTGGAGGGAAAGAGTTCCACTCTACAATCTTTATCATCTATTGAATCATTTGCTTTTATTCGGCTCGAGTTATCTAAGTCCAATCCGAAACATTTGCAAGAGGTTTGCTTAAACCACTCGCCTCAAAACATTCAGCGGACTTATGTTGACAACACGACGAGTTGAGTTCACCCCGAGTCCGGCAATAATTAACATGCCCAATAATGGCCCCGCTATCCATACCCAATAATGGAGGGAAAATTCCTGCTCGAAAACTTCTTCCTGCAGGTAATACACCGAGGCTTCCGCACCAATAGTTGCTATCAAGCCTGCAACCAAACCAATACTGGCAAATTCAATCAACAGGCTGGTAAGGATGAGTTTGCGTCCTGCTCCCAGAGTCCGCAGTATGGCGTTTTCATGAAAGCGCTCATCAAGACTGGCATTCACACAAGCCAATAAAACCAGGGCACCACATAATAAAACCAGGACAGAGATAAGCTCGATAGCCGAAGTAACCTGGGCAATTATCGTCTGAACCTGCTCAATCAAACCGTCAATTTCGATAATCACCATAGTTGGGAACATACGAATCAGATCATTAAGCAGAATTTTTTGCTCGCGCTCCATCAAGGCAGTAGAAAGAAAGGTTGCGCCTATATGGTCGATGGTGCCTGGCGAGAAAATAATGAAAAAATTTGGCTGCATGTTGTCCCAGCGTACGCTGCGAAAACTCGACACTTCAGCAGTAACCAGTTGCTGATTGACTTCGAACTCGAGTCGGTCACCAATCTGTAGATCCAACCAATCGGCATATTCCTGCTCGATGGAAACATAGCCGGGCTCTGATTCAGATCCCCACCAGCTTCCCGCTGTCACCAGGTTGTCATTGGGCAAGTGTTCCGCCCAGGTTACCTGACGTCGACTCAATCGACCTCGAACCCGCCTACCGCCGCTGGTAGCTTCATCAGCATTTACCGGAGGCGCATCTGTTTGGGGACCGCTGAGGGCCTCACTAACCTCTTCATCCAGTTCCACATCATCTAACTGGGCGTTCTCGGTCAGAGTGCCACTACCAATTGAAACGTCAGCTTGATCACCGGGCACCGGCAGATCGCCATTAACACGAGTGACCCGGGCACTTATGAGCGGATAAAACTGGTTACCCTGAATACCGTTCTCCGCAAAGAATGATTCAATGCCCGCAATCTGATTCTGGGTAATATTCATCATGAAATGGTTAGGCGTATTCTCGGGCAATTGTGCCTGCCACTCTTCGATGAGATCAGTGCGTAGCAAAGTAAGAATTAGCAGCGACATGATTGTCACCGAGAACACCATAACTTGGAGTACATTTTGCTTGCGACGGCGCCGGGCAGCGGTCATCGCGAGCAACCAGGCGCTGCCGGCTTTCATGCCAGCGGAGCCACTGGAACGTAAGAACAAGTAGGAAATAATAGAAAGAAACAACGCAATCGCCGCTACCGAACTTACCAATACCACTGTCAGTTCGAGATCCTGACTGTACCAGTAAACCAGGAAGATAGTACCCAGGATACCAAATACATAAGGCACATTAGCGCCTATCTTCTGTTGGCTCATGTCTTTACGCAACACTCTTAAAGGCGGCGTCTCTCTCAGGGCCAGCAAGGGTGGCAAAGCAAACGCGAGCAGACAAATAAATGCGGTTAGCGATCCAACTACATAGGGTTGCAAACCAGGATCAGGTAATGACACCAATAACAGCGATTCAAGAAACGCCAGGATTATTCGATGTACCAGCCAGCCAAGAATCCATCCAACTAAAACTGCGACGGCAGCAAGTACAAGTTGAATCGCCAGGTAGATAAACGAAATCTGTGCCGATGTGCAGCCAAATGTTTTTAGGATAGCCACATAATCATAATGGCGTTCGCTGTAACGTTTAGCGGTCAATGCAATCGCAACTCCAGCCAGCAATACTGCGAACAAGGAGCCTAGTAGGAGGAAACTCTCTGCTCTTTCCAATGCTTCCCGGACTTCTTCACTCTCTTCACGAATATCTCGCATGTAGTAACGACCGCGCCATTCTTCGCGTGCGCGGAACCATTCTTCAAATGAATCCAACTCTGCAACTTCATCCGCTGCAAATAGGTAGCGGTAGCTAACCCGGCTTCCCAGCTGTACTACATTGGTTTGTTCCACGTCATCCATGTGCAACATCAAGCGCGGACCCGCGCTATCCATCATATTACCGCCAGTTCGATCCGGTTCAGCGATTATGATCTGACTGACCCTGAGTTCTGCCTCACCAACGAATACCGAATCTCCAACTTCGATTCCCAGGGCCGGAAGCGCACGGGATTCGAGCCAGACCTCACCGGCGGGTGGCCCGGTTTGTGCAGGCCTGCCACGAACAAAGGGTTCGTCGGCTATAATGACTTCGCCCCGCAAAGGATAGGCGTCGGTAACTGCTTTCGCTGCCACCAGCATGTTACCCGTGTCAGAAAAGGCCATTGAGGTAAAAGACAATATTTCGGCGGTTCTTAATCCTCGGGCCTGGCCTTCTTCCAGCACTTCCCGCGGTAAATCTCCGCGACCACTAACGATTCGATCCGCCGCCAGCATGTTTGCTGATTCCAGTAACAAAGCTTTTTCCAGCCGATCGGTGAACAAAGCGATTCCGGTAACAGAAGTCACTGCCATAACCAAAGCAATGAACAACAAGCGTAGTTCGCCACCCTGCCAGTCACGCCAAAGCAGCCGTAGCGCAAGGGAGAAAAGGTTTCCAATAGGTTTGTTATCGGAGAGAGTTGCGGCACTGGATTCAGGCACTTAGGGCATCTCCGATTTTTTCGTCCTCGACAACTTCACCGGCAACCAGGCGAATTTTTCGATCACAACGCGAAGCAAGTCGTTCATCATGTGTAACCAGGACCAGGGTAGTGGAGTATTCGCGATTTAGTTCAAATAATAAATCCACTACTTTCGCGCCTGTTACCGTATCCAGATTTCCCGTTGGTTCATCGGCGAACAACACTCTTGCTTCCGTTGCAAAAGCCCGGGCAATTGCCACCCTTTGTTGCTCACCACCTGATAACTGATTCGGATAGTGGTGCCAGCGTTCTGCAAGACCAACACGATCCAATAAGTTAGTCGCTTTTTCTCGGGCCTGCTGATCGCCTTTCAACTCGATAGGCAGCATGACGTTCTCTAGCGCAGTCAAGCTGGGCAGGAGCTGGAATGACTGAAAAACAAAGCCTACCAACTGACCACGGAGTATCGCCCGTTGCTCTTCATTGAGTTCTGAGAGTGAATGCCCATCAAGAATAATTTCGCCAGAAGATGCGCCGTCTAATCCCGCCATCAGGCCAAGTAAGGTCGATTTACCAGAGCCTGAAGCGCCTACAATGGCAACCGCTTCTCCCGCTTCGATCTTAATGCCGATACCTTTCAGTATGGTCAGTATACCTTCGCTGGTATCAACAGCTTTAACTAGATTCCTTGTTTCGATCATTTCTCAAATTCCGAGCAAAAAACAGCTCGCATTATAGTCGAATTGCAGTAAAGTTAGTCAGAGATTCCGCCGTGTTATAAAGTACGTGATTCCCGAGTAACTGGTTTACCATATCCTGAATTTCTCAATCCAAGTAAATCGATGAAATCCCGAATTTTCGGCTTATTAGTGCTAATTGCAGCCCTGTCACTGCCTGACAGCGGTCTAGCCCAGACTCCCTACACACTTTTAGTATATGGAGACAGCCTTAGCGCGGCCTATGGTATAAGCGAAGAAGAAGGGTGGGTAACACTTCTGGAGACCAGAATCCAAAATGAGAACTGGCCTTACCGGGTAATTAATGGCAGCGTCAGCGGAGAAACCACAACCGGCGGTCTGGAGCGCTTGCCAGCCATGCTGGACAGCTACCAGCCAAACCTGGTCATTCTGGAATTGGGCGGTAATGATGGATTAAGGGGATTACCGCTGGATTTGATGAAGGCGAACCTGAAAAAAATGGTAGAACTGATTCGATTGTCCGGCGGCCAAGTGCTGCTGGCCGGAATCCAGATTCCTCCGAATTATGGCCCTCGTTATACTGAGCCATTTTTTGCCACTTTCGGTGAAATAGCAGAAGAAGAGTCATTACCCCTGGTACCATTTCTAATCGATGGTATACCTCAGCAACCCGAACTCATGCAAAACGACGGAATACATCCAAAAGCAGAAGCTCAACATATGATTTTGGAGAATGT
>JAPPOG010000028.1 GCA_028818225.1 Gammaproteobacteria bacterium | reverse complement strand
ACCGTTATGAGACTCCCAACAGTCGTAGCGGTGGTTCCCCTGAGCAACAGGAAGAAGCGAACAAGCTGGAAGAACTGGCGAGACGGCAGGAAGGGTTAACCCGGGCGCAACGAAATCTTGCGCGGCGCGAAGATCAGATGACCGAAGAGCAGAAACGTCGCGAACTGGAACGTTTAATGCGACAGCAGGAGCAGTTGAGTCGCGAAGTACAGCAGTTGGCCCAACAAATGTCGCGGGGACAACAGAGTTCCCAGTCTCAATCCCAGAGTGGTCAACAATCTCAGTCGCAACAACAGGCGCAAGCATCTTCAAGCAGCTCTGGTGGTGGCAGCCAACAACAACAGCAAACGGCATTGCAGCGCGCAGCGCAACAAATGCAGGAGGCGGCTGATAGTGATTCTGCCTCAATGGCGGCAGCTCGCAGCCAGAAGGCTTTAGAAAACCTGCGGGAACGCCAGCGGGAACTGGAGCAGGAGACCGATCGCTCGGTCAATCAACTGGCACAAAATATAGGCCAGAGAGGTCAGCAGCTGTTGCAACAACAAAGAAATTTACAGGACGCACTGGAAAGTACAACGCGTCAGCAGGGATTGGGCCAGACCCGACAATCCGTGCGCAACTCCGATGAATTGCAAGAGCTGGTAGAGATGCAGCAACAGCAGCAACGGAGTCTGGAGGAAATCGAAGATATGCTGCGTGCCATCATTGCTCGTGGCGATAATGATGATCAGCGCTTAATGTCCCAGGCGCAGGAAGCGTCCCGGGATCTTCGACCCATTCGTGAAGAAATGCAAACCAGCAATCGTGTCCTGCGTAATGGCATGGTGAATCTGTCGGTAGATATCGAACAGGAACTGGAGGATCAGATCGAAGAGTTTGCTCAGCAATTACTGGCGCTCAATCCCGCCAATACTAATTCACCATCGACGCAAATTGCCCAGGCAGCCCAGGATGCTGAGGACTTGAGAGAACAGATCGAAAACTTGCAACAGCAGGCCCTGGCCTTCAATGAAGATGGTCAGCAGCCAGGTGCAGGTGCTCCCTCCGTCAGGGAAATGCGTGACCAGCTGGAAAGATCGCAACAACTTGCGCAAAACCTGCAGCAACAATTACAGCAACAGGCTCAAGCTGGGGGACAACAGGCGGGAGGACAGCAGCAGGCTGGTCAACAATCTGGTCAGGCTGGAGGCGGACGTCAACAAATCGGTGGTGCCCGTGGCGTGAATGAGGATCGCGCTGGAGTCGGCGGTCGTGTGACTACCGATGGTAATAATTTACCCTGGGGTAATGCGCGCTCCATTCGCCAAATACTAACCCAACAAGACATCGAAGATTTTCTAAACCAGCCTGAGCTATTCAGAGAGTTATTAGAGCCAATTATCGAGCTGGAAGGCGCCTTGCGTGCCCAGGCTGAACTCGATGCCATCAATAACAAACTGTATGCAACGGTAGAAGAAGATATTCCTGATGAATATCGAGATCTGGTGCAGGAATATTATCGCGTATTGTCAGAAAACCAGGGGGCTGAAAGCCCTCAGTAACAATGCAATACACACAACCGAATCTCCTTACTGCACTCGAAGAAGGCACATTTAGCTTTGCTTACGGCATTAGCCCCTGGCTATTTGGCCTCTTGGTTCTGCTAATTATTGCGGGCGTATGGTTTACCTATTTTAATACTACTCGTCCGCTTACTCCGGCCTGGAAAACTTTTTTTGTTGCTACGCGCTCCAGTGTTTTGGTCTTTATTCTTTTCTGTTTACTGCGGCCGGTTATCACCACCATGCAAGCAGCACCTCAGGAAACTTATCTGGGAGTCTTGATTGATGATTCTCAAAGTATGGCTATCGCAGATCTCGGTGGTGACCAGTCGCGACAGGCAGCAGTAGCGGAATCATTTTTTGCAGACGGGGTTATCGATGACCTCGCCGAATCTTTTCAGATTCGAACTTTTCGCTTCGATAGTAACACCCAACGTATCAATGGTGTCGATGGATTAAATGAAGAAGGTACGGCTTCTTCTATAAACCAGGCTTTGCAATATGTTGACGATCAGCTGAACGGATTAAGGCTCGGTGGTCTCGTTCTGGTAAGCGACGGTGCCGACAATGGAGATGAGGATCCTATTAATACCGCGCAGGATTTTGGTAACCGACAGATTCCGATATTCACCGTGGGCGTAGGCCAGGAAGATATTCCCCAGGATATCGGTATTGTCGATGTGACTGCTGCCAAGACCGTGCTAGAAGGTTCGGTGTTTAATGTTCAGGTCGGCGTTAGCCATCAAGGATTTGAAGGTCAGGAAGTAGAATTATCGATTCGTGATGGTGAAGAAGTCGTAGCCTCCGAAGTCGTTACTCTCGGCGCAGAGGGTGTGCCTCGCCGCTTCGATCTGGAGTTAACCCCGGAGCGAACCGAACTCATTGTGTATGACCTGCAAGTCGAGTTACAGAGTGGTGAAATTATTGAGCAAAACAATGCTTACAGCTTCCTGGTAGATAATACTGAAAAACCGGCACTCGATGTTCTCTATATAGAAGGCCATCCTCGTAATGAATATAAATTCATTCGCCGTGCTGTACAGGGAGATGCTTCGATCCGATTGGCTACTTATCTGCAAACCGGACCGGAAAAATATTATCGTCAGGGTATCGAATCGCCGACGGAACTGAGTGCAGGCTTTCCCCGAACCAAGGAAGATCTGTATGCCTATGAAGCCATTATCCTTGGGGATATAGAAGAAAGCTTTTTTAATTCTGATCAATTGCAGATGATCGACGACTTCGTGGCGGAGCGAGGTGGCGGCTTCCTTATGAGTGGTATGGTGGATGAGGAGTTCATTGGTTCTCCCATCGCCGACATTTTGCCAATTACATTAGTTGAAGAAAATTTTCTGCCACCTTTCCTCCGTGGTGGCATAAGAAGAGGTGAGCACGCAACGGGAGAGCTTTACTACCCTAGACTAACCAATAACGGCGAGTTTTCGCCTTTATTAAGACTTTCAGGAGAGGACGGCATTAATGAAAATCTATGGCGTCAGCTCCCGGAGTTACAAGGTGTCTATGTGTCTGGCCGCATCAAACCCGGTGCCACGGTGCTGTTAGAGCATCCGGTGCTGCAATACCAGAATCAATTGCTCCCGATCATCGCCCAGCAACGTTATGGCAGTGGTCGTGCCATGTCGGTAACAACGGCAAGTACTTGGCGCTGGCAAATGATGATGCATTCTGAAGATCAATCCCATGAGACATTATGGCGGCAGCTGCTGCGCTGGTTAGCAGTTTCTGCCCCGGAACGAATCACGATCGAATTCGATCGTGAATTCTATAACGTTGGCGATGAGGTGAATGTCACGGCGGTAGTATTAGACGATCAATATGAACCGGATAATGATGCCACCCTGTGGATGCAAACTACCGATCCACTGGATCAGGTAATCGATGTACCAATGGAATGGGATATTGAAGAAGATGGAGTCTATCGGGCTAATTTCACGGTTGAGCAAGAGGGCGTATTCAGTCTGCTGGTAGATGTAGCGAGTGCAGCGGGCGATGCTGCCAGTGGTGCTTCCGAAAAGCGCACCGCCTTCGTAGTAACGCCTTCATTGCGTGAATATACCAATGCAGAAATGGATGCCGGCTTACTGGGCAGGATCGCCGATGCCAGTGGTGGTTCTTATTTCAATTTGTCAGATGTAAACGCCTTGCCGGAAAGTGTTGAGTTCACGCCGAATGCCTATTCACGGGAAGTACAAATCGATCTCTGGGATCAACCCTGGTTACTGGCGTTGCTTATCTTACTCTTATGCGTTGATTGGATTGCGCGGCGATTGAAAGGTCTTTCTTAAATAAGGTTTGTAATTTAAGACAATGAAACAGTTAATGATATTAGGCCGAAAATTACAGCTGATTTCAGTAACAGCTATTCTTGTTGCAAGCAGTTCTCTGCATGCGCAAATTGAAGAAACAAACAACCTATCAGGTAGCGCGGGTAATTATTTTCTCGACAGTCCGGACTCGACCAAATGGGCAGTGATTATTACCGGCCCAACAGTGGGCGAAGTTAACCAGGCCCAGTTTCGTCAATGGTCTTTCTCTCTGCATGACATTCTTGCCCGCGATTATGGTTATACCTCCGACACTATCACCATGCTCTATGATCGTGGCCCGCCGGCACTGCCGGGTGGTGATCGTGTCGATGGGGCAAGTAACCGCGAAGGCATAGAGCAGGCGCTTGCTGAGCTGGCGCAACAGGTTGAAACCGGGGACCAGATCACCCTTTACCTGATCGGCCATGGTTCCGGGGCTGAGGAAGAAGCGAAGTTTAATATAGTTGGGCCAGATATCACCGGCGTCGAGTTTGCAGCAATGCTTGATCAATTCAATCAACAGGACATTGTGATCGTAAATACCACCAGCGCCTCCTATGGATTTTCTACATCATTATCCAGTGAAGGACGCGTGGTAATTTCGTCAACTCGTTCTCCTTCGGAACGATACGATCCAGTTTTTTCCCGCTTCTTTATCGAAGCCCTCGATAATCGCAATGGAGACAGGGATCAGAACACTCGAGTATCGATGTTGGAAGCTTTTGAATATGCCAAGAGTAATGTCGATGCCTGGTATGAAGAACAGGGCCGATTGGCCTCGGAGCATGCTGGACTCGATGACAATGGCGATGCCTTGTTTGCCCTCAATCCCACAGTGGACGCGACCGATGGGCGGCTGGCAGAGATCGCCTACATTGACACCCCGGTGGACGACACTGCTAATTTGAGTCCTGAAGCCAGGGAGCTGAAGGCACAGATGCAGGACATAGAACGATCTGTGTTTATCCTGCGCGGAAGTAAGCAAGATTTCCTGGAAGATGATTATTGGCAGCAAATGGAAGGGCTGTTGGTTGACCTGGCAAGAGCTACAGGTCGGTTTAACGAAGTCGCTGGCATCCCTGACGATGAGGACTCCAGCGACAGCGATACAGAAAGTGAGCAGATAGATGATTTCCAAGCGCTGCAATAAATGTTTGTTAAAGCTAGTCGCAGTATTGCTAAGTTGTGTTTTAGTACAGCCGGTTTTTGCGCAACAACCACAGACGAACACTGGTGATTCACCGCTCTATCGCGGCGAACAGTTACTGCTCAATGGTTCCTATGCCGCCGCCGCCGATATTTTCCAGATGGCGGATGGATTGGATCGCAATGAAGGTGTTGTCGGTGCCAGTAAAGCATTTTTTATGATGGGCAACACCCAGCAAGCCATTAATATTGCACAAGAGGCAATCGAAGACGCTGATTACGCAAGTTACCCTCTGATTAGCACTCAATTAGCAGAAGTTAAGCGAGCACTTGGGCAATCAACGGAAGCTCTGGAAATTCTGGGAGTCGTAATTGAGGGGCAATTCGAACCACCGGTTCGCACACTCGTGCAGTACGGCAGTCTATTGCAATTAATCGGCCGTAAAGCAGAAGCTGCTGATTTTCTCGATCGAGCGATTCAACGTTATAACAACGGGCTGGTATTTGCTTCAGAAGATGTGGCTATGATCGCCCTGGCCAGTTGGCTGTTAGGAAATTTTCATGACGCTAATAGTCTCTTTGACGAAGCAACCCGCGCCAATCCAAACAATCTGGAAGCGCATGTGTTATGGGGAGATCTGTTTCTTGAAAAATACAATGCCAGCGACGCAGAACGTTCTTACCAGGATGCCCTTGATATAAACAGTCGCTATGTGCCCGCTTTGGTAGGCATCGCCCGGGTGGTGGGAGATGAACGCTCGCTGCAAAGAGCGCTGGCCATCAATCCTAATTCAACTCAGGCAATGGAAGCCTACGGTCAACTATTGCTTATGGCCAGTCGTGCTGATGAGGCCATGGAGTATTTTCAACGGGTACTGAACATTAACCCTGAATCCTTAAAGACTTTAAGCATTCTTGCTGCACAGGCCGCGCTTAATCAACGGGATGAGGAATACGAGCAATACAAGGCGCGAGTGGATGCTTTCAGTCCCAATAATGCGCAGTTCCTGGGAGACGTTGCTGACACTTTTGGTAATAACTACCTGTTCGCCGAGGCAGTGGAATTTTCCCGGGCTGCCATTGCATCCGATCCCGAATACTGGCAGGGCTATACCTTGTTGGGTAGTAATCTGATTCGTCTGGGTGAAGAAGAAGAGGGGAAAGCCAACCTGGAAATCGGTTTCGAAAATGATCCGTTTAATGTGCTCAC
Organism: Gammaproteobacteria bacterium; assembly: GCA_028818225.1. Lineage (GTDB taxonomy): Bacteria > Pseudomonadota > Gammaproteobacteria > Pseudomonadales > Pseudohongiellaceae > UBA9145. Next base: position 64,022 of record JAPPOG010000028.1, on the reverse strand, counting down.
TTCCAACATGCTCAAGGTTTTCGATACGCTCGAAACTTATGCCACACTGGAGAGTGAACACTTCAAGGTTCACATGAGCGAGAATGATGCAGACATTCTTTGGCCCTATCTGGAACCACTGCTGGAAGAAAGCTGGGATACCTTAACGGCGAAATACGGATTCGAGCCGGAAGGACCAATTCTTATTGAGGTGTTCGAAAACACCGAAGACTTCGCAGTGCGCTCCGTTGGTTTGCCAGATATCGGTCCTTTAGTCGGAATTTGTTTCGGCAAGGTAGTAACGCTGATTTCGCCTGATACCTTGTCTGCCAATTGGCAAGAAATAGTCTGGCATGAATTCATGCATGTAGTGACATTGCAGATGACCAATAATCGTATGCCACGTTGGTTATCAGAAGGCATTTCTGTCTGGGAAGAGCGCGAAGGACGTCCCTATTGGGGGCGAAGCCAGGGCCTGGACCTGGTAAGAGCGGCCGCGGAAGACAAATTGCTTCACGTTAAAGACCTGAATTCCGGTTTTTCAGGCGCGCGGAATAATGCTGATCTCGGATTTGCCTATTTTCAATCCTACCTGGTAGTGGATTACATCACCGAGGAATATGGCTTCGACAAATTGGTGGAACTTATCGCTCAGTATGCCTCCGTAAAAGATGAATCGGTGCGCTTCGACGAAGTATTCAGTTTAACCCTGGACCAATTTAATGATGGATTTCGAGGCTGGATAGATAATCGGGTCGAAGAAATAAACGTCTTTGTTCATACCGAGGACGTACCAGATGAAGGTGAAGGTCATGGCCACGGTGTCCGCGAAAACTCCAGTGCAATACTTGCTGAGCTTTATAACAATGCTTCCTTAAAACAGCATATGCGATCCCGCATCGAAGAAAATGCGCGCGATTTTCAGGCTCACCTGCAACTGGGTATCGTCTTGTTTAAGGAAGAAGACTTTGAACAAGCGAAGTTCCATTTAACTACGGCCCACGACATGCTCCCTTCCTATACTGGTTATCCAAGTCCTGCTCTGGTGATGTCACAAATCTATGATCGGGAAGAGGATCGCGCGGAGCAGCTTCGCTGGTTAGAAATTCTGCTGGAAAACCTGCAGCATGATTATGATTCGGCAATGATTCTGGCAGATGCCGCACTGACAGAAGAAAACTATGAGCGAGCTGCTTACTATATTGATCGCGCTATTCAAGTAGATCCTTATAGAAGCGGGGTGCATGAATTAAAAGCCAGATATGCTACCGCGATTGATGATCCCGAACTTGCTGTCACGGAATATGAAGTGCTGCTCAAGCTGGAAATCAACGACCCGGTAGAAGCGCAAACTAATCTTGCCGAAGCCTATTTACGCAATGGACAAATCGACGAAGCGAAGCAATCTGTTCTCTACGCGCTTGAACAGGCGCCCAGTTTTCGTCGTGCCCAGGAAGTATTGCTGCAATCCATAGACGGAAATTAAATTTAGTGAGAAGACCTGTTTCTAAATTACTTGTGTTATTGGGGTTTGGCCTTTGGATGCAACTCTCAAGTGCGCAGGTGTTGCAGTTTGGCGACAATGAAGATTTAGCCATCTACGGAAACGAAGTAACTGAGTTTACCTGGATGCGGGGTCAATACACCAATCATCGGGGTGGCCAGTATGGTTTTCGGCGTGGCGGTTGGTGGGATACTGATTATCCGGACTCCGATGAAAACTTTTTACGCGGAGTAATGCGCTATACCAATATAGATACCAATCCGCGGAATCACGATTACATTCAGCTAACTGATCCGCGATTGTATGAACATATCTTTCTCTATATGAACTGGAAGCGTGTTCCGATTGGCTCTTCTTTCAGTGGTCCAAATTTTTCACCAGAGGAAATTGAAGCTTTGCGCGAATTTATGTTCCGCGGTGGTTTCGTTATGGTGGATGACTTCTGGGGACAGCCTCACCTCGATGATATGTTCATGGAAATGGGCAAAATCTTTCCTGATCGGGAAATTATTCAACTCGACCCAAGTCATGAAATTTTTCACATCTTTTTCGACATCAATGAATTTGCCCAGGTACCAGGACGTATGGTGACGTGGGATTTTGGAGGATTCATGAATCTCGATGATCCCAGTTATCCGCCTGAAGTGTATGCGGTGCTGGATGATGATGGGCGGATAATGATGATAGCGAATTACAACACGGATTTAGGCGATGGTTGGGAGCACACATTTTACGAGCCTTACCCAACCAAATTCACCAATGAAGCCTATAAGATAGGAATCAATTTTTTAATTTATGCATTTAGTCACTGATGGACGGGAATTAGAAATGGCAGACGCAGCAGAAACAGATGAAGTATTGGAAATAGAGGATCAGGATGATCTGGCACTGGTTAAAAGGATGCAGGATGGCAGGGATAAAATTGTCGCCGAAATCAAGAAGATCATCATTGGCCAAGAAGAAATTATCGATGAGCTGTTAATTGCCTTGTTTGGTGGCGGTCACGTATTGGTAACCGGTGTGCCGGGTCTTGCGAAGACGTTGCTTATTAAAACTGTTGCCGATATTTTACAGGTGGATTTCAGTCGTATTCAATTTACACCAGACTTGATGCCTGCTGACGTGGTTGGTGCCGAAGTAGTTGAAGAAAAAGACGGCGGGAGGGCATTGAAGTTCGTTAAAGGGCCTATCTTTACTAATATTTTGCTTGCTGATGAAATCAACCGTACACCGCCAAAGACCCAATCAGCCCTTCTGGAAGCAATGGAAGAGCGTCAGGTAACTGCCGCCGGAGTTACCCATCCCATGGCCAAGCCATTTTTCGTGCTGGCAACGCAGAACCCGATCGAATTAGAGGGAACCTATCCCTTACCGGAAGCACAACTAGACCGTTTTATGTTCAAGATCGAACTGGACTATCTCTCCGAAGCGGATGAAATTACTGTGGTAAGCCAGACCACGCAGACGCATGTTGCTGGATTGGCACATCCATTAGGCGGTGAAGATATTCTCGATTTTCAACGTATTGCACGACAGGTGCCTGCGGCAGAAGCAGTCATTCAATATGCTGTGCGCCTGGTACATGCATCCCGCCCACAAACGGAGTCGGCGCCAGACTTTATCAAGGACTGGGTGAGCTGGGGAGCCGGTATTCGTGCCTCCCAGAATCTGATTCTCGCCGGCAAAGTGCGGGCGCTACTGCTGGGTCGTTACAACGTTTCCTACGGTGATGTGAGGGCACTCGCACCATCCGTGCTGCGACATAGAATCCTGCTCAACTTCCATGCGGAAGCGGAAAGGGTTTCCACCAACGATGTTATCGAGCGCTTGTTGGAAGCTGTGCCTGAGCCATCTTCAGACATTTAAGTAATCGGAACTTACTAATAGCATTATTCCATGTCTGAATCTCTAAACTTCCTAGATCCGAGCGTATTGGCCGGGCTCAGTAATCTCGAATTACGAGCTCGTGTCGCCGTGGAAGGATTTCTTTCCGGTCTGCACAAGAGCCCCAATCGCGGATTTAGTGTGGAATTTAATGACTACCGTCATTATCAACGTGGCGATGATATGCGTCATGTCGACTGGAAGCTTTATGCCCGTAGCGACAAGCTCTACATCAAGCAATACGAGGACGAAACCAATGTGCGCTGCGTGATTCTCCTGGATACCAGTGCATCCATGGCTTATTCCTCAGGAGGAGTCAGTAAACTCAATTATGGAATCACCCTGGCTTCAGCATTGTCCTATTTCATTATGCGTCAGCGTGATGCAGTTGGTTTGATTACCTTCGATGATGAGGTCCGTGACTATATTCCGGCAAAGTGTCGACAACCGCATCTAATGCGGATCTTACGTACCCTGGCACAAGTAGAGTCAGGTCATAAGACCGATGTGGTCAAACCATTAACAGACCTGGCCGCTTCATTGAATAAAAAGAGCTTCGTCATACTTATTACGGATATGCTGGATGATGAAGAACGTATCATCAATACCCTGCAAAACTTGCGAGGTATGGGAAACGACGTCATTACCTTTCAGATAATGGATGATGCGGAATTGAATTTTCCTTTTAACGAAGCGTCTGAATTTATCGACATGGAAGACAATGAGTCTTACATCACTTCCCCGGCGGCAATTCGTAAAGCCTATCTGGAAAATCTCAATGAATTCCTGTCATATTGTCGTAAACAGTGTCAGAGTAGCGGGGTGGACTATTGTCTGCTGAATACGGCAGAGCCACTCGATGAGGCGCTGTCGTCCTACATGACCAAACGAGCAAAAAGTTTCTAATGGTTTTTCTCACCCCTTTATTTTTGGTTGGATTGCTGGCTGCGTTAATACCTATCGCGATCCACCTTATTCGGCGTGAGAAGCCACCCAAGATAATGTTCAGCACCATTCGGTTTCTGAAAAAGACTTCAAAAAAACTGGTGCTGTTTCAACATCTACAACAAATACTATTGCTGTTATTACGCTCGGCGGTCATTGCTCTGCTGGTTATGGCCTTTGCGCGTCCCTTAATCAATCAATCCGTTGCCCGACTGTTGGATGCCGATCCCCAGTCTGCCGTTATCCTGTTAGATCTTTCCATGAGTATGCAGTACGAAGAGACCTTCGATGCTGCCAAGCAGCAAGCACTGGATATTCTTGATGGTATGACTGCCGGTGACGAAGTCGCTTTGGTCGGCTTTTCCGATTCTGCCCAATTGGTCAGGGAATTGACTACTGACCTGGACAGCATTCGTTCCGCCATCGATGAAATTCCCCAGGCAGGCTTTGGTGCCACCCGTTATATGCCAAACCTGCGTTTAGCTGATCAGATGCTGGAGGAATCCCGCTTTGAAAATCGGGCGGTGTATTTGATCTCCGACTTTCAGGATGTGGCAATGCAGTCCGCTGAGGAAGGCTGGAAGTTAGCGCCGGGTGTCGCTTTCACCGGTGTCGATGTTGGCGCGGAAGAGAGTAGTAACCTGGTACTCACAGATGTTCGCTCTCCGGAACAATTACTCGAAGATGCCGCAGAACAGCAAATCCTGGCCCGGGTGCGAACTACTGGCACACTCTATCTGGATGCAGGCGAGGTAAGCCTGAGTATTGATGGTCAGATGGTTGATCGCCAGCCGGTAAATCTCGATGATCGTTCGGAAGAAGTAATTACCTTCTCTACGGTTTTTGAAAGTGAGGGCACTCATATCGGTGAAGTGCGAGTAGAAGGCGATAACTTTGATGTTGATAATTCCTATTTTTTTACAGTAGAAGTTTTGCCGAAAATTCGAGTTCTGGTGGTTAACGGGGAATCTTCCGACAACTGGTTCGATGACGAAGGTCACTGGTTTGGACTGGCGGTAAGCAGTGGCGAAGAGTCTCCGTTTGAATTGGAGACCATCGAACCAGGAGAAGTTAGCGCGGCAGCGCTGCGGCAGAGTGATGTTGCCGTGCTATTAAACGTAGGCGGCTTGAGCTCCAATCAGGCAGCGGCTATTACCGACTATGTAGAGAGCGGAGGGGCCTTGTTAGTGGCTCCCGGTGACAGGGTTGAACCAGCACTATTTAATCAACAATTCGAAGCTATAGCGCCTGCAGTACTGGAAAACCAGGATACGAATGGGGATGACTATCTGGTGATTGCTGATTTTGATCGACGCCATCCGATTCTGAGGCCCCTTGACAGCGATTGGTCGGCGCGCTTTGAGGGTCACTGGCGCTTGCTGCCAAATGCCGATGCCGACGTTTTAATGCAATTCGACAACACTGAGCCCGCACTGGTTGAAAGAGAAGTGGGGGAAGGAAAGGTCATCCTGTTTGCATCCACCATGGATCTGGAATGGAACAATTTACCGCTACAGGGATTATTTCTGCCCTTCGTCCATGAAACCCTGAGGCACCTGGTGCAGCCGGCGTCTACCCAACGATCTTTTCAGGTGGGAGATAATTTCTCGCTGGACCCCGGTGGAGAAGCAAGTGTTATCGCAGCGCAGGATGCTAATGGAAATGCCATTGAATTCACCAACGATGGATTCGTTATTCAGGCGGCGACTCCGGGTTTTATTGCAGCCGACATCGATGGAGAAGCAGCACGCTTTGCTGTAAATATACTGCCGGAAGAATCCAATTTCGCACGCACTCCAGTAGAAAACCTCTATGATGCAATCATCAATCCAGATACAAATCCGATTCGCTCCAGAGAGGTGCAAACGGCACAATTGATCGAAGAATTGGAACGTCCGCAGCGCATCTGGTGGTGGCTTTTGACGCTGGTGATGGTGTTAATTGTCGCTGAGTCATTGATCGCAAATCGCACTTATCGCTAGCTCGCCTTCATCGAAAATCACTCTTCATTGCTGTGCTCATTGCTAGTGGAAAACCATAGCATTTACCAATTCTTTCGGCGCCACTGGTGATCAAAAATTGCACACTGAGAAAAACCTTCATAACTAACTGAAATATAAGCGAAAAATAAATATGTAACAGACTGTGACAGGATGATAAAAAGTGTTACAGTTATGACTCTAGCAGTAATACGAAGTAAGTATTTGCCTGTTCTGAAGTTAAAACCAATAAGAGCAGAAGAAATGGCATTACCCGATCATCTGCACAGCAATTCATCTCTGCCAAAGATCTTTTCTCAAGGTCGACCGCAAGGCGCGCGCCTTCGACTGCCACTTTTCGCAATCTTGTTAGCGATTTCGTTTAACTGTTATGGGCAGGAGGATAGCTTTGCTTTGCTTGCCCCGGACAATCCCTTTAATGACGAGTTCGTAATTGATAGCAGGGATTTTAATGTGTTTAGTACTGAATCTCTCGATCCACTAATCGACATAGGATTATTAATGCAGGAACAGGGACGGCACGAACATGCGGTGGCTTACTTCAAGCAGGCCAGGCAAGTGAGTCGAATTCAAAACGGATTTTACGATGAAACTCAGATTGCTCTGCTGGAAGCAATGATCGAAAGCGAAATGGCTTTGGAAGACTACGATGCGGTAGATGACCATTACAGCCACATGGAGTTTCTCTACCGAAAACTTTATTCGATCGATGACCCCAGGCTAGAAACCGGATTGCAAAAAGTCTCAGGCTGGTTGTCCTATGCATTAAGCATCAACCCGGTAGGCAATCGTGTAGACCAATTACGTAAGGCCAATCGAATCTATAAGCTGCGCTTGCAAATCGCTGAGCGCACCCTTGCTTCTAATCATCCGCGGTTTAATTTTTTGCTGGAAAACATCGCTATTTGTGAAAAGCAGCTCTATCAATTCCTGGATAACGATGGTTCAGGAATGAAAAGGGATCGGCAGCGACGCAGACCGTTCATTGCCCGTATAGATTAAAATTCAAGATAAAACTTGAGCGCAGCACGAGACTGCTGAGATAAAAACTTTCCGGGAAATCTTTAGAAGAGGGCGCTAAAGAGGAAACTTGAAAGTCACTCAATGCTTTAGAAAAGGGGGGAACAAAGAAAAACCCCCAAGCTCCTGTCTTTAGCTATTTACAGCTTGCGAATCATTTCCTTAATGCCGCTAGCGGTAAACTGCCAAAATCTTAACATAGACATTTTGGCTTTAACGACGTGGTTACAATTTGTCACAAAGCCCATAAATTGTGACGTTTAGCCATGTTTAACTACCGAAAAAGCAGTCTTAGTTGCCGCGAAATTGCACTGATTTCAAGATGTCGCGCGAGCACCGGGTAGATTTATTTTTCGCTTTGTTGTTCTTCTTGGGGTGGCGTTATCCCCATGCGCTTGGCTCGACGCTCCCAGTTCTTTCTGGCCAGGGCCTGCATATCTTCCGCATTATCTGATTCATCAACGATTTCCAAACCTAACAATGTTTCTATGATGTCTTCCATGGTGACGATACCTTCCATGCCACCAAATTCATCGACTACCAACGCCATGTGTTCCTGTTTCGAGATAAACATATCCAGTAAATCAGGAATCGGTACTGAGGCGTGTACCACTATGATGTCCCGTCGTATTTTGTTCAGTGGAATATTGTCCTGATCTTCTACGAGGTTCAGCAGCAACTCATCTTTTAGCACGTAACCGGTAATGTTATCGCCGTTATCCCCATAAATAGGTATACGAGAAAAAGGAAGTGTATCGTGTTGCTCATGAAACTCTCTTACCGTTGTGTCTTCATTGGCAGAAATGACTACGATTCGAGGCGTCATAATGTCTTTCACCAAAACGCGACTGAAACGTAATAGATTCTGAATAATTTTTTGTTCATTTTCTTCCAGCGCTCCACTTTCTTTACCCAGGTCGGTCATTACGGCAAAGTCGGTGCGACTGAGAATGGGCTTGTCCTTATCCTTTTTGAATTTGCGCGTAAAGAACTCGAGCATCCATACAAAAGGCGCCAGCACAAAAATCATTATCTTAAGTGAACGTACCGCAGCCGGTGTCAATGCTTCCCAGTTATTGGCGCCGATAGTTTTTGGCACGATCTCTGAAAAAATCAGTACGCAGAGGGTTAATACTATGGCTACCAGTGCTTCCCAGGTGATGATTGTTACTCCAAAAATTTCTAATGGGGTCGCGCCAAATACCACAGTGGCCTGGGCACCTACTAGAAAAGCCCCTACTGTGTGGGCAAAGGTATTCAGCGTCAGGATCGCCGCCAGCGGTCGATCGATATCATCTTTAAAGCGAGCCAGGTCTTCGGCCAGGTGAGATTCTTCCTGTTCTTTGATTCCCACATAAGCAGGCGTGATACTAAGCAAAACTGCCTCGAGTATCGAACAGAGAAAAGAAAAGAAAATGCTGCCTACGAAAAAGGCGACTAACAGTCCCATCTATGTGTATCGTTTGCCGCGATTACCAACCATTCTTACATGATTGAATCGGCACTTACAATTGAGAAGTGAACAAGATTGATTCAATTATTGATCTTTGTGTTGTGCAGGCCGTTAAACTAGACGCCCAGGCTCGGTTCCGCTTGCACGACGGCCTGCGGCGCTCTTCTGAACATGCGGCCTAATTGGTCTGGCAACGCCAGCATTGCCGGTGTTACTACCAGGGTGAGAATCGTCGCAAAGGAAAGCCCAAACACGATAGTTGAAGCGAGACCGCTCCACTGAGAAGCGATAGGCCCGCCTAACTCTATTTCTGCGCCTATCAGATCAAATGAGATACCCATAGCCAAGGGCAATAATCCAAAGCCAGTGGTAAAGGTAGTAAGGAATACCGGACGCAATCGTTGCACGCCTGTGTGCACGATGACTTCTTGCAGGGTCCATTCCGGGTGTTCGCGACGCAGCACATTAAACGTGTCGATTAACACGATATTGTTGTTTACGATGATGCCTGCCAGGGCAACGATCCCGATACCGGTTAGCATGACACTAAAGGTCTGCCCGGTGGTCAGTAATCCCAGCAGCACACCTGAAGTCGATAACAGTACCGACGAAAGAATGAGCAGAGCCTGGTAATAACTATTGAATTGAGTCACCAGTAGAATTGCCATCATCGCCATTGCCAGGGCAAAGGCCTGCAATAAGAATGCGGCAGATTCTTCCTGCTCCTCATTGGCTCCACGGAAAATATACTCGACACCCTGAACCGGTGGATTGGCTTCCAGCCAGGCTGCCAGTTCCTGCAGTTTATTATCGGCGACTACACCAGGTGCCGGATTGGCGCGAATATAGACAACCCGGTTGCTATCCACGCGCTGGATGGAGCTCACTTTTTGTTTTGCTTCGCGGGTTACAAAACTGCTAATGGGAACAGGACCATTGGGTGTGCTAATGCGAATGCTGTCCAGCTGGTCTATGCCGCGATACTCCATTGGATAGCGGACACGAATATCAACTTCTTCTTCGCTATCATTGGGGCGGTAATCGCCCATAAAGATTCCATTGGTCAGCAGTTGAATTGCAGCGCCGATTTCGCTCATGTTGGCGCCGAGCATGGCAGCCTGCGCGCGATCTACATTAATTTCCCATTCGATACCGGGTAGTGGTGCGGTGTCATCAATGTCGATTAACCCGGTCATTTCGGTTTCCATGTAACCACGAATTCTTTCTGCTTCGTAGAACAGTAAATCCAGTGCTTCACCAGCCAGCTCAACCTGGATTTCTTTACCTACTGGCGGACCCTGTTCTATGGATACAATTTCCGCTCTCACTCCGGGAATTTCCGAAATAGCTTCACGGTAGAGGTTCTCAATCTGGAATCCATCCAGTTCTCGTGATCGTCTATCCGTGAGTTCAACGAAGATTGTTCCCACCAGGTCAGGGGCGGATTGCATTGGCCCGGCGGACTGGGCACCCGCACCGGACTGGGTAACTATTCCTTCGTAATAGCCTATTGCTTCAATACGGTCTTCCGCATCCAGCATGATGTCACGCAGCTCGGCTGGCGATAAATTACCCCGGGCAAAAATTTGCACCTGGGTCTGTAAGGGTTCAGCAGAAACGAAGAATTCGATACCAGAGCCCCAGCGGCCATAGGCTATGACTATAGAGATCATGGTGGCGATACTTATCAGGAAGACTGTGCCGGGCATGCTGACAGCTTTTTCCAGGATTGCTGCGTAGACGCCAGTAATGCCCGTTGCTTTTTCAGGATCACCTTCTTCCAGGTTCTTCAAATAAGTACGATCGGCGTCGCTGGACTTGCCAATAAGTGCACCAATAGCCGGCGCAAATAACAGAGCATAAAACAGGGAGCCGATAAGAACTGCGAATACTGTGATTGGCAGATAGCTCATAAACTGCCCGGAAACCCCTGGCCAAAACATAAGTGGCAGGAAGGCTGCCAGGGTCGTGGCGGTTGAAGCCGTGATGGGCCAGAACATTCGCTTAACAGCAGCTTTATATGCTTCCCGACTATCCAGCCCTTCCGCCATCTTACGATCAGCGTATTCCACCATCACGATAGCGCCGTCAATGAGCATACCGAGGCCCAGCAGTAGGCCGAAGATCACCATGAAGTTATAGGTGAATTCCAATGCATTAATGATGATGAAAGCGAAAAAGAAGGAGAAAGGTACAGCCAGCGTTACCAGCATACCGGAACGAACACCGACGGTGGCAATCACCACCAGCAGCACCAGCACCATGGCCGTCGCCATATTGCCAGATAAACCGGAATTCTGCTCCAGTGCAATCGGAATAGTATTATTGATGTAAGCCATGGTGACTGCCGGCGGCAGGGTGGGCTTTAATTCTTCAACTATTTCATCTATCTGTTCGAATGCCTCCACCAGATTCGCACCCTTGCGCTTCATCACGTTCAGGGAAATTGTCGGTGAATGGTTGGCATAGGAATAGCGGGTGGCATCTTTAAATGTACGGCGCACATCGGCCAAGTCAGAAACAGTAAGTACCCCCAGATCTGTCGAGGCAAGAGGTAGGTTGAACAAATCATCGGCGTTTTCAATTAGACCTGGCACCTTTACCGGGAAGCTACCCTGACCGGTATCGACTTGCCCCGCCGCAATAAGGCGATTATTGCTGGTAACAGTCTGAATAATCGAACTGTTGGGAATGCCATAAGTTTCGAGCTTGGAAGGATTAATCTCGACTTCCAGCAATTCTTCGCGATTGCCTACCATGGGGGCTTCTAGGATCTGTGGTACTAACTCGATTTCCCGCTGCAAATCTTCAGCAATACGCAGCAAGGCTCTTTCCGGTACGCCTTCACCGCCGATAGCGATTTGTACGATAGGCATGGAAACGGCGGACATTTCCTGAATGATGGGTTCTTCGGTGGACTGTGGAAACCGGGCCTTGGCTCGATTTAACGCTTCTCTCACTTCAGCCAGTGCGGCCGAAGATTCGAAGCTGATATCAAATTCAGTCATGATGGTGGCAGCCCCCTCACTGGAGAAGGAGGTGACTTCAACGATGCCATCGATGGTCTTGAGTTCCAGTTCCGCAGGTTTTGACAGCAATCTTTCAGCATCCTCGGGAGAGATGCCTTCATGGATTACCGTGGTCACAACCATCGGCACCTGAACATCGGGATACATCTCCACAGGAATTGCCAGGTAAGAGGCGAAGCCCGCAAGCAGGGTTACCACAAAAATACTTACCGTAGTTCGCGACCTTGATATTGCTGCATCAATATAAGTTTTCATTGCTGAGCCTGAAGAGTAGTGCTGCTACTTGTCCCAATCGAAATTGGCTTCTACGATTTGTCCCGGAAAGACAATTTCCTGGCCGAGGGTGATAAGAGTAATGTCACCATTTACTCCTGTTACCCAAATGCCGGGATCTAGCTGATTGGTTTCATCACCTACGATTTCCACATTGTGGAACTGCACAACGTTATTACTATCAATCACCTTAATGCCAACGGTGCCAGTATCATCAAGAGTTAAAGCAGAAGAGGGGATGCGGTGGGCAATGACTTCATTTGCATTTACCAATAATTCTACAGTAATGCCTTCGCGCAGGTTCTGATAGCGCGGATCGACCTCGACTTCAATACGGTAGCTGCGCGAAATAGTATCGGCGGCCCTTGCCAGGTAGCTTACGGAACCCTGCACTTCTTCGCCGCTAAGTAAGCGGCCAGACACTCTTGCTCCAACACTGAGCGCGCCAACATCCTGTTCTGGCACCAGACCAACTAATAGCATGGGGCTGTCATCAATAATCGAAGCGCATACGCTTCCGATGTTGAGTAAATCACCTACTTCGACTATTCGGGTCTCAACAATGCCTTCGAATGGAGCAACGATCTTGGTTTTTTCCAGGGCAAGTTCTGCGCGGGCAACTGCGGCTTTGGAAGTCTCCAGCGCAGCTTTAAGTTGTGCCACTATCACGTCTGATTGCAAGCCCTGTTCCTGTAAATCAAGGGCAGCGGCATATTCGAATTCAGATTGTTCCTGCCGGGCCATTGCCTCTGCCAGGTTAACATCACGGTTATCTACTGCGATTTCGCAGAGTGGGTCACCTTGCTGGACGCGGGCGCCTCGGGCTACAGGATTGCCAATAATTCGGCCAGCTTCCTCAGCTCTAACTTCCACATGCCGGAAGGCCTGGGTGCGTCCGCGTACGCGAATACGCTCGATATAGGCCTGTGAGCCAATGCGTTCAGCGCGAACGGTTACAACATCCGGACTTTCCGAATCAGCTACGCCTTCAGGCAGTGCCACAATGGTAGTAGACGCCGGTAAAACTTCCTCGTTAACAGTCTCAGCGCTGTTTGGTGAGAACGCCATCCAGGCGATTACCATTGCTAATATTCCGGCTGCTACATACTGCTGCTTTTTCACTCATTGCCTCCGCAATTCAGAAATGACTTTGCTGTACACATAGTTAATACGCGAGGAATCCGCTGGCGGATTCCACCATTTCAGCAAATTGCCTGATTGACGCGTTGATTATTCGTCCCTGTTGTTAGAAAAAATCCCTAGCCTACGGGCTTCTTGGCTGCCTGTGCAACTATAAATGAACATTGCCGCAAAAGTGTTACGCATTGTAACGATTCAATGATTAATTGCAACGAATAAACGGTGCCAACTACCAGAATTATAGGGCGTTTCGACGCGTTTTACTGTGAGAGGGTTTTTCGGCAGATTTGTGCTAATTTTTACCGCTTTCAGCAACGTCTCCAGGGAGTTTTTCTAGCCGTGAGTGAATTAAAAGGTAAGGTAGCAATAGTGACAGGGTCCAGCAGTGGTGTAGGGGCCGCGACAGCCAGGCAGCTGGCCGCCCTTGGTTGTCATTCCGTGATCAATTACAACTCAAATTCCGCGGGAGCAGATACGGTTGCCGCAGAATGCGAGAAGGCCGGAGCAGAAACCCTGGTTATGCAGGCCAATGTAGCCAGGGATGAAGATTGTCGTGCCATGGCCAAAGCCGCCATCGAAAAATGGGGACAAATCGACATTCTGGTTAATAACGCCGGCACGACCAAGTTTGTCGACCACGCAAATCTCGAAGGTCTGAGTTCAGATGACTTCCAGAATATCTATAGCGTGAATGTGATCGGGGCATATCAGATGACTCGCGCCGTTGCAGAGCAAATGAAACAGCAGGAAAGTGGTGGGTCCATCGTCAATGTTGCTTCCATTGCCGGGGTTGCCGGGGTCGGTAGCTGCATTGCCTATGCGGCATCCAAGGGGGCAATGATTACCATGACTTTGTCTCTGGCCCGGGTATTGGGTCCCAGGATAAGAGTAAATGTAGTTTGCCCCGGATTCATCGAAGGTGAATGGTTAAAAGAAGGGCTTGGCGAAGAAAGATATGAGCAGGCGCGCCAGGCTTCCATAAAGAACGCACCATTAGGTGTTACTGCAACTGCAGATACAGTTGCCGAATCTATTCTCTTCTTTATCCAGGGACCAACAGTAGTGACAGGGGAATCTTTGATTATCGATGGTGGTCGACACCTGGGCATGACACCCTTAACGCGTCGTTAATTACTTAGCCACCGGGCGCTTCTGTAATTTTCTTTGCAGGGTGCGGCGATGCATCTTGAGTTGGCGAGCGGTGGCGGAGATATTGCCATTGTTTTCCATGAGAACTCTTTGAATATGTTCCCATTCCAGACGCCGTACTGACATAGGTTCCAGCTTCGAAGATTCACTTGGTTCTGGAATATCGGAGTTGCCTTCTACCAGCATTGCAGAAAGAATTTCATCGGCATCGGCGGGTTTCGCCAGGTAATTATCTGCACCCAATTTTATTGCTTCCACGGCGGTGGCAATACTGGCATAACCGGTAAGAATCAGAATATGAATTCCTGTTAGTTTGTGCTTGATAACAGGAATCAGGTTCAAAGACGTTTCACCGCCAAGATTTAAATCCAGGATCGCATAGTCAAACCCATCAGATTGTATTAGTTGTTTAGCCTGCTCACTTGTTTGGGCGTGAGCGACGCTATAATTGCGCTGCTCCAACGCCCGACTAATTGCTCGCGCGAAAACTTCGTCATCCTCAACCAGTAATATATTTTTAACTGTCACTGAAGTTAGTCTTATTGATACTCGGGTAAAGGTAATTTTATAAGCGTCAGGGCGCCACCAATCTTCAGATTGAACATTTCGATAGTTCCGCCCAGTCTTTGCACGGCGGCATTGGCCAGGAATATACCCAGACCCATACTTTCCTTGCGCCCGGATATGAATGGTTCACCCATATTCTCCATTACTTTTGTCGGAATTCCTGATCCGTCGTCGTTTATTGAAATCTCAAACTGGGGCGGTGAATCAGCAGTGATATTAAACGAAACATCAACATGATTTTTGGCGGCCCTGATTCCATTTTCAATGATGTTAATTACGGCATGTCTCACGCTCAGGTTGGAAGTAACTTTGGGGTTATCGGTGCAATCGATCTTGAATTCTATTGATGCACTCGGATGAATGTTCAGAATGTAATCCTTAATGTCATTTACAAATTCCGATAACAGAACTTTTTCTTCTTGCTCGGGATTATCTTTGTTGTAGTAACGCGTTAACTGGGCTAATGAATATTTGCAACGTGTTACTTGTTGGCGCAGTACAGAAATATCTTCTTTGATTTCACTGTTCTTTAATTGCTCTGTGTCCAGCTTGTCCAGTTCGGTCAGCAAAACCGCCATGGTAGACAGCGGGGTGCCAAGGGCATGAGCAGTGCCAGCAGCAAGTGTTCCTATAGCTACAAGCTGTTCATTTCGCATCTCACTTTCTCTTGCCTTGGCGAGATTCAATTCCCTGACCTTTATCGCATCGGCCATGTGGGTAATGAATACCGTAATAAGTATGGAGCTCACCAGAAAGATTACCCACATACCCACCAGGTGAAGTTGAAATACCATCTCCTGTTCTACCGGGCCTACACCCATGCCGTGATCACTTTGCAGGTCGAGCAACAGGAACGACGTGTAAATCAGGATGCTCATTAATGCGAACGAATTTACGAATGTTCGTGGTAATAGCGTCGCTGTAACGGCGAGCAAGACCAGAAAATAAGAAATAAGTGGATTACTCACTCCGCCAGTATTAAGGATGAGTATTACCAGAAGCACCACGTCCACCAGGAGGTGACAAAACAGTTCGATGTTGCTGATAGCTGGAGTACTCTGCAGGCGCCAATAACCAATGGCGACTGAAACCAGAACAGCGATACTTAGTATGGCAATAAGTGTCAGTGAAACATCCAGCTCCGACACTGATTGAAATATCAGTAGTCCCACTACACTGACTACCGTAACAAAGCTTCGTAACAACAATAATCTCTGCAGACCTTGTTTGCCGCTGGTGCCCTGTTCCATGGCGACCGGTACCAGGTAAGACAGGAATTCTGAAAACTTCGAATGTTTAAACATGGCACTATTCTACCTTAAACAAATGAGGGAAGTGCTGTTATACAATGGACAAATTGTCGCAGCTGGCAAGTGTGAATATCCCTGTATGACTAGGCAAAGTCAGTTCATCGCGTTATATTGCTTCGCCTCGATTAGCTAGCTGGCCCAGTGCGATACCTTGACTTCGATAGACCAATCTTCACTAGTCGGAATACAAAATATCTGCGCCGATCTTCTTGAGCAGGAGTTCGGCGAGTGTCGATTTTTGCACTATGGTCTGTTCTCCGACGATGTTCAGCAAAATGATTATCAGCAGCAGCAACAGGCCTTTGCGAAAAAGCTCTTTCAGCTCGTTGCCGAGGATCTAAAACCTGGTGCAAACATCTTACTCAATGGACCTAGCCTGCTTTACCTCAATGACGCATTAAAAGGGCAGAGGTGCTCAGTCACTTCAACTAATGATTGCCTGAATTTTTCTTCTGATGAAGCCTTCGATCTTGTAGTAATTGAGGGGACTTATAATTATCTGGATCAACTCCCACTTCTAAGTAAGGCGAGGGAAGTGCTTGGTGAATCCGGGCGCTTGCTTATTTTCGGCGAATATCTTGATGACGATTCCATACTGGAAAGATCTACTCTTCCAAACTTGTCCAGTATGCGCCAGTTATCAGAGCGCTTGAGCTTTGCGATTCTGAGAGAGCTGAATTTTCGTACAGATGCAATCTGCAGTATCAAAGAATTAAAGCGCTTGGCAGCAAAGCGCCAGGTGGATTCAGCTCATAAGACCGCGCTTGCCTTGCTGGAAACAGAATTGCAACACATAGCAGAGGAGCTGGATAACAAGCGGCGCAGTTTTAATGTGTTTCTGCTGGAAAAAATTACCAATCCGGAAGGTGAATATGCAAAAGCGGAATATGGGGCACGGGATAGTTTCGATCCGATTGAGGTAAAAGATCTTTTCGAGAAGTGTTTCGATGTCGAGTTCAATCCCGAAGTCTGGCAATGGAAATATGAGTTGGGTCAGGGCAAATGCATAGTGGCTCGAAAATCAAAAAATGGCGAAATCATTGCTCATTATGGCGGTGCGCCAAGGCAGATCCAATATTTTGGTGAGTCAAATACTGCCATTCAGGTTTGTGATGTCATGGTCCTTCCTGAAATTCGACGTCAGTATGGCAAAAGCAGTTTATTTTTTAAAACAGCCGCAACTTTTCTCGAAAGAGAGATTGGCAATACGGTGAATCATTTGCTTGGATTCGGGTTTCCAAACCAGAAAGCAATGAATATTGCCTTACGCCTGGGTCTTTACGAAAAGACCGATGACTATATTGAATTGGTCTTTCCAAAGACTGCACAAGTGAAACAAAGCCAGTGTAAGTTGGTGCCAGTAGATATTACTCGCTCCGAACATCAGCAAGAGATTGATTTACTATGGGAATTAATGAAGCAAGACATGACAGAAGGCATCGTGGGTGATCGTCATTGGCAATATATTAAATACCGCTACTTCGAACACCCATTCGCTCAGGCGAATCTCTATCGTTGTATGTTTGTTAAGAGTGCATCAGGAAGCTGTTTAGCCCTCGCGGTATTGAAAGAGCATGACGCGCGTCTGTTGATTATGGATTTAATCTGCCCTGTTGCTCGCATGAAGGACATAATTTCCAATCTCAATCAATTATTGGAAGATTCTGAGTTGAAACTCTGGATAACCAGAGGCTGGTTGGAATCTGTAAGCACAGATACTTCGATTGAGAATCAGCTTGGGATTGAGATACCCTGTAATTTCTGGAATCCGGGGCCAAGTTCAAAAATTTTATATGGGGCCTGGTGGTTAACTGCCGGCGATATGGATTTTATGTAGTTACGATCTGTTCGGATTTTAAAGAAGCAAGAAAAAGGTTTAAGCTGAATGGGAACCAATAACATCTATGAGCAGAATCTGGACAGGAATCCTGCAAACTTTGCTCATCTAACACCGCTAAGTTTTATCGAGCGCTGTGCCAGTGTTTATCCTCAGAAAACTTCAATCATTCATGGCAATACGACCTATACCTGGGAGCAAACATATAAGCGATGCTGCCTATTGGCATCGGCTTTGATGCAATATGGAATTGGTGCTGGAGACACGGTTTCTTTCATGGGCGCCAATACGCCGGAAACCTTCGAAGCGCATTTTGCTGTGCCTATGACTGGCGCTGTACTGAATGCGCTGAATATTCGCCTGGATGCCAAAGCCATCGCTTTCATACTTGAACATGCTGAAACAAAAGTTCTCTTCACCGATCGTGAGTTTAGCGCAACGATCAAGACAGCATTGGATTTGCTTGCAAATAAACCTCTAGTTATCGATATCGATGATCCTTATTTTTCTGGCGGCGAGCTATTAGGATCACGCAACTATGAAGACTTCCTGCAAGAAGGTGACAAAGATTACCGCTGCTTTCAGATCGAAGACGAATGGCAGGCCATTTCGCTCAATTACACTTCTGGTACCACGGGTGATCCCAAAGGAGTTGTGTATCATCACCGTGGTGCCTACTTAAACGCGGTGTCCAATGTCTTATGCTGGAACATGGGTAGTCATCCAGTCTATTTGTGGACCTTACCCATGTTTCATTGCAACGGCTGGTGTTTTCCCTGGACTCTGGCTGCAGTTGCTGGTGCCAGTGTTTGTTTACGCCATGTCAGAGACGACGCCATCTTTAATGCGATTAAAACCCATCATGTCTCACATTTTTGTGGTGCTCCTGTAGTTTTAAATACGCTGATAAATGCGGCGGAAGAATTAAGGCAGGGAGTGGATCATAAAGTTTCGGCCATGACAGCAGGGGCGGCGCCTCCTGCGGCTGTAATTGCAGGCATGGAAAACATGGGCTTCAGTGTCACCCATGTTTATGGTTTGACAGAAACTTATGGACCTTGCGTAGTCTGTGCGCCGAAAGAAGAATGGCAATCAATCTCGGTTGAGGAAAGGGCAGAGATGTTGGCGCGACAGGGGGTAAGAGCGCCATTGCAAGACGAGGTTATGGTGGCAGATCCAGAAACTCTGGAGCCAGTGCCAAAAGATGGCAAGACCATGGGGGAAATACTCATGCGCGGCAACCTGACCATGAAGGGGTACCTTAAAAATCCTGGCACCACGGGGGCTTCATTTAAAGGTGGCTGGTTTCACTCCGGTGACCTGGCAGTCTGGTATGAAGATGGATATGTTCAGATAAAGGATCGCTCAAAAGACATTATCATATCTGGTGGTGAAAACATTTCTTCACTAGAAGTGGAATCCGTACTATTCAAACACCCAAAAATACTGGAAGCTGCCGTAGTTGCCAGTTCAGACGAAAAATGGGGAGAAGTTCCCTGCGCCTTTGTGAGTTTAAAGGCAGGGGAAGAAATGACTGCTGAAGAATTAGTAAGCTATTGTCGCGACGAATTAGCTGGATTCAAGATTCCAAAGAAAGTAGCCTTTGGGCCAATCGACAAAACTTCCACCGGTAAGGTTCAAAAGTACCTGCTGCGGGATAAAGCTGAGAACATCGAATACGCATTGAAAAAATAAGATTGAAACTTTAATAAGCTAGAGGAGACAAAAATGAATAAATTGCTAAAAGGTATTGCTACGGTGATTGCGCTGGTTTTTGCTGTGCAGGTTTCTGCCCAGGACACTATTACGATTACCAGTTCGATCTTTGATCATCACGGTATGGTACCGGAGGAAAACTCTGCTTATGGGGCAAATACATCAATAGATCTTAGCTGGTCAGATCTTCCTGCAGGCACACAATCTTTAGCGCTAATCTGCGACGATCCGATTGTTGTAGATATTGGCATGATGGATAGCCCATTCGTGCACTGGGTCGTTTACAATATTCCAGCCAGTGCTTCCGGCCTTCCCGGCGGAATGTCTGCAGATGCTGAACCAAATATTGCTGGACTTGATGGTTTAGTAAATGGCAATAATGGCCTGGGTCGCCCTGGGTATTTTGGCCCTCGCCCTCCAGCTAATGGCCAGCTGCATGCCTACCATTTCCGTGTTTATGCCCTGGACGCTGACCTTGATTTAGAGCCAGGACTGAACAAAGACCAGCTTTTGGAAGCTATCGACGGTCACGTACTCGGTACTGGTATGCTGATGGGCCACTACGAACGCAAGGAATAATACTCTTTGGCGGGTTTAAAAAAAGCGGGCTTTTGGCCCGCTTTTTAGTTTCTGGCTTGCTTATGCCGGGTGAACTCAGTGAGCTCCTAAAAGTGTTCTATTTCACTGCCATTTAAGGAACCGTCGGCAATATTCAAATCAACTTCCCGATAAATATGAATATCGCCCCTGACTGCAGATGAAGAATCTATGGTTATTTCAGGACGTTGGCTGCCGCCCCAGTTAAAAAGGCGATCCCACCAGCGCTTTCTGCCGTGCACAACGATATCGCCTTCCACAACACTACCATCTCGAATATCAATATCGCCGTTTGATGTTTCAATGTTGTTGCCTACCTGAGTGCTGGTCAGTCGGATACGCCCATTAACAGTTTCAATATGTTGCTCAATTACTGTACCCGCATCTATGCGAATACCACCATTAACTGATTCCAGTGAGCCGCTGACGGTAACACCCTCGCCCACTCTAATTCCGCCATTCACAGTTTCTGCATGAAAGATTGATACCTGATCGGAAATATCGATACCGCCATTAACTGTGGTGACCTCGCTGGCACTTGATCCTCTTGCCAGGCTTACTGAACCGTTAACGGTCGAAACGTCGCCGACTCGCTCTCCGGATTCCACGTTTATGGTGCCGTTAATCCGGCTGATATCGCGACCTTGTGCATCTGCATTGGCAGCAAACAGGTAGCTCCCCAATACCATGGCCAGGATTGTGGCTGTACTTAATCTTAGTTTGTGACTAATTGCTCGCATTTCTTGTTCCCCTTTTTTGATCTGCTTTTGGCAGTTCTCCAATTCGTGCTGCTTCAAATTCGTTTTAAGTAGGTCTCTTATCGGACCAAATCTGACTAACTTGTAGGCAGATTTGCTAGCTATGCAGCAATAAGGATGCCAATTTTAAAAGTTCAATAAATACAGTAAGTTAGTTAATAACCAACATTAATCTGTTTGACTGAATTTGCCTTTTTCACCACTTATTGACGCGCGCAATAGCGACTTAGACCATTGCTTTACAGGGTATGGGCGATGCGCTAATGTGCCTTTTCCCTCGCTTTATACTGCTTAGACGTTGCCAATCAGACATTGGTTACTCCCTGAGGCAAAATTTATTGCGGTGATTAGCGAGCGCTAAATCATAAAGGACCAATAAAATGAAAAACCAAGTTCGCAAAAAATCGCTCCTGGCACTCTTCCTGCCTTTACTCATTTTCCCCATAAGCGTATTTGCTCAAACAATAGTGGAGTCAGATACCCACCGCTTTGAAGAAGTTGCTGAAGGTGTCTGGCATGTCAGCGGAAATGGCTCTGTTCATACCATGAGTAATGCCATGGTCCTGGTGGGTGAGTTCGACACCCTCGTTGTCGACTCTCATGTAACACCCGCAGCAGCTCGAGCACTGCTGGATTCAATTCCTGCTATTACGGACAAACCAGTACGTTACCTGGTAAACAGCCACTATCACTTTGATCATGCTCACGGTAATCAATCGTTTCCCCAGGGAGTTGAAATCATCGGTCATGAGTTCACCCGAGCAAAGTTAAATGGCGAAATTGGTAATGTATTGGAAGAAAGAACATTTCGGAGTTTTTCTGACCCCGTTCCTGGCTTAGTAGCCAACCTCGAGGAACGTGTCGCGAGTGAATCCAATCCGGAGCGAAGAGCTGAATTGCAGGAGCAGCTTCGTGTGCAAACCGATTACATGAATGCGATTCCCGAAGTAAATCCAACTCCACCGAATATTACATTGGCAGAGAAGATGACTTTATTTCAGGTTGTCGAACGAGGCAGTCGTGAAATTCAACTTCTACACTTTGGTCGAGCACACACTGGTGGTGACGTAGTTGTCTTCCTTCCCCAGGAAAGGGTCGCGTTCACTGGTGACATGATGCTGCCGGGGTTGGCATACATGGGTGATGGTCACGTAGACGAATGGCCAGCCGCATTGGAAGGCCTCAAGAATCTGAATTTTGATGCCTGGCTACCGGGACATGGACCGGTTATGCGCAGCAAAGACCCGATAACGAACTTTCAGGAATACCTGCGGGATCTCTGGGTAAAAGCAGAAGGTATGCATAGCCGAACTATCGGTTGGGAAGAGGCAGCACAGCAGATTGATATGACCAATCATGCGGATAATTTTCCTCAAATTCGCGGTCCTGGCGTCGATCCTCGAGCAGTTAGACGGATATTTGAGTTACTAGACGATCGGTAGATTGTGACGCAGCGGCTACAAGCCAGGATTTCGTCTTAAAATAGTTTCTCAAACTCGTCGGGTATTACATATACCATCCTCGCTTTCGAAACTATTTGCCTCGAACTCCAGGCTCTTGCTCGTTGCTTGAGTATCAATGCTGCGAGAAGTGAGAAACTTACAAGCAATAAAAAGGGGCCAACTGGCCCCTTTTTATTGCCTTACATTAAAATTTAATCCAATACCGGGTAGCCAATAAGTGGCGAGTTAGCTTCAATAATTGCCTGCATGGCGGTTACGCCGAAATCCTGCCTGACAGTTAAATGACTGTAAGAAGTTATCTGCGTCATCATGATGCCGGTCATTTCTTCGACCGGATCGGTCCAGAAGATAGTGCCCCAGGCGCCACCCCAGGTGTAGGAACCGGGAGTCAGTGGGTCGCGAGCCTTACCGGCATCGCTGAGGATACCGAAGCCAAGACCGAAGGTATATCCCGGTCCTCGCACATAAACGTTTCCATCCCCACTGTGATTAGTAATCATAAGGCTCACCGTTTTAGGGCTTAGTAAGCGAACGCCATCGAGTTCACCTCCATTCAACAGCATCTGACTAAAGCGCCAGTAATCTGATGCGGTAGAGAATAATCCGGCAACGCCGCCGTAATAATTTTCACCAAAAAATGGCTTATCGGAGTAGTCTCCATTACGGGATAGCTCGATAGTCTGGCCAGGCCCTGATGGACTGTAAACCGAAGCAACTCGATCTCGCTTATCTTCAGGCACTACATAGAAGGTATCTTCCATACCCAGAGGATCGAATATCTCGCGCTGCAAATAGTCTTTTAAGGGCTCGCCTGAAATTCTTTCAACCAATAGTGCAACGTAGTCTGTTGAGCTGCCGTATTGCCATTCGTCTCCCGGATGAAAGGCCAGTGGCAGTGGGCCACGGCGTACAATTGTATCTTCCAGGTTATCTCTGCGCTCAAGCAGTGCCAGTTCGTCATCATTGAGGACTTCCCGGCTGGGATCTAGTCCTGCGGTGTGAGAAAGCACATGACGAAAATCCACCGGGCGATGCGCTGGTACCCGGTAGGTGCCAAACTCGTTTTCCACAATTACTTGTTTATCAGCGACCTCAGGGATCCAGTCTGAGATCGGATCAGTCAGCAGGAAGTGACCTTCCTCGTATAACATCATCAGGGCCGTTGAAACGATGGGTTTGGTCATGGACATGATGAAGAAGATAGTGTCGTCGGTCATCTGTTCACTGGTCTCTTTACTCTTCCAGCCCTGGGATTCCATGTGAATCACTTTACCTTTGCGCGAAATGAGAGACACGGTGCCAGCCAATTGATTGCCATCAATATAGCGCTGCATGGCCTCGGACATTCGTTCCAGTCGCTCGCTAGATACCCCGACGCTCTCTGGTGATGCTGTTGGTAAACCATTCGCCCAAACTGAAGTAGAAAGTGAAAGGCCAACAAGTAATCTTAAGCCCTGTTGCCCGCTGTATTTGACTGTTTTTAATAGGTAAGCAAGCATGGATTAATCCTCATGATTTGATGATGAATCCGAGTATAGAGACACTCGACAAATTTGACCAGCGGCCCCAATTACTTCATGCTCCACCCCTTTTGATACCTTCACTGCAGGGATGTAATGACCGAATCTTCTGAGAAATTAAAGCCTATTTTTCTTACGCCGGGGCATAATGCTGGTGACCTGTTGGAATCGCCTAAATGGAAAGTTCTACGAGAAGAGCCGGGGTTGGTAGAAGTAGACGCCCATCTGCCAGAACATTTATTGAATCCTCGCAAACAATTGTTCGGTGGTTTCCATGGTACTTATGTGGATATCATTTCATTGTTCACCGCGCGCACTCTGTTTAATGAGCAGAATCAATTCAAATGGTCGAGTACAGTGAATATGCGCATCGACTATTTTGCACCAGTAATGGGTCCGCGCTTTCTCCTTAAAGGAGAAGTTGTAAATGATGGCAGGGCAACCTGTCTGGTTGCGACAACATTTACAGATTTCGACGGCAACAAACTGGTTTACGCGATTACTACCCTGAAGAAGACACAATAGCCGTCATTATCCCGCAGAATCTGTAAACACTCTTCCGATTCTGCTTGGTCCAATGAATTCTGTTAATGACATAGATTGGGTGTTTGCAGAAGTGGCCGTCGCCGGTAGGGGTGAGACGAGTGTTTAGCATGCGCCAGCATGCTGTAAAGTCGAACGCCACTTGGTGGCTGGACCGGCGGGCGTCGGGCCCACAAGGATGTGTTCACGCCGTGTCACGGAAGCAATTACCCAACCTATGTCTGCGAGAAAGCTGGACCACAATGCCAAATAGGGAAATTTAATAAGTCACAAAAAAGCCCGGCTACTCGAAAGCAACCGGGCTTCTTAATCGAGTTGAGAAATAACTACATTGAGTATCCTTTCTCATCGTGATCGGTAATATCACAACCTATCTGTTCCTGTTCATCAGTAATACGAACACCAGAAGTGATTGCACCAACAATCTTAACCAGGATGAATGTCATGATGACTGTATAGATGCCTGTAGCAAGAATGCCAACCACCTGCACGCCCACCTGGGAACCTATCGTCATGCCCTCTGCTAACCCGTTGCCGCTGAAGATTCCAAGATTGCTTGAAACCAGGATGCCGGCTAAGAAAGTACCTACCACACCGCCGACACCGTGGACCGGGAATACGTCGAGGGAATCGTCGATTTTCATGCTTTGCTTGAGGAATGTCGTGGCGAAGTAACAGATAACACCGCCTGCAAGGCCAACCAAAAGTGCACCGGCAGGGCCCACAGAACCTGACGCTGGAGTGATTGTCGCCAGTCCAGCCACCATGCCAGTAATCGCGCCAAGGCCGCTTGGTTTGCCGAACTTGATCCACTCAATGACCATCCAGCTCAGTGCGCCGGTAGCCGCTGAGATATGGGTTACAAACAGAGCCATTCCCGCAGCACCATCAGCAGCCAATGCTGAACCTGCATTGAAACCGAACCAACCAACCCAGAGCATCGCTGCACCGGTAAAGCTCATGGTTAAATTATGGGGAAGGGTTGCCGATTGCAGGAAGTCTTTGCGCTGACCAATCATGAGGGCAAGGACTAATGCTGCAACACCGGCAGTGATGTGCACAACCGTGCCGCCGGCGAAATCAATTAATCCCATGCTGCCCAGCCAGCCGCCACCCCATACCCAGTTGGCTACAGGAAAGTAAACCACGAGGGTCCAAAGAATACTGAACATCAACATCGAGGAAAACTTGATACGTTCTACGAATGCGCCAACTATCAGGGCAGGCGTAATAATGGCGAACGTCATCTGGAATCCTGCAAAGGTAGTCTCGGGAATACTTCCTGACATGGAATTGATGTCGATGCCACTAAAAAACATGCGGCTTAACCCGCCCCAATAAGGCGATTCCGAAGGCCCGAAGGCAATACTGTATCCCACTACTAACCAAAGAATTGAGATTGCTACCGCAATGGAAAAACATTGCATCAAAACGGACAATACGTTCTTTGTGCGCACCAGGCCGCCATAGAAAAGAGATAGACCGGGCAGTGTCATGAACAACACGAGCGCAGTGGAAGTCAGTATCCAGGCCGTGTCAGCACCATTTAGTTCTTGTGCTGAGGCTACTGTAGGTACGAACAGCAAAGCACCGGCCAACAAGAATTTGTTTTTGAGTAATATCTTTAGCATTTTCTTTTCATTCCTCTATAAGGCGTCGTTGCCGGTTTCACCGGTTCTGATACGAATGGATTGTTCTAAATTGGTGACAAATATCTTGCCGTCCCCAATTTGGCCCGTGCCCGCTGCCTTGCAGATTGCTTCAATAGCCTGATCTACTAATTCATCGGATACGGCTATCTCCATTTTTGATTTTGGGAGGAAGTCGATGACATATTCGGCACCACGGTATAGCTCGGTGTGGCCTTTCTGTCTTCCAAATCCTTTTACTTCGGTGAGTGTTACCCCGCTAACCCCAATGTCCGACAGTGCTTCACGCACATCATCCGCTTTAAAGGGTTTGACGATTGCGGTGATTAATTTCATTGTTGGTCTCCTGCATTATTTTGGTGCGTTTTTGTTGGCGATGTTTCGTTTCGGTGCAATAAAAGGCTAAAGAGGCAGCACCAGCGAGCGCGAATTCGGGTCGCCAACCAGGTACTGCAATGCCCGAAAACTGTACCACGCCTCAATTTTGGCACCAATCCGGCTCATTAAAGTTGCGAAATTTAACTGCATGGGCGTAATTGGTGCATCAAGCTGATTTATAAGGAGCAAGAATCAAACCAAGTTTGTGCAGGTATTGGACAGTTTATAAAAATGAGGAGCTATCTCAGCTGGGGATGGGAGCGATTTTAAATTCTTGGCGCAAAAATACACGGTTATCAGTGTGCTTGAAAAAAATCGGGGACTGTCTCAGAAGGAGCGGTATTCTGGCCTTCGCTCATATCGAGTCGGTAATCAGTAATACTAAAAAATGGGGAGCCAGCTTAGAGCAATTGCCCAAATCTAGATGGTTATCAGTGGTATTGAAAAAAATGGGGGACTATCTCAGAGGGGAGGGATTTTATCTGAGATAGTCCCCTAGTGGGGAGGGATTGCTTATGCAGCTACCCGCTGCTGAAT
Source organism: Gammaproteobacteria bacterium (assembly GCA_028818225.1). GTDB lineage: Bacteria > Pseudomonadota > Gammaproteobacteria > Pseudomonadales > Pseudohongiellaceae > UBA9145. The sequence continues at coordinate 36,771 of JAPPOG010000028.1, read as the reverse complement.
TTCTCGTACCGACTGCATCAACGGAATCATGACAAACAGGCCTAGAGCTATTGAGCTGATTCCGAGCAGATTCAATGCAGTCGCTAAGCCTTCTCTTTCAGCCACAAAGCCCACGATGGGACCGGTGGTAATAAAAGCCAGTCTCAATAAGAAGCTGGTAAATGAATTCGCGGTAGCGCGAAATTCACTGGGCACTCTGCGGTTTAGTGCGTTCACCAGGATGACCTGGTTCAATCCGCGGCAAACAAATAATATTAGACCGATGCCGATACCTACCCAGCCCTGAAACCAGGCCATGCCAAATTGTCCCAGGATTGGAAGAATACCGATAAGAGCCAGCGCGAACACCGCGCCATAGCGTCTTTCAACTTCCAGTCCAAACTTGTTGGCTAGCGCAACGGCCAGGCTTTGCAGACACCAGAGAACTCCGAACAAGGCCAGAGACAAGCCCTGGGCTTCCCAATAAGGCTGTACCAGCCAGGCGACCTGGAAGATAGCCAGGTTGTAAAGGGGTGTGGCAATTACGATCTGGCGCAGCACAGGATCGTTGATTAACAAGTGCCTGAGGATTGCGGAAATCCGCACCCGCTCAAACCCGCTCCCTGCTGCCTCTCTTCGATAAGGCGGTTCTACCAGCAAGACTGCGAGTGCCAGGCAGACCCAGGCAATAATCGATTGGATCAACACCATTAGATCAAATGAGTACAGTGCCAATGCACCGCCCAGCAAGGCGCCAATTCCTTCAGCGCCACTCTTGATAAAACCCAGGTGGGCAATTCCCCGAGCGTGTTCGGCCGAATCATCATCTTCCAATGCCAGCTGGGTGTCATAGAGTAAGGCAAGATCGGCACCTGACAGTAAGCTCATGGAGATGCCAGCAGTTATTTCGAAGATCATCAAACTTAGGAAATCATCTGCAAAATTAAGCAAAAAGTAGCTCAGACCATGAACGATGCTGCCAATTATTAGTGCAAAGCGACGACCAAAAATATCAGCAAAGTAACCGGAAGGTGCCTCGAGTAACACAATAGTGGTCGCGAACACAGCTTGCAGATAGAAAATTTCTGCAAGACTAAGCCCTTTCGACATAAAGAAAGGCACAGCAACAGGAACAATAACCATGAAGCATTGAAAAAAAGCCAGGCCAAAAATTACCGCTATGTTTCTATGCAGTTTTTTAAGCACAATAGTTACCCTGTACCCGCAGTAATCTACGAGTAAAATTAAAATTCACCGCAAAAAAAAAGACCTCTAGGTTTTTGAACTTAGAGGTCTTTTCTTTAAGACTTTGGTTTTTCGACTATCAGTCAGAAAATCACTCCAAGCAGGTCTCCCAAATTTCCACCACGCGCGCGCAGAACAGGTGACCGACATAGGCCATGTTCGACGACGTGATTGTTAATAGATTTAGAGTGTTCATTGTCTTCACTAAATACAAGTTTTTGATGCGCGCATTGTACGCTCATATATATTTAGGTCAAGCGCAGGAGGATTTTTTTATTTCACTCTATCAGATTTTAAATTCTGTTCATCCTTAATCAGGTATTCGATTGAGTCTCGTCTTCTTCCCCAGATTGAAGCGAGAACAGAACCGCTGATGTTATGCCATACACTAAAAAGTGCCCCCGGCAGAGCTGCGGTCGCGGAGAAATACTGTAAAGCCAAAGCTACGCCCAAACCGGAGTTCTGCATACCAACTTCAATAGCAATAGTCTGGCTTTGTTTTAAATTAAAACCACAAAGCCGACTGATGAAGAAACCACCTGCCAAACCAAAGCTGTTGTGAAAAATTACGGCCAGCAGGGTCAGCATGCCAATGTTTACCAGTCGTGAAGAGTTTAGTGCGACTACTATGGCGATTATTAATAAAATGAAGAGAATAGATATAGAAGGAAGTAACCTCTCAACCCTGGCTACCTGCTGATGCATCCAATGATTCACTAAAACGCCAGCGAACACTGGCAAGAATACCATCTGCACTATACTCATTAGCATACCGAAACTGTCTACAGCGACAGTTTCGGAAAGATAAAAGGCGCATAACAATGGTGTGGCAAAAACTCCAATTAGCGTAGAAGTCATTGTCATTGAAATAGACAGTGCGACATCTCCTTTCGCCAGGTAAGCAATTACGTTTGACGCGGTTCCTCCTGCACAGCTACCTACCAAAACCATACCCGCAGTCAGTTGATTGGATAACTGCAACATACTGGCCAGCGTGATAGCTAAAAATGGCATCAACACAAACTGCAATAACACGCCAATGAAAACTGCACGAGGATCCTTACTTATTCGCACAAAATCATCTCTGGTTAGGGTAAGTCCCATCATGAACATCACGCCAGCCAGCAGGGGAACTATAGCAATTTCCAGTGCGCTGAATGGCTCACTAAAAACAAAGGCGATGATAGAAAGTAGCAGCGCCCAGAGCGGAAATAATTGATTGAATAGCACCATAGTAATCGTGACTTGTTGGTGACTCGGTGGTTAGTCCTATTAGTCGTTCTCGAGCCTTATTCCTTAAGTTTATGCTCCATAAGCTGTATTCAGCTTGGATTAAGCCTCAGCCAATATTATGTCACTGTCCGCTGCTGTAACTTTTTTCGTTAGCGAACGTCTTGAGCTCATAATCACAAGGAGCCTGCTGGTTAAACAGCAGGAATATTCAATAACCGCGGGGAACACTCAATGATTAAAAATGTACTTCTTTTACTAATGGCTTTGACACTTACCGGGTGTCTCATCACTATTGATTCAGATTCCAGGCCATTACACACAGTCTGGGATGAAGGTAATGTGGCCCGATTACAGATCGGCCAGAGTAACCAGGATTTCGTCAGCACTTCTTTTGGAGATCCCAGCACCAAGCTTAGCTATGCCGACGGCACCGAGATCTGGAAATATCGCAATCGCTCAGAAAAAGATACTGAAGTGGGCGTTTTTCTGGTTTTCTCGGTGGATGTTGAAGAAGAGCGCATGGAGACCCTTTCAATCGAGTTTGCCGAAGGGGTGGTGAGTAATTACTGGATAGAAGAAGACCGATACTAGTCGAAAAGAATGTCTTGCTTTATCTGATCATGTGGTAATGAGCAAGGTCGGCATCAAGCCAGAGTAATTGCGCAGTTAGCGCTAGTGCGCTGACTGTGTCAACTTGTCCAACCAGGATTGCAAGCTTTCCCAATCCATTGAAAAAATATGTTTGGCGCCGGGGACGATCGCTGCATCTACCTCGGCGCCGGCTGCGGTCAGAGTTGCAGTCATGCCCTCCAGACGGTTATTCCAGCGGTAAGTATCCCTTTCGCCGATACGCAAGTAGACCTCGATTCCTTCCATCGCCTGAAATTTTTCCTCATCCCAGATCCTTCCCGGAACAGCGATGATGCCGGCATATGTTTCTGGCTGCTGAGCGGCTATCGCTAATGCAGCGCTGCCACCATTAGAAATGCCGCTAACAATGACTTTGTCAGCGTGAAGCTTATGGTCCGCCCGTAATGCGGCAATAATCTCCTGAAAGAAGTGGGGATTGTCAACGAAATACATGCGGCCTTCTGGAGATACCGGAACCGCCACAGCCCAGCCTCTTTCTAGCAGTTCACGACCGAGCCAGAATCCCGCCCTGACGGCGAATTTATTGTTTGAGCCGCTGGCTACATGCATTACAAGGGGCGGGAATTCAACTTCTTCAGGGGTAAAAAAGTACACCTGCAGGCTCTCGCCATTGCTAAGGAGTATGGATTTTTCTGCCGCCTGTGAATTTCCCAGGGTAGCTATCAGGCCAGCGATCAGGACCAGGGCTTTGATCTTCTTCATGCGCGAAATTAAGGTGCAGCAATTCTTGTTATTGTTAGGTTTCAGTATAGCAATTCCGGGGTATGTCCCCCCGGAAAAGAGATAAAATAGCACTTTAAGCCGTTGATTTTCCCTGTATTCCGGGTGGAAATTGAAATACTGTAACCTTTTCCCTCAATTCCCGTCTTTAAAATCAATGATACCGCAGTACCGTCAGGCCGTAGATCAACACAGGCAACGGATTTTCTCCTTTGCCCACTATAGCCTGCGCGCTAAAGAAGACGCCGAAGACGTTACCCAGGAAGTTTTTATCAAGCTGTGGCAACACTGGCAGAAAATTGACCACAGCAAGCTAGGTGGCTGGTTAATGCGGGTTGCCCATAACGCGGTGATCGATCAGGTAAGGAAAAACAAGTCTGCCAATAGTCAGCAAGATGATTATGCGGAAGTTGAAGAGCAGGCTGAAGAAATTGATGAGGGGCGGCAACTGGATCAGGCCGCATTCAAACAGCAGCTAATGGAAGCCATCAAGGAGCTGGATGATCCTTTTCGCAGCATCATTGTTATGCGCGACGTACAGGGGCTGAGTTACGCAGAAATTCGCGAAACCCTGGACATGAGTGAAAGTCAGGTAAAAGTCTATCTCCATCGCAGCAGGCGAAAGCTGCGTGAAAACAAGACCTTGCGAAATTTATTCAATGTCTCGGTAGGCAAGCCTGTAACTGATAAAGAGTCGCTTACGTTATCTACAGTAAAAGCGACAAATGAATAGTTAATGAGTGTTGGAAGCTGGCAATAGGTAAAAGCAATGTCAACCAATAGCGAGTCACAGTGTTATTTCATTCAATTGCAAATCGATAGTTTTGTCGATGGGGAATTGAGCTCTGCACAACGGGAAGTATTCATGTCTCATGTTCATACCTGTGAGGATTGTGGGCGCGAGTTGCAATACGCGCAGACAGTGCATGATGCCATTCTTGATTTGCCGGTCATCAACTGTGATGAAAATGTCTTGGAGCCAATTCACCGGCTCGTTAATAACGGGCACGAAAGTGCTGCTCCTGCAAGATCTTCATCGCTCTGGACCGCATTAGGAGATTGGTTAGGTAGTGCCCCGATGTTTGTCCGCTATGCGATGCCGGTTGTAGCTGTTGCGGTACTTGCCATTGCAATCTGGCCAGCAGTTTTTGGCCCTACCCAAGATGCTCCGCAAGTGGCAAGCCAGGAAGTACAGACAGTCGATATGCAGCAAGTGACTTATGGTCCTGAAGATATTCAGCAAGCCTTATTGGACTTAAACCTGGCAATTGATTACCTGAACGAAGTTAGTCAACGAACAGAAGTCATGATTGGCGATAGATTCCTGGTGACACCTTTGCAGGATTCATTGAATGCTTCTTTTGAGCGAGCCATGGAACGTAATAGAGATGCGTTGCTGGACGACCCGATTTAATTTGGAAATTTATAGCTGTTTAAAGTAGTAAGTAAAGTGCGAGGTAAGTGTATGAAAATTGTAAGACGATTAATGTTGCCTGTATTGCTGCTCGGCTTTATGCCTTTGGCAAATGGGCAGGATAGTGATTCCCTGGATCACCCTGGTTATGTGGACTTTTCAGTCCTTACCGCCATAGCCAATATCGAGCCCACTGTCGAAGTCAGTCTTAAGGCACCGCTTCTGAATATGGTGACAAACTTAATCCGCTCTGAAGATGAAGAGGCCGCCGACTTCATATCAAAGCTGCTGCGAGTTACAGTTAATGTGTTCGAAAGTAGTGCGATTGATGTCGGTGAGATTTCATCTTCTATGAACGAAATTGCGGAAAATCTTGATGATCAGGGTTGGGATCGAGTGGTAAGGGTTAGAGAAGATCCAGAGCATGTAGATATCTACTTTCGCCTGTCTGAAGACGCCTCTGTCATCTATGGTATAGCCATTATGGTTGCTGAGCCTGGCGATACTGTGTTGGTGAACATTGTCGGAGACATTAGCACTGACGATATCGCAGCACTGGGTCGTCGATTCGATATCGATGAACTGGTTGATCTAGATGTTGAAACTATAAACTAACAGAAGCGCAACTCCATGAAGACCCTACTTATTTGTGCTTCTCTATTACTACTAACAGGATGCATGTCATTCACTGATCGACCATTACGGCCGGTAAGAGATGCATTAGCGCAGCAATTGCCGGATATACGACTGCAAAAAGAAGTTGGTATTGCCATGAGCGGAGGCATGTTTGATTTTCTCGATATGGTCACCCCTAATGAGGCAGATCTCTCGGAAATTGATCATGTCCAGGTTGCGGTTTACTCCATTCATCCCAGGGGCGGTTTCATCGATTTTACGGATGAAATATTTCATGAATCGTTAATGGCAAAAGATGCCGGGCTTACCTGGGACCGAATCGTAAAAGTGAAAGAAGACAGTGAGCAGGTATGGGTCTATGTGGGAATGGATTTAGATAGCAACTCCCTCGAAGCGCTATCTGTGTTTGTACTGGAAAATGATGAACTCGTATTGATTAACTTAGGTGGTGATTTTTATCACATGCTCGAATTTGCCATGAAGCCCGCTCGCGGCCACAGGGGCATATACAGCTCTTCCTGAGAGCCATACAACACGCACTTTACGAAGCCCAGCTAATTAGCTGGGCTTTTTGTTTGCAGCTAATGCCTGCGGTCCATGGACTTCAAATAGTATTACTTTTATGCTTCAGAGCTTTGCAGGCTCCTAAATTCATGATCTGGAGATAAAAATGAAAAGACTACTGCAGTATTCGCTCGGCGCACTGCTTTTAATATCAGGCTGGCATATCCAGGCAGCAGAAGATTGTTCTGCTGATGGTAATGTGCAGTTTTTGTGCGGCCCTGTAAGCCCTGAAGACCTGGCGCAAATTCCAGACTCACCTTGGGTAATTGCTTCTGGCATGGAAGACGATGGTTATCTGTATTTCACTCATAGTGATGAGTTGAGCTCTATCGCAGTTTATCCCAGCCCAACCGCAGCTCATGATCTTCATAGTCTCTATGCAGACTGCCCCGGTCCATTGAGTACGGGTTTCAGGCCCCATGGGGTAAATCTGATCCCCGGTGATAATGGGATTCATACCCTGCTGGTTGTGCGCCATGGTGATCGCGAATCAATAGAAATATTTGAGATTGAAGAAACAGCAGGTACTCCGGGTATCTCCTGGATAGGCTGTGTCATGGCCCCTGAAGGCATTGTGTTCAATTCAGTTGTTGCAACCCCGGAACAGGGCATGGCAGCGACCCACATGAATTTACCCTTGGGTGCTGTTTATGAGTGGCAACCGGGAGGTGATTGGGAGCAGGTTCCGGGAAGTGTGAGTGCAGGTCCAAATGGAATCGAAATTTCTCCCGATGGAAACTGGTTTTATATCGGAGGCTGGGGCACACGATCGATTATTAAATTATCGCGGGGTCAGAGTAATGTCGAGGTGGAGTCTGTTGACCTGCCACATCATGTCGATAATGTTCGCTGGGCGACGGATGGTTCCTTGCTTGCTGCTGGACACGTTGGTCCCGAAGCCAATTCCATTATCGCATGCCTATCTCAGCAACAATGTGCAGGTGTTTCATCCCATGTAACCCGGATTGATGTAAATAATTTAACCGCTAGAGAAATCATAGACTATCCTTCAAATCCAATGTTCCTGCTTGGTACTGTAGCCATTGAAGTGGGAGATGAAGTATGGGTTGGAGGTATAGCTGGCAGTAATCGAATTGCAAGATTTGAGTATCGCTAGCCACAACCGGAGATAAAACTTTTGTCTGGGAGCAGGGAAGAAGTTGTTGCAGCCATAGTGTCCAAATTTAAAGAGACACCTGGCCCTCTTTTGGTGGTTCTGCATGCGGTTCAGAATGAGTTAGGGTTTATTCCTCCAGAAATTGTGCCAGTAATTGCTGCGGGATTAAATCTATCCCGCGCAGAAGTTCATGGCGTTATTAGTTTTTACCATTTTTTTCGTTCGGCGCCGGCAGGCCGGCATACTATTCAGATCTGTCGCGCCGAATCCTGTCAGGCAATGGGAAGTAGGGAGCTCGAAAAACATGCCAGGCAATCCCTCGGAATCGAATTCCATCAGACTACTGCCGATGGACAAATAACCCTGGAACCGGTTTATTGCCTGGGAAATTGTGCATGTTCGCCAGCCATAAGGGTGGGGGATGCAATCCATGCCCATGTAGACAGCGATTCATTCGATTCAATTGTTGCAGATTTACAAACTGAAGCTGTCGAGGTGAAAAGCTGATGATTACCAGGTCAAAAGTTTTTGTGCCTCGTGATACGACTGCCTGTTCTCTGGGAGCGGACAAAGTCGCGGCGGCGCTGCAACGACATTTTCGCGTAAACGATATTGCGGTAGATGTAGTGCGTAATGGTTCCCGAGGCCTTTATTGGTTGGAGCCATTAATTGAAATTGAAACTGACAAAGGACGTCAGGCTTTTGGTCCCGTTTATCCACATGATCTGGAAGAATTTATTGGCGCCCGTTGCTGGGAAGGGAATACGGATTTTTCCAAACACCTTGGATTGACTGAAGAAATACCTTTCTTGCAGAAACAAACCAGAGTGACTTTTGCGCGGGTTGGCGTAATCGACCCTCTTTCTATCAGTGAATACAAGCAGCATGCGGGATTTGCTGGCCTGGAAAAAGCTCTGGCAATGTCGTCCCAGGATATAGTTTCCGAGCTTAAACAATCAGGATTGCGAGGCCGGGGTGGTGCCGCCTTTCCTGCCGGGATTAAATGGCAAACGGTGTTGGATTCGGAATCAGCGCAAAAATATATTGTATGCAATGCTGATGAGGGAGACTCCGGAACCTATTCTGATCGCATGCTAATGGAGAGTGATCCCTTTTGTCTGATCGAAGGTATGCTTATAGCCGGACTTGCGGTAAATGCAGATCAGGGTTTCATCTATCTGCGAGATGAGTATCCACTAGCTCACAATGTGTTAACAGAAGCTTTGGTTCGTGCCCGCGAGGGAAATTATCTCGGCAATAACATTCAGGGCAGTGACAAGTCATTCGATATTGAGATTCGTCTGGGTGCCGGCGCTTATATTTGTGGTGAAGAGACATCCATGCTGGAAAGCCTGGAGGGTAAGCGCGGTGAAGTAAGACCAAAGCCTCCACTTCCCGCAGTGAAAGGCTTATTTGGTAAACCTACAGTCATTAATAATGTTATTTCCCTGGCTTCAGTTCCGACGATTATTAATCAAGGTGCTGCCTGCTATGAAAGCTATGGCGTAAATAGTTCCCGGGGAACCCTTCCCTTCCAGTTGTCTGGCAACATAAAGCAGACTGGTCTGGTGGAACTTCCGTTTGGAGCAAGCTTACGCGATCTCCTCTATGACTTTGGGGAAGGATCACGCAGTGGTAAGCCATTAAGAGCAGTTCAGGTCGGCGGTCCGCTGGGTGCTTATTTGCCAGAGAGCCAATGGAATACGCCGCTGGACTATGAGGCATTCTCAGCGATTGGCGCCATGCTTGGTCATGGCGGCATTGTGGCCTTCGATGAATCTGTAGATATGCGTGAACAGGCCCGCTTTTCCATGGAATTCTGTGCTCTCGAATCCTGCGGAAAATGTACACCATGCCGCATTGGGTCTGTCCGCGGTGTGGAAGTAATCGACCGGATAAAGAATGGCGAAAATACTGACGAAAACAAGGAATTACTGAAGGAACTTTGCGCTACAATGGTAGCTGGTTCCCTCTGCGCCATGGGCGGGTTAACACCTTACCCCGTGCTTAGCGCCTTGGAACATTTCGCCGAAGACTTCGAGCAGGGAAAATGAGGTACACCAGCTAATGTTGCAGTACTACGACCCAGGCAAGAATTCACAACCGGGCCAGCTAAGTGATCCTGACCGGGACTATGGCACGCCGGCGATTTCAATCGAAGCTGAAGAAAATGCTCAATTAGTCAGCTTAAGTGTCGATGGGCAATCAGTTACTGTGCCAGCAGGCACCTCCATTATGCGTGCTGCAGCCCATCTCGACATTAATGTGCCACGCTTATGTGCGACTGATTCTCTGCAGGCATTCGGTTCCTGCCGTATATGCCTGGTGCAAGTTGAAGGGCGCAATGGGTTTCCGGCCTCCTGCACTACCCAGGTGGAGGAAGGTATGGTGGTGCGTACTCAGTCCAGAGACATTGCTAAGCTGCGCCGCAACGTCATGGAGTTATACATTTCCGATCACCCATTGGATTGTCTGACCTGTGCCGCCAATGGCGACTGTCAGTTGCAGGACATGGCCGGTGAAGTTGGTCTGCGCGAAGTGCGCTATGGGTACGAAGGGAAGAATCATCTCGCAGCAGAAAAAGACGCCAGTCATTCCTACTTCACATTCGATCCAGCGAAATGCATAGTTTGCTCCCGCTGCGTCAGGGCCTGTGAGGAAGTGCAGGGTACTTTCGCTTTAACAATCGATGGTCGTGGATTCGAATCGAAAGTGTCAGCAGGGCAAAACGAATCTTTCATGGATTCCGAATGTGTATCCTGTGGCGCCTGTGTGCAGGCTTGTCCAACTGCCACACTCATGGAGAACTCTGTTATAGATAACGGCTTGCCGGAACACGATGTTGTTACTACCTGTGCTTATTGCGGTGTTGGTTGCGCCTTTAAAGCTGAAGTCAGAGGCGATCAGGTAGTACGCATGGTGCCCTATAAAGGTGGCAAAGCGAATCGAGGTCATTCCTGTGTAAAAGGCCGCTTCGCTTTTGGCTACACTACCCATAAAGATCGCATTACCAGCCCGATGATTCGGAATAGTATTGATGCGCCCTGGCAGCAGGTGAGCTGGGATGAAGCGGTAAAATTTGCGGCGGATAAGATTAAGAAAATCCAGGCGGAATACGGCAGCGATTCCGTTGGTGGGATTACCTCCTCTCGCTGCACCAACGAAGAAACCTACCTGGTTCAGAAACTGGTGCGCGCAGCGTTTGGCAATAACAATGTAGATACCTGTGCTCGAGTATGTCATTCGCCAACAGGATACGGTTTGAAAACTACTCTCGGTGAGTCTGCCGGTACTCAGACCTTCGATTCAGTGGAAAAAGCAGACGTTATTATTGTTATTGGCGCCAATCCAACGGATGCCCACCCTGTTTTTGCTTCGCGCATGAAAAAGAGATTGCGTGAAGGCGCGCAATTGATAGTCGCCGATCCCCGCCGCATCGATTTGGTGAAGAGTCCTCATGTAAGCAGCGAACATCATTTGAATCTTTTGCCAGGTACAAATGTTGCTTTGCTGAATGCGCTGGCTCATGTCATTGTCAGGGAGGGATTAGAGGACAGCGAATTTATTCAATCCCGCTGCGAGGACCCGGCCTTTAACAAATGGAGAGAATTCATTAGCGATCCAAATAATTCTCCTGAATCAATGGCGAAAGTAACCGGTGTAGCAGCAGACAGAATAGTTGCAGCGGCACGTCTCTATGGGGGTGCTCGCAATGGCGCTATTTACTATGGTCTCGGGGTTACGGAACACAGCCAGGGCTCTACTGCAGTCATGGCCATTGCTAATCTTGCCATGCTCACCGGAAATTTGGGCCGGGAAGGTGTTGGAGTAAATCCACTGCGCGGGCAGAACAATGTGCAGGGATCCTGTGATATGGGCTCCTTTCCCCATGAGCTACCGGGTTATCGTCATGTATCTATTGATAGCGTGCGCGAACCGTTTGAAAAATTGTGGGGTGTTAAAATAAAGAACGAGCCTGGGTTACGAATCCCCAACATGTTTGATGCAGCGGTAGCAGGTTGTTTTAAGGGTCTGTATTGTCAGGGTGAAGATCTGGCGCAATCCGATCCTAATACTCAACATGTGGAGGCAGCTTTAAGAAATCTCGATTGCCTGATAGTGCAAGACATATTTCTGAACGAAACAGCTAAGTATGCGCATGTGTTTTTGCCTGGCGCTTCTTTCCTCGAAAAAGATGGAACATTTACCAATGCAGAGCGGCGGATATCACCGGTGCGCAAGGTAATGGCTCCTCTTAGCGGCAAGGCAGATTGGGAAGCAACGATGGCGCTTTCCAATGCCCTTGGCTTTGAAATGAATTATCAGCATCCAGCAGAAATTATGGATGAAATTGCACAATTAACGCCGACTTTTGCTGGAGTAAGCTATCAGCGACTGGATGAAGAGGGTTCAATCCAATGGCCCTGTAATGATACATCGCCTTATGGCACACCAATTATGCACGTGGATGAATTTGTGCGGGGCGAGGGATATTTTGCAATTACTGAATATGTGGCAACTGACGAAAAGGTGACCAAACGTTTTCCGTTGTTACTAACGACCGGGCGTATTCTGTCTCAATATAATGTGGGGGCTCAAACCCGGCGCACTGATAATATGGAATGGCACCATGAGGACGTGTTGGAAATTCACCCCCATGATGCAGAGTACCGCGGCATAGTTCACGGTGACATGCTACAGATTAGCAGCCGTGCCGGAGACACAATGTTGCGCGCCGACATTACCAATCGAGTGCAGCCAGGAGTGGTTTACACAACTTTTCATCATCCTGAAACCGGTGCCAATGTCATAACGACTGATAACTCCGACTGGGCTACGAATTGTCCTGAGTACAAAGTAACGGCGGTGGAAGTACGCAAGATGACTGGTCAGTCCGAATGGCAATCTCATTTCGAAAAATTTTCAAAACAACAGGTCGCTTTCTTGCAGGAAGCTGATTCTCAAGCTTGATTTCGTAGTGGACGATCAAACAGGCGTAAAGAAGTACAAGGTTGAGGTTTGGTCGAATCAGGCAATCGATCAGAAAACAGATTCGATTGCCGAAGAGTTACCCATCGCGTTGGTATATAACGATGTATCCCATGCCGTAATGATGGCTACGCCCACCGAACTGGAAGCCTTCGCTATTGGCTTCAGCCTCAGTGAAGGCATTATCAAAAATCTCAATGAAATATATGACATCCAGATTGATTCCCATCCTGAAGGGGTCGAAGTAGCACTGACCCTGTCAAATCAGCGATTTAGCGAATTAAAAGACCGGCGCCGCAGTATAACCGGTCGTACTGGGTGCGGAATTTGTGGGTCCGAATCTCTGCAACAGGTTCGCCTGACAAGCAATCCAGTGAGTGCCTATGTTGAGGTGAGTCACAGTGCCATAAATAATGCCGTGGCCGAGCTCATGGATAAACAGCCGCTACAAGCTAAAACCGGCGCGGTGCATGGCGCGGCCTGGTGCAATAGTGAAGGAAAAATCATCGAGATCTGCGAAGATATCGGTCGACATAACGCCCTTGATAAGCTTATTGGCACTATGGCTAGGAAAGAAATGTTAATTGCAGGTACCCTCAATGCAGGATTCGTTTTGGTATCGAGCAGGGCGAGTTATGAAATGGTGCAGAAGACTGCAATGATAAATGCTTCTGTCCTGGTGGCAGTTTCTGCTGCTACTACCATGGCTATTGAATTAGCAGAACAGCTGGGGATAAGTTTAATTGGCTTCGCCAGGGATAAGCGACATGTCACCTATGTAAGGAGCAGCAAGTAAGAATCGACCAAAGATTATGCAAGATACGGAACTTCAACATCTGATCAAAATGGCGAATCAAATTAGTGATAATTTGAGTCACAACGATGGTGCCGAGAAAGCTGCACCCCGTATTGCAGATCACATGACTCGTTTCTGGGCACCATCCATGAAAGCGAAAATAGTTAAATATGCGGAAGAAGACGGAGAAGCTTTAAAAGAATCGACCATGCTTGCAATTCAACAGATTAGTTCAGGTAAACGCTAATCCTCCAGACCTAACACTTCCATGCGCTCGTTACTGGCTACGTTTATGGAGCGTCCATCAGTGGTAATAAAAGATCTCTCTTCCAATTGATATTTATAAACTTCATAACTCACGGGGGCTGAGTTATTGTCGCGGTGTAAATGTATGGTCAAAATTGTGTGATCGTCCTGCCAGTCGAAATAATAGAGAGCTGCTCCCAGGCCAACCATTAGAATCAGAAACAGATAGGCACCAACCCGCAAGTCGGCAGCAAGTTCATCTTTGGCAGTGGAAGTTTCCTTCTCTTTAATTTCAGAGTCGAGCTTTGATGGCAGCGATTGCTTCTCACCTTGCATATGACGCTGACGGAGAACAAAGAACGCACAAATAATAACGGCGCTTGTTAGAAGGATTTTACTGAGCATCCATGGATTTCCTGATGGTGATCAAATTGATAATAGCAGCGCCGCCGCTCCTTGTCCTTTTGTCAAACTGGCAAGTATTTCATTACTGTCCTTTCGAGTACAATGTTGAAATGATTCGCGAGTAATTGTGGTCTAAGCAATATTATCGCCCGACCCAAAGAATTTTGAATAAACCTTTGAATAAGCCTCAGGAAGACTCGAGTTATTATGTACCGCCTGGCATGCCACCACTGGATCTAAGCGGACGCAAGACTTCCTTCTTCGAATTCTGGCCCATGTGGCTAATGTATATTCCCGTGGTTCTGCTCTGGCTACTACTGGCGATTCGTTATCGCAGTTTGTCCTTGCCGCTAATTGCCAGCCCCGCAGTTCCGCTTTCCGGTATGGTGGGGGTGGCAAAAACTGCTGTATTTGATGCGGCCGGCAGTGATGCGCGGAAATGGATTCTTCCCTGGTGTGTCTACCGGGTAACTGATATTCCACTACAGCGCCAATCCCAGTCAGTTCTGGAATTATTGAAACGTAATAATCTGGTACTCCCCATAGTGGGAAAACCAAACATTGGTTGCCGTGGCGCTGGTGTTAAATTATTAAAGAACGAGGCAGAGCTTGAGAGTTATCTTTCCAACTTCCCGGCTGCTGGCAGCATTCAATTTCAGCAACTCAGTGAATGGGATGCGGAAGCCGGTGTTTTTTATGTCCGCTACCCCAATACTGATGGTGGTGAAATTACCTCACTTACGCTCAAATATACTCCTTATGTCATTGGTGATGGAAAGAGCAGCCTGGCTCAGCTAATTGCTGCCGATCCACGAGCCGGAGAGCTCCAATATTTGTATGCGGAGAGGCATAAACAGCAATGGTATGAAGTCATTCCGGAAGGGAGGCCCTATCGACTGGTGTTTTCTGCCAGTCATTGCCGGGGAGCCGTATTTCGGGACGGTAACCACCACAGCAACCACAAGCTGACACACGCGCTGTATACAATTATAGACGATCTACCCGATTATTTTTACCGCCGGCTCGATATCAAGTGCAAGGATATGGAAAGCCTTAAAGCGGGAGAAAATTTCGACATCATCGAAATCAACGGTGCAAGTTCGGAGTCAATCAATATCTGGGATCGAAATACCAGTTTTTTGACTGCTATAAAAACTTTATTGCAGCAGTATCATACGCTGTTTAAACTTGGCCACGCGAACCGCGCGAGAGGTCATAAAACGCCAGGATTGTTAGCGCTATTTAGAGCCTGGCGTATAGAAAAGAATTTGGTTAAGCAATATCCCTACAATGACTAATCCAACCCATTTACCCATCAAACCACGCTTTCTGGCTTCCCTGCTAGAAAGGGCTTTGGGGCTACATCCCCTCGGTAAAATCTACGATCGTCGGCCTCTCAAGACCATCCCAAAGGATTTCCTCGATTACACCCTCGATGCCCTGGGTGTCAGCAATATTGTGGAAAACGAAGAAAATCTGGATGAGATTCCGCGGGAGGGTCCGCTGCTGATAGTAGCCAATCATCCCCTTGGTGGACTGGAAGGCATGGCCCTGGCACAGGAAATCCTCAAAGTCAGGCCGGATCTTCAAGTCTTGACCAATGAATTATTGCGACTGATTCCAGAGCTTGCGGATTTATTCATCGGTGTGGACGTGCTTTCGTCCAATGCTGCCAGTGGCAATGTGGGTGGGATTAAACAGGCACATAAACACCTAAAAGAGGGTGGCGCGCTTCTGATTTTTCCCGCCGGCATGGTTTCAGCTTATGATAACAGTCAGCGCCGGATTCAGGATCGACCCTGGAGTCGATTAGTTGGACAACTGATTAAACGCTATGAATGTACCTCCGTGCCGGTCTATGTAGGCGGGCGCAACAGCGCCTACTTTTATGCCGCTGGGATGATTCATCCGCGCTTGCGAACCGTTTTGCTGCCAAGACAATTGGCAAACAAACAGGGATTCAAATTGCCTCTGATTATTGGTCGTCCTGTTCCTGCGGCGGAATTGCGGCTTCTGGAAAGCCCAAAAGCAGTGACCGAGTATTTAAGGGTAGCTACCGATGCACTTGCACAAAAACCGGCAAAAACTCAAGTCAAAGAACAGGAAGGCATAAAAGAATACGATCACAAAGTAAACTATTCTCAATTAGAAAATGACATCGCCAGTATGGAAGAATTTCGCCTGGTAGAGCATGAGGAGATTGATGTCTATTGTGCACCTTACGATCGCCTGGGCTCAATCATGGAACAAATCGCAATTTCCAGAGAAGTCACTTTTCGCGAAGCGGGTGAAGGCACGGGGCTTGCCAAAGATTCCGATGAATTCGATCCTCATTATTTACATTTGTTTCTCTGGGACAAAAATGATCATCGTATCGCCGGGGCCTATCGCGTTGGTCTGGTGGATCAAATCGTTGCTAAACACGGGGTAAAGGGACTCTATACACGCTCCCTGTACCGTTATGACGAAGCATTTCTCAAGCAGCTAGGTTCAGCTATTGAAATGGGACGCTCATTTATTCATCCAGACTATCAGCGACGACCAATTTCCCTGAATCTGCTTTGGCGTGGAATTGGGCGCATTCTTTCAACTATGCCTCAATATCACACGCTATTTGGATCTGTTAGTGTTTCCAGAGAGTACAGTGATCTCGCTCGCTCCCTGATCGCAGACACGCTGCTTACAAATTTTCAGGCCAAAGACTTTGTTGACCTGGTGCAACCGCTTACACCACATAAAATAGAGCATCGGGTATGGACCCAGGATATTTTGTCAGAGCTGGCAAATGTAAAAATGCTGGGTAAATTAATTGGGCGATGCGATCCAGGAAAGGCGCTGCCGGTATTACTACGCCACTACCTGTCCCTTAATGGCAGAATGGTGTGTTTCAATATCCACTCTAACTTCAACGACTCTCTGGAAGGTTTAATCATTGTCGATGCGCGCAGGACCGATCATAAAACCCTCAATCGTTTCCTCGGCGCCGAAGGTTTGAAGATTTTTCTCGATCAGCACAAATTGGCAGAGTCGGCTTAAGCTGCATATAATTTGCGTATGAATAGACTCATCGCCTTCTTGCAGGTAATCGCCGCTTTGATTCTTGCTATTCTGGCCATAGCAACCCTGGTAAATTCCATATTAATAGCTACCAGGCCAGAGACAATTTCCGTGGTTAACGCTTTCATTGGTCAGGGAGTAGTAATCATAGCCCTGCTGGCCCTGGCTACGATTTGCCTGCGCAAGGGCCTGAAAAATCTTCGTCGGGCCGATCCTGCCTCTCACAATCAGGACTAATCCAAGCGCTGCACTGCAGAGGCGAAAGGAGTATAATCCTGCGCTTTTACCGGCAGCCAGCCCGAATGATCGTATTTGAAGAGACAAGTCGCTTCTCACAACTGCAGCAGAGTTGTGTTGCAACCATTGGTAAGTTTGATGGTGTGCACTTGGGCCACCAATTAATACTCGACCAGTTGAAGCAAAAAGCCGAGCAATTAAATTTGCCGTCTCTGGTGATTTTAATTGAGCCCCATCCGGAAGAATTTTTTGCGCCAAGCGATGAATCCTGTCCAGCACGTCTAACCACTTTGCGCGAGAAACTGGAGTTGTTGGAAAGTTTTGGTATCGACTTCGTCTTTCAGTTGAATTTTGATAAGGCAATGAGTGAATTAAGTGCCGAAGCTTATATCCATGACATATTGGTGGATGGCTTGGGAATTGCGAGTTTTATCGTCGGCAATGATTTTCGATTTGGGCATAAACGCACCGGAGACTTCGCCTTACTTCAGGATAAGGGCGCTGAGTATGGATTCGAGGTAATCGAGACTGCCACCTATGAGCGTAACGGCCAGAGAATCAGTAGTACTTTTATAAGAGAGCAATTAGCAGGAGACGATTTTGATTTGGTTGAGCAGTTATTGGGGCGGCCTTATTCCATGAAAGGAGAAGTGGAAAAAGGGCGGCAGCTGGGAACGGATTTGGGATTTCCAACCTGCAACCTCAATCCGGGGCGACGCAAAATTCCCCTCCATGGTGTGTTTGCCTGTGAAGTAAGACTGGGGGATAGGTATCGACAGGCAGCAGTTAATATCGGTTACCGACCAACGATAACAGAAGATGGGAGTGCCTTATTGGAAGCGCATATCCTGGATTTCGATGAAGATCTCTATGGCAAAACCATTGAGATTATTTTCCGGCAGAAGATACGAGAAGAACTAAAATTTGATGGACTGGAAGCACTAAAGCAACAAATGGCAGTCGATGTGCAACAGGTAAGAGAAGTTTTTAATCAGACAGCACTCTAGTAATTACAAATAAGAGACATGACGGACTATAAAGACACCTTAAATCTTCCTCACACTGATTTTCCGATGAAAGCAAATCTCGCTCAACGGGAGCCTGCAATGCTGGAAAAATGGAAGAATCTGAACCTCTACAAAAAGATTTGTGAGAAGAATGCAGGTCGTCCAAAATTTATACTTCATGATGGCCCTCCCTATGCCAATGGTGAGCTGCATCTCGGTCATGCAATCAATAAATCACTGAAAGATATTGTCGTTAAATCCAGGCAGCTGAGTGGATTCGATGCACCTTATATTCCCGGTTGGGATTGTCATGGATTGCCCATCGAACACAATGTAGAAAAGAAAAAAGGCAAGGCTGGCCAGAAAATTTCATTTAGCGAATTCAGGCAAGCCTGTCGAGATTATGCAACCAAGCAAGTTGAAATTCAGAAAGCTGGATTCATTCGTCTGGGAGTCTTTGGAGATTGGGATAATCCTTATCTCACAATGAATTTCCATACCGAAGCAGATATTGTTCGCGCTCTCGGAAAGATCGTTGAAAACGGCCACATGATTAAGGGTTATAAACCTGTTTACTGGAGTGTGGTTGGAGCTTCTGCATTGGCTGAAGCTGAAGTTGAATATCATGATAAAGAGTCATTTGCCATCGATGTGCGCTTTGCCGTTGCAGAAAAAGACAAATTTTTGGCAGCCTTTGGTGCAGGGAATACCTCTGACCCGGTTTCCGTAATTATCTGGACGACCACTCCATGGACATTACCGTCGAACCAGGCGGTTTGTCTCAATGCCGAATTAGATTATGCGCTGGTCAAGTGCGAACTACCCAGTGGCGCAGAGATATTAATGCTGGCCAAAGACATGGTGGATGACGTTTTGGCCCGCTATGGAATTGAGAAGTCAGCAATCATTGCTGAAGCCAAAGGTTCTGCCCTTGAAAACATTTTGCTTGAGCATCCTTTTGTCGATAAACAGGTTCCACTCATACTGGGTGAACACGTGACGACCGAAGCGGGCACGGGTGCCGTGCATACTGCGCCAGATCATGGGCTTGATGACTTCTATGTCGGTCAACATTACGGACTCGGCACACTTAATCTGATTGATGAAAACGGTGTTTTTACCGCCGCAGCCGGAGAGTTTGCCGGCGCCCATGTTTACAAGGTTGATGAGCAGGTAATCAATGTTCTGCAGAGCAATAATGCTTTAATTGCAGAAGATAAGATTAGTCACAGTTATGCCCATTGCTGGCGAACCAAGACGCCATTAATTTATCGTGCGACACCGCAGTGGTTCATCAGTATGACAGAGCAGGATTTATTGGGTTCGGCCTTGCAAGCGGTTGCAGGCGTAAAATGGATTCCCGATTGGGGGCAGGCACGCATTGAGCTTATGCTAAAAGGAAGTCCCGATTGGTGTGTTTCACGTCAGCGTACCTGGGGTGTGCCTATCACCATGTTTGTCCATAAAGAAACCCAGCAGCTTCACCCGGATACTGCGCATCTATTCGAGCGAGTTGCTGAGCGCATTGAGGAAGCCGGAATTGACGCCTGGTTCGATTTAGAACCAGAAGAATTGCTCGGAGACGAGGCCGGCCAATATGAAAAAGTAACCGACACCTTGGATGTTTGGTTTGACTCTGGTGTTACCCATTTTTCTGTCATGGAGAAACGGGAAGAACTGCAGTATCCAGCTGATCTCTACCTGGAAGGGTCAGATCAGCATCGTGGCTGGTTTCTGTCTTCTCTGAAAACTGCGATCGCTATGCATGGCAGTGCGCCTTATAAAGAATGCTTAACACACGGCTTCTTCGTCGATGCTGAAGGCAAGAAGATGTCCAAGTCGCTTGGTAATACCGTGGCGCCAGAAAAAATATTCCAGCAATACGGGGCGGACATTCTGCGACTCTGGGTTGCCGCTACAGATTATCGTGGCGAAATGACTGTGTCTGACGAGATCTTTAAGCGCGTGGCTGACGCCTACCGTCGCATTCGCAATACTGCGCGCTTCATGCTGGCAAACTTAAACGGCTTTGACCCTGTAACTGACTCTGTTGCACAAGATGATATGCTTGCCCTGGACTACTGGATCGTACGTCAATGCCAGTTACTGCAAAGTGAAATTATCAGTCACTATCAAGATTATAATTTTCTCAATGTCTATCAGAAGATTCATAATTTTTGTGTGATCGAGCTGGGTGGTTTTTATCTTGACGTAATTAAAGACCGGCAGTACACGACCCAAGCCGATAGTCTGGCGCGACGCTCTACGCAAACAGCCATGTACCATATACTGGAAATGCTCAGTCGAATGATTGCGCCAATACTAAGTTTTACCGCTGATGAAGTATGGCAAAACATACCAGGAGCGAGAGCGAACTCTGTTTTTCTCACCGATTTTGCCGATGCGGTTGCAGAATTTCCGGAGTCTACAGATTTTTCTGATGAGTTCTGGCAAAAAGTAATGGAAGTAAAGACTGCTGTAAACAAAGAACTCGAAGCCAAGCGAGCAGAAAAAGTTGTCGGATCCGGTTTAAGTGCTGAAGTTGACTTGTTCTGCGATAGCAATCTGGCTGAATTACTCAATCGATTGGAAGAAGAGCTCAGATTTGTCCTGATCGTATCTCGTGCTTCGATTAATGCAATCGAAAGTGCCAATGTGGCGGCGGTACAGACTGAAGTTAGTGGACTTAAACTAGCCGTGGGCGCTTCAGAACATGCAAAATGTGATCGCTGCTGGCATCATCGTGCCGACGTAGGTTTGGAGTCATCACACCCCTCTCTGTGCCAACGCTGTGTAGATAATATCGATGGCGTTGGTGAATCAAGAAGCTTTGCCTAACATTCGATTACCAGAGAATTAATGTGACTGAAACTTCAGATCCAGTTATCGATTCAGGATCACTAGTGACCTTGCATTTCTCACTTGCTTTAAGCAATGGTGACATAATTGATTCTAATTTCGATAAAGAGGCTGTCAGTTTTCGTATAGGCGATGGAAATATGTTGCCAGGATTCGAAAAAGAACTTTTCGGCTTAAAAAGTGGTGAAGAAATAGAAAAAACCATTCCTTGTGACAGTGCTTTTGGATCAATTAATCCGCAAAATCTGCAAAAATTTCCTGTTGAGAAGTTCAGCCACTTATTGGAAGACGATTTGATTCCCACCGAAGCAGGTAGCGTAGTTTCGTTTAAAGATCCCGGGGGTTTCGATATTCCAGGCGTGATACAGGAAGTCACGGAAAGGGAAGTAGTGGTGGATTTTAATCATCCCCTTGCTGGTAAAGATATTACCTTCAAGGCGTATATTATTGCTGTAGTAGCCGCCGATACAGATACCGTAGAGATAAAAGTGTAAAATAGCGCCATGACTGTCCAGATAGTGTCAGAATCAGCCACAGCAATACGCCTCGCAAATCCCCGTGGATTCTGTGCGGGTGTCGACAGGGCCATCGATATAGTGAATCGTGCCCTGGATATTTTTGGTGCGCCAATCTACGTGAGACATGAAGTCGTACATAACAAATTTGTCGTCAACACCTTGCAGGAACGGGGCGCCATATTCGTGGATGAACTCGCAGATATTCCGTTAGTTGATGAAAAAGGGCGGTCGTCAATTGTTATCTTTAGTGCACATGGTGTATCCCACGCAGTAAAAGAGGAAGCTAGAGAAAAGGGGTTTAAAATTTTTGATGCAACTTGCCCTCTGGTTACCAAAGTGCATTTAGAAGTGACAAAGTTCAGTCAGGCGGGCAGGGAGTGTGTACTAATCGGCCATCAGTTTCATCCAGAAGTGGAAGGCACGATGGGGCAGTATGATGGAAGTCATGGTGGAAAAATTTATCTGGTTGAATCAGTCGATGACGTACAAACGCTACAAGTAGACAATCCAGAAAAGCTTTCTTATGTTACCCAGACTACATTGTCTATGGATGATACAGCAAAAGTTATCGATGCATTACGGCAACGCTTTCCTTCTATCAAAGGTCCTCGTAAGAAGGACATTTGTTACGCCACTCAAAACCGACAGGATGCAGTCAAGCAGTTGGCCTTGGAATGTGATCTCTTACTGGTAGTGGGATCTCCCAACAGTTCCAATTCCAATCGTTTGAAGGAGTTGGCCGAACGCCTGGGTTGTGATTCATACCTGATCGATAGCGTGGAGGACATTGATCCGGGCTGGTTTGACGGCAAGTCCCGATTTGGAATTACAGCAGGCGCGTCTGCGCCGGAAGTGCTGGTGCAGCAAGTTGTAAAACATCTTCAGGAAATAGGTCACATCTTGCCAGAAGAATTGGAAGGGGTTGAGGAGAATATCGTTTTTTCCATGCCTAAAGAGCTGCGCAGGAGCGCCTAGCCCAGCGAGCAAGATCTTTTTAGTGCTTATAGAGCCTTCAACTGATCTTGCTTGGCTCGTAAAGATTGTAAGGCCTGGGACATCTGTTCCTGTTTGTCCCGTTCTTTTGCCACCACCGCTTGCGGGGCATTATCCACGAATTTAGTATTGCTCAGCTTGGCAGTTACAGACTCTAAACCCCCTTCCAGCTTGGCAATTTCTTTTGCCAGTCTCGCTCGTTCGGCCTCAACATCAATAAGGCCGGCTAAAGGAACCAGAATTTCCAGTTCCTGGTATAAACCTGTTGCCGCCGCCGGCGCTTCTTGCTCCGAAGTCATCCAATCAATACTGCCAAGCTTGGCCAGTTTTTGCAGGTAAGGTCGGTAATTGTTCAGCTTATCTTTGTCTGCACTGGTGCCATTGCGCAAAATGACCTTAATAGATTTTGCTGGCGACACATCCATCTCGCCACGAATATTTCTAATCGCAACAATGACGCCTTTAATCCAATCAATATGTTCTTCCGCTTCCCTGTCAATATTATCTTGATCGAACCGAGGATAGGATTCAATCATGATGCTATCTCCTTTATTACCTATAAGTGGCGCGATCTTTTGCCAAACCTCTTCGGTAATAAAAGGCATAAAAGGGTGTAGTAAGCGCAAGCTCTGCTCCAGTATCGAGATTAAAACAAAGCGGGTAGCTTGCGCCGCTTCGGGGTTTGCCTCTTCGTCCCATAAAACTGGTTTGGAGAGTTCCACATACCAGTCGCAGTACTCATTCCAGATAAATTCATGCAGAGTTTGCGAGGCAAGGTCGAAACGGTAATTTTCCATTGCCGATTCGATAGCAGAAGCAGCATTTTCAAATCGGCTCATGATCCAGCGATCGGCGATAGAACACTGTTTTAAATCGAGTGACACAGGAACAATCTTGTCTTCGGAGTTCATCATGACATAGCGCGCTGCATTCCAGATCTTGTTGCAGAAGTTTCTGAATCCCTCCATGCGGCCAATATCAAATTTGATGTCTCTTCCAGTCGATGCAAGAGAATAAAAAGTAAAACGCAGGGCGTCGGTGCCAAAGCCGGAAATACCATTGGGGAAAGATTCCCGGGTATGGTTTTCTATTTTTTTCTTCAACTGTGGTTGCATCATGTCAGCAGTTCTCTTGTTAATAAGTTCTTCAAGAGAGATGCCATCTATTAAGTCAATCGGATCCAGTATATTGCCTTTCGACTTGGACATTTTCTGTCCATGTTCGTCCCTCACCAGCCCGGTGATATAAACCTTCTTAAAGGGAATTTCGTCAGTAAACTTGAGGGTCATCATGATCATGCGTGCGACCCAGAAGAAAATTATGTCGAAACCGGTAACCAGTACATTGGTAGGGTGAAACTTGTCGAAGTATTCGCGATCGTTGGGCCATCCCAGGGTTGAGAAGGTCCACAGGGCTGATGAAAACCATGTGTCCAGTACATCCTCATCCTGGCGCAGTACTACATCTTCCGCCAGCTTGTATTTGCTGCGCACAGCAGCCTCGTCTATTGCTGAATAAACATTGTCTTCCTCGTCATACCAGGCTGGAATGCGATGACCCCACCACAGCTGACGGCTGATACACCAGTCCTGAATATTTCGCATCCAGGCGAAGTAGGTGTTTTCCCAGTTCTTTGGTACGAATTCGATAGCGCCATCTTCCACTGCCTTTATGGCAGGATCTGCAATGGTCTTTATTGCCACGTACCACTGATGAGTGAGATAGGGCTCAATAACGACACCGCTACGATCGCCGCGGGGCACTTTCAGTTTATGCGCTTCGATTTTTTCCAATAGACCCAACTGTTCCAGATCAGCAACTATTTGCTTGCGGGCATCGAAACGATCCATGCCGCGGTAGGCCTCCGGCGCGTTGTCATTAATCGCTGCACTGTCAGTTAGTACATTGATCATTTCCAGGTCATGGCGTTTGCCGATTTCATAGTCGTTAAAATCATGGGCCGGGGTGATCTTCACGCATCCAGTTCCAAATTCAGGATCGACATAATCATCGGCAATTATTTCAATCCTGCGATTACACAAAGGCAGATCGACAAACTTGCCTATTAAGTCTGTGTAGCGTGAATCTTGTGGATGAACCGCTACGGCAGAATCACCCAGCATGGTTTCCGGCCGCGTCGTTGCAATCGTTATGTAATTTTCGCCGTTAGCAGTGGCAGCATCATCGGCTAGTGGATAGCGAAAGTGCCAGAGTGATCCATCCTCCTCTTCCGAAATAACCTCCAGATCAGAAATCGCCGTGTGCAGGTCGGGGTCCCAATTAACCAGGCGGTTTCCACGATAAATCAGTCCTTCATCAAATAAGTCGATAAATACTTTTTCCACCACCGCTGACAATTGCTCGTCCATGGTGAATCTTTCCCTGGACCAATCCAGTGAAGAACCCATACGCCGAAGTTGTTGAGTGATAATGCCGCCAGATTCTTCCCGCCAATCCCAGACTTTGTTGACGAAAGCCTCGCGGCCTAATTCCTGTCTACTGGTTCCGGCTGCGTTTAATTGCCGTTCTACAACCATTTGTGTCGCGATCCCTGCGTGATCGGTACCAACTTGCCACAGGGCTTGCTTGCCGAGCATGCGATGGTAGCGAGTCAGGGCATCCATGATGGCATGCTGAAAGCCGTGGCCCATGTGCAGTCGGCCAGTAACATTTGGAGGGGGAATCACGATGCAGTAAGACTCGCCATCACCCTGGGGAGCAAAATAGCCCCGCGCTTCCCAGGTTTTGTACCAGCGATCTTCTATTTCCTGCGGTTGGTAAGTCTTATCCATTGCTTGTATATCGAGCGAACTCAGGTTGAATCAAGACGCTTCAAAAAAGGCGCAAGTATACATGATGCGTCTGCTCTCTGCCGGATTTACTTGGCTGACGAGGGTTAAGTATAAGCTGCAGAATATTACTTATATTTTATGGGTTTCTGGCTTGAAACCTTGAGTCAGGTAGAAGCGATAATTTTGTCTTCCCGCGGCAAGGCTTTCTTCGTCAGGACGAACAATTTCATTGATACGATTGAATTGATTGTAGCGATCGCATTGCTTGGAGGAGAGGTTAATAAATACATCTTGATGTGCGGCTGCGGCACTGAGTCCTATTTCAACCGGTGTTGCCATGCTGCTGGAGGTAGCATGGGGCACGAAGCTGCTGGATTTAAATTCCCACAGCAACTGATCGAGTTGTCCTTGCTGTTGTGCGTCTTCAACCTGGATAAAAATCTGATGGCCGAGCGAGTAAGCTTTTTCCGCAAGACGGCAGGCTACCAGCAATCGGGCCTCGTCATTGCCTTTATCCAATGAATAGGCATTTTACTGGGCCATTGTCAGGCAGGCCTGAAAGTAACTATGCTTTCTGTCGACTCAAATATTCCACCAAGAGAGAAACCGGTCGGCCGGTCGCCCCTTTCTGAGCACCGGAATGCCAGGCTGAGCCAGCGATATCCAGATGTGCCCATTTTTGCTTCTCGGTAAAGCGGGACAGGAAACAGGCGGCGGTTATGGTGCCGGCCCTGGGCCCACCGATATTTGCGATATCCGCGAAATTGCTGTTTAACAGGCTTTGATACTCATCCCATAGGGGGAGTTGCCAGGCACGATCCAATACTTCTTCACCGCAATCGATAAGCGCGCTGGCAAGATTATCATTATTGCTAAGCAGGGCATTTACGTGGGATCCGAAGGTAGCCACTGCTGCGCCGGTTAATGTGGCTATGTCGATGACGCTTCGTGGCTTAAATTTTTCAACATAGGTCAGGGCATCACATAAGACCAATCGACCCTCAGCGTCAGTATTCAGAATTTCAATTGTTTTGCCTGACATGCTGGTAACAATATCGCCGGGTTTGGTCGCTCGATCACTGGGCATATTTTCCGCTGCGGCGACAATGCCTACCACATTAATCGGTAGCTTAAGTTCGGCTACTGCACCCATTGTCGCTACCACGCTGGCGGCACCGCACATATCAAATTTCATTTCGTCCATCCCGGCACCGGGTTTCAGGCTGATGCCACCGGTATCAAAAGTGATGCCTTTGCCGACGATAGCGTAGGGTTTACTATCGACTTTCGCACCCTTATAGCGCATGACGATAAGCTTGGATTCCTCGGCAGAACCATGGCCCACAGAGAGTAATGAACCCATGCCCAGGCGAGTCATTTGTTTTTCACTTAATACCTGGGTGCTTATGGATCGATTACGGTCCGCCAGGGCGGTGGCTTGTTGCGCGAGGTAGCTTGGGGTACAGATATTGCCGGGCAGATTTCCCAGCTCCCGGGCTCGATTTACAGCTTTACCGATGGCCTGACCGCGTTTTAATGCCGCTTCCAGATTTTTACGACGACCGCCTGCTAATGCACCGATGGAAATTGATTTAGTCGCGTATGCCTTAGCTTTCTTGCTCTTTGTAGTGTCGTACTGGTAACTGGCGGTTTCTGCTTCCTGGGAAATTCGCGCAGCGAACCAGTTGCTGTCACGATTGTTTAGGGCGAGGCTATTCAAGGCAAAATGCACCGAACCAGCCTGTGATGCCCGGATTACCTTGAGCGCAGAACTGAGTAGCTTAGCGGCGGCCTTAGCATCCAGATTTTTCTTCTCTCCCGCGCCTACCAGTAAAACCCGTTTGGCTGAAATTTTCGAAGGATTGTGAATTAATTGTGCTTCGCCCAACTTGCCGGTGAAATCTCCGGATTGCAGGATCTTGCTGATTGTCTTTCCGGTGACAGCATCAATTTTTTTCGCCTCATCGGATAACGCACCCTTATTCCAGATTGCAATGACTATGCAATCAGCACTGATTTTTTCGGGTGATCCCGTTTTTACTGAATACCTCATGGGTTTTGTTTTCTCCTCGCGACCGAGAAAATTCGACTCGAAATTTTTAAACCGGTAATCCTAAAGTTATTCAATTAGTAAAGAAAGCCTTTATTAACGATAAGTTGCCTTGAATGGCGCTGCGGACGAGCACTTTTAGTGCGCTTATGCTTTGTTGTCTGTCTAATTAAGGGTACGGCAATTATCATGGCCGGGCGTCTCGCATAAGCCCATTGCGAGTGGCGCAGGGGTGTCTTGCCGTTATTCAGGGCTTGCTTACCCTATCGTGCGCTATTTTCAAACAATAACGCTTCGGAATTTCCAAAAAAGTTCTGGTAAGATTCGCCAAATTTCATTGCAGAATTGGTTGAACCAATTGTCTCTTTCGCTGTCATAGCTTTGGTGAAAGTTTTCGTTTTTAAGGAGTCACGATGCCACGCATAAAGGTAGCCGTACCTGATCAATTTTTGTTCAGCATAGAACATACTGTAGGGTTGAGTGACGTTAATTATGCTAAACATCTCGACAGTGTTTCTATGGTTAATATTCTCCATGAGGCGCGACTGCAATTTCTCGCCAGCCTTGGTTTTACAGAATCTAATATCTTCGGCCTGGGTATGGTGGTCACCGACCTTGCTGTAGACTATCGATCCGAGTCATTTGCTAACGATCGCTTGATCATTGATGTTGGGGTAAGCACTTTTAATCGCTATGGCTTCGACATTGGTATGCAGATAACCAATAGTGCGCTCGAAACCATCGTTTGCAACGCCAAGATCGGTGTGGTTTTCTTCGATTTCGACCAGCATGAAATTACGCCGATTCCTGTCGCTTTCAAAACAATGCTGGGTCATCCGGAAATACAGGAAGTCCAGGAAGTGCAGGTGGCCTGAATCGCCGGGAGACTATCTCCTAACTGGCTGACTTTTATGCACTTATTCGAGTAAACTGCTCTCTAGCAGTGTTCTGGACGTGCAATTCCTTGATTATTTTTCGATACCTCAGCAAGCAAATCCTGCAAGTAATGACAGCCGTCACCCTGATTCTATTGGTGGTTGGTCTCACCAGTCGTTTTATTCAGTATCTTGGGCAGGCGGTTGCCGGTGAACTGGCATCAGATGTTTTATTGCTTTTGATGTTTTATCGCCTGCCTGATTTTTTTCTGGTGATTGTTCCCCTGGCCTTCTTTCTTGGAATTCTGCTCGCCTATGGGCGTATGTATGCTGAAAATGAAATGGTGGTGTTGCTAGGATCTGGATTCAGTCAGCGTCGCTTACTTCTGCTCACTTTCCTGACATCCGCAGTCGTGGTCATTTTCATGGCTGCCATTAGTTTAAGTATCGCACCATGGGGTGTGCGCAATACCGAGCAACTCAAACAAAATCAGGAACAACTTACTGAAATAGATTTAATCGTTGCCGGGCAATTTCAGAGTTTTAGTGATGGGGGCAGAGTTACCTATGCCGAACAGGCGAATAGCCTGCCGGAAATTGGACGACAGCTTGGTAATGTCTTTGTCGCCCTATCTACTGGTTCTGGCCAGGATGATTTAAGCCTGACGGATTCAAACAGTGAATCGCCGAGAATTCTTTTAGCCGAAAGCGCGCGCCCTGTTATCGATGAGGAGACCGGTGCTCGATTTATGCGTCTTGAAAACGTGTATCAATATGATGGCAATCCGGGACAGGGAGAATTTTCTATTGCGCAGTTTGACGTGCAGTCCATTCTTTTGCCTGAGCCTACCGAGTTCGAAGAAATACTGGAAGAGGAATCATTGGGCACGCTGGAACTCATCGGTTCCAATCTTCCGGAGCATCAGGCAGAGCTACAGTGGCGACTATCCATTATTTTGTTAATTCCGGTGATTACTTTAATTGCGGTACCGATGAGTAAAGTAGATCCGCGCCAGGGCAGGTATAGCAAACTCATTCCGGCAGCGCTGATCTATGCAACGTATTTTCTTTTGCTGCAATTCTCAAGAGATTTAGTGGCCGAAGCCGCACTCAACGCGGTAATCGGCATGTGGTGGGTGCATGCCTTGTTTATAGCAATAGGATTTGTGTTATTCCGCTATCCGCATTCAGGTCGCTACCTGTCATTGGGGCGAACAACATGATTCAGTTAGATCGCCATATACGCAATACTGTGTTGCTCTCAATGCTAGTTGTCATAGCCCTGATTACATCCCTGGATTTAATTTTTAGCCTGCTGGATCAAATCGCGGACACGGATGGAAACTACACCATGGCCAACGCCGTGAGTTTCGTTTTGTTTACCATGCCTACCAGTATTTATGAGCTCTTGCCTTTCGCCGCGCTCGGGGGCGCTTTGATCGGCCTGGGTATCCTGGCTTCGAATAACGAATTGGTAGTCATGCAGTCGGCTGGCGTCAGAGTTTCCAGAATCGTTATCGCTGTGCTAAAGCCAACGCTCTTTGTGATGTTGGTGAGCCTGCTGCTAGGAGAGTATGTGTCGCCGCCCCTGGAACAATTGGCTCAGAGTAATAAAGCTATCCAGCAAAGCGGAACCGCTTCAATAAATCCAGAGCAAGGCACCTGGCAACGAATTGGTGAGGAATTTATCCATATAAATGCCATAGCTCCCGGTGGGCGTGAACTGTTTGGTGTGAGTCGTTACCAGCTTGCAGACGATCGGCGACTGTTATCAGCAAGCTTCGCTGAATATGCCAGTTATAGAGAGCTGGGAGATGGTGGGTATTGGCAATTAAATAATGTAGATGAAAGCATTTTTGCTGGTGGAGCAATCAGCACCCAAAACTATCTTAAGGAAGACTGGCAGGTTGAACTGTCGCCGGAATTATTGAGTGTATTACTGGTGGAACCTGATGAGCAGTCGATATCAGGTTTGTATCGATTTGCTGAATACCTCGAGGCCGAAGGACTGGATAGTGACACTTATTACCTGGCATTCTGGAAGAAATTATTTCAGCCGCTGGCCACACTGGCCCTGGTAGTGCTCGCTATTTCATTCGTTTTTGGGCCATTGCGGGAAGCAACAATGGGCGCGAGGGTATTCGTGGCCCTGGGCATTGGCCTGGTATTTACCATCCTGCAACGCATGATGGAGCCAGCAAGTTTGCTATATGGGTTTAATCCCTTGTTAGCGGTCCTGATTCCAATTCTATTCTGTGCCTGCCTGGGTTTTTTCTTGCTGCATAAAGTTCGCTAGTGTCGCCAGATGTTAACCCTTTTGAAAAAGTCACTAATGGTTACTTAAGGAATTGTTTCTCTGGTGCTGGGTGTAATCGGCGCTTTTTCACCCTTGCTGCCGACTGTTCCCCTGGTGCTTCTCGCAGCATTCTGCTTTGCACGTTCTGCTGAAGCCCTCCACAGCTGGTTAATTGATCACAGGTACTTTGGTGCCATTGTGCGCAATTTCGAAGCCGGTCAGGGTGTGCCAGAAAGCGTAAAGCTTAGCGCCATTGTGATTATCTGGATAAGCATGGGAATATCCTGCTGGAGTGTGGCCCAGGTATATCCGGGTGCGCTGCTCTTTGCAATTGGAGTTAGCGTTAGTATTTATCTGTGGCAACTGCCGGCATATGCCAGCTAAGTAAATCTAGAAAGGGCGGTAGGATTTTGGCAGGCGCACAACTTTAGTTTGTGACAGCTTATCGTGTGCGGCATCACCATTTTCATCGAGATACATCCACAAATAGCCTGATCCCAGCATAAAAAATGCAGGCCATGCTGCCAGGAATCTGATGAGGGATTGAGTAAACGATATCCTTCCACCGTCCAGGGAATCTACCCGAATTCTCCAGGCCAACATGCCTAGAGTTTGGCCGCTGCGCATCCAGAACCAGCTGTAAAACCCAAAACAACTGAGCACCATGAGCATAAACAACAGATTGCTGACTCCCGGATCGGTAACGACCTGTCCGTCCACAAGTTGATTATTGTCTACGCCGACAAACAATTGCAGCAAAAAACCGAGCAACATCCAGATCGCTGCTACCAGAAACATGTCATAGAGTAGGGCGGACAGGCGTCTCAGTAACCCGGCGCGGGGAAACTCACTTTCTGCTACTTCTTTTGATTCACTCAAATGTCAGTCCAGCTCTATCACTGCTTTAGTGTGTTCGTTGACTGCTTGCAGGTCGTCACCAATTAGCATCTTGCGGTAATCAGCAAAGAGCAATGAAATTGTAACCCTGGAGACTCCAGTGCTGTGAACTCGTTTAATTAGGATTACCGCATGGCAGCGCGCAGTATATAACGATGGTTGATGAGGTCAACGCGCAGAAATGCAGGAAATTCAGTTTCTTACAGGCTATAGTTTTTGCTAGAATCCGAGCCCCTCACCGAGTTGGCCAATGAGGAAGGGCAAATCGGGAACTATTTAATTGACGCTATTTGAGAAAACCGGATGAGCAATTCTGACAGCAGCCGCCATATCCGCCTGATGGACACCACGCTCCGTGACGGAGAACAAACTCAAGGTGTCTCTTTTTCAGTAAATGAAAAAGTGAATATCGCCCGTGCCCTGTTGCAGTCTCTTAAAGTAGACCGCATTGAGGTGGCTTCTGCCTGCGTGTCCGAAGGTGAAAAAGAAGCAGTGTCCCAGATTTGCGAATGGGCTGCTGGTGAGGGGCTGGACGACAGGGTCGAGGTACTGGGCTTCGTCGATTACAAGCGCAGTGTTGATTGGATTAGCAGTGCCGGTGGCAAGGTAATTAACTTGTTGACTAAGGGCAGCGAGAAACATTGTCGTGAACAACTGGGAAAAGATCTGCAGAGCCACGTTGACGATATTACTAGAACAGTTGAATACGCCCGCGAACAGGGTCTCAGGGTGAATATGTACCTGGAAGATTGGTCCAGTGGTTTCCAGAATAGCAAGGACTATGTGTTTGGATTAATTGCCGGCACTCAGCAGCTCGATATCAGTCATTATCTCCTGCCAGATACGCTTGGACTGCTGGCGCCAAATGAAGTATATGATGCGCTTACCGAGATGCAGCAGCAATTTCCTGATGTGGAATTCGATTTTCATCCCCACAATGATTACGGATTGGCAACAGCAAATGTTTATGCTGCGATCAATGCTGGCATTAACAATATTCATTGCACCATGAATTGTCTTGGAGAGCGGGCCGGAAACGCTTCCCTGGCGGAAGTCGCTGTGATGGTAAAAGACAAACTCGGATTGCAGCTCTCGATTGATGAAAGCCGGATAACTGTGCTGAGTCGAATGGTTGAAAATTTTTCCGGCAAATGGATTGCAGCGAATACGCCGGTAGTCGGTGCAGATGTATTTACCCAGACCGCAGGTATTCATGCCGATGGGGATTTAAAGGGAAACCTTTACGTTTCCAGATTGAGTCCGGAACGCTTCGCGCGCAAGAGAAAGTACGCTCTTGGTAAAATGAGCGGCAAGGCATCTATTGTAAATAATTTGGAGGAGCTTGGGATTTCACTATCTGCAGAAGACCAGGCAAAGGTTTTGGAGCGTGTCGTCGCTCTTGGTGATTCAAAACATGTGGTCACAGCGGAAGATTTGCCATTCATTATTGCCGACGTCATGGAGAGCAAGGAATATCAACACATTGAGTTGCGCAATTGTTATATCAATACCGGGCTCGATGTGGACAGTACGGCTTCCGTACGGGTCGCCATCGATGGTGATGAACACCAGGGATCCGGTGCGGGTAATGGCGGATTCGATGCCTTTATGGATGCCATCGAAAAAATTCTGCAAGAAAAGAAATTCGACATGCCATTATTAGCAGACTACGAAGTGCATATTCCGCGGGGTGGAAAAACTGATGCGCTTACCGAATGTATTATTACCTGGCAGACGAATGATCAGGAATTCAAGACACGCGGTGTTGATTCCAACCAGGTTCTGGCGGCTGTCAAAGCCACCTTGCGCATGATTAACATCTTACTGCACGCGCGGACCGGCATCGCAAACTAGTTATTGTTTGACTAACTCTTCAGCAACCATATCGCCAAAACCATCAGTGCTGATCATTTTGACATCGGCTCCAGGTTTCGACAGGTCTGGTGTCGAAAAACCCTGAGCGAATACGCTCTGCATTGCGTGCCATACCTTTTTCGCTTCGTCTTCCATGTCGAAACTCATCTCCAGCATCATGGCGACAGACCCTATCATGGAATATGGATTGGCAATACGCTGTCCGGCTATGTCCGGTGCGGAACCATGTGATGGCTCGTAA
Source organism: Gammaproteobacteria bacterium (assembly GCA_028818225.1). Classification (GTDB taxonomy): domain Bacteria; phylum Pseudomonadota; class Gammaproteobacteria; order Pseudomonadales; family Pseudohongiellaceae; genus UBA9145. The sequence continues at coordinate 3,079 of JAPPOG010000028.1, read as the reverse complement.
TAGGCTTTGTTTGGACCGATGCAGGCAGAAGGCATCAATCCCAGTGAGCCCAGAATCCCGCCACCCTGATCGGAAAGAATATCGCCAAACATATTCTCCATAACCATAACGTCGAATTGCCCCGGATTAAGGCAGAGATAAGTAGCTGCCGCATCCACAAGGATATGAATTATTTCTACATCTGGATAACTTTCACCCACTTCGCCTATGACTTCATTCCACAGTACGCTGGATTTGAGTACATTACTCTTGTGAATATTGTGTAAAACTTTCTTTCTTTTACGGGCAGTATCGAATGCTACGCGGGCGATGCGTCTTATCTGATCTTCATCATACTCCAGGCTTTCATTTACGAACCGTTTTCCATCTTCGTTAATGCCCGTCTCCTTGTTGCCAAAATACAGACCGCCGACAAGCTCCCTGATAATTATAAAGTCGATGCCGTTGCCTATTATCTCGGATTTCAAGGGAGAGAAATGGGCAAGCTCCCGGGGCAGATAAACTGGGCGAAAGTTAGCGAAGGTATTATATCGCCGGCGCAGAGGGAGCAATGCACCTCTTTCCGCTTGCATGTCTACTGGTATTTTTTTTGACTCCTCATGACTTAAGCCGATCGGGCCTTTGAGTATGGCATCTGCTTCGTCGCACACGGCTTTGGTTTCTTCGGGGAAAGAATGGCCATGTGAGAAATAGGCGGAAGCCCCGAACGGGGCAGGGCATAAGTCGAAATGGACATTGTTTCGCTCGCTCACTAAATTCAAAATTTTAGTTGCCTCGGTCATGATCTCCGGGCCGATACCATCACCTTCCAGAATGGCGATTTTAAATGAAGACATTGGTGCTAAACTCGTGCTGCAAAAAAGAGGGGCTTAATTTACCACGGCCGCAAGAGCGAGAACAGCGACTCCCGCGTGAGATTAGCAGCGCTAATTTAATCTTTGAGTGTTTCCCGCCGGATAGATCTGGTATTAGTTCAAAGCCTGAATAACAACCATAACCTGGCGAATAAAGATAAGCGTGAGGATGATAACTAATGTGTATACAACGCCATCGCCGAGCTCTAGCCCGAAAAAGGTTTTCGGTTTGCCTTCATCATTGCTGCCGCTGTCATTCTCGTTGTTTTCTTCGTCGAAACTCATTTATTTGAACCCCGGAAGCCTTTCGGCGGTAATTTGCTAAGAACAAACTTCCTTAGAGACATATCGGCAATATTCTTCCTGCATATAGTTGATTATGGGCAATTACCTGGCTCCTGAAATATTTCGATTTATCCCATATCGATTAGTTTCGTTTGTCCAATCCAATCAGAGCTGGTGCCAGCGGGCGGTTCCATGATATCAATAAAAACATGACGTTAGATGCGATAATATATTTAACCCACCTAAATACCCAACATAGATCGACCCCAGATAGTCAATCGGGTCAACACCAGGACTCGAACCTGAGACTCAAAAATATCCGAGCCGCACCCAAAAGTAGGAGGCAGGGGGGCGATTTGCCTCTTGAATTAGATATAGTAGCGGCACAGATTTACTAGCATGAATTTGAAAGGTAAAACGAAATGCTACTTGGAACAATAAAAAAAGCTGCACAGCAATGGGAGTATACAGAGGTGGAATACGTCATACCTCTACATACAGAAAAATATGAGAAGCACGAGAGATACCAAGAAAAAAGAGGAATATCTGGCTAGCGTAGGTAGGAATGGCTGGGAGCTTGTTTCAGTAGCAGCCTATCAAGGCGTAGTGCCCGATAGCGAAGGCTCTAGCACTGTTGAAACCTTTTATTTTAAGAGGCCATTAGACTAAGAAGGACACTTATGTGCATCAAATATGAAGCGTCTGGCGAGAAGGTACGCCCAAAACCGCCTAACGAGCTCGAGGAAGCCAGACAAATAGCAAAGGAGACCTATCGCAAAGCGAGAGCAAGCAAAGAAGAGCTTGAGCAGAGAATGAGCGTACTGCTACCGACTAAATCACCCGATAAAGAGGATTCATAATGAAAGATAAGGCGCTGCATACGCTGCTCTCATGGGCAAGAGTAAATAACAGCATAATTACCTATGCTCAGTTAACCAGCCAACTCCCTGACAATATTGATTCGCAAGAGGAGATCGATAGCATTATCGAGTTTTTGATATCCAACTATGTTTCGCTTTTTGATTCAATGCCACCCTACGTCAAACAAGAAGAAGTTTTAAGAAATAAGATAGAAAAAACACTCGACAGAGCAGAAACAGAAGCATTAACAGACGAGGACGAGGCGCTATTTGATAATGTTTCTAGCTATTACGCTGCTTATGATAATAGGTCATGGGACTTTGCATCTTGCTCTAAAGGAAAACAAGAAGAAAGACTAGAAGAGCTTGGGACTATGCTTTCAGATTTGTGTTCTTGCTTAAGATGATAACGATAGCAGTGTAAGTTAACTTAAAAGGACTACAAAATGGCATGGACTGCGTTTGAGCCACTCACAAATTTTTTCAAAATCGGCCATGCAGGGAAAACTGGCAAACGGGAGACTGCGCCTGAAGGTGTATATGGAAATCTTTCCCAAGCGGAAGGGCTATTCCCTTTACCGGGCGGCTTTTTGACTACGCTACTTTGGGCGATGCTGATATCCCGGTTAGCGTGTATTGGATTCGAGTGGTCAACGTTAATAGCAAAGAAGACAACAACCTATATTTTGATTACATTGGGAAGTCCTGTGATGGCTTTCCGATGCGCCGATGTATACAGATAACAAGCCCGACCCAGCTTTGTTATAACAGTGCAAACAAATGTTTCTCCAATCTTATTTGTTCTGTTAGCTTCGTAAAATGAGAATGGTGCAATGAGGGCATATCATGAAAGACATACATCTAATATATACAAAACTATCAAGCCAGCTTTATGATTTCATTGATTGCTTTGTAAAGAATGAAAGTTTTAATCTTAAAGAATGGCTGAAAGAAAATGAAATCCAGCTAGATGATAATAAAAGTTTAAAAATGCTAAATAGCTATTTAGTTACAAGCTTTCAATCTTTTAGGGTAATTTGGCAGGTACCTGGATATGAAAATTATTGGGAGGCTAGAGAA
>JAPPOG010000072.1 GCA_028818225.1 Gammaproteobacteria bacterium | reverse complement strand
AAAGACAAACGCGGATGTAGGCAACAAGGGATAATAGAAGCAAACTGGTCTGATCGAGCTGGTGGGAAAGCACGAGTGGTACAAAAACCAATAAATTCTTTAACCACTGGTGCGGGCGCATTGCCTGCAGTAATTTTGCGAAGAGTGACGGCGGTCTATCGAATTGATTAATTTGTGCATTATTTACTCGATTAGCAAGCCTATCGCTGCAATTAACCAACAAGGCTTCAGATGCTTCTTGCCAGATAGGTAAATCGTCTATCGAGTTGCCAGCATAGGAAAACTGCTCTCCTTCAGTCAGCTCCTTAATCTTTTCAAGTTTTTTATGAGCTTTTAAATTGAGAATCGGTCCACTGCCAATAGCATCACTAAATAGATTAAAGTGAGAACTAACATCTTCTACTGCATCTTGATTTGATGCGGAGATAAGAATGAGTTCTCTGCCTTGCTTTTTTTCGTTTTGAAGATGGGCGTGGAACTCTTTGTTAACGGGCAGTTGATCAACAGACACTTGAACTCTTTCTGCTAGTTGAGCTTTAAAATAAGCGCGGCCTTTTACTAGCCAAAAGGGAAGAGCTATCACGAACATCAGATTCTGCTTTACTAATAGCAGGATAGATTCGAACATCAAATCTGACTTGATTAAAGTACCATCGAGGTCGACATAGAGTGGCAGTTTAGGGCTTGAAGTATCCAACTGCTTAGATCTTTAGTCGCTTAAAAATGAATTCTGGAATAGAGGCAACAAAAGCCATGATTATTCGCCAGTATCCGGGGACGTAAACCGTGTGCTTTTTACTATCGATGCTGCGCACAACCTTACCAGCAACCAACTCAGGAGTAGACCAGAGTGGGCCTTTCTCGAATCCGGCGGTCATTGGCGAATCCACCAGCCCTGGCCTGATATCAATCACATGAACATTATAGGGGAGTAATTTGCCCCTCAATCCCTGCAAATAGGTTGAAACCATCGATTTTGCAGCGCCATAGACAAAGTTTGGCTGCCTGCCACGATCCCCCGCTACGGAGGTAATTACCGCAAGAGTGCCACTTCCTTGTACTTTCAGGATTTTTGAAACTTCAGTACAGAGAGAGACAACACTTAAGCCGTTTACGTTTAGAGCTTTTTCAGCTTGGGCAAAATCTGATTCACAGGATTCTTGGTCAGGCAGCGTACCGTGACAGATTAGCGCGATATCGAGTTCTTCCAATGCTTTATGTGCATTTTGTATGACCTCAGCATGACTCGTTGTATCCGTCAGATCGAGCACCTGACTGTTAATCGCGGCAGCGCCCCGAACTATCAAATCATCAGCAAGTTCTTTCAGGCGCTCTTCATTTCTGGCTAATAAATAAAAGCTGGCGTGCCGTTCAGCATAAATTCGAGCGACAGCCTTTGCTATCGCAGAAGTGGCACCTATTAAGAGAATTTTCATACCTGTGAAGTCAGCCCTATGCGCTTGGATTGTAGAGAAGCAAACTTACAATCCGGATCGAGAGCATTTTTAATCTCGACGAATTTTTCCCAGTTGTTGTAGCTATTTTTAAATACGTTTTCACTCATTCTGGCATCTTTCGCCAAATACAGTTTGCCTCCATGGGCCAGCACGATCTGATCCAATCGATCGAGCAGGGCAAAGACTGTTGGCTCGTTCTTGAAATCCAGCGTCAGAGTGTAACCAGCGCTTGGAAAGGAGAGCAAATTTTCATTGCTCTCACCAAACTTCTTTAGCACTGAAACAACTAAGCCTTTACCTGAGTCGGCTACTAGTTTCAGTATTTCTGTTAGCGCCACTTTGGCAGAGTCTGTAGGAACAACTAACTGGTACTGCATGAAGCCTTTCCGGCCAAAGACACGATTCCAGTGTTTAATATTGTCCAGAGGAAAGAAATAGGAATCATAATTGACGATTTTTACTCCAGCAGTCTTCTTTCTCAAACTGTAGAGGGCATTATTGAATAATTTTGTTGAGTATTTGTTTAACAGGAAGGCTGGCGTGCTGAATGGCACCGTTGGTCCCCATCGCTTTCTGAATTCCTGTGAGCCGCATTCCTCATGCTCGGCAAGATGCAATACTGACCTTCCAAGCATCTCACCTTTAGCCTGACAATCGAGCCAGGCTACGGAATATTTGCTGGCCTGATGTTTCTCGATCAGTTCAATGCATTCGCCGAGATTGGCAGAGACCAATGATTCCCTTCTTATGGTGATACTTGGCACCTTCTCCAGTTTAAGTGAAGCTTCCAGAACTATTCCTGTTAATCCCATGCCGCCACAAGTGGCAACGAAGGCTTCAACATTTTCTTCTCTGCTACATTCCAATACTTCTCCCGATGCCAGTAATAGGGAGAATCTCTCAATATGATCACAAAAGCTGCCATCCCGCTGATGGTTCTTGCCATGGATGTCCGCGGCGATAGCACCTCCGATGGTTACAAACCGGGTGCCAGGTAACACTGGGGCGAAATAACCTTTTGGAATTGCAACACGGAGCAGATGCTCTATCGTGACGCCGGCACCGCATCGAATCGTTCCGTGCTCTTCATTGAATTGTAAAAAGCTGTCAAGAAAACGAGTACTGATGACATTCCGGGCCAAAGCACTATCACCGTAACTCCTTCCCCCTCCCCTGGGGATTACAGAATCCCGGAACCCTTTATCATTTATAATTGCTTGGACGAATTCAATAGAAGCAGGCTCCAGCTGCTCTGAATCTATGCGAGGATAACGGCCCCAGCCATGAAGTTGCATCGTCTAGTCCTGGTCCTGTGTGCTAAATACGTAGCATTTATCAAGCTGGTACTTTACTACATAACCTATGGTTAAACCGATGATGGCCCCCATGTAACGAGCGGTTTTGGAGCCGAAGTAGAGGTCGAATCCTATTTCTGTGACCCAGAAAAGGAAGGTAGTCCCAACTCCCGTTAGACTGTAGGCCACAAATGTTTGCGCATCTTCTGCTGGAGTGCGAGGCTGGAATGAAAAAATATAGCGTTTATCCAGGTAATACTTGCTTAGCAAACCAACCAGGGTGCCTGCCAGAATACCGATATAGATGTTTGAAGAACCAGCGTAGGTGCGGACGGTGAGTTCTTGTGCTAGCAAGTTTGCCAGGGTCGCAATGAATGCGAAAACGCTGTAGTAAAGGATTATCTTCGTTTTAGTCATGACTTTTTTAATTCGGCGTTGACGAGATAGGCGTGATTTTGAACACCTGATTTTAACCATCAGGTAATAATCAACAAAGGCTATAATGCGACTTCGGTTATCAGCATTTTTAACATAGAGGAAATAGAAAAGTGCAATTGCAGGACATTGAGGATTTCGCCATAGGAGTCGCGCGAGGTGCAGGAGAATTGATTCTCGAGCTGCGGGCATCTACTAAACTCTCGCGCGAGTTCAAGCAAGGAATCGAGTTGGTTACGGACGCTGACTTGGCGGCTGATCGCTATATTTGCAAACATATAAACGAACGTTTCCCTGAGCATTTGATAATTGCAGAAGAATCGGCACCCGATATAGGTCGACTAGAAGAAATCCAGCAATCATTCTGGATAATCGACCCTATAGATGGAACTGTGAATTTTGCCCATGGGCATAATCAATCTGCCGTATCTATAGCTTTTGTTCAAAATGGCAATGTAGTTATTGGTGTGGTGTTTAATCCTTTTACCGATGAATTATTCACGGCGCGAAAAGGCGGCGGTGCATTTCTGAATAGTGAACTGATTCAGGTGGCGGAAGAAACTCGCCTGGAACGCGCGATTATCGCAACCGGATTTCCTTATGAAAAATCAAACCTGGAACCGATGATAAACAGAGTGCGGGCGGTTATCACTCACTGCGCAGATATTCGCCGCCTGGGATCAGCGGCTTTAGATATCTGCTGGGTCGCCGCCGGCAGGCTCGATGGCTACTACGAAAGCCTGAGTATCTGGGATTTCGCCGCTGCCCGATTAATCGCCCAAGAAGCT
>JAPPOG010000068.1 GCA_028818225.1 Gammaproteobacteria bacterium | reverse complement strand
ACCAAAGATAACTCCAATCAAAGCTGAAATAGAGAAAGCAAGAATTGGCGCAATGGGAGTCACAATAGTAGTCATCCCCCAAAAGGTAGAGATAATAAATGGAATAATTACCCCCAGTAATACACCGATCATGCCCCCTACCCCGGAAAGAATAACGGCTTCGATCAGGAACTGGGCGATAATATCTTTTTTCTTTGCTCCCAGGGCGCGACGAATACCAATTTCCCTGGTGCGCTCTGTCACACTGGCCAACATAATATTCATGATCCCGATACCACCTACCAGCAGTGATATGCCAGCAATGGCACCAGCCACAATTTGATCACGTAATGCGCTGGCTTCCGCTTGCCTCAACAGCGCCAATGGAATTTCAATGGCGTAGTCCACATCGCGATGTCGCCGCTGCAGAATCTGTTCAATAATCTCGCCCACTTCGATGACTGTTTCCTGGTCATCTACCTGAATGATGGCCTCATGCAACTCTACAGTTTCCGATTCCATCCCTCCGGCAGTTTGGCGCGTGGTGGTTTCTCCAAAACGACTTCGGGAGGCAGTAAATGGAATGAAGATGCGACTCGGCGCGGAATTGGAAGAGCCGGCCTGGTTTTGACCCAGGTTGGAAAATCCTTCGGATTCCATTACTCCAACAATATTGTAATAGTCGCTATCAATCTTTATGGATTGCCCGAGGGGGTTATCGATGGGAAAGAGTACAGTAGCCACCTCGTCGCTGAGCACTGCAACGTTGGCATGGTCACGCACCTCGGTTTCACTGAAGAACCGACCGGTCCGCAAGTTGTAATTGCGCGAAGACGGGTAATCGACCGAGGTGCCCACAACATCGGTATTGGTGGATAGCCCAAGATTCCACACATTCTTCTTCACAATGCGAGAGGCGATAACGTTAGTAACTCCGGGAATGGTGTCCCGAATCGTTTCGATATCAGCATGTGTCAAACCGTAGACAACGGCTTGTGGCGGACCGAAACCGCGCCGGGTGCTCTCCTCTACTTCAGCCGGTTTCACGCTCTTTAGCAAGATGTTCGTGGCACCCAAATCACGAAATTGTTGTTGCGCTTCGAAACTGGCTCCTTCACTTACCGCCAACATGGCAATTACCGCCGCAACTCCAATTACGATACCGAGAACGGTCAACATCGAACGGAGTCCATGGGAAAAAATACTTTTGAGCCCTACCTGCGTAATTTTCTTCAGGCGAGTCAGCGTAAACTGCGATCGGGCATTAGGCCGCGTCAACACCAGGTCTGGATTGTCTACCCCGTTAAGGGTGAAGTCGCTCATCGCTCTCTACTCGTCCGTCCAATATTTTAATTTCACGCTTCGATCGTTCCGCCAACTCATCGGAGTGAGTCACCATTATCAAGGTCTTGCCCTGGCTATGGAGCTCGTCAAACAGGTTGAGAATTTCCGCGCCAGAGCTTGAATCCAGGTTACCGGTAGGCTCGTCAGCGAGAATGATTAACGGGTCTACTGCCAATGCGCGCGCTATCGCCACCCGTTGCTGCTGACCGCCGGAAAGCTCAAAGGGCTTATGATCTACTCGATCTTCCAGGCCTACTCGAGCCGCAAGTCCCATGGCAATCTCATGGCTCTCCACTTCGGAATAACCCTGGTAGAACAAAGGCATCTCGATATTTTCCAGCACATTCAATTGCTGAATCAGATTATAAGATTGAAAAATAAATCCCAGTCGAGCGCCGCGAATGGTAGAGAGCTCATCATCTTGCATGCGGGATGTATCTTCATTACCAAGAAAATATTTTCCTGCGGTCGGCTGATCCAGACAACCAAGGATGTTCATCAGCGTCGATTTGCCGCATCCGGAAGGGCCCATGATTGAGATGTAATCTCCGGAATAAAAATCGAGGGAAATCCCATGCAGCACTTCTACCGATAACGATCCCATGTAATAGGTCTTCTTAATGTCTTGCAGGCTGGCAACAATTGAACCACCACCCAGACCAGGTGGATTCGCGGCGGCAAGATCAGAATTTGATTCAAGAATAGTCATGATGACCAGAGCGCCTGGAATTAAACGCTAAGCACCAATTTCAGTGATGCTCTGTTGCGGAGGCAATAAGAGCACCTCTTCACCTTCACGCAGGCCAGAGGTAATTTCGATAAAAGATTCAGAGAAGGTACCTGTTTCTACAACTCGCCGTTCCGGGCGGCGTCCGTTATCCACATAGACTACGCGTTGGTCGTCCCAATAGGTTACAGCCTGAACGGGGACATAAACAACATCAACCAGTTGATCCACCAGGATTTCCACTTCGGAACTCATACCCGGTCGTAACCAGTCATGTATGCCATCAATCTTGATTGTGGTTGGATAAACTTTTAAATCCGGATTCATGAAGGCATTGGCTGAATCGGCAACAACCGCCACCTTGGTAACCACGCCGGTAAGACTGATATCAGGAAAGGCGTCAACTGACACTTTTACTGTCTGGCCTATCGCTACCCTCTGCACGGCAGATTCATGAATATTGGTTTTGACTGCCATTTCGCGCATGTCAGGAATGGTAAGAATTGCCTGGCGCTCTCTGACAGTTGCCCCTTCCTGGATAGCTTCCTGGGAGCTGCTGCCGCGATAACGCATCTGGTTTTGGTCCGCCGCACCATAGACAACCAGTCCGGGGCGTTCGGCTACGATTGTGGCCAGGGAAAGCTGCTCCTCAACGTCGGCAAGTTTTACTCGCTCCAGATTGTACTTTCGCTCTGCCGAACTGAAGCGCGCTTCTTCCTGCGCCTGCTCAGCAATATTCTCTTTTAGCTGTCGCTGATAGGCCATGATGGCATTTTCATAGTCAGACAGTTTTTCTTCGGCGTCTTTGGGAAAGGTATATTGAATATACAGGCGCAGTGCGGTTTCTTTTTCTGCTTCTTTATTTCGCGCTTTACTGAGATTTAATTCTTCCGCTTCCAGTTCTGTTGGCGTAATAAATCCCCTCGCTTCCAAACGACGCTGGCCTTCAATTCTGTCCTGTGCTAACAAGTATTCTTCCTGGGAAACCTGCAATTCATCCTGCAACCTGCGCAGTTCCTGCTTGGCTTCGCCGTCTTCCAGCGCTTCCATATCGGCGTATTGGGAAAAATCCAGCTCGTCGCGGACGGCCATGTAACTTTCATCCATTAGCAGCGTCACTTCATTGTTTAAAGGTTCTACTGCAATCGGTTCCAGGCGTAATTCAGGAGCCGCTTCCGTAATCACCGGTCCGTCCTCAACGGTTCCCCGGCCTCGCCCGGCAAATCCACCGCGGCCATCACCAGGAAAACCACCCTGGGCAAACTGTTGCATGCGCTCCAGCATTTCCGGCGGAAGTTCACCGCCATTATCTGCCATCATCTGCTCGATACGCTCACGCATCGGTGCCGGCATGGAACCGAGATTATTCGGATCGAATGCCGGACGGGATATGCGCTCGTTGGCGATTTCTTCAATAGGCGCTTCCCTGGAAGGAAGGCTTGCGGATAAAGACGCAAGATCTTCGGCTTCTGCCTGCGCCAGACGCTCTTCAATTTCCAGTTGCGCAATAATGTCACTAACCAAATTACCACCCAGGAATTTTTCAAACTCCAAACGGGCAAAACGCATTTCCTGGCGGGCATCGTTCAATGCCGTCATATTTTCATTGAGTTGAATCTCGTATTGAGCGCGTCTTTCTATATAAGTTGCCTCAGCAGTTTCAACAGCGATTTCCTGGTTAAGCTGCTCATCGATTAATGCTGCTTTATCCAACTCCACCAGCACCAAACCATTTTCAACATCCTCTGGCGTAACCTGATAGCCTTCTTCGACGATGTTTAAAATCTTTACGCCTTCACGACCTTTAATGCGTGAACGAATTTCCTGAGACTGCAAGGCCTCCAGCGAACCACCTTCAAGAACTGTTATGTCCAGATCACCACGGCGGGCCTGAAAGGTAATACTGGATTCGATGTCGGCATCGCCGCCACTTAAAGTGAAAAGCAAGGCAAGCACTATCACGCCAGCGGCGCCAATGGCGTACTGGGTAGATTTTTTCGCAGCAAGAAATTTCTCTTTCAGCAAGGCGACGTAATCCTTTACCAGTGGCGGCACCTTATCGAGAAGTTGCTGTACAATTTTATGATCAGTTGGGCTCATCTATGCCTTCCTCCCACTGCCCCATGTCATCCACGTAAAGCAGTCCTACATCACGCCAGAATTCCAGCTTGGCGATATTGTGTTCTACGATGGAACTCACCAACTCCGTGCGAGCAGCAGTCAAGTCGTTCTGTGAATCTACCGTATCCTGGATGTCACCTAAACCTAACTCAGCCCGCAATTGGGCCTCTTCGACCCGGCGCTCATTAATTTCCACGCTGGTTACTGATATATCGTAACTTTTCCGCGCTTCATTCATCCTGCGCCAGGTATCCAATACTTCCAATTTTACGCCATCCAGGGCCAGCAGATAATCCCGGGATGAGGCCTCATAGTCGATCAGGGCCCGACGGTAATTATTTCGCTCAAACTTGGTATCGAGTGGCAGGTCAAAATCCAGTCCTGCCGTGTAAAGTGCATTCTCGAAGTCCAGCTCACCGATATTGCCGTTATTGCCATCGGGCACCGCAGCAACCAGTGAGACGTCAACTGTCGGATTCAGGGCATTGGCGGCAACTTCAATACGCCGCGCACTGTCCTGCACCTGATCCAGCCAGGTGTATAAATCAAGGCGCGTTTGAATAGCCATTTCCGTCGCTTGTTCCAGGCTTATATCCGGGCTGTCCATGCCCGTTTCCGTAATCAGGCTCATCTCATTATCGTCGAGGATAATATTGTCCTCTGCTGTAAGTCCGATAAGTATCTTGAAATTATCCAGACTGCGCTTGTACCGGGTAATAGACGACGTCCAACGCAAATCCGCCTGCAAAGAAGATTGTTCCAAACGTCCAACTTCCAGCAGGGTAGTTAATCCCTCAGCCTGAAAAGCCTGTTCTCTTTCCAGTGATAAGTTAGTCGCATTAAGCCCGGCAAAATTATTGCGAGCAGTTTCCCGATCTAACAACACCGAGTAGTAGTCTGAAGCAACGCGAACAGCAAAAGACTTGCGAAAGCGGGTGAAGTTTCTGAGTCGATACAAAAGGTCACGCTCTGCCTGCATGAGCGCTTCAGTCTCAATGTCAGTTCCAAAATTACGAATCAACGGTTGGGTGAAAGAACCGATCAATGCACCGGTTCCAAACTCGCTGACGTCTCCGGTAAGAAAACGCGTAAAATTACTGGTCAGGTTTAAGGCGATTGCCCCGCCACTTTTTAATATATAGCTCGCACCTAAACTGGTATTGGAAAAAGTCGACTCGTCGGTTTGCATATTCTCCATGCCGGTAAGGGTTTGCATGTCCTGCACAAATTGATCGCGGTTATCCCATTGATAATCACTACCACCAGCTGCAGAAAAAACCGGCGTATAGCGATAGCGATCAAAGGTTAAGGCGAGAGCTTCCAGATACAGGAGCTCTTTCTGGGTCTGGTAATCCTTACTGTGGGTAAAGGCGATATCCAGTGCGTCATTCAAACTGAGGATACTCGCCCCAATCTCGCTTGCAGCCTCATTATCAAGGAAATCGAATGACGCATTATTCAACTCGAAGCCCGCCAAATCGAACTCCTGCACCTCATCAATAATGACCTCTCGCGTCATTCCAGGCACCAGATCAGACTTTTCCGTAATCGCCTCATAGCTTTCGTCATCCGCGCTGCCCTTATAGCTGGCCGCAGAGCAACCCAGCATTACAGAAATAATACTTAATAAAATCAATGGCTTACGAATTGGAACTTCAAGCACGACAGTGTTTCCCTACCAATATCGGGGCTGGTTAGGGATTATACGCAGGATTTTGGCGTTTCCGTCTACTGAATGCGACGAAATATGCCCTGTTCTGCCCCCTCAAGAGTGGGATAACAATATGATTTTTGTCCCTTTTTCCTTACCATAGTTGCTATTAGGCGAGTGCTGAATATGCAGAAAAAAACCACAATTATCCTGGCTGCTCCGATAGCAATATTGGCTTCAGCATCACTGTTTCAGTACCAGGAAAACCGAAACCTGGAGCTACAACTTCTGCAGGAAAGTGCATTAAGTGTCCAGCTACTGGAACGCGCCGAAGCTCATACCCTTGAACGGCTGGCTTTGCAGCATCAAATCCAATCCCTGGAAAATAATTTGGCTGGCGCCACGGCTCAGATCAGTAACCTGTCTACTGAACTGCAGGCAGCGCGGGAAAACAGCACAGTTGATATTGAACAAGTCAGAGCAGGTCTCAGTTCACAGAGCGAACTTCGACGGCAACGACAACCAGCGCCGCGGCTAGTAGCGGAGTTGCAGCGAGCGATGGCGCGTACCAGCACCCTTGATGCCTACGCCGAATTTCTGGACGAGCACGTTACTGATGACGACAGGCGCAACCAGATTATAGAGTTGCTGGTAGAGATTACATTGGAGCATGATCAGATTGTTAATGAGTTGAGTCAGCAGGAGCGGATGGCTTACTACAATGAACCTGATGCTCGTGATCAATTCATGATTGATAATTTATCTCAGCATCTAAGCACGGTAGAAGCAATTGCATTTTCACAGTATGTGGCGGATACCGAGGAACGGGTTTTCAGGAAACACACTGCCGCCAACGTCTTAACTGCAGCACCAGGCCTCGCAGATGCTTCTCGCAAAATCGTTGTAGAAAGTCTCTACTTTGAGTTGATGGAAAATTGGTCAAACACTGGACGGCCAGCACCTACGGAATATATTGCAATAACACAGTGGGAAGAAGCGGCGATGGAGCGAGCTCGAAATGCACTTCGCGACCAACTGTCTCCGGATGATTTCGATGAAGCAAATAAATATTTTGAACAACAAGTTAACCGCCTGATTATGTCGAGAGAAATCTGGCGAGCGCAGCGCGCTGCGGCCCAATGAATGGAATAATGATCTGGATAATATCTGGATAGCAGCCCGCTATTGTTTTTGCGCTAAACAAATAATTATACAGTCACAATAAAATTGGCTTTTAACTGGATAAATAAACCCTATGAGGATAGATATGAAAGCGGCAGTCATCGTAATGATATCTGTAATTTTTGGCGGTCTCACTTACGCTACCATTTCGCTGCAATCTGCAACCTCCCGTTTAGAGGAACAATTGCAAACTGCTATGAGTTATCAGCAACAACTGCAGGAACAAACTGAAACAAATACGCGCCAGCGTCTTGAGTTTGAATCCAGGATAGAAGAGTTGGAAGCAGACCTGCTTGAGGCTTCCTCGCGGGTATCCAGCCTCGGCGCCGCCCTGGTGGATGCGGAAAGCAGGGAAAACCCGGAGTATGAAGCGCTGCTGGAACAGGCTCGCCGCGAAATCGCTGCCGAAATGGGACAGCCAAGACAGCGCACAGCAGCGGGCAGAATGTTTGGCGATGCTAACAGAACACGGAGAATGGCTGAGGATAGAGTTGCCGGACAGTTTGATGACTTTCTGGAGGATCTCGGCATCGGTTCTTCGCAAACGGACAATCTTTATGCAGCCATGGTGGATTTCAACGATGGCCGTTACCAGATGCTGGGAGAGCTAATGGCTGGCAACCTGACGGCGGATCAGGCCGCAGCGATTTTCGGTCCTGGCGCCTTGGCAGAAAATCTGGCGGGCATGCTAACTCCCGAACAGGCCGCCGCACTGGAAGCCCATAATATTGGTGTGAACCGGGAAGCGGCACGAACGGTCTATTCGGGTGTCATGGAAAACAGTGGTAATGCAATTGCTGGTGAGGCCCAGGATCTGGTCATGGATGTGCTAATGGATGAGCTATTCTCCGCACAGAATAACTACGGCGCATTGGTTGCCGCAGATGGCAGCATGACTTCTGCCTATAACGACAAGCTGGCCGCATTCGAGCGGGCCAGGGACCGGTTGGAAAACGATCTTTCAGCTGACCAGCTAATGCAGTTTGACAGCTTTGTAGAGCATGAGACTGGTAGTGTTGATCTGGTACTGGAAGCCAATGATGACGGTGAAGGCAACGTCCAGGTCATGAACATGAAGGCCAGCGCTGAGAACCTGCCCAATTAGGCAGAAATCAAGCCGAGTAGTGATCTGATTAGGCAGCAGGACCATATAATCGTAGAATACTCGGCCGCACCCCAATCAGGAGTTCCACTATGAAGATCCGTGCCGTTTCACTGGAATGGTTTCGCTCCAGTCTCGCACTGCTTTTACTTGCAGGGCTTGTTGCCTGCAGCGAAGCACCGGAAGTTACCTCAACAGAAACAGCGCAGCCAGCACCGGCGGTTAATGTCGGTTATACCCGCGTCAATGCATTTAATGAGGACGATCCACTGGATGCCCACATCTATGAATTGGATAACGGCTTAAGAGTCTACCTCACAGAGAATCATGAAGAGCCTCGCTTCTACGCAGAAATCGCGGTGCGTGCCGGCAGTAAACATGATCCGGCAGACGGCACCGGCCTCGCCCATTACCTGGAACATTTGCTGTTCAAGGGAAATCGCAATCTGGGTACCCTGGATTATGCTGCGGAAGAACCATTCCTTGCTGAAATAGTCGATCTCTATGAACAACACCATGACGAAACCGATGAGGCACGTCGCGCGGAAATTTACAGCGAAATAAACCGTGTTGCACAACAGGCGGCCGAGTATGCAATTCCCAATGAGATCGACAAACTCTATAACGGCATGGGGGGTTCCGGACTCAACGCCCATACCTGGTATGAAGAAACAGTTTATAAGGTCGGCCTGCCATCCAACCGTCTGCAACAGTGGGCTGAAATTGAGTCAGATCGATTTGTAAATCCGGTTTTCAGACTTTTTCACACGGAATTAGAAACGGTTTACGAAGAGAAGAATAGAACACTGGATAATGCGGGCCGCATTATTGGCACGGCCATAGATGAGTTGCTCTACAAAATTCATCCTTACGGGCAACAACCCACCATAGGTACGGTTGACCATTTAAAGAACCCTTCCCTGGTCTACATCCAGGACTATTTCGACACTTATTATGTGCCCAACAATATGGGCATTTTCATCAGTGGCGATATCGATATTGAAGAAACCATTGCCCTGATCAGTGACAAATTTGGCCACTGGGAAAGCAAGCCTGTGCCAGAAGTTGGCCCATGGGTTGAACCACCCTTGGCAGGGGCGGAGCGCAGAACCGTTCAATATCCGGGTGAAGAACAGGTTTCCATTGCCTTTCGCACTGCTGCAAACGGCCACGCAGACAAGGAAGCATTAATCCTGGTAGACATGATTCTCGACAATCGTACTGCAGGATTAATCAATCTCAACCTGAATCAACAGCAACTGGTATCTAATGCTGGTTCATCGCCCCTGTTTCTCAACGATTACGGATCCCAGAATCTGTTTGGCGTGCCCAAACAGGATCAATCACTGGCCGAAGTTGAAGATTTACTGCTGGCGCAAATCGAAAATATTAAAGCTGGCAACTTCGAAGAATGGATTATCCCCGCCATCATTAATGACTTTAAGAAGAACGAGAAAGCCAGCCTGGAATTCAATACAGCAAGAGTGGGCATTATGCGCCAGTCTTTCATCGAAGGCTCGGAGTGGGATTTTCACATAGCTGAATTAGATCGCATGGAGCAGCTGACGAAAGCAGACGTGGTAGCCGTTGCCAACAAATATTTTGGCGACGATTACGTATCAGTCTATCGCGTCGATGATCAACATGTGGTTCCGCCAGTAGAGAAACCCCAGATTGATCCGGTCAGCATCGATCCAACTCGTCAGTCAGAATTCGCTGCACGCATACTGGCGATGGAATACGATGAAATCGAGCCTTCCTTTGTTGAGGCAGACACTGACTATCGAGTCATCGAATTCGCCGACGGTGTTGAGCTCTATTACGCGCCGAACCCACTCAATGATTTGTTTACCTTTTCAATCGGGGTAGAAGTTGGCACCGAAGAAAATGAGAAGCTTGGCTTGTCAGCTTCACTGATGGACGTCGCCGGCACACTAAACATGACTAATGAGGAATTACAGAAAGAATGGTATCGCATGGGATCGGAATTTCGTTTCGGCGCTGGCGAAAACTCTTCAGCATTTTCTCTGTCAGGCCTTGATGAACAATTCGAAAATTCTGTTGCGCTCATGATGGAGCTAATCAAGACACCAGCAACAGACGAACAAACCCTGGAGCAATTGAAAGGAATCCTGTTGAAAACCCGCGAAGACAGAAAGAGTTCGCCACCTGCCATCGCGCAAGCACTCTACCTGTATAACCGTTACGGCGAAGAGTCTCCCTTGCTGGAAGCACTCACTTCGCAAGCGATTATGGATACCAAGCTCGATGAGTTAATGTCCCTGCCGTCAGACCTGCTTAATTACAAACACACCATTGCTTATACCGGCTCGATGCCACTGGAAGACCTGGTAGAAGTTTTGCGTCGTCATCACACCATCGAAGGTGAACTGCAGGACACACCTGACTTCAGGTTCAGAACCGCAAGACAAATCGATGAAACCGAATTGATGGTGGTTGACCAGCAGACTGCCCAGGCCCAGGTGCGCATCGAATTCGCTGATGGTGTTTATGATCCTGATGATGCCGTGATGTCTTCTATTTATACCAATTACTTTGGCAGCGGCATGTCCAGTGTTGTATTTCAGGAATTGCGGGAAGCCCGCGCCCTGGCCTATTCAGCCCAAGCACGCTATTCCCAGGGCAGTAGACTTAATGCCGAAAACCTGATGCTCGGAGCAATTGGCACCCAGACAGATAAAACGGTTGAAGCCCTCGATGCCTTTATTGATCTCATCGATAACATGCCCTCCTCCTCGGAGCGTTTCGAAGAAGCCGTCAATTCCCAGTTAAATCGCTACCGTACTTCGAAGCTTAACTTTCGGGAAGTTATTGGTGCGGTAAGAAGCTGGGAACGCCTTGGCTTTGCAACAGACCCGAGGCAAGCAAGATACCAGGAGCTGCAAACAGCAAGCCTCGAAGATTTACAGGCTTTCCAGGAAGCCCATGTAAAAGACCGAGCAAAACTCATCTCCATCGTTGGTGATCTTTCCATCATCGATACCGAGGAACTTGAACAGTTTGGCACGGTCGAAGAAGTTCAGGTCGAACAATTATTTGTCGATTAGTAAGATATTGGAGTGCCACGCACTGTGGCTCTCCAATATAATAAGCCGGGTCGAGCTTCTCAGTATCTAATTCCAATGAGCGCAGCCAACAATGCCCTCGCATTATCCGTGAACGGACTTAATAAAAGTTACGGATCATTCGCTGTTTTAAAAGACTTAAATCTCTCAATTCAACAAGGATCAATCCTGGGACTGGTTGGACTGAACGGTTCCGGCAAGACTACTACTATCGAATGCCTGCTTGGACTACAGCAATTTAACAGTGGCGCTATCAGCTTGTTAAATTACTCACCCCAAACTTTGCACCAGGCCCGGGGAAAAATCGTCGGCATTTTCGACACACCAAGCCTGCACCCGAATCTGAGCGTGCGCCAATCCCTCGAGCACGCACTGCTATTAAGCGAGAATACGGTACGCACCCCTGAACGGGTAGAACAATTGCTGGGTATTGAAAAGTTTTCCAATTTCAAGGTCCGGCATCTGTCCCTCGGCAATAAGCGGCGAGCTTCACTGGCACAGGCGCTTTTGAGCAATCCTGATTTAATTATATTGGACGAACCGTTTAACGGCCTCGATGCTGGTGGTGTCGATGATGTGCTGGCGCTAATAAAAAGACTAAATAAAGAAGAAGGAACCACCTTTCTTCTGTCCAGCCATCAACTCCCTTACCTGGAAAACATTTGCAGTCACATTGCCATACTTCATGATGGCGCCATCGCGGTGAGCAACACAATCGAAAACTTGTTAGCTGCAACCAGGCACAGCTTGTTACTCAGCACCGAAGCCAGGGAAAGCGCCCTGACTTACTTAAAGCAGAGAAGTGACGTTGCCATCAGCAATGAAGACTTGAATGGTTACATTCAATTGGAAACTGCGGAATTAGAGTCTGCAGACTTAAACAGCCAGCTGGTGGCCAATAATATTCCCGTTAGCGAATTAATTGTACAAAAGGCCTCTCTGGGTAATTTATTTCGCTCAATTACCAGTGAGGAGCAGGCATGAACGGATTTGTCACTGCTCTCAAATCGGAAATGTTCATTGCACTGCGAACTTTTTCCAGCAAGTTAATTATATTGGCACCTGCGCTAATCGTTGTGCTACAAAACTTACTACTTTGGGTGACGGAAACCGGCCAGGCTGCAAGGGATTCATTATTGGGTAATGCCAGTTTTGATGAAGTAGTAAGTGCCAATGCCTACGGCTATTTCGTCGATAGCATGAGCACCGGACTTACTATGCTAGGCCTGTTATTGGTTGCCCAGGCTGCCTATAGCTTCAGCTACGAACGCGAAACAGGCATGGTGCGGCACCTGCTGATTCGCCGCGTCAGCCGGCCTGCTCTGATGCTGGCCAAGCTCCTGCACCTGCATCTGCTGGCAGTTGCTTCAATCCTTGTATTGCTGATTGCCGCCTATTTATGCAGTGGCCTGTTCTGGGAGTTCGGCCCCATCGTGGAAGACGGCTTTGAGTTAATCAGCGAAGAAGAAATTCTTTTTGAGATACACACGGGCCTGCAACTGGCGCTAATGCCAATTCCTGCCGCCATTGCTTTCGGCTTGTTGATCTCGGTGCTCAGTCAGTCCGCTACTCAGGCTGTAACCAGTGCGCTGGGCATTACCCTGGCCATGGACATATTCAAGGGAATGCTGGGCGACTATGCCAATTTTCTTTATGCTCGCTTTCAACCTTCCCTGATCGATGCATCTTATTTACAAGATGTGAGTCGCATCGTGCGCGGTTATTCCGATGTATTGGTGGATGAAGAGGTATTACAAATGAATCTGTGGGTACCAATTCCGGCGTTGCTGCTCTTTGTCGCTGTGACACTTGTCCTGATTCAAGGTAAAAAGATATAGGGACCTGAACAATTAGGCACATGCTTAGAATTACCAGATCAAAGCAAATTCTGATGCTTCTCGCTAGCCTGCAACTGGCTGGCTGCATCAGCTATGAGCCAGGAATCTTAACACCGGCAATAACACTTTCTTCTGAAGACATCAGTCTGACCGACGCTGCAAATGAAAACCTGAAAATAGACTTCGGCCTGGAAGCTGGTTTAAACGAAAGCGATTCCCTCCTCAACATCGAAATCTTGCCTGGAGTGCGAGTACGCAACGTGGTTACCAATGGTCCGGCCGCAACCGCTGGAATTCAGGTTGGCGATGTCATTCTTGCTATCGATGACCTGGACACCAATCATCCTGATGCTATCGAAGCACTTCAACAGACTGCAGATAGCACAAGTTTTGAGTTCAGGGTACAGAGAGACACCACCGTATTCGGCACTACAGTAATTGGCAGGACCATCAACAACTCGAATGGACCGATCGAGCTTTATCGGATCGACCCCATTGCTACCCGCGCAGGCTACAGCACTGTAATGTTGACTATCAATAACCAATCCGCGGCAGCAGCAAAAGTAGAGGCATTGTTTCCCTCCAGCCCCTTGCCGGCCGCGGGCATTGGCGATGGCGACATTATCCTGCGCCTGAACGGTCGCAATCTTAATTCCGCTCAAGACCTGGTGACTCGCCTGAATCGGGAACATGAACTGGGGGAAGAAGTGCAGATGACCATTTATAATGATGGCAACGTAACCGAAAGCTCGGTGCAACTTTGGGATCCAGGCAGGAGAATCAATCGTATTAATGTGGGACCATTGCTTCGATATGAATCGTCCCTGAATCCATCCAGTGAAAATTTCTCTATTCTGGATTTCTGGGTCTTCGCCGTTTACAGCTACACCCGCACGGAAGGCGAAAGATCACACAGTATTTTTGGTCTTTTCAATATAAGCAGTGATTACGGTGAGTTAACCGAACTGGAAAACTAAAAAAGCAAATGAAAGCGGCCTCGGCAAAATCAACATTAGTATCTCTGCTTCTTGGCTTAAGCTGGCTAAACATTGGCTTCGCCCAAAGCAATTATGTTGCTTTCGAACTGGTTCGCGAGAACAATTGGGATACGCTAATTACCGAGGACGTCAACGGTGATGGGACAAAAGATCTCATCTTCGCTCATTACGATCCCGCCATTGGCCGAGAGCTGCACATTCATCACCAGCAAAGTGATGGTAATTTTTCCTCGACTCCCCAAAGGGTGGAGATTAAAACTGAAATCATTGCCGTGGGCTTTGCCGATTTGCGCAGCGACCCGGGGAAAGAGTTGGTCCTGCTGGCTAACAACGCAGTATTCAGTCTTTCCACTGCTGTCGAAGGCTATACCGGCAACTTGCAACTTTTGTTCGAATGGGATCTGGTTGCCGCCATTCCTGGTCAGGATAGTGTGGAGTTTCTACGCGATATCGAAGACATCAATGGCGATGGCGAAATAGATTTCTTTCTACCAGGGGAGGATCGTTTCGGCTTTTTCATTGGCACAGGCAACGAACAATTCGAACTGGTCTCAAATATCCGTACCGTTAACGAGAACCTGACTTCCGCGCAACGAAACAGCCAGGATGCAGACTTAAATGCCAGTATTGGCATCAATGCGGACGAAGGAGTCGTGGTTTCACTCCGCGCTGAAACACCAACACCCTTTTCTGGATTTGTGGAAAAATGGGAACCCAAATCAACAGAATCCCGCGCTCTGTTAAGCACTGAAAATTGGATGCCTACTGCTTTGCTGGCTGAATTGAATGGCGATGGGCTAAAGGACCTGATTTATCTTAACGTTGGCGACGATGGCCTGGGCCAGCTCAATATCCATTACCAGGATCAAGCCAGCGGTTTCCCCGAGCAGGCTGACTGGCAAGGCTCGACCGATACCCGAGGCGACATGCGGCTGCTTGATATGAATAAAGATGGCCTGGTGGATTTGCTACGATTAACCGGTGACGGCAATGAATGGGACGCGCGTTTCTATTTGAACACAGATAACAGCTTCCAGCTCGAGCAACCCAATCAGATCATGCGCTTTGCCGGTTATGATGTAAGACTGGAATTCGTAGAGCTGGCCTCTACCGAAAAACCCACACTTAATGTCAGCTACTACACCATTCCCGTTGTGGATGCGATTCGTAATGCCAGCATTAATCGCACACAATTACTCTATAGTTCAGAGGCTGCCGAGGCCGGGCAGTTATTCGCGCGACGACCCAATTCCCGCCTGGAAGAAAGTTTTTCTGCTGACAACGTCAGGGGCTTATCAGAACAAATGTCCCTGCGCTACGACGTTGATGGCGATGGCACCAATGATGCGCTTTACGTTACGGATAATGGCACCCTGGCGGCAAAAAAAATCGATAGGCAGTTACGTATCGCCGAGGAGCCTTTCTGGGAATATATTTCACCCCGAACGGTTTTCGAATTTGAAGTACTCCCGCTTAATGATGATGCAACTCCCGATTTAGTGCTGCGGCATGGCGCCACTACCTCACTCTTGGTGGCAAGGCCATGAAAACGACCAACAATTTCTTTCTTCTTTTATACGGATGTCTTGTAAGCAGCCTGGGTTTTTCTAATACCGCTGGCTATACCCAGTTGCCGTTTTCGATTCCAGCAGAAAGCGAACAGATGCTTGTCGCAGACCTCAATGGCGATGGGCTGAATGAGATCATCACGGTGATCGATGAAAGACTGCGCATTTATTTTCAGCGGGAAGACGGATTCGATTTTGAAGCAGGTCACCAGGAGATAGATTTCTCCAACCAGGCTGTAGGCTGGGACCTGAGCACAAACTATGACAGCGGAGATCGCGCTTCGATCATCGCCCTGGTGAATGGTCGAGAAGCTTTTGTCTGGCCGATCGAAGGCGAAACAATCCAGGAGCCGGAGTTAATCAAAGCGGAGTTACCAGGATTTCTTAGCAAAGGCCTTAACCGCCTCTACTTCTCGCGAGATATAAACGGTGATGAACGGGAGGACCTTATTATACCCGGGGCCGGTAACCTCCACGTATTTATTGCCACCGGCAATGGCAACTACCAGCCAGGTTTTAGCATCGCAGCGGAGAACAGGATGCGCACCATACTGCAACCCAGCGCGCTGGAGCGGCGCACTGGTCAGGCAGTGCGAATTCCCTTTATGGAGTTACGGGATGTAAACAGCGATGGCTATGATGATTTGATATCCCGCACCGACGAACGACTCGATGTTTTTCTCGCCGACGAATTGGGCGATGCCTATTTCCATAATGTGCCTTCCTATTCGATAAATATCGCCGAAATTGAAGAACGGCTTGGTGAGTTCGATATCGATAATCTCGATTTCTCCAACTTAACCGGCGTCCTGGCCCTTACCCATGAAGAAGTACTGGACGATGTGGATGGCGATGGTATCGAAGACCTGTTGCTGCGCGAGGGCGGCAAGGTTTCCTTATTTGGTGGCACCGCAGTCGGCATGAACCTGGAACAACCGCGCCAGGTGTTGCGATCTGGCGGTAACGTGCTCAGTACATTTCTTTATGATGAGGACGACGATGGCTTGAAAGATTTGTGGCTATGGCGCGTCGAACCCATTTCCGTGGGGGATATTTTTATCTGGCTGGCACTCTCCGGCAGTGTTGCTATTGAAGCCTTTATATACCCTAACGATGGCGAAAGATTCGCTCGAAGACCTGCGCGCAAACTTACCGTGGATCTGCGCTTTCCCTCTGTAATAAGGCTCGCCACTACCTTTGAGGAACTGACAGCGGAAGCCCGGGAATTGCAGAGTGACGAAATTATCCCTACCAGTGTGGGTAATCTCGATGACGCTATCGATCAGGAAGATTTATTGGTGTTAGTTAATAACCAGGTCGAGCTGTTTCTAAACAGTATCGAGCCCGATGATGACTCGGAAGATTTTCTCGGCGCATTGCAATACAGCCGCGAAAAAGACGACTACGAAATTAATATTCGAGAAATAATCGACAATATCTCCATTGGTGGCAATCCCCATCTGGAATTAATAGACGAACGTAGTGCGGACCTTACCATCGAACTCGGCACTTCCGTGGAGAATGGCGACATAATTCCGGTAAGACTAAACGCAGATTCCCTCGATGATGTGATTGTATTTACCCAACATGACAGTAGTCAGGTTCAGGGAATACTGTTACTCTCAAATTGATTTTCACTTCCAAGGGCGCGCCATGAGCGCATTCACCATGCAAAAAGCAGTCTGGACTTCCTTCGGGATAGCTCTGGTACTGGTAAACGCGATAGCGGAGATCGGAGAATACTACACAGGTATTCACGTGCATATGTTGTTGCGAATAGCCCTGATTGTCGGCGTAACCATTGGCACTTCAATTCTTGCGGGAGCAACAATTCTGGTTTCAAAGATGGACGAAGAAGTACCACTTTCCGGTCATGTTAAAGACACCCTCGGTGCCGACAGGAAGAAAGCAAAGTAGCTTAAAATAGTTACAACCAATTTTGAACAAGCAGTCCCATGAGAACGCCCTTACTAATTTCAACCACTATCGCAGTTCTGGCAAGCGCGGTCGCCCTCTATTTTTATTCGCAAGATGCCGCTAACAATACCCGCATGGCTGATTATAACGATCATCTGCAGCAACTCCTGTCCCGGGCAGAGGCCAACAGTATGCAAAGATTGGAGCAGGAAAGAGAAATCGCACAGCTACGAAGTGAATTAAATACGTTAAGCAGCCATCTCACTGTTGTGTCTAATCAGCTGGCAATTGCTGAACAGCGGTCCGATCCTGACTATGCCGAGCTGGAACGCGAAATCAGACGCCAGGTACAAATTGAATATGACTCATACCAAAGTAACCAACAACTCAATCAGCGCGTCGGTTTGATCCAGCAGATCGCCCAATTGCAACCCATGGAACTGAGTCAGGTCATGGCGATGCATGGACAATTTGGTTCATTCCTGCAAGCTCTCGATGTTAGCGATGGGCGCTTGGAGATAATTATCGATGCCTTGAGCAATGAAATAGACAAGCAGAATCAAGCGCGACAGGAAATTATGCAGGCAGCGCAGAATCAGGAAATAGATAGAAGAGAAATGCGCGCTCAACTGCGGAGTGTAATGAACTCAGACGCGATGATTGAGTCCCTGGCTTATGCGTTAACCGATAATGAACTGGACTTGCTGCAAGAAACACGAGCAGCACAGCGAAGTCAGTCTCGCTACGGCACATTTTCCTTCGGCGGTAACGATGCGGTATTTATTAATCAAGGGGATGATCAGCAAGGCGCCCGCTCAATGGCGCCAGCCATCCCATTCTCGCCGCCACCGCGATTGCAGAATAACTGATAACCTTACCCAGGCTCGCCGGCTTAGCCTCCCTTGCAGGGTGCATTTATTGTGCTTTCTGGAGAAATATGCTTTCATCGAAAGCCGCTCCAGCGCTGATTTATAGGGCAATTGGGCATAAATAGAAGCAGATTTCGATTACAGAAAAACAACAATCGCGACGGACTCTGAATGAAGAACTTAGTTGTAGGCCTGATTCTCGCGATTATTTTTTCATCCTGCAGTGATGAACTCTCCCGGGCCCGCCCCTACGTATTAACTACCGCGACAACTGGTGGTACCTTCTATCCGGTTGGTGTTGCCATTGCCACATTAGCCCACGCACAACTTGCCGATTCTGACGGTATTTCACTTACAGCAATCAGCTCAGCGGGTTCCATGGAGAATCTGAAACTGCTGCGTGATAACCAGGCTCAGTTTGCCATTCTGCAGGGTCCTTTCGGCGCCTGGTCCTGGACCGGTGAAGGTCCAGTCAGCAGACCACAATCTCACCTCCGTAGCGTCAGTGCGCTCTGGAAAAACGTCGAACACTTCGTGTTGCTGACGGAACTCACCGACAGCAAGTTTATGAATGACCTGAACAACATTGATGGTGAGCGCTACGTGCTTGGCGCGAGAAATTCCGGCGCCGAACAAACAGGAAGATTTATCCTCGATACTCTGGGCATTGATTACCAAGAAAAATTTAACCTGGCCTACATGGGTTATGGACCAACTTCCAATGCAATTCAGGATGGGAATATCGTTGGCATGAATATACCTGCCGGCGCACCGGTAAGTGCCATAACTCGCGCCTATGCCTTCATGGGCGAACGCATGACCATCCTCAACTGGACCCAGGAATCACTGGACAAACTCAACGCCCGCTATCCGCTTTGGGATTGGTACGACTTTCCACCAGGAACCTATCCAAGCCAGACCGACCACATACGCACCGTAGCCTCTCCGAATGTATTAGTGACCCGCGTTGATATCCCGGATGAAGTTGTCTACAACATTACAAAAGTTATATGGGAAAACCTGGCAACACTACAGGAAATTCATGGCGCAACCAATGATATGCGTCCGGAGATAGCCATCGACGGTTTGGGTGCCCCTTTACATGCCGGCGCATTGCGCTATTACCGGGAAGTTGGTTTGGAAATTCCAGACCGTCTTCTAATCAACGAAGCAGCTCAAGCAAACAACTCAGGCGATGGAGAATAGTCAGTAGTTTATGAAATCGACTTATTTAAAATGGGCTGCCTTTTTGTTTGCAGTCTTCCACATTTATTGCAACGTCTTCGCCAGTATCTCTGAGCTCTGGTTGTCCGCTATTCACTTTGGTGGCTTTGTCGCCATCTGCGCCTTAATGGCAAACGAACAGGATGATATCGAACGGGGATCTCTACCTTACCTGATCAATATTGGCCTGGCTGTAATCGCGGTAGCCACTTCGTCCTATTTAATCCTGTTTGAAAATGCACTTTACGCGCGGGAAACGGAATACATTCTCAGCGATTATATTTTTTCAATTATCGCCGTCGCACTGGCCATCGAATTTACCCGCAGGACCACTGGCTGGTTCATGCCAATCCTGATCCTGGTGAGCCTGTCTTATATTTTATTTCTGGGTCGTTACATCTCCGGGGTATTCGCCTTCCCTGGACTCAGCCTGGAAACCGTGCTCTACCGCAGCTTCTTTACCAGCGAAGGCATGTTTGGCTTGACTGCACAAATTTCTTCGACTTTTGTGTTCATGTTCATCATCTTTGGTTCCTTCCTGCTCAAGTCCGGCGCCGGTGATTTCATCGTAAAGGTGGCCCAGAGCATGACCCGTCGCTTGACCGGTGGCGCCGGTTTCGTCTCCGTGGTTGGATCCGGCCTCATGGGTTCGATTTCCGGTTCCGCCGTCGCCAATACTGTTTCCATTGGCGTGATCACCATACCCATGATGAAAAAATCCGGCTTTTCGCCGCGTTTTGCTGCCGGGGTTGAAGCTGC
This sequence comes from Gammaproteobacteria bacterium, assembly GCA_028818225.1. Lineage (GTDB taxonomy): Bacteria > Pseudomonadota > Gammaproteobacteria > Pseudomonadales > Pseudohongiellaceae > UBA9145. The sequence continues at coordinate 52,383 of JAPPOG010000068.1, read as the reverse complement.
CGCTTCCACTGGGGGCGCTTTAATGCCCCCGGTCATGGGTGCAGGTGCATTCGTGCTGGCCAGTTATACCCAGATCTCCTATTTGACGGTGATTGCCGCTTCGGCATTACCGGCCCTGCTCTACTTTCTGACTGTTTCCTACTTCGTACGCATCGAAGCGAAGCGCATGGGACTAAAACCCATCGAAGATGAGGATGCCGAAAAAATTTCTGATGTCTTGAAGCAAGGCTGGCACTTCATTATTCCTTTAACGGTACTGGTTGGCTTCCTGGTTTCCGGACGAACACCCACCACGTCAGCGGCCTTCGCCATTATTAGTGTCATTGGCGCTTCCTGGTTATCGCCGACACCCATGAAGCTACCCGATATTTTCGATGCCGTTGTGGGCGGTGTTAAGACTATGGTCTCCACAGCACTATTACTGGTGTCGGTAGGAATAATCATAAACGTGGTCACTACTACCGGTGTCGGTAATGCCTTTTCCCTGATGATTGTAGAGTGGGCTCAGGGCAACTTGTTAATTACCCTGGTACTGGTTGCCCTGGCTTCCCTGGTACTGGGCATGGGCCTGCCGGTCACTGCGTCTTACATTGTTCTGGCTACACTGTCAGCACCATTGATATTCGATTTAATTAGTCAATCCGCCTTGCTTGAAGCATTGCAGGCCGGCGACTTACCCAGTAATGTTGCTGCCACCATTGGCTTGTTCGGGGGTGATCCCGCGGTGGCATTGCAAGAAATGCCCCTGGAGATGAAACAACTAATTCGCCAGGAAATGCTGCAACCAGAGTTACTCACTGGCATGTTATTGAGCGCGCACCTGATTATTTTCTGGCTATCCCAGGACAGCAACGTAACCCCTCCGGTTTGCCTTGCTTCATTCGCTGCTGCAGGAATAGCTGGTACCCGACCAATCGCTACCGGATTAACCAGCTGGAAGATAGCCAAAGGCCTGTACCTGGTGCCAGTGCTGTTCGCCTATTCTCCCTTAATCTCCGGCACCTGGCCGGAACGCATCGAAGTATTCTTCTGGTCCTGTCTCGGGCTCTATGCCATGGCAGGATTACTGCAATGGCATCTTGAAACGAAGATTAACGCTTTAATTGCAGCTGTATTAGTAGTAAGCGCTGCATTATTAATGTGGACCCCTTTTCCAATTTATTATCACATCGCCGGTGCTGCTATGTTGTTCGGCATCGTCATTTTTCAAAAGCGCAGCGGGACAATCGAACCAGCGCCCAGTACCTGAAGATCAGAGAGAACCATGACTACAAAAGCCAGACAAGTTCACCTGGTAAGCCGACCTGACGGCATGCCAAACCATGATCATTTTGAAATCGTCGAAGTAGATCTGCCTGCACCCGGTGCTGGCCAGGTACTGGTTAAAAACCTTTACATGTCCGTCGACCCCTATATGCGTGGTCGCATGCGCGCCCAGGGTGTGTATGCCGAACCTTACCAACTCAATCAACCCATGTATGGCGGCGCAGTTGGTCAGGTAGTGGTATCCAACGCAGAAGGATTAGCAGCCGGTGATATCGTACTAAACGGCGCTGCCTGGCAGGATCATTTCGTGGCAGATGCTGCGACGGTAAACAAATTTACGCCATTCGATCCTGAGCGCTTATCACTTTATCTGGGCACACTGGGTATGCCCGGCATGACTGCTTATGTCGGCCTACTGCGCTTCGGTGAACCAAAACCAGGTGAAACAGTTTTCGTCTCAGCTGCATCCGGTGCGGTGGGCGCAAACGTCTGCCAGATTGCCAAAAACCTGGGTTGTCGTGTTGTTGGATCAGTCGGTAGTGATGATAAGGCGCAATGGTTGGTAGATGAATGCGGTGTCGATGAAGTTATCAATTACAAAACCTGCGGCGACTTGACCGAAGCTCTGGCAAAGGCAGCGCCAGATGGTATCGATGTGTATTTTGAAAATGTTGGTGGGGAACATTTACAGGCAGCACTCAATGTCATGAACCATTTCGGTCGCATCGCTGCCTGCGGCATGATTGCGACTTACAATAATGCCGAGCCAGCACCGGGCCCGAACAACCTGATGCTAATCGTCGGCAAAAAAGTACGCATTAATGGCTTCATCGTGTTCGATCACAATGATATGCGAGAAAAATTCCTGCAAGACATGGAAGCCTGGGTGAGCGAAGGCAAGATTAAAACCAGGGAGACCGTGGTTGAAGGCCTGGATAACGCTGTTGACGCTTTTCTTGCCCTGTTCAGCGGCGACAATTTCGGAAAAATGATCGTTAAACTTTGATCAAGAACCATAAAGTATTACTTTTTAAGTTTCCCTTTTTCTCTGGCAATGGCAATCTATTCCTTGTTTAAGGAATAAGGTTGTCATGCTAATACCTTCACTGCTGGTTGTATGCGGTTTTATCATGCTCGGGGCGGGAGCCGAAATAATGGTAACTGCCAGCAGTAGATTGGCGATTCGCATTGGTATCTCACCACTTATGTTGGTCTCACCCTCATGGCCTTTGGTACCAGCACTCCGGAACTTGCCGTAAGCATTAGTTCCGCTAGCGCTGGGTTCAGTGGGCTGGCCCTGGGCAACGTGATTGGCTCAAACATTGCCAACATCGGCTTAGTGTTAGGCATTACTGCTTTGATTTGTCCCATTCGCATTGAAAAGCAGTTAGTCCGAAGTGAAATCCCGGTAGTAATCGTCGCATCAGTTGTTATGGGTATTTTGCTACTCGATGGGGAACTGAATCTGACCAAGGGAGCTATTCTCTCTATTGGTCTGCTTATCTTTCTCTATGCCAGCTTTCGACAGGCCGATACCGAATTCGATCATGAAGAACTCGACCTGCATCCCTTTCGGGCCACCCGGAATTCCGGACAAACTTTTATCAATTTAGCCCTGATCGTCTGTGGTTTAGTGCTTTTGATCTTTGGCAGCCAGGTGTTTGTCGACAATGCTGTGACCCTGGCGCAAGTAATTGGAATTTCTGAAGCATTAATCGGGCTTTCGCTTATCGCTGTCGGAACCAGTATCCCAGAACTGGCAACTTCCATGATTGCAGCGTTTCGGCGCCAACCTGATATCGCCGTGGGCAATATTATTGGCTCCAATATTTTTAATATTCTTTGTGTGCTGGGAATTACGGCGCTTATCAGTCCAATATTAGGTGGTGATTTTTCTACCACTGATTTCGCCGTAATGATTCTGTTCTCTTCAATTCTTCTGCCATTGGCAAGGACTGATTTAACCCTGAGTCGAACTGAAGGATTATTCTTATTGGCAGGCTATATAGTTTACCTGGTGTACATAAGCCAACAGGCGTGACACAAAAAAATTAGCGCAAGTCTTCTACAGCCTGGTTCTGCGATAAATAATTATTACCAGAAAGAGATCTGAAGAATTCGGTAGTAGCGAGTTTACCCATGATGGGATCTTTAACCTCTGACAGGTGTAGCTTTATTCCTGATTCTATTAAGGTCTCATTGATCTTCTCGAGAGTTTCCAGGGCACTCATGTCGATCTTGTTTACCGCGGTGCACATCAGGATGACATGCTCCAGCTTTGGCCTGTCGGCGATGAGATTAAAGATTAGTTCCTCGAGATATCGGGTATTGGCAAAGTAGAGACTTTCATCAATGCGAATAGAAAGCTGGTTTTCAAATGTTTCCACCGTATGTCGGTCCACACTGCGGAAATGTTCGGTCCCCTGAACCCGACCTATGACGGCAACATGGGGCTGGGAAGTCTTGTAAAGATGAATCAGGATAGAGGCCAATACGCCAGCACCGATGCCTACTTCTACACCAACAGTGAGGGTTAAAATGAGCGTTATAAATACGGCGGCGAAGTCAGCTTTGGAATATTTCCAGGATTTTCGCAATACAGAAAAATCGATGAGCCCGTAAATTGCTACGATGATAATTGCCGCCAGGGTAACCCGTGGCAGCCAGAACTACGCCGGCGTGAAGTACAGGGCTACGTTAGCTATCAGTATGGCGGTAAACAAACCCGCTGCCGGTGTTGCCGCCCCTGCTTCGAAATTGACTACCGAACGGGAAAAACCGCCGCTTATGGGAAAACCACCACTAAAGGAAGACGCCAGGTTAGCTGCGCCAAGGCCAACCAGCTCCTGGTCCAGGTCCACTCTTTCCCTTCTTCTGGCAGCAAGAGTCTGGGCAACAGAAATGGATTCAACAAAGCTAATTATTGAAATCAGCAATGCCGATCCCGCCAATGCGCCCAATAAATCCGGGGACATATCGGGTAACCCGAAGGCAGGCAGGCCCTGGGGTACTTCTCCCAATAACTGCACACCGTATTGATCCAGGCGCAAGACATAAGCCAGCAAGCCGGTAATCAACGCAACTAATAATGGTCCCGCTCTGGACAGGGTTGTGGCGATACGCTGGTCAACTCCGAATTGCAGGCAGAGTGACTTGATTACAGTTTTACCAAAGACGATAAAAATTATGGAGCCTACACCTAATACAAGTGTCACCAGGTTTGTGTTTGCGATTTCTCCTAGTAGCGAAATGAACAGCGCAACAAAGTTCTGGCCATTAGCGGAAACACCTAACACATGCTGCATTTGGCTCAATCCTATAATCAAGGCCGATGCCGTGACAAAGGCACTGATAACCGGATGAGATAAAAAGTTCGCCATGAATCCAAGGCGCAGCAAACCCAGCAATAAGAGAAACACGCCTGACAAAAAGGTCAGCGCCAGTGCCGCTGTCATTAACTGATCCGCAGGGAGAGAAAGCTTGGCCAGTGCTGCTGCCGTCATTAGGGAAATTACCGCGACCGGCGCAACCGACAAGCTGTTACTGGTACCAAAAATGGCATACACCGATAAGCCAACTATGCTGGCATACAAGCCAGTCTCTGCCGGCAATCCTGCCAGCAAGGCATAGGCCAGAGCCTGCGGAATCAGCATGATAGCTACGATTAGCGCAGCGACCGTGTCATCAGCAAACTTTGGTTTGGTATAGTTTGAACCCCAAGTAAAAATTGGGAAGTAGTGTTTTAGTGAAAATACATTCTTCAAAGCGTGACTCTTATGTTGTGCTCACTCCCGACTTTCTGCGCCTCACCAGTCCATAACATTTCTGACAACCAAAGATACACAGGTCCAGTGTTAGGGTAATAAAAATTGCGAGCGCTATCCCCCATTGTATCGCGATGGAATTCAGAGGCACTGTGTAGGCATATTGTTCCAGTGCTTCATCCAGGAATTCCTGATCTGCAGCAAACATAACATGCATGGCCACCGCCAGCCCATTATTCTGCAAGGCGTTCCGTTCGTGGCGAATTCGGGCGTAACGATTCGCAATCAGGCGAATACTTGCCGCATCACTCTCGAAGACCTCGTCATTGCTGTCGGCATAATAAGCGATTAAGGCGTCCAAGTCCCCATCGAATAAGCGATCAGCAGTGGCCTGAAAGCCACTGATATTAATACTCACCTCGCGATAATGAGCATCGATGCGCTGGCTGTATTGCGCCACGAAGCTGGGTACCTGGATTCCCAGCAGGATACCTACAGCGAACACCGCTAAACGAAAATAGGCCCGAAAGATTGAAGTGAAAAACATAGAAAAACTATAGGAGGAACAAAAAAGAAGGACTACCAGCCAGTTCAAACTTTGACAGTAAAACAGGCTAATTAGTTCTATCCCTGCTCCAGAAGATTTCGTAGATCAATAATGGCGGCATTGGCACGGGAAATATAGTTCGCCATCGTTAATGAATGATTGGCAAATATCCCGAAACCCGAACCATTTAGTATCACTGGAAAGAACACCGTGCGCTGGCTCGCTTCCAGTTCGCGAATGATCTGATCGAGACTGGCCATGGCATTCTTGTCTTCCAGCACCGCTTCGAAATCCGTTCTCACTGCCAGCAGAAAATGCAGCAAAGCCCAGGAGGCACCCCGCGCTTCATAGAACACATCATCGATTTGTAACCAGGGAGTTCGAATCGACATCTCTGCCTGGGTCGGAGTGGATTGGGCTGCACCAGTCTCCCCAGCCATATCGGTGTTTACGCGTTCCTGCCCAACACTGGCACTCAGGCGTTGCGACAAACTTCCCAAACGGGACTCAACATTTAGCAACCAGTCAGAAAGATTATCCGCCCGGGCAAAAAACTGTGCATTGGCATTTGCAGGATCGGCGATTCTACCCAAATAAGAATAAAGACTTGCAACCGCTTCGTTGTATTCCACCTCGGTGGGCGGAAACAACCAGCTGTCATTATCAAAATGAAACTGCGGTTCGCTGATAATCAGGTCTGGGTCTTCTGTAGACTGGGATTGGGAACGACTGAAACTTTCCCTGAAGGCACGGGATAAATCTCGTACCTGTACCAGTGCACCAAATTCCCAGTTAGGAATATTGTCTAAATACATACCAGGCGGCATGACATCGTTAGTCAGGTAACCACCGGGTTTTTGCAACAGTGTTTCTGACACGCGAATCATTGCTGCAGTGGTAGCCGCGCCCACTACGTATTGATTTCCGGAAACCGCAAGCTTTTCTGCCGTGTTTTGCGCAATTGAGAACTGAGCCGGTTCGCGACTCCAGTACATCCCAACCACAAGGATAAAAATCAGGATTATGCCAAGCAAAGAGAAAATTATCTTACGCAGCGTCGCACCATCCTCACTTGGCTTGAAGACAGCTACAACATTACGAAATTTTTCCTTGAGGGAATTCCAAAACTCCATCGTTTGCTCCTCAATTATCTGGCATCCTTAGCCTGATGCTGGTTTGTCCGGCCAGCTCAATGTTGCCACGCAGACGATAGCCGCCCAGCGCATCGCGCATTTCCAGAAACATCCAGCGCGCCAGTTCATCATTAGGCGCAGTTATTAAAACAAAAGCATCATGTTCCCGCGCTTGCGCAGCGATATTCGCCAACTGTAATTGCGCGCCTTGACTGCGACGATTAAATTCCCGATTGTCGAGATTAAAAAACAGGTCTTCAGAATTACGTTCTGACTCCAGTGCGATCCAGGCTTGCAGCAAGGCGGGATGTTTATCATTTATATTGCGCGCGTTTTCCAGCAGGGCCTCCGCATTGGCAAACAAGCCACGGCGACTGGCCTCCGCCGACAATTCCACGTAACGCACAACAATCCTGTTTAAGCCATCAACAGCAATTTCATTAGCCGGATCCATTGCCAGCACCCGTTGGAAACGTTGATGGGCATTGTCATCAATTGGCGTCATCAGGCGATCATCATCGAGCGCCTGCAGCCCCTCGAACAAGGTATCGGCAATGAGTCGCTCCCGCTCGGTTTGCACAGCGGGAATAACCACAGGCGGTGCGCTGGCAGGACGAATATCCGGCATGACCACTTCCTGGCTTCCTTCGATTTCTTCCACGGACCGCTGAGTCTCGCAAGCAGCAAACAAGAGGGGGAGAGAAAGCAATGTAAGCCGTAATTTGTTCAAAATGGCTTATCCCAGTAGTTCGGTAAAAGGTATGAATTCGAGTACGTCGCCTTGGGCAACGGCGGTGTAAGGTGGAATTATCGCAAGTCCCTGAGCACCGCTCAAGGAGGCCCCCACGCCAGAGCTTTGATTCTCATAGGGTTTTACCCGCACTTCGGCACCGATGCGATGCAGGCTGGCCCGAATATATTCCTGCCGATCGCCGGATTCCTGGGCTTTAAAATCCGCCACCACTGGAAATCCCCGCGGCTGGCTTGCTTCACTACCAAGCATTTTTAGCAGACAGGGCTTTACCAGTAAGAGAAAAGTGACGAAAGCGGAAACCGGATTGCCCGGCAAGCCAAAGAATTGTGTCGAACCTATTTTACCGCTGGCAAATGGCTTACCCGGCTTGATGGCAAGCTTCCATAAATCCAGATGGCCGTTTGCTTCCACAGCAGCTTTTACATGATCTTCTTCACCCACTGACACGCCACCCGTACTGATAACGCAATCTACCTTTGCGGCAGCATGCAGAAGCACTTTCTTCGTTTCTTCGAAATCATCAACCACAACACCCAGCTCTTCCACTTCACAATCCAGTTCATGCAAAAGCGCTGCAAGGGAGTAGTAATTGGAGTTATAAATCTGCCCGGGTTTGAGTTCATTGCCCGGCGGAACCAACTCATCACCAGTAGTCAGCACTGCAACCCGCAGTTTACGTTTGACTGTTAATTCTGTTGTACCAGTAGAAGCTGCCAGGCCAATATCCTGTGGCCGCAGGCGATGACCAGCATGCAGCAAGGTGGCACCCGCTTTAATATCCTCCCCTGCTTGCCGCAAGTTTTCGCCACTCTCCACATTTTGCAAAATTTTGACACTGCCGTTCTCTGCTTCGCAGTTTTCCTGCATCACCACCGCATCCGCTCCCTCCGGTATGGGCGCGCCAGTAAAAATCCTGGCAGCTTGTCCGGTACTAATGGGATTGCCAACTTCACCCGCGGCAATTCGTTGTGAAATTTTCAGAGTGACTGGTTGAGTCCCCAAATCCTCGGAGCGCACTGCATAGCCATCCATCGCACTATTGGTTAAGGGCGGGACATTCACTGTGGAAACCAGGTTTTGGGCTAATACCCGACCTGTGCAATCCATAATGGCAACCGTTTCACTTTCATCTATGGACGTCAGCGAACCGAGTAAGGTTTCAAATGCCTGCTTTACTGGAGTAAGTGCCATGGAATAATTAAGCGCCGTCAGGCCGCATCGGATTCAGTAGACTCATTTTCCGGTGCAGAGCTACCGGTTCGATAAACGCCCTTGTACAGCGTCTTGATGACTTCCTGCAAATTGCCGTGCCAGGATTTTTGTTTTATGCCAAAAGTGTCAAAGATCTTCTTACTGGAAAGCGTGGAATTAAAAATTTCCGGAGCATGCACATCCTGTTCAATCACATTGATGGAATCGAGAAGCTGATAAATCCCTTCATCATGATTCGCCGCATACTTGATGACCTGCTCGACAAATTCGCTTTCTCGTTTGGTTTCCAGACCCGAATAATGGTAAGTACCCCATACGTTAGCTTCACAATCCACTTGCTGAATGACGGCGAGAATTGCCTGGGCAAGATGCCCTGTATAAGTTGGTGACAAGCGTCGACTGGTAGCTGCCACCCTGCCCCCATCTCTTTTGGTTGCCCTGATCCAGGATTTGATCAGTCCCTTTTTCTTTTTACCAAACAACCAGCCAGAACGAATCACGATATGGTTATTGTGTTGCCTTACTGCCCGTTCACCCTGCAATGAAGCCAGCCCATAAACTCCCTGGGGATTAGTTTCGTCATTTTCGTTGTAGCCGAGTTTCTTGGTGCCATCGAATACATAGGCATTGGATAAATGCATGATGGGAACGTTCAAGTGATTGCATATCTCGGCAAGCACAGCGGGCAAGCGAGAGTTAATCTGGTAACAACGGTCTTCTGTGGTCTCGGCCCGACGCAAGGCGCTGTGATTGGTCGAAATAAAATCAGCCAGATTTATGAGCTGAGTAGGCTCTGCATCCGTTACTAATTTGGCGATACCGACAGGATCTCCAGGATCAAAATGGTAATCCGGAGGTGCCTGAAAGCGAATCCTGCGCTTGCGCAGAACCTCAATCAAATCCTTGGCCGTAGGGCTGTTGCCACCGACTATAAAGAGCTTCAAATCAACTACTTACCCTCAACCGGGTACCCAATTACAACAGATCCCTTAAACTTCAGGCAAAGATGGCGGGAAGTCAAGTATGACGGGGCTTTGCGTGAGCTCAGTCGAGTAGCCAAGGAAGTCTCCTGGATCAAAAAAATACCTGGTCGTAAACTGCGACCAGCTAAAAAGTCTCAAGTTGAAAGATTTGTTTCTCAGATTGAACAGGGATTTTGCGATTTTGAGAACCGTTACCAGTGCCTGGCTGGCAAGGCAAATCTTGACGCAAAGCGTGAGCTTATACGGGAGTAAGTGCCCGGTTTAAGGAGAGATTTAACGAAGACAGTGTGGCGCGCAATAGCTCCGTTAAAACGGTATATCATCATCAAAGTTGTCGAAATTCCCTGGCGCTTGTTGTTGACTGGCAGCGGCTTGTGGTTGCTGTCCACCACCACCGCCAGCCTGGTCGCCGCCCTGGGGAGGTTGGTTACCAAAATCCTGCGCGCCTTGCGATCCCCTTGAGTCCAGCATTTGCATTTCGCTGGCAACTATTTCGGTGGTGTAACGCTTGACCCCATCCTGCTCCCAAGATCGGGTTTGCAATCTACCTTCTATATATAGTTTCGATCCTTTCTTCACGTATTGCTCGACGATTTCAGCCAGCCGATTAAAGAACACCACGCGGTGCCACTCGGTACGTTCCTGTTGCTCGCCGGTATTTTTATCTTTCCAGCTATCACTGGTGGCGATGGAAACATTTGCGACAGCATTACCATTGGGCATATACCTGACTTCTGGTTCGTTCCCCACATTACCTACCAGAATTGCTTTGTTTACACCTCGACTTGCCACGTGACTGTCCCCTTTTCGGATCAAAATAGAATTAAGCCACAAGTCTATACCAACGGAAGGAAGATTAGGAAATTTCAGAGGAAATTAAAAAGCGGATTAGTACGTTGAGTGTGGCCAGGTATTAATTCGTAACTCTGTCGGCCTTCCCTGGCCTACTCCCGCGCCCGGCCCAGCCGCCAATCGAAGATTGGCGTCGTTCGCTATCGCTGAAAGCTGGCGCTTTCATTAATACGCTCGCCTCACCCCTGGCGCCAGTCACTCAATATCCTTCCTGCCTCTTCACCTGCTTGAGTCCGCTGCCTTTTTTAAAAATGAAAGATTTTCTCTTGGCTAAAAATTGATCAATTTACTGCCGCCTTATTCGATTCCAATTTCATTTCGTAAGAAACGATCGAAAAGCTGAGGCCATTCGGACTGCAGGATCTCGCAGGAGTAGCCAGGGGTGAACCAAGCGCTATTGGAAGCGATAGCTTACTGCGCAGGTGAACGACACCAATCTGTGATTGGTGACTGGATTGGCCGATTGAACGAGCAGCTCAATCCGACATTTGCGGGTGCACAGATTTTTTTGCACAGGAAGAAAATGATTTTGAACACGCCCTTTGCTCGCATACAAAAATTAAAGATAATGGTGCGTTTCGCCGAGCAATTTCAGGCTAATCATGGATCAGATTCTGGTACGGGGTGCCCGCACCCACAATCTTAAAAATATTAACCTCACCATCCCCCGCGATAAGCTGGTGGTGATTACAGGATTGTCTGGTTCGGGAAAATCTTCACTCGCCTTCGACACCTTGTATGCCGAAGGGCAACGCCGTTATGTAGAGTCACTCTCTACTTATGCCCGTCAGTTTCTTTCCATGATGGAAAAGCCGGACATCGATCATATCGAAGGCTTGTCACCGGCAATTTCAATTGAACAGAAATCCACCTCCCATAATCCCCGCTCAACAGTGGGAACCATTACCGAGATTTACGATTACCTCAGGCTGTTGTTTGCCCGGGTTGGCGAACCCCATTGTCCTGATCACAACATCAAGCTGGAAGCGCAGACTGTCAGCCAGATGGTGGACAAGGTTATGGCGTTGCCCAGGGATACGCGCATCATGGTGCTGGCGCCGATCGTGCGGGACCGCAAGGGTGAGCATGTCCACATCTTTAATGAGCTAAAGACCAGCGGTTTTATTCGGGCGCGGGTGGACGGCATTGTGTGTGAAATCGATTACCCACCGGCGCTTGAGAAAAACAAGAAGCATTCCATCGACGTAGTTATCGATCGCCTGAAGATAAAGGAAGGACTCGAACAGCGCCTGGCGGAGAGTTTCGAAACCGCGATCCAGCTGGCAGATGGGCTGGCGGTAGTCAGCATGATGGACAAAAAAGACCAGGAAGAAGAACTGATATTCTCGGCCCTCTTTGCCTGCCCCAAATGCGGTCACAGTATTTCCGAACTGGAACCCAAACTGTTTTCCTTTAATAGCCCTGCTGGCGCTTGCGCCAGTTGTGATGGTCTCGGTCTGAAACAGTTCTTTGATGAATCACGCATCATTACCGATGAATCGCTTTCACTGGCGGAAGGTGCCATTCGCGGTTGGGATCGTCGCAACATCTTTTACTTCCAGATGCTCACCTCTCTCGCCGAACATTACGGCTTCGGTATCGATGTGCCGTTTAACAAGCTGAGTGGGAAACACCGGGACATCATCTTGCGGGGAAGTGGCAAGGAAGTCATCGCTTTCAAATACGTCAATGACAGGGGCAGTACTTATACCCGCAGCTGGCCGTTTGAAGGCATCCTGCCCAACATGGAACGCCGCTATCGGGAAACGGAATCCAACATGGTGCGGGAAGAACTGGCCAAGTATCTCGCTTCCCAACCCTGTCCGGATTGTGCAGGCACTCGACTGCGTCGCGATGCCCGCTTCGTCTTGATCAAAGGCGCCAACCTTCCCCAGATTACCGAAATGACGGTCACCGCTGCGGCGGACTACATCAAGCAACTAAAGCTGACCGGCAAACGCGCCAAGATCGCCGAAAAAGTCTTGAAAGAATTGCAGGACCGACTGAAGTTTCTGGAAGATGTCGGTTTAAATTACCTGACCCTGAGTCGTTCGGCAGACACCTTATCCGGTGGTGAGGCACAACGTATTCGATTGGCCAGTCAGATCGGTGCTGGATTGGTTGGCGTCATGTACATTCTCGACGAACCTTCCATCGGCTTGCATCAGCGCGACAATAACCGTTTATTAAATACGCTGTTTCATCTAAGAGACCTGGGCAATACCGTCATCGTCGTCGAGCATGACGAAGAAGCTATCCGCAGTGCCGATCATATTATCGATATTGGTCCCGGTGCCGGTGTCCATGGCGGCACCATTGTTGCGGAAGGTCCAATCAAGAATATTGAAAAAGCCAGTGATTCGCTTACCGGTAAATTTCTCAGCGGCAAGGAAGTGATTGCCATCCCTAAAGCCCGCACGCCTTACAACGAAAAGAAAATTCTCGAATTAAAAGGGGCCAGCGGCAACAACTTGCAGACTATTGATTTAACGCTTCCAGTCGGTTTGTTTACCTGTATTACTGGCGTCTCCGGTTCCGGTAAGTCCACGTTGATAAACAGTACGCTCTATCCCATTACGGCAACCAAACTCAACAAGGCTTCCACCTTAACCCCCGCCAGGTACGAAAGCATCGAAGGCCTGGAACACCTGGATAAATGTGTCGACATCGACCAGAGCCCTATCGGCCGCACCCCCCGCTCTAATCCGGCAACCTATACCGGCATTTTCACGCCGGTGCGTGAACTTTTTGCTGGCACCCAGGAAGCCCGTTCCCGCGGCTACAAACCCGGGCGCTTCAGTTTCAATGTAAAAGGTGGCCGTTGTGAGGCCTGCCAGGGTGACGGTGTGGTTAAAGTCGAGATGCACTTCTTGCCCGATGTGTATGTTTCCTGTGACGTGTGCAAAGGGAAACGCTACAACCGCGAAACTTTAGAGGTGAAATATAAAGGATTAAACATTAACGAGGTATTAGAGCTAACCGTAGAAGATGCCCGGGAATTCTTTGACGCCATTCCCGCCATCGCGCGCAAGCTGCAAACACTCATGGATGTTGGTCTTTCTTATATCCGGCTGGGTCAGGCGGCGACAACCTTATCAGGTGGCGAAGCCCAGCGGGTTAAACTTTCACGTGAACTGTCCAAACGGGATACCGGCAAGACCCTTTATATTCTCGACGAGCCTACCACCGGCTTGCATTTCCAGGATATTCGCCAGCTGCTGGCGGTACTGCATCACCTCAGGGATCACGGCAATACCATCGTGGTCATCGAACACAATCTCGATGTCATCAAGACTGCCGACTGGATTGTAGACCTGGGACCCGAGGGCGGTAGTGGCGGCGGTAAGATCATCGCCGAAGGCACGCCGGAAGACGTTGCCAAAAAGAAAAACTCTTACACCGGGCAATATATAAAGAAGGTGCTCGCTTAACGGTAGGCCGGGAACATACGACGAAACTGTTCCATGCCCTCTTCCCAGTTTGGCTGACCATCGTAAACGGGAATGTCGTCCACGCTCACCTGAAAAACTCCGCCTCGTTCGTTGCCGATCAAGAGAGTCGAATCGTCCACCCAGGTAATGGCTTCGATGATGCCACTGTTCAGCATCGACAAACCTGTCCGGCGGGCTTCACCGGAAAACCATCCATTACCGTCATCTGGCACTGGAAAAAGCCACAATTCTGTATAGCCGCTTACGGCTACCCATTCCCTGTTTGGCGAAAGATCAGCGCCGGTGGCAAAGAAAACATCTGGATGACTGTCGACTTTTTCCAGCACATTAATGCGATCCGTCTGCCAGTCGGTCAGTCGATATAAATTGGTGCCACTGGCTAATTGAAAAATTCCTTCACCGCGATGTTTCGTTAACACATAAATCGCGCCGTCATGGACAAAAATTGCTTCACTGTCGAAGTGCCATTGTTGTGGCGGGTAAGAATCCTGATCGGGATAACTGACGGGAATAAATTGCAACGGCCGCGCTCGAAAAATTGCGCGCGGATTCGGTTCCGTTACTACATAGATACCAAGATCACGGCGAGCATTGCCGTTATTACCCATGTCAGCGATATAAATGTTGCCATCAGCAATGGTGATGTCTTCCCAATCGATGTTCGCCGATAATTCGATAGTCATCCCTGGATAGGGCTCCTTTCCTCTTTCCACAGCTTCACCGTGATACTGATTACGCAGGAAAGGAGGAATAATCACTCTGCCATTCGAATCAATAGCAAACAAACGGGGAGAGTCTCCGCTATCGTTATGTACCCAATAGGCATCAGCGTATTGGGATTTGGCGATGCCGCTCAATTCGGAAATTGCAGCGAACTCGATGTCAAATAATCTGACAGCAGAGTGGTTTGACTGTGCAACGGCAACACTCACCAGTGCCACAATAAACAGGGTGACCGTGACCGCTACACTGAGTGGGCGGCTGAGCAAAAAAGTGTTGAATCTAGAACCGGTCATAGAAGAAAAATTGTCACAAAAACATTCGCTGCAGTTGCAAGTATCCCGCATCAAAATCCTCAGTGCTACCAGCAATTCGCTCCGCCGGTTAGTTCAGACTCAGAATACCCAGTGCTACAATCCAGCTACCAGGATTAAGATTCACATCGCTTGCTGCAGACAATCCAACGCAAGACTCGCTGTAACCAACGGGGGAATATCATGCCTACTTATGGCTTACCACAGGCTTTGCCAATGCCTCAAAAATTCTTACTCCTTTCTGCTTTTTCCAGCAGCCTTGTGTTGCTGGGCCTGGCACCGACTGCGCTGGCTCAGGACATTGGCGCCGACCCCCTCTATGGCACCGCCAATCTTGAGGCCGGTTTCCTGCCGGATCCCCATACGGTTACAGTATCACCCGGCGGCCTGGACGAGGTCAGTGGTCTGGGCAGCAGCTGCATTGGCTATATCGCCGGCGATCGACCGGACTACGACCTGAATTACAGCGCTGATTCGGCGGTGCTTGGCATCTTTGTTAATTCCGATATAGACACTACCCTGGTAGTCAATGATCCCAGGGGTAACTGGCACTGTAACGATGATGCAGACTCCCTGACCGATGCCAATCCCGGTATTTTGTTCAACACGCCCCTCAGTGGTAATTACAACATCTGGGTCGGCACCTACCGGGAAAACGCTGTCAGCAATGCAACCGTATTGGCAATCACTGAATACGGCGAGGATGAGTGGGCCAGTCTGAGTCTGGGGGATTCCTCAATCGAAAGTATTGCCGTGGTGGATGGTATCGATTTTGGCGATAACTCCAGCATCTGGGCGAACGATGGCGAGTGCGATGATCCCCGTTTCGAGGGGAATGGCATGGCCATGCCAACCAGTGCCGATGACAGCAGAAGAGACGCCAGCGATTGCCTGGAACTTTATGAGTCTGGTTCTATTCGATTAATTGGTGGCTTCATTGACGGTATTGATTTTGGTGATGACACCAGCACCTGGGCAAACGACGGTGAGTGTGATGACCCACGCTTTACAGGCGATGGCATGGCTTCATCCCTGGTAGAAAGCGATCTCTATCATGATGCCAGCGATTGCATCGCGCTCTACCAAGCAGGATCGATCCAACTAATCGTGGATGCAGAAGATCAAACCGCAGGAAATGTCATCCGGGGAAGCCTGGCAGCTGGTGACGAGACTTCGGATGATAATTCGTATGTTGATCGTTATCGCTTTAATGGCGTGGCGGGTGGCACAGCGGTGGTCGATTTACGGTCAGGTAATTTCGATACTTACCTGACTGTGCGGACCCCTGCCGGTGGTGAATTGGTCAACGATGATTACGAGAACAGTTTTGATCGTTCACTACTCACCATCGACTCTCTCGAATCCGGCGTCTATGAAGTACTCGTTTCAAGTTACAGCGCGGGAGAGACCGGTGGCTACACTTTGGATATCGGCACTATCACAGCCGCGCCAGGTACCAGTATTCTCGAATACTCGGGCTCACTGACTTCCGGCGACAATGAATTTGCCGATGGTGAGTACTATGACAGTTATGTCTTTGAAGGAGCACCAGGCCAGCGTGTCACCCTGGATTTGCGCTCCGATGATTTCGATACTTACCTGATTGTACAAAGTCCCGCCGGCGAAAATCCGAAAACGATGACGCCGATAGCACTAACCATAGTCAGATTGTTATGGAAATATCGGAACTTGGTGTGTATGAAGTCTATGTCACTTCTTATGGCAGCGCTGAAACCGGAAACTACAATCTGAATATCGATATCTCTCGCGATCGGATTCAAATGGGCAGTCGCGATGTGGCAAGTCTGGAATTTGGCGGCAGTGTCAATGGTTCATTACAAGCGGGCGACTCCCTGTCAGATAACGGTCAATACCAGGACAGCTATGTTTTCCAGGGCACAGCCGGAGAAACTGTTACGGTCGACATGATATCCAGTGATATCGATACCTATCTGACCCTTGCCACGCCATCAGGCGAACTCATTGATAACGACGATCACAATGGCAGCATCAGTCAATCCCTGATTGAAATTACCCTGCCTGAGTCTGGCCGCTACTGCGTTATTGCCACTTCTTACGGTGAGGCGGAAGTAGGCAGTTATCGCCTAGACCTGCGCAGCGGCAGCAGCGGCTCGATCAGCACCAGCCTGGTTGCAGGCGAAGGACAAATTTATGGGGTATTCGCTGGTATCGCCGACTATGCAGGGGAAGACAGCGACCTGCCCCTCACGGATCAGGATGCCGAGCGAGCCCGTGATGCCTTGATCGAAGGGGCCGGCATTAACCCGAACAATGCCTTCACCCTGCTTAATTCCGACGCCACCATCGACAATTTCAGAAACGCACTCAACCAGATTGCCGGCTCTGCCGATGAGGACGATACCCTGGTGATCTTCTATTCCGGTCACGGTGGTCGTATCGAACGACCCGCCGGACCAGACAGTCGCGATCCCGATGGTTTCGATGAAACCATGGTGCTATATGATTACGACCTGCTGGATGACGAACTTGCTGTCATGCTGGATCAAATCGATGTAGGCAAGGTGTTACTGGTGATGGACGCCTGTTTCTCCGGTGGCTTCTCCAAAGACATCGTGTCCGTGCCCGGCCGCATGGGACTGTTTTCTTCCGAGGAAGATGTACTTTCCCAGGTGGCCCTGAAATTTCAGGCCGGCGGCTACCTTTCGGTCTTCTTCGAAGAAGCCCTGACCGAGCGCTATGCCGACATCGATCAAAATGGCGAACTCACCGCTATCGAGCTAAGCCAGTACTTGCACAATCGTTTCCGCGCCGATGTGAAATCCTCTTTCGGCACTGACGAATACGTCCGGGCCAGCGGACCCCAGGCCAACTACCAGCAGCTGGTAGTAGACCGCGGCGGTATTGGTCCCTATAACGTCCTGTTTACAAGACAATAAGAGTCAGGTTAAGCGGTAGACCGGATTTATTTTTGCTGACAAATCCGGTCTAATACGCAGCCTGCAAACTATTGCAGTAATTTTTCCAATTTTAACGGCAGCTGTTATGCGTAAATTTTTACTTACTCTCCCTCTACTCTTTTTAACCAGTTCCCTGGCCGACGAAGGCATGTGGCAACCCCATCAATTACCTGCCCTGAATGACAGGCTGATGGAACTGGGGCTGGAAATCGATCCAGAGAATCTTTCCAGTCTCGATAAATTTCCCATGAACGCGGTAGTCAGCCTCGGCGGCTGCAGCGCGTCATTTGTTTCACCAAGTGGATTGGTTGTTACCAACCATCACTGCGTGTATGGCTCAATTCAATACAACAGTTCACCGGATAACAATTTACTGGTTGACGGCTTTCTTGCCCGCAACATGGAAGATGAAGTTCGTGCCGCACCCGGCTCAAGAGTCTACGTTACCGAAGAGGTGACAGATGTCACAGATAGAGCCAGGGCAGGCGTGACTGATGACATGTCTGGCATTGCTCGTTACCAGACCATTGAAAACAATCGCAAAGCCATCATCGCCGACTGCGAATCTACTGGCATGCATCGCTGTGGCGTTTCTTCTTTCCACCAGGGATTGGAATATTTTCTGATCAAGCGGCTCGAAATTCGCGACGTGCGCCTGGTCTACGTGCCAGCCACCAGCATCGGTAAATACGGTGGTGATATTGACAACTGGCAATGGCCACGCCACACCGGCGACTTTGGATTTTACCGCGCCTATGTCGATCAAAATGGTATGCCGGCGGATTACAGTGAAGACAACGTGCCTTACCAGTCTGACAGCTTTCTCGAAATTAGCCGCAGCGGCGTCGAAAGCGGTGACTTCGTCATGGGCGTGGGTTATCCCGGCAGCACCAATCGTTATCGCACCGTCAGTGAAATCGAAAATCAATTTAACTGGTTCTATCCCAATGCCCGACAGATGCGCGAAGACATCGTCAGCATTATTAACGAGAACACCGAACCCGGCAGTCAGGCGCGACTCGCTTACGAGAACACATTAGCGAGCCTCAATAACTACGCCAAAAACTACCAGTCCATGGTGGAGAGTTACCAGAACAGCGATTTCATCGATCGCCAGCGCCAGTTCGAATTGGATTTGAGCACATGGATTAACAGCGACGACGAACGCAGCGAGCGTTATTCCCGCTCCGTACTGCAACTCGATGCCTTAATCGAAGAAAACCAGGAATCACGGGAACGGAACCTGGTCAGTAGTTACATGAGTTATGCCACCCTGCCAACCACCGCCCAGCGTCTTTATCGTCTTGCCATCGAAAGACAGAAGCCCGATGCCGAGCGCGAACCGGGTTACCAGGAAAGAGACATGCGCCGCTTTACCCAGTCCATGCAATCCATCAGTCGTCGTTACGATGAAACCGTGGACAAGGCCATTCTGAGTTACATGCTAGGACACTATGCGGATTTACCAGAGCAGCATCGTTCCCAGTCACTGGACGCCTTCTACCAGATTGGTACGACGTTTAATCAAAGCCAGGTGAATGGCATCATCGACGACAGTTACTCCCGTTCGGCTCTCGCCGACGAAGCAACCCGATTAGCCTGGATCGAAAGTTCCGTGGAAGAGTTTCAGGCCAGCGATGACCCTTTCATCCAGTACGCCGTCGCTTCACACGCTGAGCGTATGGCACTGGAGCTGGCCGGCAAAGAATTAAGCGGCCAGTTTCAACAGTCCCGCCCGCAATACATGGAAGCGGTCATTGCTTACAACCGCAGCCTGGGCCAACCCATTTACGCCGATGCCAACAGTTCACTGCGCGTAACTTTCGGTAAGGTGCAGGGCAACGAACCACGTGACGGCCTAGTTAACCTGCCTTTTACTACCTTGGAAGGCATTCTCGGCAAGGACACCGGTCTGGATCCCTTCAATGCACCGCAGAAACAGCTGGATTTAATTCGCGCAGGGCAATACGGCGCTTACGAACTTGATTCAATCGGTTCGGTGCCGGTTAACTTTCTGGCTGACCTGGACATCACCGGCGGCAACTCCGGCACCGCGGCCATGAACAGCAAGGCACAGTTAGTCGGCTTGTTATTCGACGGTGTTTACGAAAGCATCATCGGCGACTGGGATTTCGATCAGTCCAAGAACCGCGCCATCGCTGTCGACTCCCGTTACATGTTGTGGGTAATGGAGTACATGGACAATGCCAGCAACCTGCTGGAAGAAATGACCATCGTTGATTAGCTTCGATCGAGGGTCATCAAAAAGGGTAAGTTGAACCGGGTAAGCTAGCTGCTTCAACTTACCCAAACCAGCAGTTTTTTACGCTTGCCCTGCTTAATCTCATACTGTATGTTTATACAGTATGAGTAAGGATACACCGTCTTCACACCTGTTGCCGTTTTTCACGCCACAGCCCCACTCTGGCCTGAGCTGCCCCACAGACAGCTATGCCAACGTAACAGTGGATCTGGAGCGCTACCTTGAAACGCAAAGACCCTCCACTTTTTTCGTTAAGGTGTGCGGCAAATCCATGGTGAATGCGGGCATTATGGATCAGGCCATTCTGGTTGCCAGTCGCGACCGACCACCCAAACATGACGACATCGTCATCGCCGCTATCGATGGCGAACTGAGCCGCAAGATTCTTGATACACGGGCCCAGGTATTGCGCACTGCGAACACGTATCATCGTCCAGTGTCAGTTAATGGACACGACCAGGTAACCGTATTGGGCGTGGTAACCCACGCCATCAATCCCTTTTAAATCCAGAGTCAGCTGGTTTTCCAACGGCGATCCAAACTGCAGTTTGCTTACTGGCGTTTGCCTGTCATTTCACCGCACTGCCCTGAAGCCAGACCAATCCTGTCCAGTAATGCGCGATAAAGTGCAATTTAAGGGGCAATTGTTGAGCTTAATCATCCTTTCGGATGATTTTTTCTGATGCAATCTTTTCCATAATAAAAGACGGCTGAAAAATGTTTTCACGCCCAATAATAACGAATTATGACGAACTTCATTGGAGAATGCTCATGCAACTTGTTCGAAGAATAGTCGCAAGTACTGCCAAGCCGTTTGCTCTTCTATTAGTCCTATTGCTTAGCTCAAGCCTCAGCGCGCAGACCAGGATTGACGTCTATGACACCACCAATCCTCTTAATTGGATTTTGGTGGGCACTATCGAAGCGATTCAGAGTGCTGAAAGTGGCGCGTCACATTATGATTTCTGGTCTGCCTCCTCCCACGCACTTTGTGTGGATCTGGGTGTCAGGAAGTCGAATATCTGGGTACATGAAAATATAACACCACCTGCACCACCTGGTTCCGATCTGACTTTTGGCTTTGTCTTCAACATCGAAAATATGAACGGAGGCGCCAATACCGCCAAGCTAAATTTCCGGATATTGGACAGTACCAGTAACCCTCTCGTGGTGGTATCGGATGACCCAGGCGAAGCAACAGAAACTCCATCAGGTTCAAATGCATTTGTTGGGAACTACAGATATAACAACCAAAACACGGATGGCATTGCTGTATCAGGCCTAAGTGGCGACAACTGGACAATAATCATCGATTCCGTTGATTTCGGAAACATTCTAAGCCGGAAAGCAGCTGGTGGAGGCTTATCCGCTGGTGCTGGCAACCTCTGTCTCACTGATCTTCCCGACCTCGACCTCACCATGGGCAATGAATATCGCCTGACGCCCGAAGGCAATATTCCTTCCGGCGCACCAGTGGATGCTACTGTACTTGCTGCTGTAGCAGGTCCGGACCAGGAAGTTGATGTCAATACGCCGGTCCAGCTTGACGGTAGTGCCAGTTCTCCACTGGATGAAATCAACTTTATCTGGGCGCAAGTAGGCGGACCTTTAGTAACGCTGGATGATCCTACGAGTGCAATGCCAACTTTTACTTCACCGAATATCGGCGGCGTACTGACTTTTTCTTTAATCGTCGGGCGCCAATCCAATGGTGAATTGAGCGACCCGGATTTCGTCAATGTGACGGTTATCGACCCCGATTCTGATGGCGATGGGGTGGAGGACATCGCTGACAATTGTCCTGCTATAGCCAATCCTGACCAGGCAGATCTCGATGGTGACAGCATTGGCGATGCCTGCGATCCCGATATCGATGGGGACGGTGTAGAGGATAGCGCTGACAACTGTCCTGTAACAGTCAATCCTGACCAGGCCGACCTTGACGGTGACGGCATTGGCGATGCCTGCGATCCCGATATCGATGGGGACGGTGTAGCCAATGAGGACGATGCCTTCCCGGAAGATCCTGATGAAACCACGGATTCCGACGGCGATGGCGTTGGCGACAATAGCGATGCCTTCCCGGACAATCCCGACGAGTGGGCCGACGATAACGGCAATGGCATTGGCGATAACCTTGATGGCGAGATCGCTGCCGCAATTGCCAGTTGTGCTGACGGTGCGCGCAACCATGGCCAGTACGTAAGCTGTGTTGCTCAATTCCTTGAAGGCCTGGTTGACGCGGGTGACTTAACCGAAGAGCAAAAGGATGCCCTGCAAAGTGCAGCCGCCCAGACTGACATTGGTAAAAGCAATAACGGTAAGTCTGAAGGAAAAGGAAACGGCAAGAACAGCTAATTACATTGCTGTAACAAAAAAGCCAGGTTTTTAACCTGGCTTTTTTTATGTCTGCGACGCTTGTACCTGAGAGCGCGCACTAAACGCAGGAGGGAGACGCTGAAATCGGCTCAAGCCGGAGTGAATGAATCCAGGATGGATGCGCACTGCTGACAAGGAATAGTCCTTCAGCTGCGAGCAACTTGTAACAGTATGTAATTTTTCCAACCCAATCCGCTGAAACCCCCGAAACACGTGCCATTCAGAGCAGCACCTACCCCCAATCCTGTTGCTTTTCCACCTCAGAAATAATACGCTCGACAGTGGCTATATGCGCGTGAAAAGCTCGCAACTTTTCATGCCATTCTTTACCTAGAGAACCGCGTTCCTCAGCAGCATCGAAGAACGTATTACTACAACAAAAAACGGAGCTAAGTCAGTGAATTCCAAACTAACTCGCAGACGTTTTATCAAGGGGGTTATTTTCTCCGGCGCCGCCGCTACATCCGGTGCAGGACTCTACCTCGCCCAGGCCCAACAGGGTGCTGGCTCGGCAGAGCGCTTGATAAATCTGAACATTAACGGGCGTACGCGGCCGGTTGATGTGATGCCGTCGGAAACACTCGCTTACACCCTGCGCTACAAGCTCGATTTAACCGGCACCAAGATCGGTTGTAATCGTGGCGAATGCGGCGCGTGCACGGTGTTAATCGATGGCGTACCAAACTATTCCTGCTCGGTACTGACGCACAATGTGAAAGATAAAGCGGTGATTTCTATTGAAGGAGTCAAAGCGGCAGACGGCACATTGCATGCGGTACAGCAGGCATTTATCGACGAAAACTCACCCCAGTGTGGTTTTTGCACACCGGGCCAGGTGATGTCAGCAGTAGCATTGCTGAACAACAACCCCAGCCCGACCAGAGAAGAAGTCCGCGCCGGCCTGTCAGGTAACCTGTGCCGCTGCGGAGCCTATGAACATTACATCAATGGCGTGTTACGCGCCTCGGGGCAATTAGCATGAGCATGCATATAGGACGCGATTTTGTGCCACCTGATGTACCTGGAAAGGTAACAGGTGAGATTAAATATGCGGAAGACTATAAAGCTGAAGGCATGGTCTTTGCTCGTCTCTTAACGAGCCCACTACCCAGTGGCCGCGTAGTAAACATTGATGCATCAGCAGCACTGAGAATGGATGGCGTGGTTGGCGTTTTTACCGCCGACGACCTACCGCCTACTCCCCCTCCGGGTAATCCAGCTCTGGCTTCTGAATACGTCACTTATGTTGGGCAACCCATTCTGGCCGTTGCCGCAACCACCGAAGAGATTGCAGAGTCTGCAATCGACGCCATTCGCATCGACTTCGAGCGACGGGACTTCGTTGTTGACCCACTGGAGAGTTTGACTCCCGGCGGTGCCACCGCTTACCCGGAAGGCAACGTGTTGGTTCGAACCCGCGAAGCAGGTCCGGATGGCACACCCATCGTTAGCGCTGAAATCCAGGACATCAAGTGGCCACAGTCTGCCGTTGATGCCATGCGCGCCGGTCGCTCGCCAGACGGTGGTGAATTCACCACCAACTGGGAATTCGGTGATCTCGATGCCGCCTTCGCGGAAGCCGATGAAATCATCGAACAGCCGTTTGTGACCATCGGGTATCCGCACCATTCATTAGAAGCACGAACCTGTATGGCCTATTGGGAAAATGGCAAATGCTATTTCCACGGGTCTTCCCAGTCACAATCAGCCAACAACGCAGGCCTGGCCCGTATGTTGAACATCGATCTTGCCGATCTGGTGTTCATCAACGAAGCGACCGGCGGTGGCTTTGGTTCGAAGATTGGCCCTTATCCGTTCATGTCCATTACCGGTAACTTCTCAAGGGTGCTGAACCGTCCGGTTCAACTGCGTATCACTCGTGAGCAGGAGTTCTACATCGGTTCGGCTAGATCGGGTATTCAGGGCTGGATGAAAATTGGTTGTCGAGCAGATGGTAAAGTCACCGGTGTTGATCTGGCTATCGTCAACGATGGCGGTGCCACTGGCGGCGGTAGCGGTAACTCTTCCGCCCAGCACGTGACGGTTTGTTTACAACCGGATGCCATGCGTTATCGCGGCATTTCCGTTTACACCAACACCACCCCGCGCGGAGCACAACGCGGACCGGGTCAGAATGAAATCGCCCCGATCCTCGCTCCAATGACTGACCAATTAGCGCAACGCATTGGCATGAGCCGGATTCAATTCCGTCAGATCAATGCCCTGCGCAGCGACGGTTATCAGGGTGGCAGCCAGGGTCCGGTCACCAGTTCCTTCATCTCTGAAGCGCTGGCGCAAGGACAACGGGAGTTCAACTGGGCAGAGAAAGAACAGCTGCCAAGAGATCTCGGTGGCAGCAAGCGTCGTGGTATCGGCGTCGGTATCGGTTATCACGGTGCCGGTGGTCGTGGTTACGACGGCCTGTTACGCATCACGCCTGATGGCATCCTGCAGATTCACTCCGGTGTCGGCAACCTGGGAACTTACTCCTATGCTTCCAACGCCCGAACTGCAGCCGAAGTCATGCAGATTCCCTGGGAACGTACCGTTATTCATCGTGGTCGCTCCGATCGCCATCTCCCCCACAGTTCCGGTCAGGGCGGTTCCAACACCGTCTTCACCCACGCGCGAACTAACTGGGTTGCGGGCCAGGATCTGATCCAGAAGATGAAGGAAATCGCGGCAATGGATCTCGGCGGCGAGCCTGATGATTATGAAATCGGTGGCGAGCGCGTGTTCCACAGCGACGATAACTCGGTCGGTCTTACCTATGCCCAGACAGCACAGCGTGCAATCGAGCTAGGCGGTAAGTACGACGGCAGTGAGTATGCCGATGACCTTAACCCGCTCACCCAACTGGCAGTTCAGGGTGTGCAGGGAACCGGTCTGGTGGGCGCGGCCAAGGACAATATTCCTGGCCAGGGTCAGCCCCCAGGCAACATCGTTGGCTTCATTGAAATTGAAGTGGATACCGACACCGGCAAGATGGAGATTCTGGATTACCTGGGCGTTGCCGATTGCGGCACGGTGCAGCATCCGAAGAATTTCGACAATGCCATGCGCGGCGGTGCCGTTTGGGGTGTAGGTTTATCCAACCTCGAGCGTCATGTTTATGATCCGCAAAATGGCCTGCCGGCTAACACTGGCCTGTACCAGTCGAAACCGCCTACGAATATGGATGTCCCAGTAGACACCGGCTCGCAAGCGGTCAACATTCCTGATCCTCAAAACCCAACCGGTGGACGGGGAATCGGTGAACCTACCCAGGGTGCAATGTCAGCCGCCATAGCCAGCGCGCTAGCCGATGCATTGGATGGTTATCTGTTTAATACAGCGCCAACCACGGCAGACATGATCGTCGATCATCTGGCAGGCAATGACTACACCACCAAATCACTTAAAACCAATACATTCTGAGGTAACGAACCATGCCATCACATGACGTAATGCCAAATATGGAACTGTACCAGCCGGTACAGGTCGAAGATGCGCTTGAGATTGCTAACCGTTACGCCGAAAGAGGTTGGTTAGTAGGTGGCGGGCAAGACACTTACGGCTGGTTGAAAGACCGCGCCAAGAGTGTGGATGCCCTCATCGATTTGAGTGCCATAGAAGAACTGCGTGGAATCCGCGAAACCGCGGACGGTGTCGAAATCGGCGCCCTCACTACCCTGACTGAAATCGTTAACAGTGACGTGCTTAACAGCAACTTTTCACTGTTAACGGAAGCAGCCTCAGTGGTAGCGAGCCCACAAATCCGCAACATCGGTACCCTCGGTGGTAACGTGTCGCAAGATGTCCGCTGCTGGTATTACCGCCGCGGCCTGTCCTGCTACCGTGCCGGCGGTAACCTGTGTTATGCGGACACACCACAAGGTATGAATCGCGAGCATGCATTGTTCGAAGGCAGCCGCTGCGTTGCAGCCGGCGCTTCCGACACCGCATCAGCCCTGGTTGCACTGGAAGCATCCATGGTGATTCGTAACTCAGGCGGTGAAACCGTTGTCAGCGCCGAAGATTTCTTCGTCGGCCCTGCCAACGACATCATCAACACCACCATTCTCCGTCCTGGTGACATTCTTACTGCCGTAAGAATTCCAAACACCTGGGCCGGTGCGACTTTCTATTGGGAGAAAGTGGCAGACAGAAACGTGTGGGATTTCTCACTGGTGAACATTGCTGCAGCATTCCGCGTGGAAGGCGGCAATATCGCCGATTCGAGAATCGTTGCCGGTGCGGTTCAAACCACACCACGACGCCTCACCAACGTGGAAAGTGCCGTTCAGGGCCAACCCAAGAATCAACAGACTGGCGAGTCTGTGATGACATTGGCCACCGAAGGCGCACGCACATTGGCACACAATGGATTTAAAGTGCCATTACTGCAAAACCTAGTTAAGCGAGCGATAAGCGCGTAAGTAGAGCCGTTAAACCAAAGAGCATATAGCTAGCTCCGGGAAACCCCAGTCTCTGAAGAGAGGCTGGGGTTTTTGTTTGCGAAAAAAAATAGTAATGAAAATGTCCGTCGGCAAAACTATCATGCGCTATTTAGTGAAGAATTACCGCTCTTAACAGTGAAAGAAATTCGTGAAGCTGCGAATAAATCCTGGGTATTGGGAGACGGCAAATTCAAAAAGGCAATTGAAGAGCAATTAGGTTATGCATTACCGCCGTTTCCGCGTGGCGGAGACCGGAAGGCGAAACCCAGTCGGGTCACGTGATATCAAATTACTCTGACCCCTTTGGTCATGTCCCTATGTTACAATTGTTAGATAGTCAGAAAGGAGAATGATGTGTTCATAAAAGTTGCTCAGTGGTTAAACAGAGTTCCTCGGTTAGTGCTTGGTGCGCTGTTTATCGTCGTCACATCAATGATGAGCTTCGCGAACGGACCGGAGTCTTCGGATGAGCGATCACTCAATGCCCCGTCCCTGGAATATCTCGGCTTCGACGAAGCTCAGCTATCCGACAGGGCCAGTGAAGGCCTCAGGGAAATTTTCTCAGGCAGAATGTTCTATAGCGCAGTGCCTCTTAGCTTCTCGCGGGCGCTTGATGCGGCTGCAGCAGCCGAAAAGGACAGGCTAGGCTATGACCCAACCACAGCTGACGGAAAATTCTTCAGGAATGGAAGCGTGCCGTCACCACCTACGCGCGATGTGGGCCCTGAAATCTCCCTGGGCGAAGTTGTCTTCGAAAGAGAGGGGGTTGAGCTTAAAGGCATTAATTGTTTCGCATGCCACTCGGAAGTCGTGAATGGCCAGGTGATCGCGGGGCTGGGAAGCAATACAGTCATGCAAAGTCCTCCCCGTCCAGAGGGTACCGAAGGCCCAAATATGTTGCAGATATTGGCGGGGCTAAATCCTACGGAGCAGCAGGTCGTTGCCGAGGCGATGGGCGAAAGTTACGCAGTAAGTCCACTCACACCCGAAAGGACTAGTCGCGGAGACAATTTCGGCCCCTTTGGCGTGTGGGCTCGTGGTGCAGCGCTCGAAGATCCGGAAAATAAAGGTCTGGTTGTGAGTGCTGAAAAGACAGAGCTGACAGACATAATCGAGAACAATATGACACCGCCGGTAAATCCTATGCCGTGGTGGTTGATGAAGTACAAGACCTTTGATTATTGGTACGGAGATGGCAACCCCTACGATGCGGGACACTTTTCGTTTAACTTCACTGGCACGTCGGCAAACGTTAACGAAATTCATGCCGATCACGTGGCATCGACAGCCAAGGCCCTGGCTTTCGCGCGGGAGACTAATTCTCCCGAATTTCCAGGCAAGCTCGATGCAGAGCTGGTTCAGAAGGGTGCCGATATTTTTCACGAACGCACCTTCATAAAAGATTGGGATAATTTTAGAGCCTGCTACAGGTGTCATGGTAACTACACCAAAATCGGCGACAACCCCGACTACAGTGTGCCGGGCGGTTGGATGGTGGATTACGACGGCACGGAATATAAAAACGCTCGCACGGATACTAAATACAACGAGATCGTAAAGGCTCTCGCACCGGTAAATGAGCACATCACAAAGCTTCAGACGTACTTTGAGACCTTGGAGCAGCCTGATTTAGGTACCATTTACGAACCCCTCGAGGGTGAAGGCTACATTCCGCCACCGCTCGTCGGGGTCTGGGCAACTGCACCTTACTTTCACAATGGGTCGGTGCCTACCGTGGAAGCGGTGTTGAATTCCAAGATCCGCCCTGAGATTTGGGCAAGGGACGAGGACCCGAATGCTTATGATCTCGAAAGCCTCGGAATGGTTTTTTCAACATTGTCTCGTGAAGAATTGGAAGAAAGCGATCGCATCATGGAAACTGCTTCGCATTTGAGCCGGGAATCTCTCGACCAGATGTTCATCTACGATACTGAGGGCTTCGGTCGGGGCAACATGGGTCACCGCTTTGGCGATCGGCTAACACAAGATGAGCGCATGGCTGTCATTGAGTTTCTCAAAAGCCTCTCAGGGCCCGATATGCCCTCTGCATCCCCACCAATCATCCCGGAGAGACTTACACTACTTGGAATCGATTGATGCCCTCTCAGAATAAAGGGGAAATAAAGGGGACGGAGGGATTTATTTTTAACCGAACAACTTGATATCAAATTACTCTGACCCCTTTGGTCCCTCTGATCTTGATCTTAAGGGCTATAGCTCGTATGAATTAGGTCGCCGCGGACTCGTTCATGAGTAACAATGTGCACAAGTCCACTCGGACCCTCAGCAATACTGTTATACATACCTACACTGCCAAATTCGACCATCGTCTGTATTGTCGATGCCCCAGTGACAGGATTGCTCCATAGCAGCACATCTTCATAATTGTTTTGGCTGTAAGCAATATGGACGGTGCCATTTGAGGCGACAATAAGCGCAGTATGTTGACCAACTACCTCGGATGGATCCTCTGGATCCGTCCCATCTATCGTCACAAATTCCCATTCTCCATCGTAGGGTGGTGAACTTGCGGGGGGCGTCGTCATCGTCGCGAGTTTTAAGTCAAACTGCTCCGCTTCATAATAGGAGTTGCAGCGGCGCTAAAATGAAAAAGGGGTCAGAATAAAAATACAGTAGTTTCAGGGAGGCTTGGGTTTTAGGCCGCGCTTTAGTGGCAAAACACGCTGACCTGCAAGCGCCGCTGCAGCGGCCTTAAATCTATCTGCTCCCGACACTAGCCCCTTTGCTTCCCTTCCATTCTTTGATTTCATGTGCTGATGACCAGCTCAACCAAATTCATCAATTGCCCCAATCCAGAATGCGGCATGCCATTGGAGCCAACAGAAGAAAGCTGCCCCAAGTGTGACACTGAGATTCATAAAGAATTTTTAAACAGCTATCTAGAAATAGACGTTGCTCACAAAGGCCAGACAAAAGAAGATGCGCGACAACAAATCATAGAAGGATTAAGCGATGCGCTGCTATCGCAATACAAAGGACTAAAAGTGATTCACGGCTTCGGAGGGGAGAACAGAAACAGGGGCGTAATTGCCAGGGAAGCTAAATATGTTCTACAGGGAATTGCAGATTCTAAAGGCTATACGCTTAAGCAGGATGGCAATAATCCTGGCGCGCATATCCTGGTGTTTGAGGACTAAACTGGAACAGATTTATTATTCGCTCCAAAAATGAATAAGCGGAAAACAGCAATATCGCTTTATCCTGATATGGATATATTTTAAACCATATATTCTATAATCCATTCATGCCGATTGAAATACAAGCTCAATAATGTATAATAAGGCTTATGAAAATTATGTTGTTTTTCATATCAAACGGACTGTTCTGGTCCTACTGAATTCTCATGCTGGCCTGAAATAATAACCAGGTTGTCCTGCGCTGGAATTAGCAAGTGCACGGGTCAGTTACTTACGTCCTGTTAGCTATAGAGGAGGAACTATTTGGTATTAACTTACGAAGATTGGAATAAAGCTGAATTCGAGTGCAGCAATTGCCTATGGATCGGTATCGGAAACGAGCTGGTATCAGGAAACATCTATAAAAAAATGTTCGAAATGAACTGTCCAGACTGCAATCAGTGGCTAATCGTAAACTCGTATTCGCTCCAGGAAGACTTACCTTCTGATCAAAGCGCAAGAACCGCAATCAACTCCTTAACAGGTTCGCAAGATACCGACCCTGAGGCGAGCAAACCTGACCATTCAGCCACAGACGAAGGCGAACTGGAATATAAACCACCCCTACTTCGCAGAATACTGACTGCCGCCGCTGCAAACCTGTCTGCTGTTTTTTTGCAGTGGACCAGACAGCGATTGTATAACCACACCAGTAATATCTGCGTGCCATTTAATAAGCGTTGGATTTTTGAGATTACTAATAAAGAGAAATAGCTTTATTTTATTGTGCCCATTTCTTTCTCAAAATAGACCAGCCTTTTTTATCAGCTATGGTCAGTACGGCAGCTCATAAGACGACTTAAAGCGCAAGTTTCTAACAGTGTTGTAGCTGTAGGCCATGGAATTGATGCCGTCACTGGGATTATCGTGCTCGACGAAGTAGTGCCTGAAGCCCCCTTTCCTGCCATAACTGAAGATATCTTCAAAATCGATATAACCGCGGCCCACATCTACCATGGTTCCAGAATAGTGGCGGTCTTTCACATGAATCATGGGAAAACGCCCTGGATGTTTGAGAAAGTAAAAGCTCGCTTCATAGCCTGCCACTTCAGCCCAATAGAGATCCATCTCGAACACCACCAGCTCGGGTTCCGTCTCATTAGTCAGGATATCGTAGCCAATACGACCTCCTTCCTGGGTATCAAACTCAAAATCGTGATTGTGATAAGCCATGGTGATGCCAGCTTCGCGGGTCTTTTCTCCGGCAATGTTCAGTGCCTCGGCATGACGCTGGTAGTCATCAAGGCTGCGTTCATTAGCGGGCACTATCGGAACGACCATATACTGTTGGCCAATAGTGGCGGCAATTTCAATTTCCCGCTCAAGGTTGGTGCGAATGGCATCCAACTGCACATGGGCTGCCGGTGACGTGAGCCCAAAGCCATCCAGAATCCTGCGCACTTCCGTCGCTGCCTTGCCATGGTAACCGGCGAATTCCAATTCGGTGTAGCCAATCTCGGCTAATTGCGCCAGCGTCCCTTCAAAATCTTGCGCCATCTCATTCCTGAGTGAAAAAAGCTGAATGCCAATGTCCTCAACCCGGCGCAGCAATGGCTGGGCAGCACTGAAGGGGCTGGCTGCTATGGCTGAGGAAACAGCGATTTTCCTGAGGAAATCTCTGCGTGATTGCAGGGCGGATTGAAATCTCTTACGCATAGTTATTAGTTAGTAAATTGGGTCAGAATTATTTGCCCGAATAGTGGCATTGATGGGTAACTGAAGCAAATAGGCATGGATTTACATTGCCGAGAGCTTTAATTTCTCTCCAAAAAATACCGGTTCCTGGATTTGGTCGCCGTGTGGCCGACCAGCAGAAGCGTTGGCTAAAAATTAACTCCTCCGTCCCCTTTTTATCCAAACTACTGTATCTTAACCTCGGGCCCTGGTTGTTTCAGCAAGGATAATTTCCGGCTTGTTTTCACCATGAGGATTGATTATGAGAAAGCTCATTTATAGTCTGGTATTGGCCTCCAGCGCTTCACTCGCCGGCAGTGCTACTGCTCATCATAGTTTTGCTGCCGAATTTTCTTATGAAGACTTTGGTAGCCGGGAAGGTGAAGTGGTAGAGGTACACTTCGTGAATCCCCATGCCCGCATTTTCTTAGCCGTCACCAATGCAAACGGTGAGGAAGAAATATGGGATGCCCAAACCTTTCCACCAAGAAACTTGATTGCGAATGGCTGGCACAGGGATACGATTAATGTGGGCGACCGCATTACTATTGAAGGCAACCTGGGATTGGAAGGCAGCTTCAAGCTCTGGATTATCTCCATGACCCTGGAAGATGGCACAGAAATTCTGCCTAACGGAGGTCGAGCAAACTGATATGAACAAAAGACGACTGCCAATTCTTGCCCTACCCTTACTATTATGTTTCTCCACTAAAGGTTTCACGCAGTTGGAAGGTGAATGGTTTCTTACAATTAACCACATCACTGAACGGCTGGGTATCATCAACTTCGAATACAGGGAGGGCGAACTGCAGGGGTTTGTTGATGGCGGACCGATAGAGTTCAGTTTCGATGATGATCAACTGGAGATGGTGGTTGACTACCGCAACGGTGGCGGGCGCCTGCTGAGTCGAACCTTTACCGGCTCTCTGGCAGGCGATGTCTTGTCCGGCACACTGATTGCTCCCCATGACGATACCACCGGCACCTGGTACGCATCTCGCGTTATTCCTGAAACCGAATTGCCACCGGCACCGGTCGATATGAGTGGTCTCTGGTCACGCATTTCAGCGGGTATGGAAAAAGTTTTCCTGGACTATACCGATGCCGCCCAGGCCAAAGTGGATCAATACAGTTACCTGGACGATCCGGGTTTGCGTTGTGTATCGCCGGGACTGATTAGACTTTCTGGTTGGCCCTATCCCATGGAAATAATACAAAACGAAAAGCAAACCACCATTCTCTACGAGAGCTACCGCGAGGTGCGGCGTGTCTACATGGATGGCCGGGAAGCACCGGAATTTTACCCGAACTCTGCCATGGGTTTCTCTAATGGTCATTGGGAAGGCAGCACCCTGGTAATCGAGACCTCTCTATTAAAATCCGCGTTCGTAGATCAGGCTGGTCAACCAGTGTCGGAAAACGCCCGAGTGGAGGAACGCATAACCATGAGTGAAGACGGTCAGAATCTGCGCAGCAAGCTCACCCTGCATGACCCGGAAAATTACCAGAGTCCAATCATCCGCTACCGACAATGGCGTAAAACGCCTGACGTCACCATGATGGAATACGACTGCGATTCCTATCCTTTTTACCGCGGCCTGGAAATGGAAGGTATGCTGGAGGAATTTCTGGACCGAATGGGAGAACAACTGAATAATTAAAGACAGTTTCATTTATCTGCACTCTGGCATCGACTGGTAGAAATTGAGATAAATAAAGTCACAATAATCTTTTCGTTCCAGCTCCCTGCTAAGGAGATGTTTATGACCGTCATGCGCGCTACGCGACTCATCGCAGTCTTTTGGTGCGGCCTGTTGCTGGCCAGCCCCTCTTACACTCAATCTATCGGCGTTCCGGTACCACCCTTAGGAGCTGGACCGTGGATTTTCGATACCGCTGAACAACACAACATCCGCGTCAGCGTGGTGTCACAGGAACTGGAGCAACCCTGGGCCATTGCCTTTCTGCCCGACGGCAGCATGCTGGTTACCGAGCGTGAAGGTCGACTGCGGCTGGTGACAGCTGGCGTGCTTGATCCGGAGCCCATCAGCGGTGTGCCGGTAGTGCGAACCGATGGCAACGGGGGGCTGATGGACGTGGCTGTGCACCCCGATTTCCTGCGTAATCAACTGATCTACCTCACCTACACCAAGCCCGTTGAAAATGGCTGGGGTGCGCCGGCCCTGGCCAGGGGGCGGCTTGAGGATGGCAAGTTGCTCGGTGTGCGCGACCTGGTGGTGACCGAACCCTATGAAGGTAATTCCGGGCTGAATGGCAGGGTCGCTTTTGGCAGTGATGGCAAAGTTTACATGTCCACCGGCGGTCGGGTTGGCGATGCACCGCAGGACCTGATGAGCCTGCGCGGTAAAGTACTGCGGCTCGAGGACGATGGCAGCATACCGCCGGATAATCCATTCATCGGCCGCACCGATGCCCGGCCGGAGATCTATTCCCTGGGGCACCGCAATACACTGGGCCTGATGCAACATCCTCTAACAGGTGAAATATGGCAGCATGAGAACGGACCGAATGGTGGCGACGAGGTTAATATTATTTTGCCCGGGCGCAATTATGGTTGGCCGCTGGTCAGCTTTGGCCGCAACTATTCAGGTTCCCTTGTTAACGAACACCCCACACGGGAAGGAATTGAACCACCATTGCTGGTGTGGATACCTGCCATAGCCGCTGCCGGGATGGCAATTTATACCGGCGATCAGTTCCCCAGCTGGCAGGGTAACCTCTTTGTCGGGGCGTTGCGTCAGGGCGGTATTCCCGGCACGGGCCATCTGCAACGGATCGTATTTAATGAAAGAATGGAAGAGATGCGTCGGGAATCCATGCTGATCGAGCTGCGGCAACGCATACGAGAAGTGCGGGAAGGCCCGGATGGTTTCATCTACCTGCTGACTGGCGAGGACGACGGCGCGCTGCTGCGCATCGAACCTTCTAATTAGTCGGCAGGCTTGTTATCGACAATGTAGCGATAAGGCAGTACATTCCAAGGTGACCGAACGCATACGCGGCGCGCGCCCGCAATCAGCTAACTAGCAATTCGCTGTTCTTCGATGAGATAGCACTGGGCATTGAAACAAGTAACAAGCAGCGCGCGCCCAGTCAAACGCATAACTAACAATAAATCTGTCCCTATAAAAAGGCCAAGCCATGCAAAAACACAAACGTTCAATTGTAACTTCCGCCCTGGCTCTCGCATTGTTTGTCGCACTGGGTGTTGCCCAGAGCAATTTGCAGGATTCAGCAACCGCGGCCAGCAATAACCGGATGGTGCCCCATTTTGAGGTCGATCCATTCTGGCCCCAACCCCTGCCCAATAAATGGATTCTGGGTAGCACCATTGGTGTGGCGGTCGATGCCCGCGACCACGTTTACATCGTTCACAGAAATGATGACGGGAATTTTGCCACCCAGGAAATCGGCATCGACAACGGCATCGCCGATTGCTGTACCGCGGCGCCACCTATCATTGAATTTGATCCCAATGGCAATGTGGTGAATGCCTGGGGCGGCCCCGGGGAGGGCTATACCTGGCCTGCCTCAAACCATGGCATTGAGATCGCACCAAATGGCGACGTCTGGATTGGCGGTAATGGCGGCGGCGATTCCCATGTGCTGGTGTTTACCCGCGACGGCCAGTTTGTGCGGGAAATTGGTTATCCCGGCGAACCGGTGGACAGTAATGCCACCACACATTTCAGCCGCGTGGCAGAAATCGCCATCGATGCGGACGCCAATGAAGCGTATTTTGCTGACGGCTACGGCAACAAGCGGGTAGCTGTGGTGGATGTTGCCACTGGCGCCTTTAAGCGCTACTGGGGAGCCTACGGTAATCGGCCTTCGGATGACCGTGTGGTTTACACCCCTGGCGAGCCCTTACCGCAACAATATGTTGGCCCGGTACATTGCGCCGAGCCGTCCAATGACGGGCTCATTTATGTGTGTGACCGAGGAGCAGATCGCATCCAGGTGTTTCGACCAGATGGCACCTATATAAAAGAAGCACAAATTGCCCCCATGACTGTTGGCGCAGGCGCAACCTGGGACATTGCTTTTTCCTCGGACGAAGACCAGGAGTTTATCTACGTCGCTGACGGCTCCAACATGAAGGTGCATGTTGTACACCGTGACTCACTGGAAGTGATGTATGTCATCGGTGAAGGCGGCCGACAACCTGGCCTGTTCTACGGCACCCATAGCATCGTCAGCGATTCCGAGGGCAATTTTTACACAACGGAAACCTACGAAGGCAAGCGCGTGCAGAAATTTGCTTATCGGGGTTTACGACCACTGGATCAAATGCGCAACGGCCCAGCCTGGCCGGCCGGTACTTTGCTTAACTAGTGTTTGAACAGGGACAGATTTATTTATGGCAAAGAAGTCAGATCTGGCCCTGTTAACCCTGTGCTGACAGAACTTTGGCAGTGGATAGACGGCGCTGTCTCGCATCGACCTCCCTACTCGTTAAATGGGGTAGCACAGTATGCGGAACAGCCCGCATTCAATTCGTGCTCTGCTTGCCTGGCAGCCAATTAACGTGGGCGCCACCGGCAGAGAATCGGAGAATGTGTCAGGACGCTGACAGGGGGATGAGTTGGCAGCCTCAGGGAATAACCAAAACCGCTAGCTGGAAAGGCCCTGTTCGTAGAAGCCGATCCAGTCCACCTCCAGCAGGAATTCGCCATCTCGTCCGTCATAAATCATCAAGCCGATGCTGACGATATCGGTGGGATCCAGCTGAGGGCCATCCAGTAATCGGCCACGCCATCTTGGCTTGAAGCGCGCAAAGGGCACCTGCACGTTACCCCACTCCTCGGTAGTCGGAAATTCCGCCCAGTAAGTGACGTTAGCGGAGGTGACGACGCGAAAGGTGTAAGTGCGGCCATCGCCTTTCAGCTTGAGCTCAAACCCCTGAGCCGCTTGCGGCAGGGCGATTGCCTGGGGAACGCTGCGAATCGATGAGAAGCCACCGCCACGGGTATTGGTTGCACCGGTAAAGAGCAGCGAGCCGGTATCTATTTTAAAGCCACCATCGGAGCGTCCGCCCATGACATTGTCGTTGACCACGCGCCAGCGAATGTCGCCTTCACTGCCATCGAAGGCTGTGAGCAGGTTTGCAGCAGCGGGTTGACTGATCAAAATACAAAGCGCCGTAATAAAGGATAATTGTTTCATATCGTATATACGACGGACTCAAGCAGGCGGATCAACTAAAAAATGTGGCCAGGATGGCAAGACAGAGTTAACCGCCTTTGCTGAAATTCACTTGAATAATTTTTCAGCGTGTGCGGTTTGTTCAGGTATAAACGCGCAAGTACCTGCTGTCTCTCGCCACCCTGTTTAGCATATCCAGCTGTTAGCAATTGCAGAGAGCCGCTGGTTGCAATAATCCTGGCCTGTTCGGTTGCAAGGACAATCCCCAAAATCCTCCCCGGGAACCCGCAGCCTACCCCGAACTCAGATCTGCGTCGGAAGCGATGCGGTCGCGTCAGGATAATAACCAGATTACCGGGGACAGATTTATTTTGCCGAAACCATCCAATACTTTACCGCGATCTATCGCTGGCGAGTTTCCCAATTCGGCGGCATTCTGATTGGCACGTCCGCAGCCGGCAGCGGCGGCTGGCCCAGGATCTTATCCACCATTTTTTCTGCCACCATAATAACCGGCGCGTTAATGTTGCCATTGGGCAGGCTAGGAAAAACTGAAGCATCCACCACCCGCAGGTTTTGTATCCCCAACACGCGACAGTCCGGATCGACAACGGCCATTGTATCCTCCGCACTGCCCATGCGGCAGGTACCAGCCGGGTGATAGGCACTCTCGACGTTTTGCTTAACCCAGCCGTCTATTTCTGCATCACTCTGTACCGCCAGCCCCGGTTGGAGTTCTTCACCCCGATAGGCATCCATGGCGGGCTGCGTCATGATCTCCCGCGTAAGACGAATACATTGTCGCCAGGCCTGAATATCCTCATCCTGCTGGTAGTAATTAAACAGAATGCGCGGTGATGATTTCGCCTCGGCACTGGTAATGCGCACATAACCTCTGCTCTTTGGTTTGTTTGGACCGACATGCACCTGAAAACCATGGCCCTTGGTTGAAGGGGTGCCGTCATAACGCATCGCTGCAGGCAGGAAGTGATATTGAATATCCGGCGATTTTAATCCGGCCCGAGAGCGAATAAAGGCACAGGATTCGAAATGATTGGTCGCACCCAGACCACTCCTGAATAGAAGCCACTGAGCACCGATTAAACCCTTACTGAACAAGTTGAGTTTGTTATTCAAACTTACGGGCTGTTTACAGTGAAACTGAAAATATACTTCCAGGTGATCCTGCAGGTTTTCACCAACCCCGGGTAACAGATGCACAGGTTTTATATTTGCGTCAGCAAGACAAGCTTCACTGCCAATTCCGGAAAGTTGCAAGAGAGTCGGTGAACCGATAGTACCGGCAGACAGAATCACTTCATTCTGTGCCCGGATTGAAGAGAGTTGTCCACCGCGTTCAAGCACAACTCCTGCGGCGCGCCCGTTTTCAATTTCAATGCGATGCACCAGGGCGTTGGTCATCACTTCCAGATTGGCACGATGCTTAACCGGTTTTAAATAGGCGCGCGAAGTGGATTCCCTCACGCCATTACCCACGGTCATGTGCATGGGCCCGAAGCCTTCCTGCTGTTCACCGTTGTAATCGCTGGTCTCCGGATAGCCAGCTTCGATGCCGGCATCGATAAAGGCCCGGTACAGTGGGTTTAGGCGCATGTCGTTTCCGGCATTTACCTTGAGCGGGCCCTCTCCGCCACGGTAAGTATCCTCTCCCCCGATCCAGCTTTCGGCTCGCTTGAAATAAGGCAGGCAGTCGCGATAGCCCCAGCCCTTCGCCCCCAGGGACTCCCATTCTTCAAAGTCATGGGCATTACCACGCACATAGACCATGCCGTTAATCGAAGATGTACCACCCAGTCCTTTTCCCCGCGGACAGGAGATCCGCCTGCCATCCAGGCCCGGTTCCGGTTCAGAATGGTAGCCCCAGTTAAAACGGTCCATGGCCATGGGATAAGAGAGTGCAGTGGGCATCTGCACGAGGATATGTTTGTCACTACCCCCTGCTTCGATCAATAAGACCCGGTGGGCAGGATTGGCCGAGAGGCGGTTAGCTAACACGCAGCCCGCGGAACCGGCCCCGACAATAATAAAATCAAATTCATTCACAGCAATTATTTTTTCCTGACTTACTTGGTAGCGGCTGGCAACAGATGATGACGCTGCAAGACTATCAGTGCAGCGATAACTGTATAAAGCATGATAACCACTAAACCAATCCATTCGATTTGCAGTGGCGTGAATTGATAAAAAAGAATGAGACTGTAGAGTAGCAGCCAGTGCATGGCGATGTACTTAAGCCGACCGAAACGCTCAACAGTTAATTGCAGATTAGTGGTGTACAAACGGGTGAGCGAATCCAGCGAATTAACAACGAACAGGACACCCACCAGCAACATAAAACCATTCATGAAACCGGAAATATCCCTGCCCTGCTCATACACACCAAAAAGTACAGAGAACCATAAGGCGATTGGAATCGATGGAATAACCAGCAGTGCCAACAGCAGTTGCCAGGTAGGTAAACCCCCGACAAAACGGGAAACAAACTGGCCGATCATGATGCTCCAGGCAAACCACCAGAACAGGTAAAACGCATGATAATCAGAGAATGGCAAAATGAAGCGATGCAGGTTGCCGAAATAGCCACTCAGTTGCATCAGGTTTGACGCCAGTCCGGTGATACCCAGGCCTCCGAATACCCACATAACAAGTATTAAGGAAAAGAATAACCAGGTGGACGACAGACTGAGAATTTTCACATAGCGAATATCGGTGCTCGAATACACGGCCGCCAACAACACCAGGGCAACAATGCCAAACTGCAGGATGGGCGAGAGATTATTCAGGTAATCCGGCAAGTAAGTTAAAAACAAGTAACCGGTAAACGCACAGGTAGTGATCACAATGCCGTTGTTAACAAGTTTCACCCAGGGTATCTCAAATATTTTCAGGCGCGGCTCAACCACACAAAAATAAAAGGTGGTAAAAAAATAAAATATCCAGATAAAAAAGCCCCAGAAACCAAACTCGATGGCCAGGGGATTAGTAAAGCCGTAAGCCTCCTCGGCTTCATACACAGGAAATTCTGTCAAAGGAAACATGATGAGTCCCACATCCAGCCCCGAGGTAAATAAT
This sequence comes from Gammaproteobacteria bacterium, assembly GCA_028818225.1. Classification (GTDB taxonomy): domain Bacteria; phylum Pseudomonadota; class Gammaproteobacteria; order Pseudomonadales; family Pseudohongiellaceae; genus UBA9145. Next base: position 12,236 of record JAPPOG010000068.1, on the reverse strand, counting down.
ATCGCGAAGAAGGCAAAGAAACGGGTTGGCGTATACCCCGTAAGAATCAGGTTGCCCCAGCGGCATACCAGCAACAGAGACATTATTAGCACCGCGATAACGGCTACAGACAGTACAACTTGCATAATTAGTTGAAATTAAATGCGTGATTAGTGCGCAAGGCAAAAAGCAAGTCTATCAGCTCAAGTGTGATTGCTGTATAAGAGTGTAGGTATAGAACAGATTTATTTGGCAAATCCTCAAGCAGACACGAAAATTGGATTGGTCATTGAATCAATTTTTCTCTGTATCTTTTATTAGTTGAATGGAATTAGCATGAGCGAACGCCTTTCAGGCTTATCAGAACTAAGCAAGCAGTTTGCCACAGGTGCCGTGTTAATCGCCCTGCTCTTGGCGGCAATCTACTCATTGAGAGCAGAGCAAGCGCCAACGCCCAAGGCAATCTTCCTGATTGTCGATGGCATTCCTGCCGATGTGATTGAATCTACCCACACACCATTTATCGATGAAATAGCCAGCACAGGCGGTTACACAAACGCCTTTGTCGGCGGTGAAGTTGATGGACCGACCGAAAGCCCGACGGTGTCTGCAGTAGGCTACAACTCTCTTCTCACCGGCACCTGGGCCAACAAGCATAATGTGTATAACAACTCAATTGAGAATCCTGATTACCAGTACTGGGATATTTTCAGAATTGTGAAGAACCATGATACGAGTTTACAAACCGCCTTATTCTCAACCTGGCTAGATAATCGAACTCGCTTATTAGGTGACGGACTGCCGGACGCTGGCGGCATTAAACTCGATTACTACTTCGATGGTTTCGAACTGGACGAAGAACGTTTTCCCCATGATGATGAGAGCAACCATATAAAGTTGATAGATCAGTTAGTCAGCGATGAGGCTGAACGCTATATTCAAGAGATCGGGCCTGACCTGTCCTGGGTTTATTTGCAATACACTGATGACGTGGGCCATAGATACGGTGATGGTGAGGAGATGACCGCGGCAGTAACGCTGATGGATGGCAACATCGGCAAAATCTGGCAAGCTGTAAAACACCGACAAGAGTCCATGGAGGAAGACTGGCTAATAGTAATTACCACCGATCATGGCCGGGACGTCGAAACCGGAAGAAGCCATGGCGGCCAAAGTGAGCGTGAACGAAAGATCTGGATAGCCACCAACAGCCAATTCCTCCAGCCCAACTTTTATGGAACTCCCGCGATTGTCGATGTGCTACCTTCTATTGCAAAACATTTGCAGTTAAGCATACCCGAAGTAATTGAAGCGCAGCTGGATGGTGAAGCTTTTATTGATAAACAATAAACAAATCAGGACAGACCTACTTTGCAGTAATTGAAAATGATTTATAGATTAAATCTACTCCCGATAATCATGAGCACTATGCTGAAATTGTTTTGTGCGTTGACTTTTTTACTGCCAGTTAAAATTTACAGCGCTGAGAATGCTGTGCTGATTACCTTTGATGGCTTGCGCTGGCAGGAAGTTTTTGGCGGAATTGATGAAAATCTAGCCATGCATTCAGAGTATTCTGTGCAAACAGAACAACTAATGCAGCAATTCTGGAGAAGCGATTCAAGTGAGCGGGCAAAAACATTACTTCCTTTCTTGCACAATACTGTTTTTGCCCAGGGAAGCTATGTCGGTAATCGATTACAAAATTCCTGTGCCGCTGTCAGCAACAACTGGTATTTTTCCTATCCAGGTTATTCAGAAATTCTCACTGGCGTAGTAAATCCTTCCATAGTCTCTAATGCCAAAATTCCAAATACTGAGATTACTTTTCTGGAATTGCTGGAAAGCAATTCCGTATATGCAGGCCAAACGGCCGCATTTGCTTCCTGGGATGTCTTTCCTTTTATCTTCAATGTGGAAAGAAGCGGAATTCATGTCAATGCATTTTCCATAGAACCGAACCCTGCCGATGAATATGAATCATTGCTTAACAGGATGCAAACAGATATCCCCACACCCTGGCCGACTGTACGTAATGATTTTTTCACTCATCAGTATGCGCTCTCCTATTTGCGCAGAGAACGGCCTAAAGTCCTTTTCATAAGCTACGGCGAAACCGATGACTTTGCCCATGATGGCGAGTATGACCAGTACATTTATGCAGCCCACAGGACCGATCGCTTTATTGAAGAAATATGGACCACCCTTCAGTCGATGGAGCAGTATCGCGACAACACAGTTCTTTTTATAACAGTTGATCATGGGCGCGGCGAAAACCCGCTCGCCTCATGGATGCATCATTCGAGTCAAGCGGCAACCCAGCGGCCAAACAGCGGATTAACGCACTATAGCGATGGCATTGTTGGCTCTGAGGCAACCTGGCTGGCGGCTGTGGGCCCGGGAGTGGCGGATACAGGCCTTCTGCGGACCGGCGCTAACTGCCTCACTTCTGATCGCATAGCCGCGACATTAATGGAATTATTGGATGAGGACTTCCGCAACTATAATCCTGCCATGGGATCACCCATTCATGAATTATTAGAGAGCGCGCTTTAAACCCGGCAATACCGCACTCAGTACTATATTATTGATGCATTTGATTAAAATCAGCATGAGAAGAATCCGGGCTGTTGCGAAATATGGCCTTTTCAAAAAATACCTAAATTTTATATTCTTCCCTAATCCCCTCTGCTAAAGCCAGCCCGCTCAAGAATGCATCTTCAACTCGGCTACCCAGGCACCAATCGCCGCAGGCTGCCAATCCTTTGTCTTTATCCATCAGGTACGGCCGGGCTAATGCATCCTCTACCCTGGCGTAACGCCATCGCTGCAATTCAATATGCTCAAATTGCCCTGCCTGCAGGCCTAAAACATCCTCGATAGCTCTGAGTAGCCGAGCATTCACCCATTCAGTTGCCTGGTCAAAGGCTGCCTCTGCCCATTCATTGGCACTGTGCACAATAAGCCCTGAATTATCAGACCTTTCCGGGCGGCTGGCATTAACAGCTACCCATGCCAAAGGCGATTCACGAACTACCGCCACATCAAAATTCAGACCTGATGAATTGGAGCAACCCAACATCAAAGCAAAACAAGGCGAATATCTTACCTTCTTTAATTCCTCTGAATCTTTGCAGTGCTGTGCCAGCAGCACAAGGGATTGCGGTGCGGGTAATGCACTGATAACCGAATCATAGTCACCAAACTCTGCCCCGCCCTCATCCGCAAGTATCCAGCTCCCATTCTGTTGGCTGATTTCAACGATGGCGGTTTGCAAGCGCACATTAAGATCATCAGCCATGAATTTAAGCAACGAGTTCATTGCTGGTTTAGCAACATAATGAGGTTCAAACCACTCTCGCTTGAACGGCTTTTTTCCCGCTTGCAGGGTAACGACTTTGGGAATCCATTCCGCGATTACCTCATTTTCCCGCAGCTCATTAATAAACTGACGAAACTGAGGTGACCGTGCAGTAAAAAATTGCGCACCATGGTCAAACTGCCAATCGCCTTCGCGCCGGGTTGACATACGTCCACCAACGCCCCGGGACTTTTCAAATACAGTGACCTCAGCAGCTCCAGTCAGCTCTCTGGCCACTGTAATGCCTGCGATTCCTGCACCAATGATGGCTATTTTCATTAGCGATGCGATTAAAAGTGATTTAATAGAAAAATATACTGGTTGCTGACAAGTCGCCTGAATCTGCCACTTAATAATCTATAACTTCTGCAGAAAGCAATTCGAATGAAGCAGACTCTGAAGACAATAATCGGAAGCGCAAGTCATAAACTGCATTACCCGCCTGCACGAAGTCAGTGTAAATACCTGTATTCAAGTCGAAAGCCCCACTGCAATCCGGCAATTCAGAGTTTCTGTTTAAGGAACTATCCGGATTAAAGGGTCTGTATTTTGCTAAAGCAATTGTACCTGCCTCAGCATCGGCAATTAAAAACCCCACATCGAAGCGACTAATGCCATCAATCACAGTAATTTCGCCGTTATTAAACAGCGCAAAACAAGAGTAAATAATGCCATCGCGCTGATTAAAAACACCGATATTGTTTATGCCGAGACTCAAACCGGAAGGGGGAATTACGCCACTGTACGCGGCAGGCCAGCCTGATTTAGACTTTGCGAATAACCAATCCAACAGTTGCAGTTTACTGGATTCCGGTACGGGTCGCCCCAAACCATGCCCGCCAGCTTGAATCGACCACAACTCCACAGATGCATCCTCCCGGCAGCCTTGTGCGAAAACTGTTACCTCGGTTTCAGCCCCCGGTATTTCCGGATCCAGATCCCTGTTTTCAGCAAAAACCCCATCGATGGCGCAATTATTATAGGCCGCCCATTGCAGGGCTGTGGCCTCGGCACCGGGATAAGGTTTATCCTGGATAAAGCCACCGCCATAGAGAATTGATGTGTCATCAGTGCCTTGAATCTGCAGAACATGTACGCCAGCTTTGGGGGCGCTTCTCTCTTCTGCATGGGACGCACCCGCACTGCTTACCGCAGCTGCTAAAAGTTCAGGAAATCGATAAGCCAATTCCAGGGCCATAAATCCGCCGTTGGAGTCGCCCACGACATAAATCCGATTAGCATCGATATTGTAGGAAGACTTTAATTCCTCAATAAACTCATAAAGATAGGAAACGTCATCGATACTGCTGTTGTATAAATTGCAGCAAGCCGTATTGGAATTCCAGAAGAAGCTGCCACTCTCATCAAGGCTACCTGAAGGAGTCGCATAGACGTAACCGAATGCATCGACGGAATCGATAAACCCCCAAATTTCTTCAGCGGTATCTGTATCGGTGCCGTAACCGTGAAGGAGGATCAGAAGTGGGTGAGCCACGGATTCTGAATAGTCCGCAGGCAGGAAGACTTGTTCTTCGCCTCTGCTGACATCTAACAATTGAGCCGAAGACAGCGCCGAGGTTGCGAATAGTATGCTAAGAATTAATATCCTGAAGCCGATCATCAGCATAATTGATCACAGCCTGAGGTTGGGAGCAATTGGCTCAGCCGGTAACTGCTCTTACCTCCGTGCGAGAGGATTACCTGGAGTCTTGCAACTAGGCTCCATTTTCCTGCGTTTGCAACACATCGTTGCTAGCAGCGTCCTCGCTAATAACGCCTTTCAGGCTCGATGGCTCAGCACTTGCTCTGACGAATTCACGCACTGACAAATACAAGCCGGTAATCATCAGAGAGAAAACGACTATCGCGATGTAGAACAAAGTAATCGCGCTCATTATCTTGCTCCCTTTATTGCCATAAGTTTGAAATATATTCCGAAACACAGAATCGAGGGGACCCATACTGCAGTGAACAGACCCTCTTGCTGCTGGCCAGAAAACCAGAGGTAGGCAGAAACGAAAAAAGATATTGTTACTGCTAACAGAATAAAAACATCAGAATTTTTAATCATATTGACTCTCCTTCTATTGATCGTTGTATCCAATGGCGGCCAAGAGACAGCCAGCAACCGCAACTCCAGCGATTGTGCGAAGCCCTGAATGACCCAGCAAGTCGTATCGATAAATTTCGACCCAGCCTACCAGCACACTCAAACTCATTAAGGCTGCAACAATGATCAGCGCGATGCCGAGATACACCATTAACTTGCGACCTTTGCTTAACTGTTCAACTTCTAAGACCGACATTCCAGTAAAATTCCTATAGATATATCTTAACTACGCCAGGAATGGAAAATTAGATGACTGGCTAAAAAACTTTCTAAGCAGGACCGAGGTCCAGATTCTCAACGCTGCGCTGACGTTTGGCTGAATCGAAACCATCAATTTTGGTTAATGCAACGAGGTGACACTTACCAGGCAACTGGATCACCCTTCCAATCCAAAAAATTGAGATAGGGCTCCGCTGGCAGGTCATGCACTAACTTGAGCAATTGATCGGCTACAAAATCAGCACTAAACAGCTTGCCCGCAGGCACATCTTTTTGAAAGGGCGCGGAAAGTGGAGTATCTGTAGTACCCGGATGAAAAGCCAGGAACTTTATGTTTTTTGCAAATCGCCGACATTCGATTGCCGCCGTTTTAATCAACATATTCAGAGCCGCTTTTGAGGCCCGGTATGAGTACCAGCCTCCGTGATTGTTGTCATCAATACTACCAACTCTGGCACTGAATACAGTCACCACACACTCCTGGTCGCGCGGTAATGACTTAATCAGATGCTTTAGCCAGAGCACAGGCTGAAATGCATTAACTGCGAAACGTTTATGCAACACTTCCAGACTAATATCCTTCAGTCTTTTCTCTGGAAAGAATTCTTCGTCATGCAAAATTCCATTACAGATAAAAATTCGATTCAAGCTTACATCCCGCTTTTGTATTTCTTTGCTTAGCGACGACATCGACTGTTCAGAGTAATCTGATATCAGCCATTCGATCCGCTCGCGCTCTGATTCTGCATGCTCACTGGCCGCAGAGCGGCTAATCGCAATTATTTGCTCATCGGGGTATTCGCGCCCTATTTTAGCTATCAACGCTTTCGCTATTGTGCTACTCGCACCAATAATTAAGTTCGTCGACTCAGGTCTCGCCATTATGTTTTTCCCTGATCCTCGACTGGTATCTGAATTGGGCAACTATCACAGCGTCGAACTCCGGTTAACAGGTAGGAGATCGAATAACGATTGCGGGCAAAAATTTTGTACGCGTTGTCTGCAAACCAACGTACTAGCGGCCAGCGCAGCGCAGCAATCCAGCGCTTTTTATTGACGATTCGCCAGACATGGTGGGTTACATCCAGGCCTAACAGCAGTTGGCCATCAGCATATTCTGCATGCAAAACGCGATTTGCCGATTCAGGATTGACGTGCGGAAAGCGCTCGGAAAAATCCGGCGCATGAATATCTGCAAAACGCAAATTCCCTTTAACATCAAAAGATTGTAGTAGTTTGATTTCCGCGACACATAGCGGACAGAAACCATCATAATACATCGTCAGTGGAAATGGGCCTGTTTTCATAGACTCAGGTAGGCCATGCCCAGATGCGAGCAGAGAACAATCGCTGTGAGACGCACACGCAAGGCTAAATAGGGGTATTCAATATTGGCAAAGAGGATCCGGGACATACGGTACTCCAGGTACAGAATCAGTGAATAGCCGATTCCAAGGGCTGTTAATGCGGCACCATAGTCGATCGACTCGATAGTCAGGCTCACCCAGGCCAGCACCGCAAAGAGGTTACTGACAACAAGCAATGTTCGACTGGCTGGAGAATCCACTATCCCCAAACCTTTTCCCCATAGCGACCCACACAAAAATGCCAGGATTACAGCACTGTAACCCACAAACATTAACTCGGGCTCAAGACCCAGGAGCAATTGACCCGACAGGGCCAGTGCAGCTGCGCCCAGGAACGGAATCAGTCCCAGGTAGCCAAGTGTTGGCACTAAAAAAGCCTTGGTAAGCATAAGCTCTCCTTCTCATAACCTACGTCGCTACCGGCAATTTGGATCGTTTAGTGAATACTACTGTTCTTAGCCTGCCTGGCGTTGTCGTTAAAAAAACTGATCCAAGCAGCCCTGCCAGACGTTTTAAGTCTAAACAGGCACTTACAAGGATATCGGTCATGAAAACTACAACGAAGCTATTCTTCTCGCTTATGCTAGTAACAGCCATGAATGCGAATGCCATTGAGACTCCGGATTACACCGTGGTTCACACAGACGGTTCCGTGGAATATCGTCAATACGAACCTTACATTGTCGCGGAAACAGTAGTGAGGGATACCGCAAGCTATCGCAGCTCGTCGAATGAAGGCTTTATGCGGCTGTTCCGCTACATCACAGGGGCCAATGAAAGCCAATCCGATATCGCTATGACTGCCCCAGTACAGCAGGCGCCCGCAAGCGAAGAAATCGACATGACCGCACCTGTGCAGCGCAATGAGACGGAAGACGGCTGGCGAGTGGCTTTCATGTTACCCAGTAAGTTCAGCATGGATACGGCACCAATACCGACTAATGAAGAAATCAGTCTGCGCCTGATTCCCGGCCATCTGATGGCAGTTATTCGATATTCCGGACGATGGACTGAACGCAACTTTAATCGTCGCAAAGAAGAACTTTTGCAAAGCCTGAAAGAAGCCAATGTTAGTACCATTGGCGTGGTGGAATCCGCTGCTTACGATGCGCCTTATGTGCTTCCTTTCCTGCGTCGAAACGAGGTAATGATCGAAGTTGATTCGATCCCTACTCAGGCCAATGCTGTTGCTGCTACCGAATAGGCAAGCGGAAAATAACCAACATCACACCAGAATCTTGACCAGGGCAAAAGGGTATGGCGAAGATAAAAATAGGAATTAGCAGCTGCTTGCTCGGAGAAGAAGTTCGTTATAACGGTGGCCACAAACGCTCCGTTATTTGTACCGATCAGTTACAAAAATATTTTGAATATACACCCATTTGCCCTGAACTCGGCATTGGCCTTGGTGTGCCTCGTAAGCCGATCAGGTTGGTTGGGGATCCGGCGAACCCTAGGGCGGTTGGTTCGGATAACGCTAGTTTCGACGTGACTGACAAGCTTAAATCGTTTGCACAGAAAACCTTACCTGCCTTGCAAAAGTTAAGTGGTTATATTTTCGTGAAAGGCTCTCCAAGTTGCGGTGTCTTTCGGGTAAAAGTTTACCTGGAAAATGGTATGCCCGCGGACGAGCCGGGCAGTGGCATCTATTCCCGCATGGTGATGGAGAATTATCCCCTGCTCCCGGTGGAAGAAGCTGGCCGTCTGAATGATCCTGTGCTCAAAGAAAACTTTATCACCCGAGTATTTGCCTACCATCAGTGGCAACAGTTGGTCACTGAGAGTTTAACCGCAAACAAGGTGCTGGAGTTCCATCGCAACTACAAATATCTCTTGATGGCGCACAGTCCAGACGAATGTTCGAGATTGGGCCGCATGCTAGCGGAAACCTTATCATCAGACCTTAATAAAGCGGCCGATGAATACATTGCTGGATTTATGCAAACTCTTAGCCGCCAGGCGACGCGTAAATCCAATACCAACGTGCTTATGCATCTGCAGGGATATTTGAAAAAACAACTATTGCGAACGCAAAAGGAGTCGCTGGCTGAATCGATAGATAAGTACCGACAAGGATTGTTGCCAATCATCGTGCCAATTACTTTGTTAAAGAGCCATTTTAATAGCTTTCCAAATAAATACATTGAATCCCAGCGATTTCTGTCACCTTATCCTGAAGAACTCTGTTTACGTAACAGAATTTAGCGCATGACTCTGCCATCGACACAAAAAATCATGCGCAAGCCTTTCGGTTAATGCTCTTGTTAGTTAATTCATTTGATGTTTACTATATGCTCTAATGTAGAAAGTCAGCAGCATTGAGTTACTGTTACTGCAAAAAATTCACACATAGACTGAGATTTTTCTACTTTCAGGCATAACTTTGCCAATTGACCTTAATCTCATCACAGCATCGCCAGGTAAACTCGAATGAACATAGAAAACACCCTGGGCAAAGGATTACTCTGGATTTCCACCACTATTTTCATTGCTTATGGCTTGTTCGGGTTTTTCAACCCCAATATCCCAGCAGATTTTGGTGGACTGCAGATGCTGAACGGCAATGGCTATGCTGAAATAGGCGCGATGTATGGCGGATTGCAGACTGGCATCGGTTTTTTCTGCTTATTGGCTGCACTGAGGAGCGATTTTTATAAAGCTGGTTTGGCGTTGCTCGCTATTGCAATAGGAAGTCTTGCCTTGGGCAGACTATTCAACGCAGTTATGACCACTGAAGCGCTTACGGCCTATACCTATGGAGCACTGATTTACGAATTGATTACCGCATTGCTCGCAGCACTGGCGCTCTACCTGCATACCAGGAGCAAAACCTGATTCTCGCCCCCTGAATCTATTAAACACTTCAACAAACAATGACACAGCACGAATACATCTTTATCGCCGTTTCAATTATTCTGGGCCTGGCTATTACCAGATTGTTGCATTCTGCAGCCATCATTGCCCGCGCTCATCGCCGCACCAGGTTCCACTGGGCGTCCATTTTATGGGCGTTCAGTATTTTGACTTATATTCTTCAATTATGGTGGGTAGGCTGGGATCTTCGCAGTATTCAGGACTGGTCATTTCTTGATTTTGTGGTATTGATATTCGGTTCCATTTTTATCTATGGATCTGCCGAGATGGCATTATCGGTTCCCAATAAGAAACCGTTAGATATGCTCCAACATAACCAGAACCTTGGCCGCGCTTCAGCCTTATCGATGCTGCTCTATTTTTTAGTTGGCCCTTATGTAAACATCTTTATGTTAAATAATCCTGTTCTTCCCTCACTCGCATTACCTTCTATAGGTATTTTGCTAATGCTGCTGGTGATTGCGCTGCCCCGCCTTTTCGTAATCTTATCGAGCATGTTTGCCGCTTATTCCTGCGTGATCCTGGCCCTGACGGTCTAGGATTTTGAGGCAGTTGTTTGCGGCAGCCCCATCTCCTGCAATCATGCAGATCTTTATTCACAACCTTATTAGTCCGTAATCAGGCAGTCAGCGTACTCAGTCTTGTGAATCGGGAAAATATTTATGACCAGAGAATACCAAAGCCTGCGCTGGATACTGGGTGACCAGCTGAATGAAAACCATAGCTGGTTCAGCGAGATTGACAATAATGTGCTTTTCGTCATCGCCGAGCTACATCAGGAAACAGCCTACACCCGCCACCATATCCAAAAACTCGTTGCCTTTTTTGCTGCGATGTCAGCATTTGCGGAGCGCCTTCGCCAACTGGGACATGATGTTTTATATCTGGATCTGGATGCTACGGCGGAATTCTCATCTATAGAAAACTTGATTAATTCAATTAGCGCTGAGTATCGAATCAAAGAATTTTGTTACCAGAGACCGGACGAATACAGGCTGCTTCAACAATTTAGAAATCTCCAGCTTAACGGTATCGATATCATGGAATTCGACACCGAACATTTTCTTTTGCCTTTTGAGGAAATTGAACAGTATTTCATCAAGAACAAAGCAGCGCGCATGGAAACTTTTTACAGGAAATTCCGACGACGCTTCTCGATTTTAATGGATAATGACAATCCCTTGGGCGGCCAATGGAACTATGACAAAGACAATCGGAATAAATTCAAGCAGAAAGATCTGGACGACATTCCCAAACCGCTACTTTTTAGCACACCGGTTGCCGCTATAGTTCAGAGATTAGAAAAACATCACGTAGAAACTATTGGCTCAATCGGTAAAACCTTAACCTGGCCAGTGACACGTGCAGATGCCTTACAGCTACTCAACTTTTTTTGCCAACAATGCTTGCCACGATTCGGCTATTTTCAGGATGCATTGACTGGTCGTAGCGAGCACGGCTGGAGCCTTTACCACTCCAGATTGTCTTTTGCGCTGAATAGCAAACTGCTTAGCCCATTGGAAGTAATAGAACAGGCAATCACCAGCTTTAATACCAACGATGATATCGATTTAGCACAAATCGAGGGCTTCATACGGCAGATTTTGGGTTGGCGAGAATTTATACGAGGCTTGTACTGGGCAAACATGCCGGAATACGCCAATAAAAATCATTTAAACGCAACTAGAAAGCTGCCTGCTTTTTTCTGGACTGGCAATTCCCGGATGCGATGCATGCAACAAGCGCTGGCGCAGTCTTTAGATCATGCCTATGCCCATCATATTCAACGCCTGATGGTGACTGGAAACTTTTGTTTACTTACAGGTATAGACCCCGATGAAGTCGATCAATGGTATCTGGGTATTTACCTTGATGCTATCGAATGGGTGGAATTACCAAATACTCGCGGCATGGCGCTATTCGCTGACGGTGGCTTAGTTGGAACGAAACCCTATGCTGCTGGAGGCAATTACATAAACAAGATGAGTGATTACTGCAACGATTGTCATTACCAGGTTAAAGAGAAAATTGGACAGTCTGCCTGCCCGCTAAACAGTCTTTACTGGAACTTCATGCACGAACATCGAGACGAGTTAGAAAAGAATTATCGACTAAGAATGCTGTATGCAACTTGGGATAAAATGGGCAGCCAAATGCATCTTTCGATTATCGAACAGGCCAGGGAATACTTGACAGATCTTGATAAACTTTAGAGCAGGCGGTCAAAAACATAGGGACAGTACTTCTCTCTAGATGATGCGATAAAATAATAAACCTAGTCGATCGCTTTTCATGCTTGTTAATCAATATTTAGTTGAGATAAATC
>JAPPOG010000085.1 GCA_028818225.1 Gammaproteobacteria bacterium | reverse complement strand
CAGTTGTTGAGATTTTTGCCATAACTCATGGAGCCGCGCTAAGTAATCTAACTGTTGAGGTCGTCCACAAATTCAGAAACTGGATCTACACCACTGATCAGCAAATGATCCCTGGCCCTGGTGCATGCGACATATAGCAGGTGTCGTTCAGTATCGTACACTTCTTCCAGATCAGCGTTGTCGGTAATTGACTCTATTCTGTCTTGTAGTGGAATAACTTCATCGTCACATGCCATTACAGCAACAGCGCGAAATTCCAGCCCTTTGGCCAGGTGCATTGTGCTTACTGATACTTTGCCAGGTTCCAGCTGCATCCGTTCATCCAGAATGTTGTATTCCAACCCCGACTCATCAAGTGCGGCCTTGGCTCTATCGAGCTGCGCTGCAGAACGGACGAAGACGCCTATTTCACTGGAAACAATCCCATCTGCATTTATGTTCTTAAGCCATTCACCGACAGCTTTACTTTCTTCTTCGGGACTATCATAGGTGCGGATGTTGGGTGGTGGCCCATTGAATACCGAAACAGTCCCTCGACGTTCTTCTACGTTCCCGTCAACATCGGCAACTTGGGGGCCGAGTAATTGGTCAGCCTGTTTTCTAATCTGATGTGATGTTCGGTAGTTGATTCGCAGCGTTTGTGAGCGACCTCGGATGTCAACGCCGAGGGATAGCCAGGAGAAGGGGGTCTGGAAGATTCGCTGGCCAAGGTCACCGGCAAAGAAAAGCGCATTGGGACTGTTTTTGCCAAGAGCCGCCAGGAACTTCAGTTGTGGGACACTGATGTCCTGTGCTTCGTCCACCACAGCGAAATCGAATGGTGGATTATTCTTGTTTATAAGTTCTTCTGCGATTCTGCTGAATACATCTGATCGGGTGACTTTTTCTTGATCTTCCAATCCTGACCTGACCTTTTCGAAAATCCCCCATAGTTGCTGACGTCTTGCTTCCGGTAAGCGTGTCTTGCGACCCAATCGTGCAACATCACGATAATCTTCCCAACTGTTGAGCTGCCACGCGTCAACTACATCTTCCCACTCAGCGAGCAGAAAGCGGGTACTGAACTTGATGCCATCGACAAGCCCCCGTGCTTCAGTCAGCAGGTCCTCAATATCATTGCGTGATGCGATCGTGGCGGGGCCTACGTAAGCTTTAAAGAGTCGTTCTCCGACTGTATCAATTGCCAGCACTTCGAGCCGTTCTGCTAACCGGGGTTCGTTACTGATCAAACGACGAAGCTTGGTACGCAACGCATTAGCTAGTGATTCTGAGAACGTAGTTAGGAGGACCCGTGAATCAGGATTTGACCGGGCGAGGTGCACAGCGCGGTGTAGTGCAACAATAGTTTTACCAGTGCCAGCTGAACCGGACACCCTTGCCGGGCCACTGAAATTTTTTTCAACGATTTGTCGCTGGGCTGGGTGTAGAAAAACCACCCATTTCTCCCATGGATATTCCAGAGCGCGCTCCAGCTCATCAACATCAGTCATTACACGGAAGCGGCGCTGTGCATCGGGATGTTCAAACGGATCAGTATCAGGCGCAACAACAGCTGGGATCTGGGGCTGTCCACCAGTTGCTAATTCCAATAGTGCTTCCGCTGCCTCACTGGGCAAATGATCTGCTAGCTGGAGTAGGCTGTCTTCATCCGCCTTCCGGACATCATCTAGCCACTCAGGGGGAACACCATAGTTAAGTAATTCCTCATCCGTGATGTGTTCAAATAACGCTGGTTTGGCTGGTTGTTCTGGTTCAGCGGTTACATAGGTAGGTACGACAACTTCTTTGACAGTCTCTCGGATCTCGACAAGCTGCGCAGCTCCTGTCTTCGGGTGGGTCTCCAGTTTACGTCGTTCCGCCCACTGATAGGCTTTATCATGGTGGTCTACATAGCAGAGCAGTAAGCTGGAGTTGGTTCTATGGACTATCAACCGTATGTCGCGGCTAACCCGAATAGACCAAAAGTTTGCGTCCTTAGCTTTGTCTAGTTTGTGAAAACTCATGCCAGGATTGGCCGGATTCATCTGCAGGTCGAACGCAGTAGTTTTGACGTGTTTCTGTTCTTCGCCTGTGAGTTTCGTTAGGCTGTCAGTGAAGGTATCCGCTATCCTGAATTGCATCTTGACCTATCTCCCTTGGACCAAGGATGCTCTTCGTTCCATTTTTCTACAGGGCAGCGATTCCAGGAACTATCATCTAGCGATCTAAGGTAATCCAAGGCTTGCTCTAGACACCCGTTTCGTTTTGCCCAATTAATTTGTTCCCTTAGCCTATTGAACTTTACGGCATCAGACTCAATCGAAGCAGCTAGAATAAGTGGGGGAGGGAACCTATCTTCAGCTGTATTATTAGCTTGTCGCACCAATAACTTCCTAAACTCGTCCCAGTGGATTCCAGCGGGGCTGGAAAAACCACGTTCCTTGAGATTTGTTAGAAGTAAGTCCGGCTCATCCACGGTCATTAATCCATTTTGAACACTTTCATGACCTCATCGCCTAGGTGATTGATTACCTTTACTGCGATCCTACCGCTCTTCGGTTTATCAAATGGGCGTGACGTGTCGCTATGGAGTGTTTCCCAGGCCTCCTGATTGATTTCAGCCTTCAGGGTAGTCTTCAGTGCTTTGTAGGGGTCATTTGCACCTAAGAAGTAGGCATGGCGCACGAAGAAGCTTTCCTCGTTGTAGTCGGTGTCAATGAACCAACAGGCAATACCGTCGGCGTTGTCACTGACAACTTCTCCCGTCTGCGGTTTGAATACATCTACGCCGTGTACCTTCACACGTAGTTGATCATTGCCTTCAGAAATAATTTCTATGTCTGGTTCACCAAAAATGACAAACAAATTGCCCTTGCCCGTATTCTTTAGGTCGTCAGCCATATGGAGATCGGCATTCATCCGAGCCTTAAGCACAGGGATGCGCCCCAACTTGCTGAATTCGGTAGCATGGGCTTCATAATTAAACGCGCAGGCGATCAGTACATCAAATCCGGCGTCACCACATTCACGAGCAGCCTCTACAAGATCACTGCGTTGTACGGTCCCGAATTCGGGACCAATGAAGATGCCCGCACGCTTTTCAACGTTTCCTTCGAAATAATGACCTTCAGCACAAACGAGTCCTTCACCAGGCCAGGGTAAAAGTTCCGTAAATGCTATCCGATCTTCCTTGTGCGCTTGCTGGACACCTGCTGTCTTAAGGTTTTCGAGAATAATCTGCGAGAATGATTGCTCATCTCTAAATGATTCGTTGTTTGACTTCAAAGGCTCAATAAGTTCGTCATTCTCATCGACACCCAAAGTGCGATGGGGGCTAAGACTTTCAACAGTGAATGGACCAGCAACACGGACTTTGCTTTTGTCTTCATAAGGCTTGTCAAAGAGCAGTTCGAAATCTGCCTTAGAGGCTATTGAGCTATCAATTTCACTTTGTCGAGTAGCACGTTTTTCCCACCACTTGGTATGTATTTGCTTGGCAGATTGCTGCCAACTATCATCAGCTTTACGTGGTATTTCCCATTCTTCCCATTCTTCGTTTAGTGTTTGGTTCAGGTTTTTTCTCAGTGGTTCCAGCTCTTCTTGGAACTTGTCCCAAATAACGTCGATTTCCGCATTGTTTGCTATCGACTTGAGGGTTATGTGCGGTACGCGCTCATAGACAAATCCGTGGTGAATGTTTCCATGAGTAGAGTCTGATCTTGGGGCGCTACGAGTGATTTCCCCTTCCTTAAGCTGGCCTTCAGGAGAATCGGATAATAGATAGTACGGATAGCGTGCCCCCATGATGCGTGAGCGAGCAAGCGCAAGCGCTACGCGTGAAGAATCGATTGTTATCCAGCGTCGACCCCACTGTTCTGCTACAAATGCTGTTGTCCCAGATCCACAAGTTGGATCAATCACGAGGTCTCCTGGATCCGTAGTCATTAAAATGCAGCGCTGCAAGATTTTTGTTGCTGTTTGGACTACGTAAATTTGATCCTCTGTGAAACTACCAGCTCCAGTGTCTGTCCACATATTCGAAATTGGTTGCGCAGGGTTGTCTGCCATAAGATACGCGTACCTAAGGTTTTCACCAACTTGAAATATTCTA
>JAPPOG010000065.1 GCA_028818225.1 Gammaproteobacteria bacterium | reverse complement strand
CCATTGGCGTGCCTATGAAGTCTCCTGGCTGGATGAGACGGGAAAGCCAGTAGTGCGCCTGGGAGAGTTTTTCTTTAATGCCGAGTCAGAAAACCTCGTCGAGTCTAAGTCTTTAAAACTTTATTTGAATTCATTTAATGCTGAAAAGTTTGATAAGCAAGTTCATATTGAAGAAAAAATTATTGCGGACTTGTCTGCGCTCACTGTTTCTGAAGTTAAAGTTATTCTGCACCCCTTGAATGCAATTCTGAATCCAGATTTTTCAGATAGAGCAGGCCGCTCGATCGATAAAAACCAGATCTCTGCTGAAATTGGAGATCCAGATGAGTCGCTTTTGCGGGTGACAGAAGATATGGCTTTTGATGAAGAGCTATATTCAGATTTATTCAGATCTAATTGCCCGGTTACCGGACAGCCAGATTGGGCAAGTTTTCACATTGAATACACAGGCCCCAAAATAGACGAAGCAAGTTTGTTAAGTTATTTGTGCTCCTTCCGCAACCACCAGGGCTATCATGAGGAGTGTGGGGAAAGAATTTTTCGTGATATTTCTCTAGTTTGCCGACCAACCAATTTGACCCTGTCATTGAATTTTCTCAGGAGAGGCGGCATAGATATAAATGTATATCGAAGCACTGAAGTGATGACTTCTGACAGGGTGCATTCCAGGTTAGCAAGACAATAACAAACTTGTAAGGTAAAAGACTCTGGTTTAGAGTACGCGCAAAATTGGGGTGAGGTGTCCGAGTGGTCGAAGGAGCACGCCTGGAAAGTGTGTAAGTCGAAAGGCTTCGAGGGTTCGAATCCCTCCCTCACCGCCAAATTTCTGCAAGCTCTTCCCATTTCTTGCTAATGCGCTAGTATCGCAGTTCCTGATAATTGCTTGGTTCTGTCTATGAAAAGTATCCTTTCTTTATCAATTTCACTTCTTACTGCCGCATATTCTTCTATTATCACAGCTCAAAACGTTGATTGGCCTAGCTACGGCGGTGATAACGGTTCAACAAAATATGTTTCGTTTGACCAGATTTCAGCGGATAACGTGAGTCAGTTAAGTACAGCCTGGTCCTGGGAGAGCGTCGATAATGCAACTGCTGTTGCAAATATAGCTGACGGTAATTCCCGCGCCGTTCCCGGAACTTATAAAGCCACTCCAATTGTCATTGATGGCATCATGTATTTACCCACATCGTTTGGTCGGGTTGTGTCTCTTGATGCGCAAACTGGTGCTGAGCGCTGGGTTTTTGATACGCAAGCTTGGGAAGCAGGCAGGCCACCCAATCTTGGCTATAACACCCGGGGAGTTGCTTATTGGGAAGGCAATGGCAAACGTCGAATATTGTTTGCGACTAATGATTCCTATTTATGGTCTTTGAACGCTGATGATGGTCAACCAGATCCTGGTTTTGGTGACGAGGGCCGGGTCGATCTGAGCCTGGGATTAGGCCGGGAAATCGATAAATCACAATACGGTGTTGTCTCGCCGGTATTGGTTACAAATGACAAAGCCATAGTTAATTCCATTGTGAATGATGGTCCAAGCAGCATACAGACCCCACCAGGTCATATTCGCGCCTTTAATCCAGAGAGTGGTGAGCTTGAGTGGATGTTCAGGACAATTCCCCAGGCTGGCGAATTTGGCAATGAAACCTGGGAAGACGGTTCCTGGGAATATTCGGGAAGTACAAATTCCTGGACCATTATGAGTGCCGATGACGAACTCGGAATCGCGTACATTCCTACCGGTACACCGACAAACGACTGGTACGGTGGGATGCGGAAAGGGGACAATTTGTTCGCTGAAAGCCTGGTGGCATTGGATGTGAATAGCGGCGAACGAATATGGCACTTCCAGATGGTTCATCATGGGGTTTGGGATTATGACTTGCCGGCTGCGCCCACACTCATCGATATAAATGTGGCCGGTCGTGATATTAAAGCTGTAGCCCAGATTTCAAAACAAGGATTCACCTATGTCTTTGATAGAGTGACAGGCGAGCCTGTCTGGCCTATCGAAGAAAGGCCCGTTCCACAAAGCAGCGTGCCGGGTGAGCAGCTGTCTGCAACACAGCCTTTTCCTACGAAGCCGCCACCATTCGAACCGCAGGGTATAAGCGATGAAACTTTAATAGATTTTACGCCGGCGCTGCGTCAGGAAGCTTTACAGAATATTGAAAGGTATGATTACGGTCCTTTGTTCGAACCACCGTCTCTGCGAGGCACAATACAATTTCCTGGATGGGCAGGGGGTGGCGAGTGGCGCGGTGCGGCATTTGACCCTGAAACTGGAATGTACTATGTGCCTTCGGCGTCTGGGCCTATTGTTGTTCAAATTATCGAAGCGCGGCGCGGGCGGGAAGAGATGCGTTATGTCCGCGGCGGTGCAAGAGGCGTGGCTGGGCCATCTGGCCTACCCCTCACTAAGCCACCTTATGGTCGAATTACCGCAATAGATATGAACAGTGGTGAAAATGCCTGGATAGTTCCTCATGGTGAGGGTATCCGGCAACAGATTATCGACATGGGGATACTGGATCCGGGGCCAGTAGGAACAGTAGATAATGCAGGTCCGGGTCCGTTACTCACCAGGACTCTGTTATACATGGCTCAGCGGGATAATGATCGCAATCTGCTGCGAGCCTATAACAAGGCCACCGGTGAAATAGTTCATGAATATGAATTGCCATTGCCGCCAACCGGCACCCCAATGTCTTATATGATTAACGGCAAGCAGTTCATTTCAATCGCCCTAGGTGGTGGTCAGGACGCGAGGATAGTCGCTCTGGCTTTGCCCTAATCGCGCCAGATCTGCGCCAGAAAACAGCTTGTGGATTATGGGAGAATCTCCCATAATCCGCGGCTGCAACGACCGGGGTCTATGCTATTATGCTTTATGGTATCTCTTGTCGGTCCCCGCGCAATGATAGGTTATGAACCCCGCCAGGCCCGGAAGGGAGCAACGGTAGTAGCTGATTCATGTGCCGTGGTGTGGCTGGCAAGAGCTGCCACTCGCTAGCAACTGAAGTAGCACGTTTGTCTTAAACTGTCAGGCCCTTATCCGAAGAATTAGTCGATGAGCTATCAAGTACTTGCTCGTAAATGGCGACCCACAAACTTTGCCGAAGTCGCCGGCCAGGCTCACGTATTAAAATCTTTGATTAATGCGCTCGATAATCAACGACTGCACCATGCTTACTTGTTGACTGGCACTCGAGGGGTTGGCAAAACTACGCTGGCCCGAATTCTTGCGAAATGCCTAAACTGCGAAGAAGGGATAAGTTCAAAACCTTGTGGCAAGTGCAATGCCTGTACTGAAATTAATGAAGGTCGATTCATCGATCTTATTGAGGTCGACGCAGCTTCCAGGACCAAGGTTGAAGATACCAGAGAGCTATTGGAAAACGTGCAATACTCTCCTGCCAGGGGAATATTCAAAGTCTATCTGATTGATGAAGTGCACATGCTATCCGGACATAGCTTTAATGCGCTGCTTAAAACCCTTGAAGAACCACCGCCCCATGTAAAGTTTCTGTTTGCAACAACGGATCCACAAAAACTGCCAGTCACCATTTTATCTCGTTGTCTGCAGTTCAATCTCAAAAATCTTAGTCCACAAATTATTGTTGAGTACTTGCAAAAGATTCTGGCTGAAGAGTCTATTGAGTATGACGATGAAGCATTGTGGCAAATCGCTGCCGCAGCGAGTGGCAGCATGCGTGACGCATTAACACTGGTAGATCAGGGTATTTCTTACTGTCAGGGTAGCATTAATACCGCCGGGATCATTGAAATGCTGGGAGTGCCTGAGCAGCAACAGGTTTTTGCATTATTGGAAGCTATGGCCGCGCGAGATGTTGAGACCCTGCTCGAGATTATCAACAAAATTTCAGATCAGACTCCAGATTATGGACATACTCTGGATAGCTTAATGTCAGCTTTGCACCGATTGGCCGTAGCTCAGGCTGTGCCTGGTGCAGTCGATAATAGTTTTGGTGACAAGGAGAAAATTCAGGAACTGGCAGCGAAATTTTCAGCAGAAGATCTACAACTTTATTATCAAATTGGATCCAAAGGCCGGGATGAACTGAGATTTTCGATGGAATTAAAGTCGGCATTTGAAATGTTGCTTCTTAGAATGCTGATTTTTTCTCCCAACTTTGCTGATGAGAAAGAGACGTTAGCAA
>JAPPOG010000010.1 GCA_028818225.1 Gammaproteobacteria bacterium | reverse complement strand
ATAATATTGTGTCACGTGACTCTGTTAGAAAATAACTAAATAGCTGTTGCGCTTGTCTCAATCCGTCTTCAGGATCACTACCGAGATTGATTCGCTGTGGTTCTCCTGCAGAAAGACTTGCACCAAATTCTCGCGCCAGTGGTGTCAATGGTGTCTGTTCTTCACCGGATATCAAAGTGCCACTGGCATTCCATGCCAGATTTACGGTATTAAAATTTACTGCTAAAGCAGAATTACGTGCGGCATAAGGATCATCAGCATTAAGTTCTAACGGTAAGTCGCCATTTATTTCAAAGGCTGAATCGTCCATTACCAGGCGCCGAACCTCAGCAAGTCCACGCTGAGATAACACTTCAGCAATGGCGGCAATTTCCTCAGACACTAAAAAAGGATCGCCAAGGCCGCGAACCAGAAGATCTCCTGTTTCGTTGCGATAAAAATGTGTTTCGAAACGAAAGTCTTCCCCTAATGAGTTCAATGCAACTTGTGCCAGGGGAATCTTTACCAGGGAAGCGGGGACTAATGACTGGTCTGGATTCAGGCTTACCAGTACTTCGCCATCCGGAGAATGCAGCAGAACACCACCCTCACCAGCAAGTGCTGCTAACTGGTTTTGTGCTGACAGCGGAAAAGTCAAAAAGCAGCTAACTAGTAAGAGAAGCAGTGATTGGATGCGTAGTGCAGTGATAACGGGCTTCATAGCTTCCATACTCTAGCCCTTCAGTCGATTAAGGCAAGCCCAAAACGACCATTTCTGGGGGTGTGCCACGCACGGTAATAGCAATCTGTTGCTGGTCCCCATTCATATAGGTCACAGGCGGGCCAATCGCCTGAGCTGGGAGCGCAACTTCCCCTACAGTTGCGCCAGTTTCTTTATCCCGAGCCACCAGGGGGTATACTCCAGCTTCATTTGCGGTAGTTTGGGCAGAGATCAGGAGGGTTTTCGTAACCAGTATCTGATCACGCCCATTTCCAAGATAAGGCAGATCCAGATCAGCCAGTGCCGGGTGGTTTCTCACAGTAGGCGCACCCGCACCATTAGCAACCTGCCAGAGAATCTCACCCTCGTTTAAATCGATAGCAGTAATTCGACCATAAGGAGGTTTGGTTAGTGGTAAGCCACTGGGCCGTAAATTCGTGGTGACATTGCGCACGTAGTTGAGGGTTGCATCTCCCATATCGGGAATCGCCAACCCGGAACGGCTTGGTAATGTTGCTGAGGGGATATAAATCACTCCGGTTTCAGGATCCACTCCTGCGCCATGCCAATTAGCACCTCCGGTATAACCAGGCACATGAATCGTGCCGAAACTATCATCCGTTGGTAGCGATGGTGGTGTAAACATCGGACCGTATCGATGTTGATCTAACATTTCCAACGCCGCAGCGCGCAGTTCAGGCGTGAAATCTATCAAATCATCCTCGGTTAGACTCTGGCGTTCAAAAGGCGGCGGTTTGGTTGGATAAGGTTGAGTAGGAGATGCTCTGTCTCCTGGCACATCAGTAGCGGGGACTGGACGTTCTTCGATCGGCCATACCGGTTCACCGGTAATACGGTTAAAAACAAACACAAATCCATGCTTCGTGACCTGGGCAACTGCAGGAATTCGTTCGCCATCGACAGTTATATCAACCAGGTTTGGCGCTGCTGGCGGATCATAGTCCCATAGATCATGATGCACCATTTGAAAGTGCCAGAGCCGCTCACCAGTGCTGGCATCCAGTGCAACCAGACTGTTAGCAAAGAGGTTATCTCCGAGGCGATGCCCACCATAAAAATCATTGGTAGGTGCACCAACTGGCAGATAAACAATGCCTGCAACCTGATCGGCACTCATCAATGTCCAGACATTGGCGTGGCCACTGTACTCCCAACTGCCGTCTTCCCAGGTTTCATTGCCAAATTCACCCGGTTGCGGAATAGTGCGAAAAGTCCAAAGCAGTTCACCGGTCTGAACATGAAAACCGCGCACATGTCCGGGAGGCATCTCACGATAATCAGGCTGGTCAGAAATTGCCGATCCTACTACGATGACATCTCCTACTATAATCGGTGACGAAGTGACCGAATAGTTTATCGGCGCCTGTCGACGAGCACGCGGGATGCCCTCTATTAAGTCGACTCGGCCGTTGTCGCCAAAGCTGACAACTGGCTCGCCGGTTTGGGCATCAACTTCCACTAAATAGCCATCGCCTGTTCCCCAGACAACACGCGCCTCATCTCCGTTCGACCAATAAGCCAGACCTCGGTTGCTGAATCCCAGCATCATGATTGGAATACCGGAGGCGTAGCTGCGCGGATCATAGGCCCACAGCGTTTCTCCTGTTTGTGCGTCGATTGCTGCAGCTTGAAATAGCGGGGTTGAAACATAGAGTACGCCATCAATTGCCAGGGGGGCGGCCTTCAGTCCATTGATACTGACGTCAGGTACATCATTGGGAATCTGCAGATTCGGGTACTCTGTTTTTAATTGTTCCAGGTCAAAGCGGCCATCGATGGATTGCCAGCGCCACTGCACTTCCAGCTGGGAAAAGTTGACGCGATCTATCTGGTCCAGGGCAGAGTACTTGGTGCTGCCCGCATCACTCCCGAAATAATGCCATTCGCCATTATTCATTCCAGTCTGAGAATGAACTGGTAAGGCGACCAAAAATAGAATTGCTACCAGAAACTTGGGTATTTGAATTTTCATAGTCACTAGCTTCCCGCAAATTAATACAAAAAGTAAGTATTGGAGGTAAAAATACATCCCCAAAATGACAAGCTGAGTACAAAATCAGATGTAAACTCTATTCACTTTTCAATTTTCTATTACGCGAAAATGCGATTCGAATTTCAACTAGGTGGTTGCAAAAATTGCAGATCAAACGTTCCACAAGTTATCCACATGATGTTGAATAAAAAATGCACAAGTTGTTACTGTGCCACTGTTTGTGTCATTGATGCAGGCCATGGTTTTTTTAAACGATTGTTCCAGAAAAAAACAAATATGATTTTTTTTTAAAAAATTTGACATAAAATAATGCACACAAAAAAGTTTTATGTATAATCAATCTCAAGGCTGTAAATGAATCGACTTGTCGATTTATGAACAACCGACACGGCGCAGGGAGCGAGCCGGGAACTACTAGACATTTGCAAGTTATTGAGGGCTTGACCCAACATAGCTCTGGCAATTAAGAGAAGGAAGCTCGGAACAAGAAGACGCAACTCTAATTGGAAAGAGAAGAACTTGATTAAGTGCCGCGAATGATTAGCCTGGATAAACTCGTTAACTGGTTGGAACGTCGTGAAGGGTGCTTATTCCAGAGCCTCGAATATCGCCGAAGAAACTGTGTGGCCAAACAGACTTTGTCGGGTCTGAGCCTGAGACTAAAAAACTGGGACGAAAGTCTCAGAGGCCCTTGAGAAACAAGGAATCAATTGATAAAGATTCGTCTTTAAAGAATATTCCGGAAAGCTCAGGGAAGGGTTTAAAGAAGAATTAACAGTAATCTTGTGCCTCACCGCGCTGATTCTGATAACTCTGCTTAAGGTCCTGTAGGGCGGGTGTCGCTTGCGGCATCCACCCTCGAACTTTTTAACGGCCGCATCTTTCCTAAGTTTAGTTTTTTCTGCATTTATTCCTCAATTTTCCTCGCACCACTCTCACTTTTTTATTGTTACACTAGCCATTCAAACTTAGATTCAAGTTACAGTGCAAAATGGATCCATTTTCTCAGGCAGCGCTAGGAGCGGTAGTCGCTCAAGCCAGCGCGCAGCATAAACTGGGCTTTCGGGTTGTCATCGCAGGTGCTGCGGCCGGTGCGATGCCGGATATCGACGTATTTTTTGCAGAAGATTACTTCCATAATCTGCAAATTCATCGGGGGATCACGCATTCGCTGTTTTTTGCCCCGGTTATGGGTCCTTTACTGGGTTTTCTGCTCTATAAATACGAATGTCATCGCGCTGTCAGCTTAATCGACACTGAGCGCCTGAAATATTGGATGCTGGCCATGTTTCTGGCGATTCTGTCGCATCCCTTACTCGACGTACTAACGCCTTATGGCACGCAGCTGTTACTGCCGTTCTCTGATCAGCGCTTTGCCCTGTTTGCCATGCCTATAATCGATCCGCTTTATACGGTGCCATTATTTGTTGCGATTTACCTTGCCTGGCGCTATCGGCATAAATCAAGAGTAAACCTTATCGGATTATCATTTCTGTTGGTAACTTCATCCTATCTAACTTATGGCTGGTATCTCGGCCAGGCGGCGAAACAGGAAGCGGAGAGGCAGTTGGCTGAACTTGGAATCCAGGATTTCGAAGTGGAATCCTTTCCCACC
This sequence comes from Gammaproteobacteria bacterium, assembly GCA_028818225.1. GTDB lineage: Bacteria > Pseudomonadota > Gammaproteobacteria > Pseudomonadales > Pseudohongiellaceae > UBA9145. The sequence goes on along the minus strand of JAPPOG010000010.1, from coordinate 69,064 downwards.
TTTCTACAGGTGCATTACCGCAGAGTCGTTGCTCGCACGCCAACGGTAGATTGGGTGGGTTATATTTCGATGTGGCGACCCTGTGCTATTGAATGGGGAATGGCGGAACAAACTCCGCGGGCAATGTTCGATAATGTCAGTGATCTGCGCGAAGTAAGAATTTTCGAATGGTTTGCCATGGGATGGTTACACCGAACCATGACTGAGCAGAATGGCAATAGGGTTTATCAATATGCCGATCTTCGCTACGGCCTGGTTTTGAATCCCAAGGACAGTTTATTTTCTTTGAATGTGGTGGAGACCGGTCAGGGCTTCCAATGGGATACCCAGAATCCAATCAGCAATTCAGGCGAGATCAACCAACGCTTAAACAATCTGTTTTCATCTGCATATCCCAATTCCTGCGAAAGGCCAGTAATTGCCTTTAATTAGAGGCGTTTTTTCACACTGGTAACAAATTCCTTTCGATTTCGTCTAATTTGGCATAGCTATGGAGAAATAGCTGATGTTCTGGAATCGAATTGCCGCACTGGCGGAAGTTTTGCTAATACTGGCGCTGGGAAACCTCGTCGGAGAGGCGTTATTTGCGGCGACACTCGGGCCTGTGTTACTTGCAGAATCTGCCAGTGATCTAGAGCTGGCTACCGCTGATGGCTTGCTAATCTTTTTTCGGTTGGGTTTGGCCGCTGCCTTTGGTTTCACGCTGCTTTACTTGAGGCGGGGCATAACTCCCCGGCAGGCAGGGGTCAGCCTGAATAATCATTCCCTGGGCTATCTGCTGCAACAAGGAGTAGTTGTTGGACTCTTTTCTTCTTTTTTCATTGCCTTGTTATTTGCAACCCATAGAATTGTTCCGCTCGGGGAAGGGCTGGCAGCCTGGTGGACATACAACGAGACACCTATTAATTTAACCTTTCTGGTTTATTTCCTCGGCACTTCATTTCTAATTCCTCCACTCACCGAAGAGATAATGACACGAGGTTATTTTCGCGTACGCATGGTTGAGAGTTACGGTGTGATTGCTGGAGTGATACTCACTGGATTGGTATTTGGTTTATCTCATACTAGCTATCTAAACGGAGATAGCATGCTTGCATTGTTCATGCTGCTGATTTTAATAAATTCGGTAGTATGGACTTACCTGGCGCAAAAAACAGGGTCAGTGCTGCCGCCAATGATCGCCCATGCAATTGGCAATGGGGTCGGAACTGCTGTCCTGTTCAATATCTGGATACCCTTTTTGATAGTGACAATTGGGTTGGTATTGGTACGTAAGTCTATTGCCGCACTTTTGGCCGAGATTCTGCAAGCCTGGAAAACCGATGCTGAGCGCAATAGCCTGTGGCAAGGTTTGCTTATCGTGGTGCTAATTCTGGGTGCTGCATTAGTGTCTCTTGCTCAGATCGGCAGGACGCCGACCCTGTTGGGATTGGGGATGTTTTGTATAGTCATTACGCTTGTTAATCTCGTGCTTGAGAAAAAGCAAGTTGATGGCAACAGGGAGGTTTTAGGGGCAGCAGATTAGCTGAAAGTTACAATTCCTGAATAGTTCGGATGCTTAGCAAAGCCTTTCTGGCACGCTGGATTAATTCTCAGCTGTGACTTCCAGGTCAGTTTCTGCCAGGTTTGCGAACTGTGTGGTGCGCACCCATATATCTATCGCTTAAATCATAGTTTTTAAAGCATGTCGAATTTCACGATTACTATTAAATTCAATTGAAACTGCAGTGCCTTCGATAACGTCGGTACCAGTTTGACTATTTACGAACTGGTTTGCCTCTTCTGTGTATTTGTCATTATTCGCCTGGAGATCTGCAAGTTCTTCCAGTATGTACTCCGCCGAGTGCTCTCCCAGTATTAGGTGAATTATTTGGTTGTAAGTGTCCAGTTGATATTTGCTATGACGAGAATAGAGATCTTGCATCCCCTGGTTTGAGCTGAATCTGAATTCTTGCAGGTCATGCTGGATATCTTTGAGATTCTTATTGGCAAAAACAAGGTGGCGAACGATTGTTTGCAGGCGCACAAGCTCTATAGCATCTATATCCCCAAGGGGCTGACTTTGAACCTTGTGTGAATAAGCCAAAACCGCACTCTCCTGGTTCTTAAGTTCTTCATAACCTTTATCAAAATTCTGTAGTAACTCATTATTCATCACTTTTATTCTCTGTCTATTTATCTCGTTCAATGTGGCGGGTTTCAGATTAAAAATGAATAAACTGTTAGAACAAGCCTGTAAGAGTAGTTGTTTTACGGTGTCTTTTATGGCAACCAATGACGCCTCTACAATATCAGGAGGTACCCGATCAATTGCGCTATTGGGTTGTAATCGACTATTTGTGAAGAGCTGTTCTATCCAGTGAGCAAATTTGGGTAGTAGGGGAATGAATACCAGTAAACCAAGCAGATTCATCAGGCTGTGAAAGGCAACAAGGGAATACAAGGGGTCTTCAATAGACAACAAAGACATTATCAATGGAAGCAAAGGCAGCAAAAACAGAAAGGCCGAAATATCTACGATAAAGTTAAAACTGAAATGAGCAAAGGCTAATTGGCGTTTGATAACGCTGCCAGTAAGGCTGCCGAGTGCAGTGGTGCTGGTGGTTCCCAGATCCGCACCAATTATCAGTGCAACTGCTTCCGGCAGCGCTACAAACTCCGCATTCAGTGCCGCTAACGCCATCATCATTACGGCAGAACTTGATTGCACCAGGAAGGTAATGGCCATACCAAACAGGAGATAAATAATAGGGTGGTGACCCTGCAGCAGAGAGACATCAAGGCTCTCCGGCAATGTTTCCATGCTGGTTTTCATAATGCTGAGCCCGAACAGCAATAACGCGATGCCGAGTACTGTCAGGGCATATAAATAGGGGCGGCTATTTCGGGAAAAGATTGCGAGAAAAAAGGCAGAGAGGCCAAACAAAGGTAAAGCCAGTGCCTCCAGGTCTAGCTTGAAACCAAAAATGGCAACAATCCAGCCAGTAAACGTGGTACCCAGATTGGCGCCAAGAATAATCCCGATGGAGTTAATAAAAGGGACCAGGCCTGCGCTGGCAAAGGCCAGTACCAACAGGCTTACCATGGAACTGCTTTGTAGCAGGGCCGTAGTAGCAACGCCGACAGAGACACTGCCCAGACTGGACCCGGTGCTGGACCGCAACCAGTGTCGCAACCGCACATCGCTTAATTTGCGAATGCCGAATTCCAGTTGGGACATCCCAAACAGGAAAATTCCCAGACCAAAAAAGAAATTAAGTTGTGCCACCTTGTGATCCTTTTTTAGCAGCCTATCGCTAAAAAAGGCTCATGAATTTAACTTCGATCAATTATTCAGATATTCGTAGCTTAAATATCATCCGAATGATGGCATATATTGTGTTGCTTTTTGCTGTTAGTATTTCTACATCTTATTGTTAGGAGTGACAGCTATGAGCTTCAGGTTTAAGTTGGTGATAACATTTTTGAGTGCCAGTTTTCTTTTCTCCTCCGTGGCTGATGATAGCGAGACAGTTCTTCCGGCAAAAATTAGCAAAGTGGATTTGGCGGGCGCGATGTTCGAGCGCGTAGACATGACACCTAAAACCCATGCAGATGGTCACCAGACAGAAAGTGTTACTTCTATGGTGAGCAGCGATGGGAAATACTACAGCGGCATGTATCGCTCCGAAGCAACTCGCATCGATATTACTGATCGTCCCTATGGTGTTGATGAGTTTATGTATTTCCTGAGCGGCAGCGTCACGCTAACTTCTTTAGATGGGAGCGTCATGACTATCCATGCCGGCGAAGCGGTTACACTGCCAAAGGAATGGCGAGGAATTTTTGCAACAGATGGCTATGAAAAAATTTGGGTAATCTACTCTACTGATGAATAAACCTGAAAATCATTAAGCAGGTGATTTGCAAGTAGTCTCCTGCAAAAATATCGGAGTATCTAGTGAAAAGGTTTCTATGGATTCTATGCTTATCCTGCAGTATCAGTATTTGCAGCTGGGCTGCTGAAGAAATTCAAACTGTAGTCATCCATGCAGGCAATTTGCTTGCCATCCCTGGTGAATCACCGGCTCAACAACAATCAATTATTTTGCGCGATAATCGAATCGATGCTGTGGTTGATGGTTATGTCGATCCTGCTTCTCTTCCAGGTCAAGTTGAGTTAGTCGATCTTTCTGACAAATTCGTTTTGCCCGGTCTTATCGATATGCACGTGCATATGTTGAGTGAAATCTCACCTTCATCACGCAATGATGCGCTCTATATCACAACCTCCATGTCGGCTATGCGCGGCGTTTATTATGCCGGAATTACCCTTGATGCGGGTTTTACCACTGTGAGAGATCTGGGTAGTGAACCGGAAGCTATCTATGCCTTGCGTGATGCAATTAACCAGGGTCTGGTAAGTGGCCCAACAATCTTTGCGGCAGGCAGTTCGCTGGCCGCAACCGGAGGCCATGGCGATGTGGATGGCTATATTCCGGAATTACTGGAAATGTGGACGCCAGAAACAATCTGCGATGGTCCGATCGAATGTCGTGCTGCCACGCGAGAAGCCATAAAATTTGGCGCCCAGTGGATTAAGATCACAGCGACTGGCGGCGTGCTTTCCGATACTGCTACCGGCCTTGGCCAGCAAATGACTGACGATGAGCTGACTGAAATTGTGGCCACGGCACATAATCTCGGCATAAAGGTTGCCGCTCATGCCCATGGTGCCGATGGTATTAATGCCGCCCTCAGGGCGGGAGTAGATAGCATTGATCATGGGACTTACCTCGACCAGGAATCGATCCGGCTCTTTAACGAGACTGGTGCCTATTTAGTGCCGACCTTGTTACCTGGAATCAAATTGCCGGAAAGTATGGAAGGCAATCCGTTTTTTACGGACGACATAAAAGACAAAGCCTATGCAGCTGGCGCGGCGGCCGCTGATAATATCGCAGCTGCCTATCGCGGAGGCGTAAACATTGCCTTTGGTACTGACTCGGCGGTTACGCCCCATGGTCTTAATGGTGAAGAATTTCGTTACATGGTGCAGATTGGCATAACTGAAATGGATGCCATTCACTCAGCGACTATCGGTGCTGCAACATTGCTTTCTCAGTTAGAAAACCTCGGTACCATCGAAGCAGGAAAAATAGCAGACATTATTGCGGTAGACAGTAATCCGCTGAATGATATTACCGAGCTGGAAAGAGTAAGCACGGTAATTAAGAGTGGCAAGCTAATTAAAAATCTCTAAATGCATCCCCGGCGCCGACTCCAGGCAGCGCTTAATATCGGGATTGCGGAGGAATAGTGAATCAGGCTTGTTTTCCAATCTCAGTTTGAGTTTGCGCTGTAGGTTGGAATCTCCCGTTGGAATACACGCCAGTAATATCTCAATCCGGTGATTGTTTCGTTACCATTTTCATCGACGCGTCTGGTGATTGGGTCAGCGCCAAATAACTCCATGACCTCATCATAGTCCTGGACCAGGGCCGCCGTACCTTCATATATCTTGCCATCAATCTTCAGGCGAATGCGCGGATCTCGCTCAATGTTTCGCCACCAGGCTTTTTGATTGGGAAATTCTGCGCCCAATCGATCGCCCTGAGCGCTGCCACTCAGATAGAGATCTGGTCCACGGGGTCTGGCATTAACAGTGACGGAATGAGGTATGCCATACCAGGTGCGAGTTTCCAACATAATGGAATTGCCACGCACCGGGTGACTAACTTCATTTACCCAATCCCAGTCAGCCACTTTTTCATGCACAACTTCGCCGGGGAGCCATAATCCCGGTCCGGCAGTGCGGTTATTTTCTGCGAATGCTGGTGTGCGAGGGTCAATGTAACGTGGTTCAAGGCCGGTTACTCGTAAAGTAATTACTGTTGCTACTAACAGTGCAACGATTCCCAACAAGCCAAACTTTGCATATTTCATCTCAGGCTCCTTTTTACGCGTTTCTTACATAGCGGTTAAACCAGTCAATAGTGCGAGTCCAGGCAAGGGTTGCGGCAGCATCATTATAGCGTTCTGGCGTGGCATCATTGAAGAAACCATGCATGGCATCCGGATAGATGTGACCTTCGTAAGCAACATTGTTGGCCTGTAAGGCTGCTTCGTATTCAGGCCAGGCTTCTACAAGCCGAGTATCCAGCTCGCCGTGCTGCACCATTACCGCTGCGCGAATAGCCGGAACATCAGCAGCCGGTGCCCCTCCACCATAAAATGGCACCGCTGCAGCAAGATCATCACCCAAGCGGACGGCCATACGATTGGAAATGCTGCCACCGTAACAGAAACCGGTAATGCCGATGCGACCAGTGCAATCTTCGCGGTTTTTTAGCCACAAGCTGGCAGCAACTATATCTTCGAAGCGTAACTCCGGATCGAGCTCGCGAAACAGTTGCCCGCCCTGGTAATCATCGCCGGGATAGCCACCCACGGGTGTCAGCACGTCGGGAGCGAAGGCCATGAAGTTTTGTAAGGCAAATCGCCGGGCCACATCTTTGGTGTGGGGATTCAGACCACGATTCTCGTGAACGACAACGATGCCGGGTAGTTGTGCAGAAGTTTCGCTACGAGTGTCAGCACTGAAAGGGCGAACCAGATAGCCGCTTATATAACCGTGGCCATTAGGTGACGGTATAGTTTCATAGCTGGCGCTAATCCGCTCATCGTCACGACGAATTTGTTGCCCAAGGGCATAGTTTGGCATCAGCGCTTCGACGATAGCCGTTGCGCTGAGTCCTGCTACGGCAAATTTCTTTACGCCACTGAGAAATTTACGTCGACTGATTTCCCCATGTATGTACTGGTTGTAAATCTCGATTGCTTCAAATGGAACGGTTCGTTTTTCTTTTTTAGACATGGTTATTTTCCCCGCAATTCTTGATTGAAAGGTTATTCACATCATGGGCTTCTCAAGACTAACCTGATCAGCCTTTATTTTATTCTTCAATAACGTTGTAATGCTCGCCGGCAATTACTGTCAGTTCAGTTGTTTTTCCGCTGGGCCAGTCAATAACTACCGGCGCTGATTCTGCGTCTGCCAGAGGTAATAACATGGTCATACTATTTTGGCTTTGAAATCCCTGGGTTGAGCGAAGATAATGATAGCGGGTCAGGTCTCCCTCTCCGTACTGAACCCGTGCACCAATTGCATCGCGGCTACTTTCCGTGCCAGTCAGTGTTAACCAGGCAGCATTTGCAGTTTCGTTACTATTACGCATGAACAGCTTGTTGGTTTCTCTCGATTCAGCTTGTTGGTTGAAATCATAAGGCGGATGGCCACCCAGATTAAAATAAAAATCAGTAAAGCCGTCACGATCTACATCGCCGAAAATTGCACCATGGGCGCGGGTCATACTATGGCCGCTATCGGGTTCAATGAAACGATCGGTGCATCGTTCGAAGCGCCGTTCGCCCAGGTTGCAGAAAAACACATCTTCGGCAACAAACATGGGATTGCCTGTGCCAATCACAATATCGGGAAAGCCATCATCATAAAAGTCACCAACGCCCAGCCCCATGGTGTTCTCATAGGGATCGATACCAGCTTCAGCTTCTCCTTCCGGGCCATTGCTGCGCGCTGCATTGCGAGCGCCAGCTAATTGGCTGCCCATGGGATTCCTGTCATCTGCGGATTGAGCTAGCTGGTTCTTGGTATCGATGCCGATTTCAGTGCCCAATTGTTCAAAATTACCAGCGCCGTCACCGAACAGAATATAGTCCTGTGAATCCCAGCGTCCAAGGTAGATGTCTTCATGGCCATCCTGGTCGAAGTCTGCTGAGGCAGCTGCGAAGACAGCAGGTAACCCGCTGCGGCCTTCCAGTTCTTGAGTAAAAACCTGCTCGGTTTGCTCTATAAATCTGTCACCATCGTTGCGATAAAAGGCGTGCCAATCAATTCCCGCCAGATACAGGTCCTGATCACCATCTTCGTCATAATCGATCCATACCGGGTTTTTCAAATCGCGATGGGGAGCTTCCAGTATGCCCATGGCCTCACCCAGCTCACTAAAGCTGCCGTTGCCTAAATTGCGATAGAGCAAGGGACGACCCTCTCGGCGAGTAACCATCACATCGAGCCAGCTATCGTTATCGAAGTCAGCCCAGGAAACACCCCACCATGAAGCAGTTGCGCCGCCTGCGTTTTCATCTGCTAATCCCGCCTCTTCAGTAACATTGACGAAGCCTTGGTTCTGGGCAATTCGATTTTCCAGCAATACCAGCGTCGACTCAGTAGTGTAGCCTCCATTACCTACCATCAAGTCGGGATCGCCATCGTTATCGTAATCGGCAAAGGAGCCAACCCAAGTGCCGAGAAAATCCGCGGGATCTAAATTGAATTCACCCGGCACAAAATTTCCGGAACCGTCGTTGGTATAAATCATAGACATGCCAAACGGCGGGCCAAATAATCGACCATCGGTGTCTGCTACAAATAAATCATCGTCACCATCGCCATCGATGTCGGCGAATGAAGCGCCGCGCCCATAACCAACCACCATACCGAGCCCTCTGTCATCGGCAACCTGGCTGTAGGAATCTGATTGGCTTTGCGTATCTTGCGCATGCGTTAACCCAATGGAGGCAAATGCTGCTCCGATTACCATCGGTAAGAATGCTATGTATTTTCTTGTTGGTGGGCCGCGGCGTATTAGCATGCTTTGAATCTCGGTTCTCGGTGTAGATAAATTTTGGCCACTATAAAGGATTTTGGACTAGCGTTGAGAATATCTGTCCGTCCCGGTAATTCTTCCTGATCTTTCTGCCACTTCACCGGTTTCCAGGCGTGTGCGTTCATCAGGATGAATGGCTAACAAAGCTGTACCAAAGTCGCCATCTTTTTCTTTGCGCGCATTGAGTTGGGTGAAGCGTTGATCGAGCAACGAATCGTATTCTTCCTCTTCCAGGTAGGTCACACTCACATGAAAGTGGGACATGGCGTCAACGCTCCTGCCACCAAACACTACCCATTGATCAGGATCGATGGATAAGGGGTTGTTAGCAGTATTATCGAAATGGGTACGCATGACGATTGCAGTACCCGCAGGAAGGATAGGGCGAGCATCATCTTCAAACACAAAACTGGTTTGCCAGTTGTGATTGTAATTATTGATGGAAGCAATTACATCGCGACGATTTGCGCCGGGGCCATAATAATCGCGAACTCGTCCTGGCCACACCACTTCGATGGACATGGCAATGCCATGCAAATGCATGTGACCGCGATAGCTATTAAGCATTACCGGTTCATCCAGAACCCAGGTGCGGTACATAGTCTGGGTACCATGCGGCGGAATTAATATATCCCGGGCACGGGGTTGATCAGGATCGAACTGGTCGACTAAATGATGAATTTCAACACTGGCAATGGTTTCCGGCGGCTCATCTTCTGGATGAAACCAGAACGCCACTTCAATATTATCTTCAAACTCCACGCCAATTGGAAAATAGTGTGCACCAAAATTAACGACGCCAGGCCCTGTTTCAAAAATGATACCGGTATCTTCACCAAAGTAATCCCAACGTTTGCCAGCACCAGCACCGACAACGCGGCCGGAAGGGCCTTCTTCCAGATTCAATCGCACGTTATTGTGATGCAGTGCCGCACGACCCTGAATTGTATTGCGAATTTCAGCCGCCTTTAAATAACGCGGCTTATCCTGTGCCGGCCATTCCACATCAATGGATGGCCAGAAGTCACCACCCTCGGCGCGCACTGCTATCGGTCCGGATTCAAATACCATATCCGGTTCGCCCAGTTCCGGTTCCAGTTCCCATTCGAGCCAGTTTGGCCATTCCACAGCTGCTGGCAAATTGGCTGGATCACCCTCAGGAGTGCCGCCATCGGCCCAGGCAACCAGGGTGTCGATCTGCGCCTGGCTCAAGGAGAAGTCATTCTTGTATTCCTGGATGCCAATGGTCGGATCAAGGTGCCAGGGTGGCATGATACGGCGACGTACGTTTTCTTTAATGCGTGGTGCCCAAACTCTCGCCTGGTCATAGGTTTCCAGAGGCATAGGCCCGATTCCTCCGGGCTGATGGCAACGCTGACACTTCTCCTGGAGAATTCGTACTACTTCGTTAGAAAAGGTCGGAGTCTCTGCCGCTTGAGTGCCAAGCTGTGGAAAGCCACTTAATAAAAACAAGCTAATTGTTAGCTTAATCCAGCCACTGTTGCTTTGATTAATGAACTTCATCGTCGTCTCCCGCAGGATTTGTTCTTTGCGTATTTGCTTAATCGGTCTTACTGTGCAGCCAATATTCCGCCTCAATTTACATTCACGCGAATGAATGCATTGGTCCAGCAGCACCAGAACTCAAAATCCTGGGTTTCGTATGCTGGTCTGCCGACCATGTTGTAGGCCTGAACCATTAAAATGTATTCGCCAGCTTCGCTGAATACTGCTTCAGTTTTCTCTTCGCCGTAGGCGAACTCTGACTCCTGCCAACTGGAGGCTTCAACCCAACCGATGTTTTCCTCCCGCCAGGAACTCCAGTCCGGGGTAAATTCAACATTGCCAGGACCCTGATATTTAAAAAATCTGACCCGCACGGCACGGTCATCATCTTCTCGAAACGGATTGTCTCTGCGAATGCGTGCGTTCAACTCGATCGGTACGCCAACGCTGGTTTCCAGAGTTTCCGCTACCAGACCCTGCGCAAATCCCAGGCGTCCTTCAGAGAACGGGCCTTCTGCCTGCAGTCTAACTTTTGGCGGGCTGTTTTTGCGGGAAGGTTGCAGTGGCTCGTCATGACGGTAGGTGCTGTGCACCAATCTGCCAGGTGAACTGAATTCCTGTCCGGTAAGCTCATCCACCAGCGTCCAGCGTACATCTTTATCACCCCAATTTTCCGGAACGGTTACGCTAAACACGCAGTAGTGGCGCCGACCGCCATCCGGTTGTGGCTCGAAATGGGTTGGTTGCAGACCGTTAAATTCAGCCGGCTCAACGAAATTGTTGGGGCCAACAGGGATGTCGAAAACCGTCTCGGTATTGGTATTGAAGTACCCGAAGCAGAGCTGATAGCTCCCATCTGCATTGGGAAACCAGCCTTCAAAAATTGGGACTACCGGTCCGCCCGTGGCGCGGACAAGCTGCGGATCATTCTGGTGGCCGCCTGGCGGTGCCACCCGATTCCAGCCGGGTATGCGGGTCTGGGCGTCCACAAAGCTGGGGTGCAGCATAGCAATGACACAGAACAGCAGGGATGCAAGTAACGATCTGGGCATTAATGACTCCCGTTCTTCTTATATTCTGGGAATTTAATAAAGATACCTCAGAAACAGGGCGCAGACTACTGCGGTTAATCGGGTTCTGGCGCTTATCTGGCAGGTCTTTCCAGTCAAATAGATTGTGTTAACCGAGTGGTTATCGCAGACTATTAACGTTATTTTAAGTACCCAATAAAACTAATTAATCTAAAAAAATCCATTCTATGCTGTTACATCACCCTCTTGAGTACCATGCGCGCGAGCGCAGCAGTCATTCATGCGTTGAAATGGATGGCCTGAAATTTGATTACAATACCGTTAATTGCCTCGCTAATCGCTTCGCCAATTCCTTAAAGCTTATGGGGCTGGTTAAAGGCGACCGTATAGCCTACGTCTCGAAGAATTCAATTGAGATGGTCGTCATGTATTTCGGTTGTTCGAAGGCGGGTGTGATACCAGTGCCGCTGAATTACCGATTGGCGCCTCCGGAAATGCTCTATATCGTTAACGATGCTGGCTGCAAAGCGGTGTTCAGTGAAGCGGATTTCATTCCTGGGCTGGATACAGTTAAAGCTGAAATGAGTGATGCAGAACAATTTGTCAGCGTAGGAACCGAGCAAAGGTTTGCAGGCTGGACTAATTATGACAACTGGCTGAAAGACGACGATTCAATTCCCCAGATCGCTATTGACGAAAATGAACAGGTGTATCAGATGTACACCAGTGGCACTACCGGTCATCCCAAGGGCGCCATGATCAGTCATCATAATGTTAATCAAAATATTCACATGGCTATTCTGCATGCTGAAATGGCAGTCGGTGCTGATCGCAATTTGATAGTTGCTCCTATGTATCATGCTGCAGCAGCGCTCTCGGCCTTGGCAATGATTTCCATGGGCAGCACCCTGGTGATTCTGGCGGAGTTTGATCCGGTTAATGTTGTCGATAATTTAGAAGCAGAACGTATCACCATGAGTACGCTGGTGCCGGCGATGATACAAGCCTGTCTTGTGCATGTACCTGATCTTGCTGAACGGGATTTGAGCTCTCTGCGGCGTATCACCTATGGTGCCAGCCCGATCGCGCAGGATACCCTGATAGCAGGATTAGAAAAATTTGCTTGTGACTTCAACCAGGGCTTCGGCATGACCGAGCTGACTTGTCTGGCAACTACCTTAACACCTGCTGTGCACCGGCAGGCAGTCGCAGGTGATACCCATCTGCTACTCTCCGCAGGACGCGCTGTCGCAGGCACAGAGATTATTATTGCTGATGAAAACGACAATGAAGTGCCACGTGGCACTGTTGGAGAAATACTGATTAAAGGTCCTCATGTGATGATGGGTTACTGGAACAAACCGGAAGCCACTGAAAAGACATTACGCGGTGGCTGGATGCACTCCGGCGATGCGGCCTATATGGATGAAGATGGATTTATCTATATCCAGGATCGCATCAAGGACATGATCGTGTCCGGCGCTGAAAATATCTACCCGGCCGAAATAGAAAGTGTCTTGTTTGAGCATCCTGCTGTAGCGGATGCGGCAGTCGTGGGAATTCCTGATGAAAAGTTTGGTGAAGCCGTGCTGGCCTTTATTGTGTTGAAAGAAGGCGAAGCCCTGGATGCCGAGGCGATCGAACTTTTTTGTCGTGAACGCCTGGCTGGCTATAAGATTCCGCGCAGAGTGAAATTTATCGATCAAATTCCCCGCAATGCCAGTGGCAAGGTGTTAAAGCGCGAGCTGCGAGAGCCGTACTGGGAAGGTGCTGACAGGCGAGTAGGTTAGTTATAGCAGGGCTGGTTAACGGCCTAAATGTACAGCGATGGTGACATAGCGCGTAGGTGCATCACTCCTGGTAGTCTCTACTCTTATATAGCCGTTTCCATATGGGCCAACCACATCTTTATAAAATTCTGATACTTCTTCGTAGGATGCTTCGGTTAGCACATCTACCACAAATCCTCTGCCGTCTTCAAAACGAGTGCTGCGTGCGGAATAAATCTCACCGCTAATAATCGGTATGTCGTCTGGGAAGTTGGCAGGCAATTGCGTGCTGTCGCCGAGACAGGCACTGAGTAACGCGGTCAGCATTCCGATAAGACTTAATCGTTTTAGTTGTGAGGTCATATTCCCTTTCGTCCGGTCTAACTGTCCTAATTGTAGTAGCCGCTGACCGGGAGTTAAACAATCGCGTAAAATATTGCGGTATGTGATGCCAGCAGCCTCAATAGGCGATATTGCTAATGAGTAGACCAGTGTTGGTGGGGAACTATTTCACTAGTCAAAACCAGACGGTGGCCTGCGATGTTGGGTTCTTTGCTCATAGGCGAATGCGATCTCGATCAGCAAGCCCTCTGTGAACGGGCGACCTACAATCTGCAAGCCTGCAGGTAAGCCGATTTCCAGAAAACCCATTGGCACTGTTACTGCGGGCAGGCCCGCGTCGGGCACCAGTAACTGGTTGTTGTCACCTCTGTAGTCTTCGCGACCCCGATCTATTTGTGCGGGAGGATTGGACCAGGTAGGAAACAGAATGGCGTCGACTGCGGCGGCATCCATGGCAGCTACGGTGTTATTCAGCAACTGATTACGTTCTGGATGGTTGGGCCAGGTAGGACAAGGCTCTTCCCAATCATCGGGAGGAACATCCAATAGCCCCTGGGAAAAATAATTAAAAGACGGCTCCGATTGCACGGCGTAGTTTCCTGCTTGCAGTACTTCATTCACATCCACAAAGGGTGGATCATCCAGGGAATTCAGGTAATTCCACATGTCATAGCGAAAGCGTGGACAACCGCCAATCGAATCGCTAATAGTTTCGAAGTCGGTAATCACAAAAGGATCGATAATCGTTGCGCCGGCTGCTTCCAGATCAGCAACTGCTTGGAAGAATATCGATTTGATTTCTTCATCGGCATCTGCATGATCGATAAGTGAGCGAAACACTCCCAGCCTTTTGCCTGCAATCCCGTTAATGTTTAAAAATTCCAGATAGTTGTCTTCACGTTGCTCCGGGACAGAAAGGCTGTCTGCTGGATCATGACCGGCAATAACATTAAAAAGGCGCACACCGTCTTCCACAGTGCGTGTCATCGGCCCGGCGATATCCCGGTCGAATGCCAGGGGTATTACGCCATCACGACTGGTTAATCCGATGGTAGAGCGAATTCCAAATAATGCTAAATGAGAGGAAGGCCCGCGAATGGAATTACCGGTATCGCTTCCCATGCCTGCTACGCCAAAGCTCGCGGCAATTCCTGAGGCTGTGCCTCCGGAAGAACCAGCCGGGACATAGTTTGTATTGTAGGCATTAGCTGTGCGCCCATAAGAAGAGGATACCGTTTGTCTCGGACTGAAAGCCCATTCCGCCATATTGGTTTTTGCCAATACGATGGCGCCAGCTTCTTTTAGCTTGCGGATCATGAAAGCATCATCAGGAGGTATGCTCTCGGCAAGTGCCATCGAACCACCTGTTGTTACCATGTCAGCAGTATCGAAATTGTCTTTGATTAAAAGTGGTGTACAGAATAATTCTGGCATCACTTCTTCTTGTGCCAGGGCTCGATCGATTTCAGCAGCAAGCTGCAAGGCATTAGGGTTTATTTCAGTGATGGCATTGATATTGCGAGACTGATCATAAGTCTCGATACGCGCTATATAACCCGCCACAATACCCTGACAACTTATATCACCAGCGTTGACCGCTAATTGAATATCTTTGATAGTCGCCTCAGAAAAACTAAATTCCTTGGCAACAACGACTTGGGCCACCAAAATTAGAAGAGCGACAGTCAATAATTTCTTTAACATAGGCGGATTCAGGTGACACAAAGTGGGAGAATTTGAAGTATAACTACTTTATTTTTCCTCTGGCCCCATTATATTACCCCTTTGCTATTTATCGAGGATTCACGTGATCAGAAAAACAGCCAGCTTTCTTCTCACTGTACTCTTTGCTAGCCAATCTTTCACTGTTACTGGGCAATCAACGCAGACAGCAGCTTGCCAGGAAGCGGACCTGGTGCTGCACAACACCAGAGTCTACACATCCAATGATGAACAGTGGACTGCTGAAGCTGTGGCGGTATTGGGAGATCGTATCGTCTATGTGGGCGATAACGATGGCGTTGGGCGCTATTCATGTGGTCAGGCGGAAGTGCTGGATCTGGCAGGTAATACGGTTTTCGCTGGCTTTACCGACAGCCATCAGCACTTGGAAGGCATAGGTCGCCGCACAAAAACCCTGAGTTTGTTTGGCATTCCCACACTTTCTGAAACAGTGGATGCAATCGAAGCCTGGGCTGAGAATATTGCCGATGGCGAATGGGTGCAGGGTCGCGGCTGGATCGAAAGAGAGTGGACCGATGAACGTCGCTTTCTCAACAAATATGATGTCGACCCTTTCACTCAAAATAAACCGCTCTTCATGCCTCGTGCCGATGGTGTGTCGGCGTTAGTTAATTCCAGAGCACTCGAGTTAGCGGGTATCACTCGTGATACGCCTGACCCTGAAGGTGGGCGATTCGAGCGTGACCTGGATGGCACACCAAACGGTTATGTGTTGGCCAATGCCATGAATGTATTTCGTGAATTGATTCCGCCGGAAACCGACGCTTATCTGAAAGACAATCTGTTACGTGGATTAAATGCAAATGCTGCATTGGGTTGGACTCAAACCCAGGATGCTGGTATGTCCTATCGCCTGGTTGAACTGATGCAAGAGATTCATGCTGAGGGCAACATGGCCCACCGGGTTTACGCCGCAATTCCAGTACAGGAAGCTGCCACTATGTTAGAGCGTGGGCGTGAAACTACCGGCGATAATATGTTTGACGTACGGGGGATCAAGGTATTTATCGACGGCACATTGGGTTCTCGTGGTGCGGCTCTTATTGAGAATTATTCCGACGCTGATCATAACGGATTCATGAATCGCACCACTAAAGAAGAATTAATGCCAATTCTTTATGCTGCATTACGCCAGGGCATACAAATTGAAACCCATGTTATCGGGGATAGGGCAGTGCGTTCATTGTTGAATTGGTACGAAGAAGCATACAACGCAGTACCGAGAAATGAATGGGCACGAACTGATTTAAGATGGCGCATGGAGCACGCGCAAATTATTCCACCTTCAGATCAGCAGCGTTTTGTCGAGTTGGGTGTGCTGCCATCGATGCAGCCCAGTCATGGCATTGGCGATTTGAATTTTGCCCCGGATCGTTTAGGTCCTGATCGCTTGAGTTATGCCTATCCCTGGCAGCAGTTGGTTGATCGTGGCTTGATGATTCTTGCCGGTTCCGATGCGCCGGTGGAAGCGGGTGATCCACGCATTGAGTTTTATGCGGCGGTTGCCAGAAAACGTCTCGATGGATCCTCCGGTGCAGGCTGGCATCCCGAGTTGGCAGTTTCCCGGGAGACAGCCTTGAAGATGTTAACTATCTGGCCTGCCTATGGTGCTTTTCAGGAAGAATTGCGCGGCTCGATTGAAGTGGGCAAGTATGCTGATTTCACCGTTTTCGACAGCGATCTGATGACAGTTGCCGAAGAAGATATTCTTACCAGCGAAAATGTAATGACTATAGTCGGCGGACAGATTAGGTTCAGACAGAATTAACTTTACAATTTGAAACTAGCCCTAAGTTGCTGCGATCTCATATAGTTGCTCATTCCCTGGGATCGCTAATTACTATTTCATCCTTTTATTTATCGAGCAGGTTTTTTTATGTCTTACTACTCTCGTCTTATTTCAATATTCAGTTCGATTCTGTGCCTGGTGTTATTGCTGGCAGTTACACCGTCATCCCTGGCACAGCAAGATGCAGCGGCAATCGAAGAGTGGGTGACTGCCTCAATGTGTGCAGTGGGCGACCGGCAAGTGGATCTCAATCAGCCAGTAGCGTTCACCTATACCGATTCTGATGGCAACAATCCCCGGCACTTAACCGCTGATCAGGCAGGTCTTACTACATCCGATCTCTCAAATCTTGAGTTGGCCTGGGCAGTAGCCTTTCCGGCTACTTCCGGAATGCGCGCAGCGCCTGTCATTATTGGCGATACCATTTTCTATTCCGCTACGGATGCCGGTCGCGTGTTTGCTTTTGATGTGCAATCCGGCTGTGCCAAGTGGGTTTATGAACCTGGCACGCGGCTGCGTTCTTCCATGGCATATGGCGTCATCGACGGGCAGGGAATGCTGGTGTTCAGCGATATGCCAGCCGGCATGCCTGCCAGGATTCACGCTATTAATGCCACAACTGGCGCAGCACTGTGGGTAGCCGATGGTCAGGCTTCCAATAATGTTGGCATGCTTACCGGGACACCGGTCATTCATGATGACCGTGTCATCGTTCCGGTTTCGGGATCCGGTGTCATTACCGGTGGCAATCCCAATTATGAATGTTGTGAAAACCATGGCGCCGTTGTTGCGTTGAATGTTCGCACTGGTGCAAAGCTGTGGGAGTACCACACCATGCCCGCGGCAGAATATACCGGCCAGGTGAGTTCCACGGGTGTCAGGCAGCGCGGCCCGTCTGGAGCACCAATTTGGACGACACCAACAATCGATGAAGAGCGCAACCAGATTTATGTGACCACAGGTGAAAACACCTCACATCCTACCACCAACACCAGTGATGCAATCATCGCCCTTGATCTGGATACCGGTGAAGAGAAGTGGGTATTCCAGGCATTGGCTAACGATATGTGGAATTTTGGTTGTACCGCGCGCGGTCCCAACTGCATCATTCTCGAGGACACGAACTCGGTAGATTATGATTTCGGTGGTCCTGCAGTCTTGGTGGACACCGGTGATCGGGAATTATTAATCGCAGGACAAAAATCCGGGGACATCTGGGCGCTGGATCCAGTGTCAGGGCAGATGATCTGGAACCAAAGAGTGGGAGAAGGAACGGCATTAGGGGGTAACCACTGGGGTATTGCAGTGAACACCGAGCGTGCCTTCATGACCATTAACGATCCGGGTGGTACGGGTCGAAGTCGACCGGGTATCTACACTTATTTCGTTGGTACTGGCGAGCCAAGCTGGTTCTATGAAGTTCAACCGGAGTGCAATGAACAGCGCAGCGACAAGCTACGCCGCTGTGAAAACCTCTATGGGTTTTCAACTACCCCTTTGTCGGTTGATGGTGCGGTTATTGCCGGCGGATTGGATGGACGCCTTTTTGTCTTCGATTCCGATTCCGGCGCTGTGCTGTTTGAATACGATACAGTGCAGGAATACGAAACCGTAAATGGTGTGGAAGGGTCCGGCGGTTCAATCGATAGCCATTCTATCGCAGCAGGTTCCGGTATGGTGTTTGTCGGTTCCGGTTATGGACAGTTTAGCCAGGTTCCTGGAAACGTATTGCTGGCGTTTAGACCAGCACAATAATCTGCAGATAATGCAGAAGGCCGGGCGTGATTCATTCCCGGCTTTTTTTGTGCCCTACATGTTTACTGCGGCTGATAAAGTTGGCCCAATTTGTTGGTGCAAAACAAGATCACAGAGATTGTCCTGATCCGTGGGCTCATTATTTATGATGACCAGGCGCGCACCGTTTTGTTTGGCTACTTGTGGAAATCCTGCGGCGGGATAGACAACCAGGGATGAACCAATAGCGATGAAAAGATCGCAGGCGAGGGTGGCCTGCTCGGCGCGCCGCATTTCCGCCAGAGGCATTTGCTGACCAAAGGAAATGGTCGCCTGTTTTACAATACCGCCGCAACTGTCGCAGTAAGGAATGGTTCCGTCTGCGAGAAATGCTTTCTTGATGTCTTCGTTCTCAAAGCGCTTTTCACAATCCAGGCATTTGCTGTAACTGGTATTGCCATGGAGTTCTATTACCAGTTCATCCGGTGTGCCCGAGGCCTGGTGCAGGCCATCAACATTTTGCGTAATTATGTGGGTGATTTTGCCGGCATTAACCAGTTTGGTAATGGCAGTGTGACCTGCATTGGGTGCTGCGTCTGTTAATTTGTAGACATCTGCAAATCGTTGTTCCCACGATTTACGCCGCACTTCTTCCGAGGCGACAAAGTCGCGAAAGTCGATGGGTGGTCTTTTTTTCCATACGCCTTCCGGACCGCGAAAATCCGGTATCCCGGATTCGGTGGAAATGCCTGCGCCAGTGAAGACAACAATACGTTGTGCTTCTTCGATCATGCTGCGAAGGAGGGCGACTTGTTCAGAGTTGATTTCTGAATAGGTCATGGAGAAACGTTAAAGAGTCTATTAAAAAGTGCCGGTAATCTTTAATGACATTACCAGGCCGCTCATGGTGCAGCGCCGCTCGATCTCTTCCAATATCCCTGCTGATAGTCGCCCAACGTATCGAGTTCTGTCAGAACATCGCTCGGGATTGCCAACATCCCTGGCATCCCAGCGCCAGCTGGTACCGCTTGGACTAATCCATTCTGCGAAGAGGGACAGGCTTGGTTCACCGTACATATCCAATAAATCGTCTATGTCATAGATCTTGGTATTGCCGTCAAATTGATCCCTGATGCTCGCCCCCCAGTTCAGGCTCCAGCGAGGTATATCATGGCGAAAACTGATATTGGCGCTGCCGCGACCATGGTGCAGCATGCGGCGGTCTTCGCCGGTAAAGGGATCGGTAATCTCGGAATCCTGCAGTGTTAGTCTTGTCGATACCAGAAGGTTTGGCATTCCTATCATGTTCATGCGGATACTGCTATTTAATCGAACCCCATACATGATGCCATCGCCAATATTGCCATTGGCTGATAGCAAGAAATTTTCATCGACTGTGACATCCAGACGTTCAATCTTGTCGCGGTGATCGTGATAAAAAAGCTGACCATCAATTACGCCAACATCATTGGGTAGACGATATTCCGCATTAAAGTTGTAACTCCACCACCATTCCTGTCGTAACTCTGAATTACCGGCAGCAACGTTTGAGTCTTCATCGTTGTTGTCAGTATCAGCAACAAAGTCGCTGAAGCGAAGTTGGCTAACTACTTTTTCGATGGTGCCGCGTAATTGAATGCTTGGTGTCAGGTCATAGCGAAAATCAAGCTTCGGCTTCCAGAAATCGAAATCACGCTTGTTATAAACGTCTCCAGTCTGAGTGATCTCTGATTGTTCATAAACTAGTGTGCTTTCCAGCGACATGCGCTCATTCAGATTCCAGTTATGAATAACGAAGGGTTCGTAGCGCACTTCTTCAACTGTGGAGTTGGCGTTGTCGACCGGCACAGGTACCAGATTGCCGAATGCTGGTGAACTAATACCACTTGGATTCAGTACACCCAGGGAAAGATTTGAATCCAGTGTGGTTATTGCCCGTTCTATTCCAAATTCAACATCCTGGCCACTCACTATATCTCGTGTATAAGAGCTGCGAAAAATTTCTTCTTCGGTAACGCTGCCATTTTTCAGGAAAAGGTTTTTTTCCTCCGAGTCATCATCGAAGACATCGAAGCGCTCTCGTGTTCTATCCCGATTTTCCTGATTGAGTACGAACAAAAACTTAAAACGATCGCCATTATTATAAAAGGTCTCGTAATCACCACCGATTTCCCAATTATCCTGTTCACCGGGAATATCATTTCGCTGTAAGGAAAAGCCATGGGGCGTTGTGGTCAGGTCAGTTGTGCTGCGAAAGGTTTCTGTTGGATCATTGTTTTGTGAATAAAGTGCATTGAAGCGGGCACTGGATCGCTCGCCGAACTCATAACCCAGGTTTGCGGTTAAGTCATAGCTGGTTTGTTCGGTTATCGTGTCTTCGAGCACGCGCTCGTTAGGAGATAGATCAGCAAAGACACTGTCTTCCACACTCTTGCGATGGTTATATCTTGGCTCTGCTACCGCGCTCAGCACAAAGTCAAATCCGCCTATTCGATTGGAATAGGACAGGTTTGCGCCTGGTGCTATATCGCTATCCCGGTTTCTATCGGCGTTGATCTGATAAGAAAGGCTGGAGTTATCTAATTCTTCGAATAGAACAACATTTATAACCTGACCACTGCCCCGGACATCCAGTTCACCAGAGGTGCCGCGAATAATCTGGATGTAGTCCACCTGTTCCGCGGTTATCCTGCTCAATACGCCGCTGGTCTGGTTATTCTTGCCAGCGGTCCGTTTGCCATTGATCAATACTTCACTGGAACCGCTGCCGCTACCGAAGCCGCGTCCGCCACCGCCACCGCCACCGCCACGAAAACCGCCTATGCTGCTGGGTCCGCCGCCTGTGGTTGAACCCACGCCGGGAATACGATCCAGCATATCCTTGGCGCTGACTGGCGCATATTCAGCAAAATAGCTGGCGGGGTAGGTAACAGTCGCTTCGTCTTCGGCAATCTGAGCAGTACCCTGCCCGGGGAGTAATAAGAACAGGAAAAGGCTGAAAATACTGAGGTAATTCAAACGATTAGATGACTGCATAGGTCCAGAGTACCGTTATTATTGCGCAGGCCGCAATGCGATTTTTACTGAAGCAGAAGAATAATGAGGCTTTGCACAAAAATACAGCACAGAATTACCTTTCTGCCCGCAATCAGGCGTTAATAGCTCAGGATTGTTACCACAGCGACCAGGAAAATCGCGACCGGCGCGAGGAAGCGCATAATGAAAAGCCAGAGTCGATAGCCGAGGGAATCACCCATGCCCAATTCTTCGCAGGTGGCGTCTTTCGACATTACCCAGCCGACAAAGACAGCGATAAAGAATGCACTGAAGAGAATCAGGTTATTCACCACGAAAAAATCGATGATGCGGAAGATGGTCGAACCTTCGAACATTGGGATGAAATTTAGAGGCGTAAAATCTGACCAGATATTGTGGGAGAAGACCGAACCCAAACCTATAAACCAGGCCACGCCGCCGGCGATTAAGGTCATGCGCTTGCGTGAGGCGCCCGGTCTTTCTACCAGTCGGGAAACCACAGACTCAAGCATTGAGATTGAAGTACTCAGCGCCGCAAATAACACCAACAATAAAAACAAGGTGCCGATTATTTGCCCGCCCGGCATTTGACCCAGCGCCACCGGTAAAGTGACAAAGATTAATCCGGGGCCGGAAGCCGGTTCCATGGCAAAGGCAAACACTATCGGAAAGATAGCCAGACCCGCTAACATATCCACCGAGACATTCGCGCCGGCGATTGCAAACGCAGAGCGGGGAATGGAAGCCTGCTTATCCAGGTAACTGCCGTAATTCATGACACCACCACCGCCAACACTCAAAGAGAAAAAAGCCTGGCCCAGGGCCAGTAAAACCACATCGTTATTTACCCGGCTGAAGTCAGGAACAAACATGAAGCGCAACGCGGCGCTGATATCACCGGCCAGTGCACCATACAACACTAATATCAGAAGAATAATAAACAGCGCCGGCATCATTACCTTAACTGTTTTCTCTAATCCATTTTGTACGCCGCGGGCGACGATTAACATGCTAAGCACCATGAATACGCCGTGCCAGAAAGTCATGCCAACAGGGGATGCCTGTATCGCGTCAAACAGTTGTACCGATTCTTCTGCGGTAATGCCGACAAAGGTGCCCATGAGTGATTGGGGCAGATAGGCCAGCACCCAGCCGGCGATCACGCTGAAGAAAGTAAGGGCGAGAAATCCGACAATAATTGCCACCCAGCCAAGCAACTTCCAGTTTTCACTTTTTCCTTCTGCCACTGCAAGCGCACGGGTACTTCCCGCAGGACTATGGCCGCCGCGGCGACCAATGGTAATCATTGCGATAACACAGGGAATACCGAGAAAGATAATGAAAAGGAAATAAAAGAAGATGAAAGCGCCGCCACCGTTCTCACCAGCCATGAAAGTAAAACGCCAGATGTTGCCCAGGCCGACGGCGCTGCCCATGGCAGCAAGAATAAATCCCCAGCGGGTGGCAAATTTGACTCCGGGTTCGGCCAAGCTAAAGCTCCCTGTTGTTATTGCTTGTGCGTAATTTTATAAATCAAATATTCGTTTTGCGTTCAGGTGTCTTATTGCCTCACAATCATTCTCTGGTAAAGCTGCTGTATTTTTTATGGCGCCTTTGATGTCAAATACCTGGTGTGGCCAATCAGTACCAAACAAAACCTGGCTGCTCCCGACGATGGAAACAAGGTACTCCAGTGCGCGAGGATCATAGGTAATACAATCATAATAAATATGCTGCAGATAATCCGTCGGTTTTTTCTGCATTAAGCGACGTGATGGGATTTCAACTTCGTCACCTTTCTCAAAGCGACCAACCAGGTAGGGCAAGGTGGCACCCCCATGAGACGCAATCATCTTCAGGTTTGGGTACTTATCGAAGAAGCCAAAGAAAATCATCCGGGTAATAGCGAGCGTAGTGTCAAACATGAATCCCACTGACCAGCTCAAATCAAACTGACCCATGTCCATGAATTTGGCGCCTGGTGGATCGGTTGGATGCAACAGCACCGGAATCCCCTTATCATCAATCGCCTGCCAGATTGGAGCGAAGAGCTCATCGTTAAGACTGCGACCGTCGATGTTTGCTAACACCATAACGCCAGCTGCGCCATTAGCGACGCTGCGCTCCAGTTCTTCAACCGCTTTGTCCGGATATTGCCAGGGCAGTGAAGTAAACCAGCGAATCCGATCTGGATATTTTGTCTGGGCCGCCGCCATGGAATCGTTGGATTCCTGTGCTGCCATACAACTGATTTCCTCAGTTCCCCAGTACACATTGGGGCAAGTGAGCGAAACAATGGAGATATCGATTCCAGTTTCATCCATGACTTTTATCCGCAGGTCATAATCGAAATGCCCTTGCTGAGGGATAGCTACAGGGGTATCGCCACGAAAAATTTCCTGTTGCCCATCTGGTCGGGTTTTAAGGTGATAGTCACCACCCTGCTCCTGCAGAATCTCCAACCAGCGATGGGTATAGGCATGAGTATGAACATCAATAAGCATGCGGGGAATGTAGCAGGGAATCAGGAGCAGGACTACGACTAATTACGTTAATCAATTTCTTAATCTGCAATTTTCGCATCGATCTCCTGTTTGATTTTACTCATACCAGACCACAGCAGAAGGCCTCCCAAGGGGCAAAGCACGGCGGCACATAGGGCTATGGATTTTCCAATAGCTGCATCATAACCGAATACGAAATCAGTGGTTGCTGCTACCACGGTAGGGCCAAGGCCCAGGCCAATAAGATTAGCCGCAAGTAAATACACTGCCATGACCTGTGCACGCATGCGATTTGGTGTCATTAGTTGTAGTGTGCCGCCGGCAATTCCTCCCTGAAAAGCGGAGAAAAATACTGCCAGTGACATGGCGATGATTCCAGTAAGAGGTGTGTTTACGAAGCCAAGGGCTATGGCGCAGGGAGTCATGCCGACAATGCTGAGTAAGATTACCTTTATGTAGGCGTCACTTGTCCCTTTTTTCATCCAGGCATCGGCGATAAAGCCGGCGAGTAAAAGTCCGGCGCTACCTGCGGCGAGCATGATGATTCCAAAAGTTAATCCGGCTTCGGCTGTGCTGTAATCAAAGGTGCGAATAAAGTAGGTTGGTCCCCAGAGATTCAGCGCATACACCACCATGACAAAAATAGAAATGCCCAGAATATGGCTGAGATAAGCACCGCGACGTTGCCAGACATAATCCATAACTATTGAAATCGCTGGCATTATTGAGTGGGAGTCGGTGTTTTTGCGCACCGGTTCCCGTACGGTGAAATACATAAGCGCAGCGACCAGGACGCCGGGCAAACCGACAATAAAGAAAGTCAGTTGCCAGCCCTCGGTAGCACCTAATAAAGGCAGGGTTAAAGTATCCAGGGTTTGCACGTAGCCGACTACGGCTCCGCCCAATATGTATGCGAGCCCTGAGCCAAAAGTAACCCCCAGCGTATAGACCGACAGGGCCCGCGCCAGTGAAGAGCGGGGGAAATAGTCCGTAATCATGGAATAGCCCGCGGGTCCCAGGGTAGCTTCACCTATGCCTACGCCGATACGAGCAAAGAACAGCGAGACGAATCCTTTAGCCAATCCACATACCGCAGTCATTACACTCCAGACGGCAATACCAACACTGATCAGGTTGCGACGATTCCTGCTGTCAGCAATACGAGCGAGAGGCAATCCCATGATGGCGTAGAATAGCGAGAAGGCCAGTCCTGCCAACAAGCTGTATTGGGTGTCGGAAATTGAAAACGATTCCCTTATCGGGCCCACCAACAGACCCATAATCATACGATCGAGAAAGGAAAACATCTGGGCCAACAGCAGTACAAAAATTACATACCATTGATAAGCCGTACTGGGATTATGCAAATTAGCAGGGGTCACATAGCGCTCCTTTAACTAGTTGGCTCCACGTTCCATCAACCACGCAGCAATCATATCTGCCGTGTTATTTCTGGCATCAGGTGGTTCTACTAAATAGTGGTCACCATCGATCATATTTATAGATTTATCTTCTGAGCCTAATGCCGAGTAGATCGCTTTGGCATCGCTGGGAAAAACGCCAGTATCACCAGAGCTCTGGATTACCAGCGCGGGTAAGTTAATACGATTAAGATGAGCTGCGCCGCGGCAATGGGAATCTTTCAGGCTCCACATGGATAACCAGGTGCGCAAGGTATTGGTCAGGCCGATTCCCCGTGGCCCGAAATTAGCCTGCCGTGGATCACCGGCATAACAACGTCCAACTTCCCTCTGGGAAGGATCAATCGTGCCATCCATTAAACGTAAATCTGCCCAGGTTCGGAAAAGATTAAAGGCACGATCTGTCATCCCGAGAGAAGCGAGACGGTTTAATTCGCTATGGCACCAATCTGTGATGCGATGATTTCTGGCTTCCTGTGCAGCGCGGTAGTTTTTAATAAATTCAGGAGAATAGGGCGGACCATTTTTATCGTCGTACATATTCAAGTCTGGGTCGACACTGGTGGGATCAGTTTCGTCGGTTATCGCTGGATCGAGCCATGCAGTCAGGACCTCGGGTCGGCCGGCATGCGCACAAAGTGAGACATAAAAATCGGCAGGGATTAAATCATTCAGTGCATCGGGCAATTCCAATCCCGGCGTTGCTGTCATGGTCACGCTCTGGGACTGTGACTGATAAGCACCCATGAGTGATCCGCCGCCGGAATTACCGAGGATTACTATTTTCTCGATACCAGCTTCTTCTTTTAACCAGCGTACACCGGTACCGATATCAATCAGTGCATGCTCTAACAAGAAGAAGGCCTCATTTCCGCGAAATCGAGTGTTCCAGCCCAGAAAGCCATAGCCTCTTGCTGCCATGAACTCGGCCAGATAGTGCTCACTAAAATCCACATTGTAGTGGGTGGCAATGAGAGCCGTTGTTGCCTGTTGGTTTTTTGGGGAATAGTACAGCCCCTGGCAGGGCATAAATCCGGCGCCGTTACGGGCACTGGTGGCAGAAGTCATGGAAACAAACTCACGCTGCCAGGATTCCATGCTGTGTCTCCCTAGCCCTGGCTCATTCAGTTGCTTTCCGGAATAATCCAGATTGGTGATGACCAGAGTCTTTCCTGAATTGTCGCCGGTACATCTGGGCGAGGTTCAACACCAGCACGTATTGCATCCCAGGTCGACCAGCGGCAACTGGGATTTTCCAGTGCCCTGACATAATAGAATGCATTGTTTGCCGGATTATAGTCCGGGTCGGTCCATTTAACTCGTAATTCTGTTGCACCCAGATCAGGACTGATACTACAGTCATCAAGGTTTACGCTGGCACCATTGTCACCACAGCGATTTGTTGTCGGATTTACCGCATTGCCATCAGAACAGGCAATATCATAAACCTGCTCATGCATCTCTCCATTCTCAACCCAGCCTTTAATTATCTGTAGTCTTTGTAGTGGTGCGCTGTTGGGATCTTTTGCGGCCCAGGCAATAAAGGCAGGAGCGTCATCAGCTTCGGCAATTAAATCACCGCCCATAGTTACGCCAGTTGCATAAGCTTTGCTAATGAGTTCATCATCATCAAGCTCTGGTAAGTCATGGCCTGCAAAAAATCTTACCTTCATGCGCGTACCAGAGGTGCCAAAAGTTTCCTTGCGACGAAAGGCATCGTAGATCGCTTCCCGCGTATTTTCCTCCGCCCACACGCCGGTCATGCCCGACGCGCCAAACCTTGCATAGCGGTCGAAGTAAAGGCTGCCATCAGGATTTGGAGTGTCCAGTGGAACCGCGCCGCGCCGCTGGCCGTCACTGTCCAATAGGCCAGATACGCCGTAAAAATTTTCTTCAGGACCAACTGCAGTGCCATTATGAGTATCAGATGAGCCGCTAATGCCGTACTTGAACGGGTTAAAACCCTGTTCTTCTTGCAAGCGAATACCGTTGAGTAAGGCATCCCGCAGATAGGCGCCTTCTGGCTGAATTAATACGTCTGTGCCAATTCGGGTATACAGCACTCCAAATGAGGCCCATTCATCATTAGGGGAAAGGGCAGGATGTGTTTCGGAAGTTCCTTTTACCTGGGTAATCTCAACTATTGGTTCATTGCGCATACGCTGGTCAGCGTAAGCTGAATCCAGCGGGTTACCGTTATAATCCACCAGATCAAACATCAGGCCTTCGGAATAATTGGAATTATGGGGGATAGCCAGGCTTTCGATTCCCATGGAACGATTATTGTCCATCCAATCCCAAAGATCGGCAGGATCGTCAGAGTCTAATCGTGAAAAGGGCAAGTCTGGCGCATTGTCATCGCGAAATATCACGTTGCGGTGCAGCATTTCGCGATTCGGTCCGGTGCCGGTGTACTCGTATGCGACAAATGTAGTGAAGTTGCCAGGATCATTGTGACGATTAGCAGTATCTACAATGTCATTCCAGGCACTGGTAACGACGTCCATATCCATGATTTCACTGCCGTTACCGGAATTGGCAAAGTCAGTAAAATTGAAAAATATCTGACGTCTCGGGATGGGATCGTCACCAATCTCGTCAATACCTTCTGCCACTGGATGTTGAGATAACTCGGAATCTCCCATGGCCATCTCGCGCATCACTCCCAGAAAGTATGCGTGATCGGTCACTGCATAAAAGTCGAACGGTTGATTCAGTTGCATTTCAAAGCCAGCAGCATGGGTAATTGCGTTACCCTTGGCGAACTGATAAGCCTCTTCTGGCGATGCTATGCCGCCAAGAATGAAGGCATCATAGGAATACATGGAATGCACATGGAGTTCGCCAAAGTAAGCGTTCCTGTTTTCATTAAATTCATTGCTTATAGCGGAAGTCACAGAGCTTGCAGTTGAGCTCTGCGGAGTAATGCTGGTTTCGTTTGCAGTTTCGGAACATGCCCCTAATAAGCAGGGAAGCAGGAATAACACCTTAAGCCTGTACATAGATTCGTCTCATTTCCAAGAGCTCTTGTTTATTCTAAAGATAATCAGAGTTGAGAGCGCTGTCTATTTGAAATTGGAGGGATGGGCTGTTTTTCTCTCCTAGACGAGGATTGACCAGGAGCGTTCGATAAACCAAAAGCTGGCTATTCCGCCAGCAGCATAAACAGGTAACTGGGCCAGCACCGGGTGATTGCGCAAGCGCAGTATAAAAACAATACTGAGAGCCGCAGCGATAATGGTCAGTTGTCCAACCTCAATACCAATATTAAAAAGCAGCAAGGCGATCAACTGACTGTTTTCCGGTAAGCCAATTTCAGCCAGAGCGCCGGCGAAGCCCAGTCCATGTAGAAGTCCAAACAGGAAAGCCACAATGGCGGGAAATTGCTTGGTAAGAGATTCTTGTTGCGAAAGAATCTCATAAGCAAGCAACACAATACTGCCTGCAATTACTGCTTCCACCGGTGCGGATGAAAGCGTTACCACATCAAATGCGGATAAGACCAATGTCAGGGAATGAGCAATGGTAAAGCTGGTTACTACGATGAGGATGTCAATTGGCTTGCGTACTATATAGAGCAGCATGAGCACAAACAACACATGATCAAAACCAAGTAGTAAATGTTCTATCCCGATCACCAGGTAGACAGGAGCGCCGGGCGTTACAGTTGATAATTGTATACTTGGTTCATCGCCGTTAATCAGCAGATCTCTTGGTGCATCGTCCACATACTGAATACTTACCAGCGTATCGATTAGAGTTCTTTCCAGTCCGAGAATCGTAATTGTTTCCAGATCTTCCTCTGTGCATTCCAAAGTGAAGACCTCAGTGAGTGCGCCTTCACTTAGCCTTGCTGAAACTGGTATAGATTCGCAATTCGTTGCCAGTTGCAAACCAAGATAACGTCCATCAATCTGTGGTTGCCGCAGTGAAGCCTCGAATTGCTGATTCGGCGAATCAGTAGTTAGTTCAGTTAGTTGTAAATAGGCTGGCCGCACTTCATGGGCAACTAACAGGTTTGAAAATAAAGTGAACAAAGAAAAAACCAGGACTAAAAGCGCTCTCATTGAGTCTCCATGATAATTTCATATTCATCCAGAAGATTATCAATATAAGAATCTCTTGCTTGTAATTGTCGTGCGCGCTGAAAATCCTGCAGCACCTGTTCTGGAATAGCTTGCAGTGGCGTAACCTGTTCGGGGTGAATGGCACTGATAAAGATCAGGTGGTAGCCGAACCCACTTTGTATTGGGCCATCCCAAATTCCATTTGACAAATTGGCGATTCGATCGGCAAATCCCGCACCGAAGGTAGCATTCAGGTCCAATGCGCTGCGGTAGGCATAACTCTGGTTGAGCATGGAAGTCTCACCAACGTTTTCTGCTGGCATGCCGCCGATTATTTGCGCCAACGCATTTTCGGCGGCGTCCATCGCCTGAAAATATTTTTGCTGGAAGGAGTAACGTAGCGGCAGTGTGTAATCTTCGATGTTTTCCTGGTAAAAATATTCTAGATCAGCTATTTCAGGATCAGGTAAGGGTTCAGACTCGGCAATGAATCCGAGCTTCTGTACCAGGCGGCGGCGCACAATAGAATCTTCCTGATCGAGCCCAAGTCGCAGGGCTTCCTGGTACATCACTTCTTCTCTCAACCAGCTTTCGGTAAGCGCGTCCAGTTCTGCTTCTGATGCAATTAGCCCAGTTTGGGTGGTCCATAGCGTGCCAAGGCGATCCCTTAGCGCAGCGTCGATAATTATTTCGCTTCGATTATTGGAGAGCTGGCTATCTGCAATAAAAAGCAGTAAGCCGATAATGGCAAACCACAGCAAGGGTTGTTTAAGAAT
This sequence comes from Gammaproteobacteria bacterium, assembly GCA_028818225.1. Lineage (GTDB taxonomy): Bacteria > Pseudomonadota > Gammaproteobacteria > Pseudomonadales > Pseudohongiellaceae > UBA9145. Next base: position 38,677 of record JAPPOG010000010.1, on the reverse strand, counting down.
GCCACCTGACGCCATAAGAATCGGGATCTATTGAGCGGGTGTTACCCAGATGGGAGAAGACCAGACTCGCTCCTGAATAGTGGGATACAGATCCGGGTGGGGTTCAACACCTGCTCTAATTGCATCCCAGGTTGACCAGCGACAGGTTGGATTTTCTAATCCCCGCACATAATAGAAAGCATGCTGATCGGGATTGAAATCAGGATCTTGCCAACTCGCTCTTAATTCTGCCGTCCCGACCCCATCGGTAATACTGCAGTCACTTATATCCACACGAGCACCATTATCAGGGCAGCGATGGGTTTCTGGATCTACCGGACCACCGGAACAGGCAACATCATAAACTTCTTCCCGGGTTTCTCCGTTTTCCACCCAGCCCTTAATGATTTGCAGTCGTTCCAGTGCAGCACTATTTGGATCTTTGGCAATCCAGGCTATGAAAGAAGGTGCCTGACCAGTTGCGCCGATCAGATCGCCGCCCATGGGCACACCACCTGCATAAGCGTTCTCAAGCATGTTTGCGTCATCAACATCAGGCAGATTGTAGCCGCCAAAGAATCGAACTTTCATGCGGGTGCCAGAAGTCCCAAAGGTCTCTTTGCGCCGAAAAGCATCATAGATACTTTCGCGGGTGTTTTCTTCAGCCCAGACACCGGCCAGGCCGGCAGCACTCCATGTGTCGAAATAGGTATCTACGTAACGCTCGCCAGTGGCAGAGGGTTCAGGTGTTGGCACTGATCCGCGCAAAATCCCATTGGAATCTCTAAGCCCGACTTTACTCCAGTAGTCATGTTCTTCGCCTGCATAAGTAGCGTTATGACTGTCACTGGAGCCAATCACCCCAAATTTGAACGGATTAAAGCCTTGTTCGGCCTGCAACTTGAGCCCGTTCAGGAATGCCTGACGCACATAGCTGCCATTGGGTTCGCTGTAGAGGGTGCTGGCAATGCGCAAGGGCATGATTTCGAAATCGGCCCATTCGTCATTTGGTGACAGGGCCGGATGGGTATCGGACGTGCCTTTGACCTGGGTAATTTCTACTAATGGCTCGTTGCGCATGCGCTGATCGGAATAGGCGTCGTCCAGGGGTCGTCCGGACATATCGGTCAGGGCAAACATATGGCCATTTGAGCCATTTGAGTTGTGGGGTATGGCGAGACTTTCAAAGCCCTGTTCACGGTTGGCATCCATCCAATCCCAGAGATCTTCCGGATTCATGGTGTCGGTTCTGGATAGCGGTAAATCTGGCGCGGAATCGCCACGGAAAATCACATTGCGATGGAGGTTGCCGCGATCAGGTGCGCGGGCCGTATATTCATAACCGATGAAGGCAGTGAAATTGCCCGGGTCATTGTGCCGGTTAGCGGCAGCAATAATATCCGCCCAGGCGGACCTTCTAATCGCCGGATCATTAACTTCTGCGGCTTCCGGCGTGAGCAAAAAAGCCAGGATTTCCTGGAATTTGGCGCCTCTTTCCAGTGCGCCACCGAGCCTGTCCATGCCCTCGGCAACGGGATGTTGCGATACAGGGGAGCCGGGATCGGCCATCGCTCGCAATACGCCTATATAAGTTGCGTGATCAGTAACACCGTAGAAATCCAGCGGCACTTGCAATTGCATATCGAATCCTGCCGGGTGAGTAATCATGCCACCCTTGGCAAACTCGTAAGCATCGTCAGGTGAGGAAGTGGTGCCGAAGATAAAGGCATCGAAGGAATACATAGTGTGCACGTGGAGATCGCCAAAATAGGCGTTGCGCGCGGCGCTGAACCCAGCAGTGCGCGGAGTGCTGGCTGTTTCATTGCTGGCGGCTGTAGCGGAAGTCTCTTCAGGTGTCGCTTCGGTAAGTGCTGGAGTGCCATTATCTGAACAGCCTTCCACTATGAATAAGAGGGTAAGCGCTGAGATTAGCGGCGTGAGTCTGGGCATGAGGCCTCCTGTTTCTTCTGCTTTTACAGGATCACTGGATTAGACTCAAAATACAGCAATACTCAGGTCGACGCAAAAGGCTGATGCGAGATCGAATCGCTGGGAAGCTGGATATCAAAACCGGACTATTGCAGTTTATTAGCTACTCTCAAAACTTGATTACGTGGAGTGCTAATTTCACGGTTAGGCTGATGATTCTGGTACAGCTCGGATTGCAACCGATCAATGTCCGGAAGAAGGTTTTTAAAATACCTTTTGCCTAGCAGAGTAACAACTACCTTCACTCCACACGTTTTTCTAATCCATTAATTAGCGAGCGACTCCGCGGACACTGCCCATCATTTTATTGCCGCTCAAATCGAATACCGAGCATTGAAGGGCTCGCTCCCCTTCGTCAGTCCAGGATTGCTCAGATGGGTATAGGTAGGAAATTCCAAATATGGAATCTCCATAGGCCACTCCGATAAAAGCAGCGAAGTTTTCCACGCAATAGCTGCGGGCGAGCCTTTCCAGCGTATCTGAGCCTGGAAATACTTCCTCATCTACTATAGAGACGGAAAAAATTTCATTATCGTGGGGAGCTGAGCATGCCATTGCTGTAATTCCTGAAATTGCGCTGACTCCTTCAGCGTTTGTCATAGTATTGTAATTAAAGCAATCCCCGATATTTAAACTACTGGCACTGGGTACGCTTGCGTCAGCGACTTGCGCGGAATCGTTGCCGTTCCCGGAATAATTAATTGCTGCATTGCCTAGCAGTCCAACAATTATCAATACCAAGACAACTACGATGACATTCTTGTATTTGTCCATAGACTGGCCAAAGGGTAAGTAAGCTCTATGCAATGCTAACAGGCTAAGGGTAAATACACTTTAATGTATTTCATTCCGTAGCCCAATAATTGAATTGTGCAACAGTTCTCTCGGGCTCCAGCTCATTGATCAATCTGTTTGATTATTTAGCGAGGACCAGCAGGAAGGTGCTCAAGGAAATAATTAGTGCGTAAGTTTCCGAGATGAGCGGTGGTGCCGTCAGTGCTGCCGCGAATGCCATGATCCCGGTTAGGATAAATCATCAGGTCGAACTGCTTACCCAGCGTGACTAACTCGTTGATTAGTCTTTCCGAACCCTGGTAGTGCACGTTGTCATCGCCAGTGCCATGCACCAGGAGTAAATCACCTTCCAGGCCTTCGGCAAAATTAATTGCCTTGGCTGCTTCATATCGCAAGGCATCCTCTGGCAGTAATCCGGAATAACGTTCCTGGTAGATAGTGTCATAAAGTGTGATATCTGGCACTGGCGCCTGGGATACACCGACGTGATACATCTCGGGATAACGAAACATCAAATGTAAGGTGGAAGTACCGCCGCCAGAATGACCCCAGACACCCACGCGTTCCGCATCCAGGTAAGATCTTTCTTCAAATAGGGCTTTGGCGCCCAGCATTTGATCCTCCATATTGATCGTGCCAAGTTGGCGATAAACAGACTTGCGCCAGTTTCTCCCTTTCGGAGCCGGCTGGCCGCGATTGTCCATGGTGGCGATGATGTAGCCTTTCTGGCTCATCATAATGTGCCAGAGATCTCGCGCCTCCCAGCGATCTCGCCCCGTCTGGCCGGCAGGTTCTCCATAAACAAAAAAGATTACCGGATATTTCATAGAAGCATCAAAGTCTGGCGGGAAACGAAACATGCCTTCCATGGTGACGCCTGTTTCCGTTGTAACCTGAAAAAACTCGGTGTTTCCTTTGCTGAGGCTTTCGAATGTAGATTGGACGCTGTTATTGTCAGTAAACAATTGCTGTCGCGAGTGATCGGGTAAACTCACCAGATCGATTACCGTTGGCATATTGCGATGGGAATACCAGTGAATGGCAAAGCGTGAATCCGCAGCTATCTGGTAGCGATGATCCCCGGATTGCTCCTGCGGTGTTAATCGTTCGAGGTTGCCATTGCCTTCCAGGTCAACACGAAAGAGGTAGCGACGTTGGGGATCATCTGGAGAAGCAATAAAGTAGACATAGCCGCCTTCACTGTCTACTTGTTGAATCGCTATCGCGTCATAGTTGCCTGGCGTTAGCAGAGTTTCCTGGCGACCATCGCGGCTGATGCGGAAAATTTGCCGCCAGCCATTTCTTTCGCTTACCCACAAAAATGAAGCGCCTTCGTCGAACCACTGGAAATCGGTAACGGGATCGAGCCAGGCCTCATCGGTTTCAATCAGTATCGTATTTATTTCACCGGTATTGGCAGTAGCCAAAACAAGATTATTAGTATTCTGGCGTCGATTCAGTTGCTGAATTACCAGTTCACCGGAGTTCGCCGCCCACTCCAGATAAACCGGGTAGTGCATGCGCGGGTCGCCTTCTAACTGCACCCAGGTCGTGTCGCCACCATTGGCATTAATGACGCCGACTCGGGCAGAAGAATTTGTTTCGCCTACTTTTGGATAAGGAAACTGACTCAGTGTTGGATAAAGGGTATCGGTATTATTGACTAAGGTGAAAAACTCCACGCCGGATGAATCCAGTTGCCAGTAGGCGATCTTTTGTCCATCTGGACTCCAGCGAAAGCCTTTTTGCAGGCCAAACTCTTCTTCATACACCCAATCAAAAGTGCCGTTGATCAGTGTCGCACTACCGTTTGTTGTCAGCTGGTCAATTTCTCCAGAAACGAGATCTTCGACATAAATATTGTTGAACTGCACATAGGCGATGCGGGAATCGTCCGGAGAAAAAGAGGCAAACATGAGAGACGATTCAGGAAATCCTTCGCCAATCTGATTGAGTTCGTCATTGTTTAAATCGAGAACCCAATAATCACCCCGGGAGTTTGTGCGCCATACCCGTTGGGAGTTTGTATAAACCAGAAGTTTGCTGCCGTTGGAAGACCAGCTGTAATCATCAATTGTCAAAGGTGATGTTGCGCCGTCAGGTATAAGGCGACTGGCCGCCACCATAATTTCGCGATTCCCTGAGGCGGGATCGTAAAACACGATGTCCTGGCTATTATTCTGATCTTCTGATGGTTCCAGAACCGTATATCCCGTGCCGTCTTCAAGCCAGCGGGCAGGACCGAAACTGTCAAGGGTAAATTCGCCAGAACTGAATACCCTTTCAGGGGTAAGCAGCGGAGCATCGTCCTGACTTAAAGCAACAGTCGAAATCAGACTAACAAGGGCAAGAATTATTGGGTTGATTCTTATAGTTGTTGGCGGTGTCACGACAAAACTCTTGAATAGCTAATAGTGGTGGCGCCAACAATAGTTGGCGAGGAACGAAAATTCAATGGGAAACTATCAGATTCCAGCACCAACAAAGGCCAGAAAGACACTAATGCGCTTTAGCCCTGGCCCATAATGCGCAACCTGAACTAATTACTCGAATAAAGCTGTTCTTTAATCCGCTCGCCTGCTGAGCCAGCTGCCATCAAATTGCTTAATATAAAGGCAATAGACCTCGGTTTATTGTAAATTGCACCGATACAGTAACTAATTCTCGCGTTGCATCCGTTTCATTGAAGAAATTTGCATTACATCTGATTGCGCTATGCGGCTTTGCTCTTGCTCAACCGCTCTATAGCCTGCTTGCCAACTATCCCGAATTTTTTGTTGCTCGCGGCTCTGAGCCCATCGATCTCTTTCTGCTGGTATTAATTCTGAGTCTCGTTACTCCTTTGCTATGTCTGCTTATTGTCATGGCTGCGGGCGGTTATGGGAAAAATTTTCAGGAAAACCTTAAATACGGATTTGTTACTCTGTTTACAGCGCTATTTGTCAGTCAGATTCTTAAAGCGTTTAGCTTTGTTCCGGGTTTCTTGTTAGTGGTTTTGTCACTTGCTGTTGGTGTTTATGCAGCCTATGGATACAAGCGATGGAGTGCAGTGCATTCGGTATTAAACATCGTTGCGCCATTGGTCATTGTTTTTCCAATACTGTTTTTATTAAGTCCCCAAATTGCTCGAGTCACGTTTCCGGGATCTGATCAATCAGTTAACGAAGAAGTTGAAGCTGTTCCGATATCCGACGCTCCACCGGTAATCATGGTAATTCTGGACGAATTTCCACTGGCGACCCTGGTAGATGAACAAATGGAAATCGATGCAGTTCGTTTTCCCAATCTTGCCTGGTTGGCTGAACGATCTTATTGGTTTCGAAATACAACTACTGTAAGCGATTCAACCCTGGTTTCCATTCCATCAATATTGAGTGGTGAGCTACCCATCCTGGATGACGAGCGATTACCGACCCTGGCAGATTATCCCAACAACCTGTTCACCTTATTGGCCAATTCTCATCAGTTAAACATTGTCGAGAACGGCACGCGGCTAAATCCTTTTCCTGAAGATCAGGAAGTTCCATCGACCGCTAGCAGGATCCGTAGTCTGATGGCTGATATATCTGTGATCTATGGTCACGTAGCGTTACCTGTTGATCTGGCGGCTAACTTGCCAGCCATCGATCAATCGTGGAATTCATTCAGGTCAGTAAAGTTATCCGCTCGTCAGTACCAGGCTTTTGAAGACTTTACCCATGAGCTTGATGAACCGGTAAGCTTGTTTAGGGATTTCGTCGCTTCGATTGAAAGCAGTGACATACCTAACCTGTATTACCTGCATGCCATGCTGCCCCACAAACCCTGGCAATTCCTGCCCAGCGGGAAAGCCTATTCTTTTACGCCGGATGCGCGAGCAGGAGAGGTGCGAATCGAGAGCGACTTCGGCACCTATCCAGGTTGGGGTGATGATCAGGTGCTGATTGATAATAATTACCGTCGACATGCCTTGCAGGCCGGCTATGTGGATAGTTTATTGGGAGATCTGTTTGATCATCTGCAAGATGCTGAACTCTTCGAGCGATCTTTAATCGTGATTACGTCTGACCACGGTGCGGCATTCTTACCAGATACATTTTCCAGAAGAGTAAGCGAACAGAATCTTGCAGATATTATGTGGATACCTTTACTCGTTAAGCTGCCATATCAAGACCAGGGCATTACCAGTGATCGTAATGTGGAAACTATCGATATCTTGCCAACAATTGCTGATGCTCTTGATCTCGATATTAATTGGGCAATGGATGGGCAATCTGCAATCGATTTAACTCTGGACGAGCGCGCCAATAAGTCAATTCTCGCTGGTACTACCCGATTGTTTGAGACCCAGGCCCAATCAAATCTGCGCAATGAAAGCGTTCTGAGAAAGCTCAACACTCTGCGTTCAGGTGATTGGCCTGAACTCTACATAACGCAGGAATATGCAGCGTTAGCAGGACGCGCAGTTGCAGAATTTGAAATTCTGGAGCTGGATACCCGGGTGGCCCTGGAAGGGGAGGCTTTTTTTAATAACGTGGATTTGGGAAGTAGTTTCCTGTTGACTGATATCAAAGGGGAAATAACGGGACAAGTATCGGGTGTTAACTATGGACATATAGCGGTTGCTATCAATGGAGTAATTAGAACCATAGTTGGGCTTGGTTCCCAATTTGAACAATCACAAAGGTTTGCGGCACTGGTGCCGGAAGAGGCTTTCATCGGCGGGCGCAATGAAATCGATGTGTTTTTTCTTGAAGACACGAATGGAGTAATCAGACTGCAGCGCTTGAGTAGAGGTGCTCAATTACAGTACTCACTTATCCGGGATGACAACGGCGCTGAGTTCCTGGTTTTTCCAAACGGACAGAGAATTCCTTTAAGTAGCGATGATATTGAGGGTTATGTTCGAGCCGACATGGCTCAAAACGATTCAATGATTAATCTGAGTGGTTGGTCTCTCGATTACGCCAACACTGATGTTCCTGAAATTCTGGTGTTTTTGAATGGCAATCTTGAGCAAGTCTTTACACCCAGTATACGACGTCTGGATGTGGAAGAAGTTAGAGAGCAAGCAGTCGGGTTGACGCCGGGTTTTGGAGTGAATTTCCCGGCCACAAATTTCGAAGTAATTAACGATGCAGATGTTCGAGTGTTTGGTATAAATGAGACCAGTGCGGCCGAGTTGGTTTATACCGAGAATTGGGTATTCGGTAACTAGTCTAATAATGAACTAGTAAATCGCTTACACACTGTTTCATAACTTTCGCTTAGCATTGCCAGACCCTGCGCAAGAACGATAGTTGCGTTCCAGGATTTATTTTTTTCGCCGCACATCAAATACCAAAATACGCGGATATTGTCTTAGATGAGGTTGCGGGAATCCTGGTTAACAGGGATTAAGCGAGAAAATTCCAAGCATTTTTTGGATAGCGATTATTAGAGGAGATAACATGCTTACTGTATTGTTACTCTGGCCTGTTTATTCTTGAATCTATGTCAATATCCCCTATGTTAAACACTCAAAGGTCTCTGCAATTGCTCAGGCAATGTCCAGCCTATGCGCCTACTCCTTTAACCGAAACTTTTACAAAAGATGGGATTAGTCTACTCATAAAAGATGAGACAAACAGATTCAACCTTGGTGCTTTTAAAGCGCTGGGTGGTATCTATGCAATTATTGCTATTCTTCAGGATCGATGGCGCCAAGAAAATGATTCTGCTCTTAATCCAATAAATTTATTCGCAGGTGAGTTGCGTCAGTGGACTAAGCGATTCACTTTTGCCTGTGCCAGTGCGGGTAACCATGGCATGGCAGTGGCAAAGGGTGCTCAACTCGTCAATGCAATGAGTCTGGTTTATCTTTCAGAAACAGTGCCTCAATCTTTTGCGAAAAAACTTGAAGCAATAAACGCTAAAGTTGTGCGGGCGGGCAAAACATACGAAGACAGTATGAAAGCGGCCAGGGAATATTGTGAAACGAGTGATGAGGGCACTGTGTTGTTATCTGATAGCTCCTGGGTAGGCTATACCGAAATTCCGAAACTGGTCATGGAGGGTTACACAGTAATCGCAGAGGAGTTGCGACAGAGTTTTCTCGTAAGCAACAGTTGGCCAACTCATGTGTTTCTGCAGGCAGGGGTTGGAGGTCTTGCCGCTGCCATGGCCTATAGCATTCGTAAGTCCTGGGGTACGCAGCCTCAGATTATTGTTGTAGAGCCGAGTGCTGCGCCTTGTTTGTTCGAGAGTGTCAAACATGAGGAGTTAACAATCGTTGAAGGACCGGCATCAAATATGGGAAGACTGGATTGCAAGGAAGCATCACTTCTTGCCTTCAACCTGCTCTATCAGCTGGCGGATAAGTTCGTCCTGCTCAGCGACTCTGAAGCAGAGGACGCAGTCTCATTTCTCGCTGCTAATGGAATCATAACCACTCCGTCAGGTGCTGCCGGCATGGCGGCAGTTCTGAATGCGCAATCGTTGGAAATTAATCTCCCTGAGGAGGCGTCTTGTCTGATCATTGCCACTGAAGGACCTGTCTGAAACCCCGAAATCCCGCGCTATAGCCCTGAATCCTGCCGAACTACTGTATAAAAATACATGGTTTAGGTGCAGCATATAAAGTTGCATCAAGGCTGGTTAGCCTTGCCTCATGTCGTAATGGGTAAAAATCTGACTATAAAAAGAGATGAAAGGATTTTGCGATGAACGGCTACAGGCAAGAAAAGTCAATACACAAGCAGCAGCGCCAGTTGGCAAGCGGATAAACTAATTTTTTTCAAGAGAGCACCTCCCGCAGTTTTTCAGTGCCAATATTGCCGCCGCAAATCAGTATCGCCACTTGCTTGCCGTGATAATTTTTTTGTTCTTTTAGAAATGCCGCAACTGCAACGCCTGCGGCCCCTTCTACCAGCACATGATGCTGATCCATCATTAGTAACATGGCCGCTTTAATTTCCTCTTCATCCACCAGTATCGATCGATCGACCACCTCCAAGCACAACTCAAGGGTGATCGCGCCTTCTTCGATTCCGCCAGCAGTGGCATCGGAAAGGGTAGGGTAACAGGGAACATCAATTATCTTTTTTGCATTCATGCATTCATGCATTGCAGGTGATCGGCTGGGAGAACAGGCGATTATTTCCGTTTGTGGTGAAACAGCTTTCAGGTAAGCGCCAATGCCGGAGATAAGTCCACCGCCACCTACCGCTACAAAAACAGCATCAATGGATTCCAATTGTTGCAGTAACTCGACAGCTATAGTGCCCTGGCCGGCAATAACGTTGAGGTCGTTATAGGGTGAGATGTAAACCTTGTTAGCTTGAATCGCATCTTTACGCGCGACCGTCTCTGTAATGGCGCAATCGTCGCCGACAAAGTTTACCTCTGCACCTTCCAGTTCGATTGCCTGTACCTTGGATTGATCAGCGTATTCGGGCACGTAAACTGTCGCTTTTATTCCCAGTTTTCTGGCGCCGGATGCGACACCCAGGCCATGATTTCCGCTTGAGGCAGTAATTATTCCGGCGGCTATTGCCTCCTCGCCAAGGGTAGATAATTTGTGAATAGCGCCACGGGCTTTGAATGAGCCGGTGACCTGAAAGTTCTCTAACTTGAGGTAAACTTCCGCACCACTTTGCTGGCTTAATAAGCGTGAATGTTCGGCGGGTGTCAGGCGCAGATATTTTCGTACTACTTTTTCCGCTTCCAGGATTGATTGCTGTAATGACATGTTTTTGCTGACAGGAATGATTGATTCCTAAAAATCCTCGACAAAAATTCCTGCATCGGAATTGATGGCTTGAGTTAATACATAATTCGCTGCATACAAATCCTGGATGAAGATGCCATGGGATTTGTACACAGTGATTTGCTCGCTGCTTGCGCGGCCAGCAAAGTCTTCTGACAGTAATTGTCCAACTTCGCCCAGAATGGCGTTCGCAGTCATGGCGCCTTCTTCAATTGGGATCATAATATCACCGCCTTCTTTCAGTGTTGATTCTATTGAATCCACATACAGTGCTGCTTTAGTGACGAGTTCGGAGTCTGCTTCACGGGTAGTCAGCGAGTGCGCACCAACCAAATTTATATGCGCGCCGGGTTTAACCCAGCTTCCCATCAATATCGGTTCTTTCGCGGCAGTGACTGTACACACCACATCACACCGGGCAGCGTCGACAGGATCGCTGGTGGCAATAACCTCACAATCAGCCCGTTGCTGCTGCTGTTCTGCAAAGTTTGCAGTTTTATCTGCATTGCGCCCCCAAATCACAAACTTTTTGATAGGTCGCACTGCCTTTATCGCCTCAATATGGGATGCAGCCTGCACGCCATTGCCAAAAATGCCACAGGTGTTGGCAGTTTCCCGGGCGAGTAACCCGGTTGCCAAACCAGAAGCGGCCGCTGTTCTTATGGCGGTTATTTCCGCCGCTTCTAAAATCGCCACGGGTTTGCCCGTTGTCGATTCGAACAACAAAACAACGCCCTGAATCGCGGGTAATCCTTTTCCAGGATTTGAAGCGTGAATGCTGAGAAGTTTAATGCCGTAATGATTCAGATCCTTGCTGGCGCCAGGCATTTGCGCGAGCAAGCCAGACTTGTTCAAAACCGACGCAACAGAACGCACCGGTAAGTCTACGTTACCAGAGGAGGTGGCGATCATGGCCGAGCGCATCAAGTCGATGCACTCGCTCATGGGTAACAAGTTTCGAATTGTTGCAGAGTCTAAAACTCGTAAGGACATTCTCTTCTGGCTTCTTATCGAGTCTCCGGCACGGCGTCCAATAACATCGGCAGCATGGTCTGCAGGGCACGAGCACCGGTGGAAGCGCCGGTGTATTTCCCGATGCGCACAATAACCAGGTCGTGGCTGGGAATAATGGTCGTGGACTGACCACCGGCACCGCGCATGGAAAAGGAGGGCGGTAAGCCATCGTCTCCCACTTCATTGTCCACCCAGAAAAATGCTCCGCCGTAAGTTGGACGGCCGTCTGTTATCCAGGCCGGGGCAGTGGTGCTGGCGTATTCCACGTAGCCTTCCGGTAACAATCTTTCGCCATTCCATACGCCATCCTGCAAATACAGGTTGCCAAGCCTTGCCCAGTCCCGCGCCGACATGAAGGCCAGACCCTGGCCAAGAAAATTGCCGTAGGTATCAGTTTCGATCAGCGCATTGCGAATACCCAGTTTGTCGAACAGGTTGCGTTGCGGAAAGCTGTGGTAGTCCTCGCCGCGACCTTCCACTGCCAGGCGAATCAGGTAGCTGGTTAACACCGGATCGGTATTGCGATAACGGCCAATGGTATTGGGAGGATATTCCTGCGGTCGCGTTGCCGCGTAATGATATTGATTAACTCCGCCGGTGTAGAGATAAACGTGATCGGGATAAGTGTTAGTGTCGAAGTCTGGATCGGATGGTGCATTTATCATGATGCCGCTGGACATGCGCATGATGTCACCGATACGAATTGCCTGGCGGGGGTCATTGGGGTCTTCCTGCCATTCCGGAATCGGCGCATTCTGCCAGAGTTCGTACTCGCCCTGCTGGATTAATATGCCCATTAAGGTACCAGTGAGACTCTTGGTCATGGACCAGCTTTCCAGGGGCGTGTGGATGTTTACTTCGTCACTGTAACGTTCGCCCAGCACTTTGCCTCGGTAGGTAACCACCAAACCTAAAGTGCGCGCTTCTTCTGATCCAAATCCGGTATCGAGTGCACGTTGCACCATTTCAATATCAACGCCTGGGGGAACGGCATCATTCTCAATGACATCGCCCATTGGCCAGTCGGTGGAATGGGCTGCTGGCAGATTGGCTTCAACTGTGGTCGGGGTGAATTCTATGCTGTTATCGCCCAGGGAATGGGAGACGCAGCCCTGGTTGTCATACCGACGGGCAGTGCGTACGACACCATCCGCCAGGACCAGGCTTACTTCTTCGCGCACTCGATCGACGAAGGTATTCACCACGTGGTGACGTTGATCGAATGGCGATATAAAACCGCCGACATTAGCCGCCGCATCTACTGGGTCGAGCCCGGTGACAAACACAGCCGAACAGAGAATTTTGGCAAAACCCGCCGTGTAGTGATGCAGCGCTTCACCGGGGGGCGGGACATAGTCATTGTCCAGGCGGAAATAGTCAGCCCGCGCATTGATACTGGCGGTAGTGCCATCGCTGGCAGGCGCCTGGGCAAAACTGAATCCGCTGACCGTGGATAAAGTGCACAGTGCACAAACAAGGAGGGATTTTTTTCTATTCATTCTTATTCTCCTGTAAGCATTTGCAGTGGAGTCTACCAGAGAATTAGTCTGGCATTAGCGCGAAGCTGGCATTACGGTTCCCTGTCCCATAATTGTTGGGTCATCACACCGGTCGCCTTTTCGATGACCTCCATGGCATCCAGAATAAGGTCTTCGCGCCATTTCTGGCCTATCAACTGCACACCTGACGGCATCTCTTCCACCAGGCCCACCGGCACGAAGCCAGCAGGCATCCCGATATAATTGACGCCATAACTATAAATAGATGCAGCAAAAATATCTTTCACGCCAGCAAACGTCTCATCATAGTCATAGGGGTAGGCCGGCCGCATCAGGTAAGGCGTCAGCACCAGGGGATATTCAGCCAGCAACAGGTTCCATTCCCTGACCATGCGGGTGCGCGCTGCAATACCGAATAGATAACCCTCGGCATCCACCATGTCTTCGAGTTTGTAGTAGTCATTGAAAATCTGGTTGATGATAGCGCTGCCGTGTTCGGCAAAAACCGGCTCCAGGGTTTTTCTCATCTCAAAGTTGGTAACTTGTAACCAGGCTTTGGCCGCTTCACTTATAGGTGGCGTTGCTATTTCATTAACTTGATAGCCAGCCGCCTCCAACAGGGATGCTGCTCTGTCCAGGTTGCTAATAATGTCTTTATGGATTGGGTAATCATAGGCTTGCTTGCAAAAACCAACTTTGGGCAAACCGCTGTCTTCCTGCTTAAAAGGCATCGGCACATGCCAGGGATCGCGGGGGTCGTGGCCGATTAACACTTCGGTCGCCAACCTGACATCCTTTACTTCGCGACAAATCACGCCCTGCACTGACATGAGTTGTGCCAACATGCCGCGCTCGGCTTTTGCCGAAGGCAGATAAGCCGGCACGCGGCCCAGGCCGGGCTTAACCGTGCTCAAGCCGCAGGCGGTGGCGGGATAACGCAGTGAACCGGCGATATCGTTACCGTGATGAATGGCGCCAAAGCCCGCAGCGGCGGCGGCCGCGGCCCCGCCGGATGAACCGCCGGGTGACATTGCCAGGTTCCAGGGATTGCGGGTCAGGCCGTAGAGGGGATTATCGGTGGTTAACCGCATGCTCATTTCGGGCGTATTGGTACGCCCGATGATGATGGCGCCGGCGTTCAGCAGATTTTGCACAATAGGGGAGTTATCTGGCGCGATGACGTTCTTGAACACCTCCATGCCATTGGTTGTTGGTCTGCCATTTGTGTCGACATTTACTTTTATGGTAACTGGCACCCCATGCAACGAACCTAATGATTCTTTGTTCGCTACTGCAGCATCAGCTTTATGTGCGGCTGCCATTGCCTGTTCGTTTAAAGGATCAACAATGGCATTAAGCTCAGGGTTTTTTTCAGCAACCCGTTCGAGCACGGAAGCAACCACTGATGCCGAAGAAAAATCGCCAGCGCGAATGCCGGCGGCCTGATCCACAGCACTTAATTGCCAAAGTGGGTTCATGAAATTGATTTCACTATTGTGCAGAGAGATAAGTGTTCGCGCGTAAGCGCGCATTCTCATGGATGTTCATGTAGAACACATTATAATCGAACAGATGATAGGAGGAGCCGGCGAATCCTGACTCTAAAAACGCCGGGTCTTCCAGTCTTTCCACAAACAAACTGCCATCGCGGCATTGCGCGCCGGTCAATCCCGTTAGCGGTGCCGCCAGTGCATCAAAGATTTTGCCCTGCGCCGGATCTTCCGAGCCGGTGGTGAACAAATTGTAAGAATGTTGCGGGATAACAATGCCGGCATGTTGCTCGACACTCGCCGCTTCCTCATCAAGACGCCAGCTTAACGGGTTAGTGCAAACTGAAGGCGCTGGTCTGGCGACCGCCGGACCACCTTCGGGTATGGTGTCCCAGTGAATAACGCAACCAAGGTCGACTGCGCTGCTGCAGGGTTCGATATTGTCCATCCCGGCAAACCATTCGGGGGACAAGGGAATATTAACTGCTCCGATAATATAAGCAGCAACCATACGTTCGTGTAAATCGCTGCCATCGATGACCTCACTTAACAGATGCATACTGTGATGAGTGCCCTGACTGTGGCTGGCGAGGACAAACGGTTTACCATTGTTGTAATTCTCTATGTAGTACTCGAAAGCTCGTTTCACATCTTCATAGGCAAACCCCAAAATCGCATCCCGCTCTTCTTCACTGCCAAAATAGGCAAAAATATTCGCCTGCCGATAGCGGGGTGCGAAAACGTTGCAACAACCGTTATAAGCGCTGGCCTGGTTTGCCATTACCCATTCGACATTTTCTTCCGTACCGGAATCGGGATCCATCGGTGAGATCCAACTAATGGGAGCGAGATAGCCTGTAGGATGAACATAGAAAACGTCAATGGGCAGAGTTCCCTGGGCAGGAGCCGATATCCCTTCGGGCGTAAGGTCAGCGGGATCGCTGATAGTTGGGTGGGCTGCCCAGTTCTCAATCAGGCTGTAGTCTGGCGCGGGTGTGGTGACATCGGCAGGATCAAAATCTCCCGGTGGGCCAGCAACTGCGCTGATTCCAGCCATTAATAATCTAGCGCCAAGTCCGGTGACCCAAAGACCTACACCGATGGCGCTTAAACCCAACAGCGAATACCCGAATATTTTGCGCTTTTGCATACCGTCTCCAATGCCCCTGCGGTCAGTAATGGGCTTAGCTTACATCAGTTAATGTCCTTCCAACAAAGGTGTATTGGTCGAAGATACAGGCCAAGAATACAGTGCTGCATTTTTAATCCATCCGCTTTATTATCAACACCCTATGCGCGCGAATTACTTACTACTCAGTTTTATTCTTGTCTCATTGTCTGCTTGTGGTGAGCAGAATTCGAATACCCGAAATTCTGCTCAGATGGTCGTCACACAAGATACGCCAAACGTCATGCTGATTCTTGCGGATGACTTGGCATACTCCGACCTGGGAGCCTATGGCAGCGAAATTGAAACTCCCCATCTTGATCAGCTCGCCAGCGCTGGAGTTTTGTTTACCCGCTTCCATACCAGCGCTATGTGTTCTCCTTCGAGGGCAATGTTGTTAACCGGAGTCGACCAGCATAAGAATGGTTATGGAACAATGGGAGAGTACCTGGATTCGAGTCAGCGTGGCCAGCCTGGTTACGAAGGGTTCTTGAATGATCAGGTTGTGACTGTAGCGAGCCTGTTACAACAGGCTGGTTTCAATACTTACATGACTGGTAAATGGCATCTTGGTGCAGCTTCAATGCCAAGTAATCGCGGCTTCGATCGCACTTTTATTTTACTGCAGGGAGCTGGAAGCCATTTTGATAATACTGGCTACGCCCGTGGCCAACCCACTGTAGATTATTTCCGTAATGCAGAGGCAGTGGAATTGCCAGCGGATTTTTACAGCAGCGATGCTTATACCGATGAAATGATAAGTTACATTGATCGGGATAAAGATTCCGGGCAACCCTTTTTTGGCTATCTCGCATTTAGTGCGCCACATTTTCCACTGCATGCACCAACGGAGTTAATTGATAAATACGAAGAGCGTTACATGGTCGGTTGGGATGTAATCCGCCAGCAAAGACATGATGCGCTCAAGACCTTGGGCTTTATCGATGCCAATGCGGAAATGGCAGAGCGTCTGGAGCGTGTTCCGCCCTGGAATCAGGTGAGTGCAGAAGACAAGCGTTACCAGGCCCGAAAGATGGCGGTATATGCCGCCATGGTGGACCGTCTGGATCAGAATGTCGGCATACTGGTGGAGTATCTGAAATCAATCGATGAATACGACAATACCGTATTCCTGTTTTTGTCAGACAATGGACCAGAATCAAATGATTTTACAACTTATCCAATCGTGCCTACAGCTACCGAATGGATTGCGGAAACCTTTGACAACAGTTATGAAAATCTGGGTAAAGATGGCAGTTACATTTACTATGGCGAGCGTTGGGCTCATGTCGGTGCAGCTGCTCATCGCTATCACAAAACAGTGGTAACTCAAGGTGGTATTAATGTACCTCTCATCATCAGTTATGGAGAAGGATTGCCGCAGGGCAGGATTGTGTCTGAATTTTCCAGTGTCGTGGATATAACGCCAACAATATTAGACCTGGTTGGTACCCAACACCCGGGCACCGAATTTGCTGGCAGGCCGATCCATGCAATGAGTGGTCAATCAATCTTGCCTTATTTGCGAGATCAACAGGATTTCATTTATCCGGAAGGGTCGGGTAATGGCTTTGAACTTTTTGGCCATAATGCCTACATCAGCGGTAATTGGAAAATTCTGCGCTTGCAGGATCCTTATGGAGATTTTACCTGGGGCTTATATGACCTGGATAAGGATCCGGCAGAGTTGAACAATCTGGCGGAACAGAATCCGGAAAAATTTCAGGAGTTGCTGCAACTTTACTCTCAATATGAAATTGCTAACGGTGTCATCCAGGTACCAGAAGGCTGGAAGATGTTTGAAAACCTGGGTGGTTCGCGGCAATAGGGACAGATTTGTTTTCGCTGTTGTTTTTTATCTGTCCCATGAATTAATAATCAAGCTACCCCTGTTAATCCGCCAGGCCGAGCACCACCAGGGCATTCCCTGGAATATGAAAGTTGTAACCGTAACCTGCGTTTACGAACATCTGTCCATGGGCGATCAATACGCCACCGCCGGAAAAAGCACCGCCGGTAGCCTCCTCGCCGGATACAGTTTGGTAGCTACCCAATAAATTTTTTTCCCACAGGACGCTTCCGTCTTCCCGGGAATAAACGCGAATACGTCCATCGAGATGACCAGCAATTACGGCGCCGGGAATTGCCGTGATAGCCTGTGACACTCCCGGTGTACAGAACGGCGTATTGCCACAAACATCGGTGGGCGCTGGTGCCGACCAGATAAATTCTCCCGTGACTGCATTCACCGCATAAACACCCGGTTTTGCTGGCATTTCCCACTGGTAGCGTTGTTCGTCGCCGGGAAAATTCAGGTCGTTAATCGGTATGTAGACACTATTGCTTTCGGCGGCGATACCAAAATGTACGCCACCCTGAATGCCGCCGCGGCCGACAGCCGTTCGCCACAGAGTCTCTCCTGAATCGGGATCGATGCCCATGGCATGCCCGGATTTTTGGCCACCCACGACAATGTCGTTGCCATTGGGCAACTTCACCAGGATTGGGTGTGAACCAAAGTCGTAATCGGGGCCGTCTTCTTCGGGGCAGTTTGAATTATCGATTCCGGGAAAGCCGATAAAACAGGCTGTGTTCCAGGCATCGTTACGGGTTTGTTGAGCAACCCATTTTTTTTCACCGGTGAGGAGATCGAAGGCGATGATCGCATCTGAATTTCCGTCTGCCGGTGAAGAATAATTTTCACCGGTGCCCACATAAACCTGGTTGCGCTCGCTATCGATAGTTGGACTGGACCAGATGGGTGCGCCAGAGGGCGCGAGAATGTCAGTCCCTTTCTGATTTTGACCAACT
Organism: Gammaproteobacteria bacterium; assembly: GCA_028818225.1. Taxonomy (GTDB): domain Bacteria; phylum Pseudomonadota; class Gammaproteobacteria; order Pseudomonadales; family Pseudohongiellaceae; genus UBA9145. The sequence goes on along the minus strand of JAPPOG010000010.1, from coordinate 20,206 downwards.
ACTTCAGGAGGACTGTCAGTGGTGTAGGATTTCCAGTGTTGATCTCCAGTCGCGGTATCCAGTGACAACAATGCGCCACGAAAGCTGCAGCATTCATAGTCACCATCGCCTGCAGCGACCACTTCAAGGGAAGAGACCGGAACATACAAACGATCATTATAGACAGAAGGAGTGCCTGTCATGGTTGCATCACGGTGGTCGTCGGCGCGAACTTTCCAGCGCAGTTCACCGGTTCTCGCGCTTACCGCATACACATTGGCAATAACATCGCCAAAGAATATTAGCGGATCAATTTCATCGTCTTCTGCTATCCATGGCGTGATTGCGATGCCAGTGCGCACTTCTGCTGTTGCATTAAACATCCAGCGCAGGCAACCCGTTTCAGCATCCAATGACCAGACAGTGCCATCCTGGCTGCCTACATAGATACCACCCCCGCCATAAACCGGTTCGGATCGAGCCTGGATCGAGTTAGGGTAGGCAAAGGACCATTTTACTTCCAAGCGGTGGATATTACCGGCAGTCAATCCGCCGCTGTCAGCGGGTTGGAAACGGGTATTCTCCAGGTCCACGCCAAAGCCCCTGGAGACAGGTGGCAATGCCGGGTTGAAATCATGGTCGGCGTCGCAGGCAGGTGGCAATAAAGGATCGACCACGTCGGCCAGTGAGATGCCACTGAGGTATTCTGCGATCGCGCTGCGCTGCGCTGTAGACAATGCCGCGGCTTGTTCCCGCATCGCGCCTTCATTTAAAACATTAAGGATATTCCTGGGACCTAATGCACTCAAAAACTGACGGCTGGGAGCTTTATAAAATGGTTCGTCGTGACAAGCGGCGCAATTTTCCATGTACAGGGGTTCGCCTGGATGTGGTTCGTTGTCATCTTGCGCAAAAGACTCGCTTGAAAATAAAGTAAACAAGCCGGCGAGGAGAGATAGAAATCCCGGAGCGAATCTTGGCTTCATTTATTCACTCCAGATCTATCTTGAAAATTACTCTTTAACATTCTTATTGCTCTGCATATTGAATTGTGGGGTTTGTAGCAGTAATTACTTTGCTTCTTGAAGGAACCTTATTCGCTAGTTGGGCCTGAGAGCTGCACCTTGATTCCATCCGGATCAAAAAAGAATACGATGCCGAAACCAGGGCCACCACCAATTGGGCCGAGTTGTTCAAATCCGAGTGCGGTCATAGTTTCGATCACTGAAGTCAGGTCTTCCACATAAAAATTAATACGGTCGATGCCCAGATGATTAACCGGCGGCGGATAGGGAGGCTCATCATCATAGGGTGTCTTCCATTGCCTTAACTGAATCGTCGCTCCGTCGGTCGCTTCACCGAGGCTGATATCCACGCCCTCAAATGCGATTGGACCATTGAAACCATGAGCTGCCGCAAATTCGCCGGAGCCCGCCTGGGATGCAGGTTCTGATTCGGTGAATCCCAGCAGCCGATAGAACTCACGGGATCGCTCGAGATCAGAAACGTTCATATTGGTGTTGGCAAGTTTCACCAGGTCGGGGCCCGGGGTAGGGCCATCACCTTCGTCAGTCGCAATCAACTTTATAAAGGTGCCATCCTGATCTTGCATGAACACGAAACGCTCACCATTAGGTGCGGTTGCAGGCGCCGACAAAAATTCCACACCCTCTGCTTGAAAGTAGGCATAATCCCCATCAAGGTCGGTGGTTGAATAGGTGCCATAGGTCATGCCCAAGTGGTTAAGCTTTGCGTAAGGTGGCTCTTCGCGATGGGAATCTCCCCTGAATTCCACCGTATCGATGAAGGGTTGTTGCGGCGGATCCTGGAGACTATGCAGGGAAACGTGGATCAGGTAATCCTCTGGAAAACCCAGGGACTGGGCAAAGGAGGTACTGGTTTCCGGACCAGCCGGATAAATCTCGCCGATGAAGCCCATGAGTTCGTAGAGTTCCCGTTGGCGTTCTATATCGGTGGTGTTTAATCCAAAGTAGCCCTGGCGCAAGAGCCCGAGATCAGCCTCGGTTTCCTGGCTTACCCGTACGCCGAGTTTTCCGGCTGGCAGGCCGGGCACGGTTACCTCAATTGTATTCTCCCTGCCCAGAGTTAAATCAATGATGACTTCGCCATTACCGGAAAAATCTTGCGCTTCTACAACATCACGACCGTTAATTTTGATCCATGCTTTGGTGACGCCTTCATCTTGCAGCACCAGTTTCGCAGGACCCTCTATCGCCCTGAATGAAGCCGAATAAGTTGTCGGTTTTCCCTGGATGAGTTCATAACTTTCAGGTCCAAAGCGCGTCAAGTTTGCTTCATGGCTATAGGCGCCAGGTATCACAGTCAGAATTCCGAATAAAAATGCACTCGCAATTGCAAATAACTTTAATAGCATACTGGTATGCAAAGTCTTGTTTCTATATATGTGGTTTGGCATTATTTTCTGCGATCCCACTGTCCAAATTTGGGGCGCTGAGCTTTTCAAATTCCAATTCCGGGTATCCCTGCTCTGCAGATTGATCCAGTGCGTCGTAATAGTTGTTGGCACCGCCGAAGTAGATTAACACCCGCGGCTTCTTGTCACCGAGATTGGCCCCCATCATCCAGGAATTCACCTCGTCGCCACTGTTCATCAGGGTTTGTACATGAATATCCGCCACAGTGGCTGACCACTGTTCTTCTGCCTCTTTACGCGGCTTAAAGACATCGTAACCCTCTGTCTCCATCTTCTTAATGCAGTTGGCGATCCAGACTGCGTTCTGACCAATTGATGTGGGTAGATTGGCAAACGGTGCTTGCGGACCAGTAATGGTAAACAGATTGGGGTAGTCGGCGATGCAGACACCCATAATGGATTGGGACTCATCTTTCCATTTTTCTTTCAGGCTGATACCGGACTCGCCGCGAATAGGAAAGGCTTCCAATGCACCGGTGTAGGCCTGAAAACCAGTGGCCAGTACGATGATGTCAAACTCGTAATGATCCTTTGTCGTGCGAATGCCGGTCTCGGTGATCTCTGCTAGCGGTTCGCGAATTTTGATGTCAACGACATGAACATTATCCCGATTGAAGGCTTCGAGGTAGTCATGATCCAATGGTGGGCGTTTGGCGAACAAAGGGTAATCATCTGCCTTCGGCACCAGAATATCAGCGATTTCCGGTTCATTAATGCGCTCGCGCATCTTGCGAATAATAAATTCCGAAGCCCAGCGATTAGCTTCTGGCGAACCCAGAAGATCGTCAAAGGTTTCAAATACCCAACGGAAACTGCCGGTCCAGTTTTCTTCGAATATGCGCTCCCGCTCTTCCGCTGAAGTTTCCATTGCCATGCGACCATTGGCAGTACCGAAGGCCATGCCGAAGCCATGATTGCGGCACATGGCTACAATCTCATCGTAATTATCTTTGATTTCTTTTTCCCATTCCGGCGTCATCGGTTTCTGCATCGCTGGCAGGATGTAATTGGGCGTGCGGTGGAATACCGTAACTTCGGCAGCATCTGCGGCGATGGCCGGTACTAACTGCACCGTAGTGGCACCGGCTCCGATAATACCGACTCGCTTGCCTTTGTAGTCAAGATCCTCAGGCCAACGCGCGGAGTGAAAAATCGGCCCTTTGAAGCTGTCCTTGCCCTTGATGTCAGGAATAACAGGATGGGAAATCATACCCATGCTGCTAATAAAGTATTTGCAGGTGAATGATTCGCCACCGGCGGTGGTGACTTTCCAGTTTGCTTTTTCTTTTTGATAATCCGCCGCCACGATTTCTGTATTGAGCTGAATGTGTGGCCACATGTCACAGCGGTCGGCGACAAAGTGCATGTAGGCGAGCGTTTCTTTCCAATCCGGATAGCGCTGAGTCCACGACCACTCCTGCAATAACTCTTTGGAGAACATCAGGCAGTAGTAATAACTTTCGCTGTCGGTCATGGCGCCGGGATAGCGATTCCAGGTCCAGGTACCACCAATATCCGATGCACGATCAAAAACCCGAATACTGAGGCCAGCCTCGCGCAAATGGTGAATCAAAGCCAGACCGGCAAAACCGGCACCAACACTGATGACGTCAAAATCAGGTTTTTGCTGTTGATCCATAGTGATTTACCTCGGTGTACTGTTGTTCATTGTTATTAGTGAATAAAAGGATTTGATTCTCAAGGAATATAACAGGGCTCGCTTTTAAACTTTCTCATAAAATCACACTCAAGCTGATTTTGATCACTCCTCATTCAGGTAATGCCCGTATTTCGCCAGCGCGGCTTCTCTCTGAGTCGGTGTGTGATAAGTCGGAAATACTCCCGGTGCGGCTGCATATTCTCGCAGGACTGTTTTCGCTACCGTGAGTTTATGCACTTCTGACGGCCCATCTACCACACCAAGTTCCGGAATGTTTGCCCACATAGTGACCAGGGGGGTCTCATCCGACATGCCAAGACTGCCATGCAGGTGCATGGCCCGGTAGACAATATCTTTTAATATACCCGGAGTGGCTGCTTTGATAGCGGCAATTTCCTTGCGTACCTCTCGATTGTATTCCTTGTATTTGTCGATCAACCAGGCGGTATAAAGTACATGCAGTCGGTACTGCAGAACCTGGGTATAGCTGTCAGCAATCTTCTCCTGGGTAAATTGCTTATCCGCCAACACTTCGCCCTTGGTCACACGACTCAGTGCCCGTTCGCACATCATGTCCAGCGCCTTGTTGAGTACACCTACCGTCCGCATCGCGTGATGCACGCGACCGCCGCCGAGTCTTGTCTGGGCAACAATAAAACCCTGCCCCGGTTTACCCAGCATGTTTTCCAGCGGTACCCGACAATTCTCAAATTTTATGTAGGCATGCACACCATCGCCCTGTTCGGCGTGAGGCCCTACAGCGGAGTTACGAATGATCTCCATTCCTGGTGTGTCTTTTTCAACCAGCAACATGGATGCACCCTGATGAATTGGCACGGATTTGTCGGTTACCACCATGACGATCAGAAATTCAGCAAAGCGCGCGTGAGAGGCGAACCATTTTTCACCATTTATTACCCACTCACTGCCTTCTTGTTGGGCCATGCAGGAGAATTCGCCGGGATCGGAACCCGCCTGCGGTTCGGTCATGGAGTAACAGGAAGCGATCTTGGCATCGAGTAATGGCTGCAGGTATTTCTGTTTTTGTTCGTCGGTACCGAAGTGGGCAAGAATTTCCGCGTTGCCAGAATCCGGTGCCTGGCAGCCGAAGACACTGGGCCCGAAGCGGCTGCGACCCAGGATTTCATTCATTAATCCCAGCTTGACCTGGCCATAACCACTGCCACCCAGTTCCGGGCTCAGATGACAGGCCCAAAGTTCACGTTGTCTGACTTTTTCTCGCAGCGGTTCCATCGCCTTTGCCGCCGGCGACGCTGGATCCCAGGGATCGCCCGGTGCTCGAAACACCAGGTCTAAAGGTTCGATTTCTTCCCGGGTGAAGTCGGTAATCCAATCCAGTTGGCTTTGGAATGCGGGATCGGTTTCAAAACTCCAGCTCACGGTAAATTCCTATTTGTAATCGCGCTCTTCAAATGCCGTCACGCAAGTTTGGTCAGTTCAGATGAGTATGCAGACTCATCATGCCGGGTGAGTCGTTGACTTGGAAGTCTACAGAATTATACTTGCTAGACACAAGCAAGCGTTTGTTCGGAGCCCCGATTGTCAAATTCTGCAAAAGTATGGCTAGTTACTGGCGGCTCTCGCGGCATCGGTCGCGCTATCGTCGAAAAAGCCCTGGCCGGCGGCAACCGGGTCGCTGTGCTTGCCCGCAGTCCCAATAAAAGTAACAACGAAAAGCAATTGAACTTGATAGCTGATGTCAGCGATGAAGCTCAACTGACTGCTGCCATTGAGCAGATCATCAGCCAATGGGGCCGAATCGACATTGTTGTTAATAATGCTGGTCTACATCGCGGCGGCAAAGCGTCACGGCTAGACCTCGAGGACTGGGAAGCGGTTTTACAAACCAATTTAACCGGTGCGTTACAAGTTATACGCGCTACCGAATCGCACCTTGAGCGGGGAGCGAGCATCATTAACATCGGAGCGGTTGTTGGTTTTCGAGGATTTCCCGGTGATGCCGCTTACGCCAGTTCCAAGGCAGGGCTGGCCGGGCTTACCCGAGCCCTGGCCATCGAATTCGCCAGTCGGGACATTCGGGTCAACCTGGTTATCCCGGGCTTGGTTCTTACTGATATGACCAGTGGACTTTCAGAAAAAGCCATGGACTCCATGCGCGCCATGATCCCACTCGGTCGTCTGGGCACGGCAATGGAAATCGCCGACGTGGTTCATTCCGTTGCCAGCGCAACCTACATGACCGGTGCCTTTATTCCAGTGGATGGTGGTTTGATGAGTACCTTTGGTTTGCCGGGTTAATTCATGGAAGTCGGCCGAATCGATCAACAGCAGCTGGCGAAGTGGATAGAGAATTCACTTGGGCGATCCGGCGTTGCAGTCCTTAAAGCACTTGGCGGTGGCAACGCCAATCTCACCTTGTTAATCGGCAGCGATGAGGGTGACCTGGTTTTGAGGATGCCACCGGACGCCAGTATTTCCCCCAATGCCGAGAGGGGGATCGCGCGAGAGGCGAGGGTAATGTCAGCACTGGGAGGGAAATTGAAAGTGCCACAGGTTTTGGCCTGGTGCGAAGACACTAAAGTTATTGGCAGATCCTTCCTGCTGGTGGAACACATCGATGGCGTTGCAATTACTGACACGCTGCCAACTGATTACAGCGATCCTGTCGAAAGTCTTAATAAACTTGGACAGCAATTAGTTGATGAGTTGGCGACGCTTCACAGTATTGACCCGGCAGCAGTTGGTCTTGCTGACTTGGGCAATGCTGACGATTTTTTAGTGCGCAACATCGATCGTTGGCAACAAATTCGCAAGCAGCAGTCAGTACGCGATTTGCCTCTATTGGATGAGCTGGCGGACTGGTTGCGGGTGAATCTTCCCTCAAAATCGTCTGCAGCAATTATTCATGGTGACTATCATCTCGATAACACCTTATGTCGTGCTTCGGTACCCGAGCTGGCAGCTGTAATCGACTGGGAATTGTCCACACTGGGCGATCCCTTGGCAGACCTCAGTTTGTTCTTGATGTTTTGGGGTTCTCGCACTATCGATCCGCCCGCCTTTCAACATGTGCAGGCCGTCACTCGTAATCCAGGAATTGTATCCAGGAAAATACTGGCACAGCGCTGGTCCGAGCGCACCAGCCTGGCACTAGATCATCTGGATTTTTACCTGTGCTTTGCCTTCTGGCGACTGGCCGCTATTGTCGAAGGCGCCTGGATATTGCAACAACAGGGCAAAGTAGATGCCGCCTATAGTCGCGGCCTTGAATACGATGTGCCGGCACTGCTAGTGGAAGCGCAGCATGCCGCCACGGGTGACTGGTAGAAGCAAATCCCGCATGCAAATGAAATCAATACTAATAAGAAGGAAGATGTCGATTCAATGACAAATCAGCAGGCACAATTTGCACAAACCGCCAGCGAACGCATGACCCAGGCAGAACGCACGGCTCTCTCTGATCAGCGCATGTTCGATGCTGCCATTGAGCTGATCAGTCAGCATGGTACCCAGGGCACTACGCTGAAAGCCATAGGTGAACTTGCCGGCTACAGTCGCGGCCTGGCTAATTCCCGGTTTGGCTCGAAGGAAGTATTTCTGCGCGAGCTTTTTCTGCATTTCGATTCGGACTGGAAGAATTTTCTGCAGCAATACACGGAAAACAAAACCGGCCTGGCTGCATTGCAGGCTGCTATTGCAGCACTAAAAGACTTTATCAGCAGCGAGCCTGCCTATATGCGCGCCATGTATATCCTCTGGTATGAATCCCTCGGTCACGCCTCCGAGATTCGCGCGCGATTGGCCGCCAATCACAACAGTTATCGCAAAGATGCCACACGCTGGATTCGCGAGGGCATTGCGAACGGTGAAATAGATTCAACAATCAACCCGGAGCAGTACGCTGTGCAGTTCTGTTCATTCATTTTCGGGACGGTTTATCAGTGGCTGGTTGACGCCGAAGCACTGGACCTGGACGAAGTTTTTTCTCACTATGAGCAGGCAATAATTAAATTGCTCAGTAACAGGAGTTAATCATGGCGTATCTGGAACGGGATGCGGGCAAGCGTATTTATTTTGAAGATTATGGTTCGGGTGTCAGCGCCGTGGTGCTGGTGCATGGTTGGGGCATGAGTGTGCGCACTTGGGATTTCAATCTGAATGCGATTCGTGCAGCAGGTCACCGAGTTGTTTTAATCGACCATCGGGGCTGCGGCTTGTCCGATAAAGATTTCTCCGATTTTTCAATCGAAGCAATTGCCGGTGATGTCATTGCATTGGTGGATCATTTAAACCTTGCGCAGGTGGTTCTTAATGGCTGGTCACTTGGTGGTGCGGTGGTTATACAGGCTGCCTCGGAACTTGGTGCACGCTGTGCCGGTGTTGTGAACACCTGTGGCGCAACGCCGGCTTATTTACAAAAATCCGACTATCCTTATGGTGGTGAAAAAGCCGCTCTGGCTGAAACCATGGCAGCAATGGAAGCCAACCGCGCTGAATTCCTCTGGGGATTAACCCAGGGCATTGCGGCCAAGCCCCTTGGTGACAATACCCTGCATTGGATCTGGCAGATATTTATGGAGAGTTGCCCTTCTGCCGCCGATTCACTGGCAGCACTGGGTCCTCTTGATCAGCGCGCCATACTTGCCGAATTGAGCTGCCCGATTCTCTCCTGTGTGGGTACTGAAGACGTGGTGGTAGATCCGGACATTCCCCGCTCGGTAACAAACATTAACACTAATGCTCGCACACATGAGTTTGCAGGATGCGGTCATGCGCCGCACATCGAAGATGCAGCAGCCTACAATCAGCTACTGATTGATTTCATCAGCGAGTGCATCTGAATAATTAACAAACATAAAAACAAATTTAGCAAAGAGGTTTTCTCAATGAGTAATTACAGATTTCCAGAAGGGGCAGCGATTGTCTTTGGTGGTTCCGGCGGGCTTGGTGGTGGAACAGTCGATTTACTAAGCAAAAGCGGTACTGATGTTGCGTTTACCTACCTGACCAACAAAGAAGCGGCTGATAAGAACGTTGCCATGGTGGAAGCCAATGGTCAACGCGCCATGGCGGGTTGTGTTGACTTGTTAGACCTGAAACAGACTGAAGAGTTTGTCACCCAGGCGCGTGATGAATTCGGCCGCATTCATTCAGTGGTTTTTGCAACTGGACCATTCTTGCACATACTGCCGATCATGGATGCCGATCCGGAGGTGTTCTACAAAACACTGGATACTGATGTAAAAGGTTTCTATCACGTTGTGCGCGCTGTCGTTCCTGTGCTGCGGGAAGGTGGAGGTGGTTCCATAACTGCGCTTACTACCGCAGCCATTCACAAATACATCAGCACCGATGGTCTTTCTTCGATTCCAAAAGCAGGGGTGCAGCACCTGTGCACGGCCATCGCCCGAGAAGAGGGTCAACATGGTATTCGCGCCAACTGTGTTGCCGTTGGTTTGATTGCAATTGGCCTGTCACAAGAGATTGATTCACCGCCGGGGGGCATCCTGGATCAGTGGATGCAGCAGGTGCCTTTGGCCAGAGCAGGAGCACCAGCAGAGCTATTTGATACCGTGGTGTTTCTTGCTTCGGAAAATGCTGGTTATATTACCGGGCAGTCACTGCCGGTCGATGGAGGCTATTCAGCTTAAATGATAAGCAGTCTAAAATGAGGGTCAGCACTAAAATGCGATACTGTATTTTTATGCTGGCCCTTTGACACTTAATGCGTCACTCTCTGATAAATTAAATACAATAACAGAACAACATCGAAGGGAGGGCAGATCATGCTTATTTCGCAATTTCTTTCCCAGCTACAAAATGGACTACGATTACTGTGCGCAGGGGGTTTGCTGTTAATCTGCGCCTCAGTAGCCGCACAACAACCAGCGCCACCACCTGGCGCCTATGATGCGGCTCCCTATCTAGGTCACATACGTAATACCTATGTGTATGGGGATATCTGGGAGCGCCCGCAATTATCAGCTCGAGATCGCAGTATGATCACCGTCGCGGTGAATCAGGCTACTTATGCGACTAACGAGCTGCGCCTGCATATGGGGCGCGCGCTGGATAACGGCATTACCCAGGCAGAACTGGTGGAGATCATTGCTCATACTCTCTGGTATTCCGGATTCCCAACTGGTGTCAACGCAGCACGAGTAGCGGCGCAGGTATTCGAAGAGCGCGGATTGCCAGCAATTCCACCGGGTGCTTCGTCCCGACAGCCCCCGGATAATCCGGAATTGGAATTTCCCGGTGCTTACCCTCAGGCCCCATACCTCAGGGATTTACTGAACCAGGTGCTCTACGCGGAAACCTGGACGCGGGAAGAACTTTCCCAGCGCGATCGCAGCATGATTACGGTGGCTGTGGGAACTGCACTCTATGCTTCCAGTGAAATTCGGTATCATATGGGCAGGGCGTTGGATAACGGCGTTACCCAGGAAGAGATAAGTGAAATAATTACCCACGTGACTTTTTATTCCGGGTTTCCGACTGGGGTGAATGCCTCGCGAGTTGCTGCCGAGGTGTTCGAGGCGAGAGGTTTGCCAATGGACGATAGTCGTTTTCCCGGCGCACCTTATCTCGATGAATTAATCACCGGCATGCTCTACGGAGAAACCTGGACGCGGGAACAGTTATCGGAACGGGATCGCAGTCTCGCTACCATTGCGGTGACTCTGGCGAACTATCAAACCGATCAATTACGTGTGCACCTGAATCGTGGCCTGGATAATGGCTTAACCACGGAAGAGATCTCGGAGTTGATCGCGCAAGTAACGATGTATGCGGGTTTTCCTCCCGGGGTAAATGCGTCACGGACTTTTGCGGAAGTGTTACAGGAAAGAGGTATGCCATTGCCGGATTAGCATGGGAGATGTAGTCAACATTGCGCGGGTAAAATTTTCTGTTGGAGATGTAGTTAGTCATCTGCGCTTTGGCTATCGTGGTGTCATCGTCGATGTCGATAGCCGCTTTCAGGCCTCTGATGAATGGTATGACATGGTGGCTAAATCCCGTCCGCCAAAAAACAAGCCCTGGTATCATGTGTTAGTTCACGGTAGCGATCATTCAACTTATGTCGCTGAAAGACATTTAGAACTCGATGATTCCAATGATCCGGTAAAGCATCCCATGCTGGAGCATTTCTTCGCTGGGTTCATCGATGGAAAATACCGGCGTATTGAACGAGATAACTGAGGTTTGATTGCTAATTAGGAGCTACATCCAGTATAGGAAAAAGAAAAGCAAAAGGGCCTGAGAAATAATATAGTACTTATTTTTACTCTGATCCAAGCTTATTCCAGACGACCAAACTCAATCCACTGCGCCAGTTCAGGTGAGAATTCTTGCTTGACCTTGCGCTCATAGGCTTGAAGGTCTTCACTGTTAACAGTTTCACGCCAGCGCCCATTAGTGCCTTTGTGCAAAAATGTGTTTCCACCTCCCTCCCATAAATCGCCTGCGGTAGGCAACAGCTCGTCGGTCTTTTCCTTCATGGAATCGAAGCCGGCTGCCTGGACCAGTTCAGGCCAGAGATTTTCAGCGACTTCAATCTCGAGGAAATCCGCGATCCTGCGCATCTCTCCAGTCAGGTCTTTCTTGAGATCAGCATAGTGCACCAGCAATACATCCGGATCGTTACGGGCTTCCCAATAACTCCGTTCCATATGCCAGAAGCCGCAGGCAGGATCGCCGATGTGATCTTCCTCACCAGTAATCCAGTCATGAAAATGCTTGGCGGGATCAGGATCTGCCCGATCGATTCTGCCTTCAAAGTCAGGATCGTCCGCCAGCATCACTTCAGCTGCTGCCAATACTTTATCCGTATAATTGAGCTTGTGATTATGAAAGGACATGGCGGCATTCAACTGATTCTTTTTCCGAACGGTTCAATTCAGTCGATTTGGATAGTTCTTTTAGCGTGCCCAACAATGCATTTAGCGGATTACGAATTTCATGACTCATTACTGCTAAGAAGGATTCTTCCGCTTTCGAGGCAGCTCGTGTCATGCTTATTAGATCATGAGTTTCCTGTGCGACGAGCATAAGACCGATAAACGCATACAGCACCACAAAAAAGAGGGCAGTAAATCCGTAACCAGTCGGCATAAAAACTTCAGATTCAGGTGGGAAAAATATTCCTAGAAGCAATACGCTGGGCACGACTAAGAGCGTTGTCACTATGGTAATAATGAATCCTGAGTTTCCTAAAGTAGCATACAGGACAAAGGGCAAAAGAATTATTCAACTTACGGCGAGCGGGATTAATCCTAGCTGTAAAATACCAGTGATGTATATGCCAGCCCACGCAAGAGCTACCAAAAGATTTGGTATAAGCCGGCTATATTTGCTTTGGGCAAAATACGCTGCCAAAACGAAAATCGGTAAATGTGCTAGCACCGATAGGCCTTAGATGGTATTCGTCCTGCCTGGGCCCGCTAGAATATGCCAAGTTCCAAAAAAAACTATACCGATTGCTGCTAACACACACATGCGCTCTTTCGCTGCAAATCGGTACGAGCGAGCCTATTTAAATTTTGGCCTGTCTCTTCCATTTTCACTCCCACCCCCCCCCATACCTGGAGAGAGCAGTGCCGAGTATTTTTACTCTGGCCCTGTATGCAAATTAATTGCCTCTACCTGGCTGCGCAATTCCGGCTGCATCTCTTTCAGCAGAAGACATCTGGTTAAGATTCAATATGCCCAGCATGCCCGCTACCGTTTCCTGCTCGAATTCAGTCAGGTCAGCAATAAACGCATCGGCAGTTGCCATCCAAGCTTCGCGATCGTCAGCGATGGCTGCAGCATCGAGGGCGGCAATCATCTCAGTACGATCAGGCCTGGGTGGGGCAGCTGCTTGTGGTGAGTCGGTACCGAACATCCGTGGCGGCACCAGGGCGAATGAAACGATCTGAATTCGCTCGGAATCTGCTTCATCTGCCATCCAGCAGGAGCTTGGTGGAGTGATACCCGCTGTTGCAAATGGCAGGTTGAAGTTAAGTCCGGCAAAAGGTCCGTTGGACGAGGGCACAAACCAGACGTGGATCATGTGCAGGGTCTGACCGTCCGGCGCAAACTGCGGATGGTCATGCCACTTGGCGAGATCACTCTCAAAGGGAACCGGCATGGTGGTGTCCGGCACATCGAAGAATGTGTAGGCCGCACCAACTAACTGATCCTTACCGTCAATGCTGGTAAACATGATGTTATCCGGCTTATTGATATCCAGTGGATCTGCCATGCGCTCGGGGAGCACCCAGTGCACGCCCATACCGGGAATATCACCAATTACTGGCATCCAACCGGCAGCCCTGGCCTTTTCCGGTGTATCCAGTGCGGAATACTCCTCCTGCAGCGCAGCAAGTTGCCGGCGATCTGCCTCGGGAAGTCCAGCCCATGGCGGTGTCGCTAGAGTTGTACAATCCACGGCCACATTGGCGTGGGCGTGGTTGTGCATTTGACCACCATGGTCCTGAGAATCATGATCATGGTTATTATGGTCCTGGGCAAAGGCCAGAATTGGAATCAGCATTCCAACAGCTGTGCCAAAGATGGTTGTTAGAGAAAGGGATTTAATTTGGGGCATAGGGCACCTTCGAATAGTTTGATCTTCGCTGATCGATTTGTAAATTCAATTTGTGATGAATCGTTTTTCAATTTTTATTGGCATTACTGGCATAATAATGGCTGTTAGGAAGCTAGCAGTAAATTATCGTAGCATACGCGGGCATTGAATTTGAGATTCGTCTATTATTGTTTCTCATTCTTCGACAGGCGCAACCGGCGACAGTCGCAGCAGCATACCATCGGCTGTTTCAGTAAGCACATAAATAAGTTCATCCGGCCCTTGTTTGACATCGCGTATGCGCTCACCCAGTTCTTCCAGAATCCATTCCCTGGCAGTTTCTTCACCGTTTTCATTCAGGACGATTCTTTCCAGGTGGCCGGTTCTCAAAATTCGACCTACTCGCATGGAACCGACAAAGGCATGATTTTTCCATGCTGGAAATTTCTCGCCAGTGTAAAACATTAAACCGGATGGAGCGATTGATGGCAACCAGAGTACAACGGGTTGTTCAAATTCTTCCTGCCATGGTTGTTGTGTGATTCTGGGTCCGTCGTAACGCCGTGAATAGGAAACTATCGGCCAGCCATAATTTGCACCTGGCTTGATAATATTCAGTTCGTCTCCACCCTGGGGAGCATGTTCATGAGCCCATAATTCACCGGTCAATGGGTAAAAGGCCAGACCGTGTTGATTACGGTGACCCATAGAGTAAACCTCGGCGTGATAACCGGCTTGCCCGGAAAAAGGATTGCCAGGAAATGGACTGCCATCATCTAATAAATGTAATACCTTACCGGAATGCCAGCTACCGTCTTGGGCCCGCTCCGCAGTGCGGCCCACGGTGTAAGCGCCACCAACAGTCATGAACAGAGAACCATCAGGCGCGAACACAATCCGCGAGCCGCCAGCGTGGTTAGGTGTCGAGACGAAAATATCGCGCATGTCCTGAAAGCCATTGCCGTCGAAGCGACCCCGGGCCAGGGCAATGGTTTCTTCTCGCTCACCCAGCGGCTTGTTATAAGTGAGATAGATCAGCCCATTTTTTTCATACTCTGGATGCAGGGCGATATCCATAAGCCCGGATAGCTGCATTGTATGCACTTCCGGTGTGCCTGGAATTGGATCTGGTTCCAACACGCCGTCTCGAAGCAGACGAACATGACCATCACGTTCCGTGATCAGCATGTCGCCATCAGGCAGGAATGCCATCCCCCACGGATTCTCCAAACCGCTGGCAACCACCTCTACCAAAATTTCGTACTCGTCTGTATCAAGGATCATCGGGAGATCATCGATGGTTGGTCTTGAGTAACGTGGTATCAGATCTGTATCTATCGCAGGCTGAGCCACGACGAAAACAGGTATCATCAACAACAAAAATAACAAAGATTTAAGGCTGGCGGTAATTGAAAAGAAAGTTACTGCAGTAGTGACGCTGTATTGATGCAACAACATAAGCGGCTCCTGTGTATAGGACAATGCCAATATTCGGGGAAAATAAATCTGTCCCTATTTTTTTTTATTGTTGATCTGCTTCCAGTCTGCGTGCGCCGGCAAGAGAACCTGGCATGGAGTAATTACCTTCATGGCAGGCATACTCATAGAGTTTGCCGTCTATGGCATGGAAGCTGAGTTCTGCTGTCCAGGGCTGACTGTATAAATCCGCATCTTCCACGGTAAACTGATAAACAATTTCCGTGTCAGAATAGCGGACGAAGCGTTCAGTTACTTTGCCATTTTTGGTGATAGCGGTGGAGCTTTGTTGCATTTGCAGCGGATTGACATTGACAGTCTCCACTACCAGAGCATCATCTTCATACCAGCCAACCGAGTCTCCCATGTATTGTTGTAAGGCCGCCGGTCTGCGATTGGCCCGGGCCTCGGTGGCCGAAGTATAGATAGGGATAATGCGCGCATCGTGCATTTGCTCGATGTCTATCATCACGTAATCATCGGTTTGAACGAACTGATAAGTGTTATTGTAGAGCCCACTTTGCATGGCCGGGCCGGCTCTGCCCTCAGAAAGAATACAACGCTCTGACAAGGGAAAGGCCTCAGGGCCATCAAAGTTACCGATGCCTGTTACGTAGCGACTGCCGAAACTGGTACGGCGAAAATCGGTGGTGGGATTTTCCAGGTGTGGGACCTGCCCATTGGCCGGATCAATTATGTAAGAAGTACGATACTCGCCCCTGACCCGCATCAGGTTGGAACCGGGATCTACCCAGAATTGATTGTATGCCCTGGCGCCGAAGTCTTCAGAACCCGCGGCTGGCAGGTTATTGACACCATCACCGTCATCAAAGCCACCCTCGACGCCACCAGTGGGTAAGCCATCTGCAATGACCCGGGCCTCCTCTGCAGATACCACCAGTGTGTCCAAACCGCTAAAGCGCGTGAGATTGGTTAGCGACCCATTGGTCCAGATCCCTTCCAGATCGGGTCGTGCAGAATTTTGAGCCTGGGCGCCGGTGCATAACAGCGCGGTGTACAACAGCAAACTACCAATTCGGACGGGGTGTTTTAGTGGAGTAGTCAATTGCTTTGTCCTCGGTATGGTATTTAAAAGGGGCTGATCTATTTTCAAACATTCTTGCCCAAGTAATCCCAATACGCCAGAAATATGCATCTATCCCTTATTTATCCTTATTGCTGTATTGGTACGCTGGCCCCGCTTATCACCGCAGGTATCAATCTCCCAACCGAAACACATGCAATCCGTTCCCGCTTCTCGGGTAATGTATCTCTGGCGCTAGTGAATTTGGTCCTAATCTCGGACTACCCCCACCCAATCCAGTCGACACAGCAATATACTGAACACCATCTACCTGGAACGAAACCGGAAAACCCTGCACCGAAGTGCCCAGGCGAGTTCGCCACAGTTCATCACCAGTTCTTACATCTACAGCGCGAAAGCTGCGATCAAGATCGCCAACGAATGCAACACCACCGGCAGTTGAGAGAACACCGGTTAGAAAAGAAGGGCGCTGCTCAATGCTCCAGATCTCTTCCATGGTGTCTATATCGTAGGCAGCGAGTTTGCCGAGGTTGCCGTCAGTACCTGGCATTTCCAGAAACGGTCGCGAACGAATGCCCACACCGCCGGAACCTTCTACCAGTGCAATCTCAGCGCCGGTCATTTGCATGCAGGTTTGAAACATGGGAATGATCAGTAGTTCTTCACCGGGGTGGTAGCTCATGGGGTGCCAGTTCTTGCCACCCGCCGTGCTGGGGCAGGAGTCGATAGGTTCATTGATTCGGTGGTTGCGAATGTCGGGGCGATAGGTTACGGCGCCGGTGTTCGGGTCGATGTAATCAAACACATCCTGATAGACCATTTCCTTGTAATCGAGAAACTCCCCGGTCACACGATCGAGTTTCCACAAAATGCCGTGTTTGCCGGCATTGAATACAACTGAGCGTCCGTCGACATCCACTAACACACGCTCATATACCTCATCGAGGTCAAGCGTCTCACCGGGAACGAACTGGTGGTACCACGCCAGGGAGCCATCGGCAGGGCGAAGGGCGAGGGTGGAATTGGTATAGAGTGCAGCATCTTCGGTGGTCATGCCGCGACTCGCTGCTACCCAGGGTTTTGGTTGGGCTACTCCATAATAAATAAGATCCAGTTGTGGGTCGTAGCTGCCGGTAATCCAGGTATCGCCACCACCACGAATATGATCAGGCAGGTTAGCCCAGGTATCGCCACCGGGTTCGTCCGCTTGAGCCACGGTGTTAAAGGTCCATAAGGTTTCACCGGTGTCCGCATCCATGCCGCTGATATAACAACCGGCATGGCTGAATCGTTCACAACCATTGAGCCCTTGCACAACAGTACCATTAACTACAATCGGGCCGCTGGTGCTTTGATGACCCTGAGTGTTGTCGCCGAAGCGCGTCATCCACGCTAACTCACCGGTGGCAGCATCCAGTGCCACCATGCGGGTATCGGAAGTGGCGAAAAAGATTTTGTCTGCATAAATAGCAAGATTGCGACTCATGCCAGAATAGCCCTGGGATTCAATGCCGAATTCATGCTCCCAGATCAGGTTGCCGGTGCGGGCATCCAGAGCCTGCACAATATTGCCGTAGTTGGTGAGGTAGATAATGCCGTTGTAGACCAGCGGGGAGGGTGCATTCCAGCCGCCTTCTGCCATGGACCAGGACCACACGAGCTCGAGCTCATCCACATTATCCCGGTTAATCGAATCAAGCTCGCTGTAACTCCAGGATTGGTAATTACCGCGAATCATCATCCAGTCATTGGGCGAAGGCGAGCGCAGCATTTCATCGGTAACCGGCACGAAGTTTGGCACGGTGCCAGCCACTCTCAAACCAGCCGCCGCAGGTTGTGATTGCCCTTGCGGACGCAGTTGCGCTCTTTCCTCGGGATCGGGAGCTGTATTCGAAGCAGTTGTTCTTTCTTCTATTAATGTACCAATGGATGTAGAAGCTGTTGTACTCAGTTCAACATTGCCCGCACTCACCCCATTAGCCGCGAGCAGGTAAGCAGTGACGTCAATATAGGCCTGGTCGCTCAGTCTCCCGGGTTGATCAACAGGCATCGTCGCTTTAATGCGATCGAATAATTCAGCTGGACTCTGCTCAGCCCAGTTAATCAAAAAATTCTGTCCGGCTAGCTGCACGGCCTCGAAACTGCCCTGAAAGTCTGAACGATGACAGCTGGCGCATTCAGCCTCGTATACTTCGCCACCACGGGATGCCTGGTCGGCGGTGAAGCCATCAGCCGGTTCCTGGGCAGCCGAGTTGGCCGCAATAATGCTAGTTGCCAGGAAGCTGAAAGCAACAGGAATACGAACAATATTGAGTCGGCTCATTTGAAGCCACCTGTAATGATGAGTTTGCCTAAAACTACCGCAGAAATTAGCGTTATGAAACCATAGAGATCCATGGGTATAGATTTAATTTACAAATTGTTTTCGATTGCTGAGAAATCGATCTATTCCTGTTTTTCAGTAAAGTGTGAAATGCTTCCCAAATTTTTCCTTACAGTTCTGATATTTTGCCAGAACTACATAGGTAAACTTAGTTTTATGAACGATATAAATCAACAGTATTCAGAGGCGCCATCAAAAGTGGATATTCTTCTAGTAGATGATTATGAAGAGAATCGCACAGTCCTTGAATTTGTCCTGCGGCACCTTGAGGTTACTTGCCATCATGCCAGCAGTTGTGATGAGGCAGTAGACAAATGTAAGGATTTGGAGTTCGCACTCATAATCTTGGATTATCACATGCCGGTTAAAAATGGATTTCAGACAGCACGCTATATAAAGCAATTGGAAAAGAATACCGACACACCAATTATTTTCCTGACGGCGGATACTGAATCTGAAAATCTGGATAATAAGGGTTATGAGTGTGGTGCCGTCGATTTTATTTACAAACCATTGGATCCACGAAAAATTCGGGCAAAAGTTCAAGTATTTATTGAACTTTACAAGAAACGCCTGAATGCCTGATTTGACCGTTTGATTTTTAAAATAATCAATTAAATGAAGAACTCAACTGCTTGACGAGTTTATTCGCCAGTGATTTACTCTCGATTTCGCTTAAGAATGAAGTCAAACGTAAATTCCGAACCTTCACCCAGTTCACTAGTTACGCTGATATCGCCTCCTAATAAATCGGCGTAGGTAAGTGCAATATTTAGTCCCAATCCTGTTCCGCCAAATGCGCGAGTTTTGCTGCTATCGGCTTGAGTAAAAGCCTCGAAAAGCCTGGTCATTTCCTCAGTTTTTATACCGATACCCGTATCCTTAACCTTAACGACTATAAATTCTGTGTCATTTTCTTGCCTCAATGAGACTTTCATATCGATGGAGCCGGCACTGGTAAATTTTACCGCGTTGCTCAGCAGGTTGAGTAAAACCTGCTTCACTTTCATTTCATCGGACTCGATTATTTCAGGGACTTTGTCATCAATAATTAGCGAGAATAGGATTGCGCTCTGATCCAGATTTCCGCAACAAATTTCCTGGACATCCTGAATTAAATTCAAAAAATTGAAGCTCTTGATATTTAGTTTTCTTTCGCTGGCCTCAAATTTTGCGAAGTCCAATCAACTGTCAATTAGTGCCAGAAGGTGTTGACTGGACTTCATTAGCACATTCGTGGCTTTGGTCGCATCTGCGTCTAGTTCCAATTCGTCCAGTATAAATGACATAGAAATAATTGAATTGAGTGGAGTTTTTATTTCGTGACTCATTAATGATAGAAACTCCGACTTTGCGGCAAGTTTTTCTTGCTCCACTAGCTGATCTTTTTGTTTGCTAAGCTCTTCGTATGCAGTTTGAAGAGATCGATTAATGTCATACAACTCTCGTGAGCGTGATTCCAACAAGTCGTACGCTTTTTGAAGAGATTGATTGCTTTCATACAAATCGCGTGAACGTATTTCTAACAAGGTTTCAGCTTTTTCCCGAGCTTTTCGTTGTCTTAGATAGGCCTTTTTATAGTTAAAAGCATCTGTAATTAAGATTTATCTCAACTAATTATTGATTAACAAGCATGAATAGCGATCGACTAGGTT
>JAPPOG010000008.1 GCA_028818225.1 Gammaproteobacteria bacterium | reverse complement strand
GCCAAGAAGAAAGCAGCGAAGCGCAAGCCAGCGAAACGTAAAGCCGCTAAGAAAAAAGCACCAGCTAGAAAGAAAAAGGCCACACGCAGGAAGCGTTAAACCCTAGCTGGACCGAGTCTTAGCTATAGAATCTACCGGAAGTTCTGTGAGTTCCCAGACGGTAGATGAGACCTCGTAGCCTTTAAAAATCCCTCTTGATTCGCTCAAGGGGGATTTTTCTTATATGAATCGTGTCAATAAGTAAAACTAATGCCTAAATTACTCGCCATCGATAGTTCTGCGTCCACGACCCGGGTAGCGCTGAGCAGCGATGACCAGATGCACGAGTATTCAACGCTCGAGCCGAGGCGGGCGGCACAGCAATTACTGCCTTTGATACAACAAGCGTTACAGGAAGCCGATATTCAGCTCACTGAGTTGGATGCCATTGTTGTTGCAACCGGTCCAGGTTCTTTCACCGGACTGCGGATAGGTATCGGTGCGGCACAAGGACTTGGTATGGCTAATTCGACACCTTTGATTGGTATTTCCTCTTTGGCCTTGCTGGCGCAAGCAGCTGCGCGGCAAACCGGGGGTAAAGCGTTTCTATCCAGTCTGACAGCGCGGGATGATGAAGTTTATTTCGGCGCGTATTGCAAAGCTGGTCAGTCAGTTAAGCTGCAGGGAAGCGAATCAGTTCTGATGATATTTGACCATGCTCCACCAGTAGATTTGCCTTCCGGCTTGGATTGGATCGGCGTCGGGCCAGGTTGGCAGCATAGAAATGAGCTGGAAAATCGCTTTGGTATCAAACTTGACGTTTGCCTGGTTGAAATTGAGGTGAGTATGCGGGACTTATTGGATTGCGGTCTGGAAAAACTGGCACACGGTGAAACCTTAATAGCGGAAGAATTGTTGCCCAATTACGTAAAAGAAAAACTGGACTATCGCTCCTGATCAATTACTAATGGACTTGAGCTACTTTCAACTTACTGTTCTCGCTTTTATCCAGGGCCTGACAGAATTTCTCCCGATTTCATCATCGGCCCACCTGCTACTTCCTTCGATACTGCTGGATTGGCCTGACCAGGGATTGAATTTCGATGTTGCGGTGCATCTGGGAAGTTTGTTTGCAGTGCTAGTTTACTTTCGCCGTGATGTGTACGAGCTGCTTAAGGCCTGGTTACGCCATTTAATTCAACGAGAAAGCAGTGAAGAGAGTAAATTAGCCTGGTTGATCATTCTTGCGACACTTCCAGGTGCGTTGGCTGGATTCCTTGCCAATGATCTTGTTGAAAACTATGCCAGATCGGCCTATGTGCTGGCCACAACGTCTGCCATATTTGCATTGCTACTCTGGTACGCTGATCGCTATGCTCCAGCCGGTAAAACCTTAGTGGATCTGAATTGGAAACATGCGCTGCTTTTAGGAACCGCTCAGGCATTAGCGTTAATACCAGGTACATCTAGATCTGGTATTACCATGACGGCAGCACTGTTTTGTCAGCTATCCCGTCAAACCGCCGCAAAAATATCTTTCCTGATGGCTATTCCAATCATTTTCGGCAGCTTTTTGTTGCGCAGTAATGAAGTGTTTGAGCGCGGGCTCTGGTTAGATCAACTCGGGCCAATTCTTTACGGAATAATAATCTCAGGGATAGTTGCTTTCGCCTGTATACATTTCTTTATGCGGTTGATTGAGCGCGTGGGGTTTCTTCCTTTTGTGCTCTATCGCTTCGGACTTGCTTTGTTTATCGTCGCCATCACAATAGTAGCGTGAGCACCTCATTTGTTTTTATTGCTCAGTTAGAAACTGAATCCACTGCAAGGGAGAGAGCGCTGCAGCGTAAATTGGGTCTACCTTTGCTCAGCTTAAATGCGCTTGATGCGGAGCGGCACTCATTCTACCTGCAATACGGTAGTGATGGTTTAGCGCTGCATGCTGTTGGTGAATCTGCACCGGGTGCTTTGCGCGTAGATTTTGCTTCATTATTGCGCAGAGCAGGTGACGGCTTGATTAAACAGAACCTGTTAAAGGCGGTAGGGGCACGCAAGGGCAGGCGACCCTCTGTTCTGGATGCCACAGCAGGATTGGGAACTGACAGTTTTCTGTTAAGTAAAGCTGGATGCGAAGTTCTGGCTCTTGAGAGAAATGCAGTGGTTTATGCGCTGGTGGAGGACGGGATAGCGCGCTACCGACAAGCGGAAAGCAAGGGGGCAGAGACGGATGCTGTGTTTGCAGTCAGGAATGAGGATTTTCTCTCTGTGCATTCAAGCCTTCCAAAGTTTCAGGTGGTTTACCTGGATCCAATGTTTCCACCTAAAACGAAATCCGCGCAATCCAAAAAAGCCATGAGTTATTTACAGGAAATAGTCGGAAAAAGCAGCAATGATGCAGATTTGTTTGATGCAGCACGGGAACTCGCCAGTGACCGCATTGTAGTAAAGCGGGCCAAGCAATCACCTTTGATTAACAATGCTGAACCGAGCCATAGTTTTAAAGGTAGTAGCAGCCGCTTCGATGTTTATTTGCTGAACTGAGAGATTCTGATAAGCAAGGCCTGGTATACGCGCGCCAGCGTATCAACGTCGGAAATCCTGATGCGCTCGTTTATTTTATGAATAGTGGTATTACAGGGACCGAATTCCACTACTTGAGCGCCAGCCGGTGAAATAAATCGCCCATCCGATGTGCCGCCACTCGTTGATCGATCAGGCTCAATTCCGGTAATTTCTTTCACACTCGCTGCAACCGCTTCGATCAACTCAGATTGTGTCGTTAAAAACGGTTCACCGGATAAATGCCAATCAATAGCGTAATTCAATTTTTCATTATCCAGAATTGCTTCGACTCTGGATTTTATTGTTTCCGCATCAAGTTCTGTGGAGTAGCGTAAATTAAAATCCAACTCCATCGTATCTGGAATGACATTATTGGCGCCGACACCGGCATGTATGTTTGAAATTTGAAAGCTGGTGGGCGGAAAACTGGCATTCCCCAGATCCCATTCCGTTCTTATCAACTCAGTCAGCGCTGGTAATGCATTATGTATAGGATTTGAAGCGAGTTGTGGATAGGCAACATGACCTTTAATACCAATAACTTTCAGTTTACAACTCAGAGATCCGCGGCGCCCGATTTTAATGGTATCCCCAAGTTTTTCCGTACTGCTGGGTTCGCCGACCAGGCAATAGTCAATTTGTCTCTTTTCTGCATTGAATGTTTCGATGACTTTGCGGGTACCATTGATTGCCTGTCCTTCCTCGTCACTGGTAATCAGGAAGCCAAGTCGAAAATTCAGGGAATTGGTTGCCAGAAAAGTTTCCGTGGCTGTAAGCATCGCTGCCAGGCTGGATTTCATGTCAGCCGCGCCGCGACCATAAAGAAATTCCCCATCTTCAGTAGGTGTGAAAGGGTCGTGTATCCATTCTTCCAGCGGCCCGGGAGGGACGACATCAGTATGACCGGCGAAAACGAATAATGGGCCAGTGTTGCCAATTTCGGCCCACAGATTGGACACCTCATCATAGGGGTAGTGCTGAATAGAAAAGCCTGTGGACTGCAGCCGATCGGCAATCAATTGCTGACAGTCTTTATCATCTGGAGTGATTGATGGCCGAGCTATCAGTTGTTTTGCCAGTTCCAGGGTGGCGGACATAGATATTCCTAATTGTGCGCGTGCAGCTCTTCATTGAGGGTAATGGCGTTCTTGATTGGCACGCATTCTACAGCACCGCTGAGAGAGTTGCGCCGAAACAGCAGGTTTTCAATTTCGCAGATTTCTTTTGCTTTCGCTGTCTTAATGAGCTCGCCGTTGTTATCTAATAAATTAACTTTAGTGCCGGCAGTTACATACAAGCCTGCCTCGATAATGCAGCCATCGGCCAACGGGAAACCTATACCTGCATTTGCGCCAATTAAACAATTTTTACCAACACTGATAATTTCGGTGCCGCCACCAGAAAGCGTGCCCATGGTGCTGCAACCGCCTCCCAGATCAGTATTTTCTCCAATTACTACACCGGCGGAAATCCGTCCTTCAATCATGGCGGTACCCTCTGTACCTGCATTAAAGTTCACAAAGCCTTCATGCATGACAGTAGTTCCTTCCCCGATGTGTGCACCGAGCCGAATGCGGGCGGTATCGGCGATGCGTACTCCGGTTGGTACAACATAATTGGTCATCTTCGGAAATTTATCGACGGAATAAATCTCCAAGACTTCGCCCCTAACCCGCGCATCAAATTGTTTTCCCGGCAGGTCCTGAATGTCGATTGCGCCTTGATTGGTCCAGGCCAGATTTTTCAGGACTCCAAAAATCCCATCGAGATTTAGTCCATGAGGTCGGACGAGACGATGAGAGAGCAGGTGTAATTTTAAAAACGCTTCCGGAATAGATGCTGGTGGGCTGTCTTCCCGCAGGAGAGTGAGAATTTTGGGTTTGTCGCTACTTGCCAGCTTCTTGCATAGCTCCGCCATTTCACTTTCATTGGAGGAACTAAAAGTACTGCAGAGCTCATTTAATTGGGCAGCATTAAGTTCAAGGAAGCCGTTGTCCGCAAGCTCGGTGGCGCTGTTCAATACGGCCTCGGCAACTGCTGGGGATGGATTTATCTGAGGCCTCGGGTAGTAGACTTCGATAATCTCACCTGAAGAATTTACACTGGCTAATCCCAGCGCAAAGCTATGTATCTCGGTCCCAGTCATGAGCGTTTTATTCCACAGTTGGTTTGTAAATTATTTGATCAGGGTGGATAGGCTTTCGATATCGAATCCTATCACCCATTGACTATCTATATCGAGAATAGGGCGCTTAATAAGCGAAGGGTTTTCCTGCATTAAGACTTTGGCGGTTTTCTGGTTGAGGTTTTCTTTGACAGGCTCCGGCAATTTACGCCAGGTCGTACCTCGCTTGTTTATTACCTGCTCCAGGGGAAATTGCTTCAGGAAAATATTGGCGAGTTCAGCGGGGCAGCCTTGCTGCTTGTAATCATGAAATTCATAGTCCGCATTCCTGTCTTCAAGCCATTTTTTAGTCTTCTTAACAGTGTCGCAATTATTGATGCCATACATTCTAATCATTTCTCAAGCCACCAGCCTTTCTTCCAGCTCAGATTTTATTTCATCCTGCAATTTTTCCAGTATTGCTTGCTCTTCGATTTGCTGCCCGGATTTATCAGTAATAAAAAATAAATCTTCTACTCGTTCCCCCAGGGTCGTAATCCGGGCGTCCTTCAAGTTGATATTATTGCTGGCTAGTATTTTGCCAACGGATGCGAGTATGCCTGGTTGGTCGGGGCAGTTTATTTCCAGTGTCGAATAGTTCTTGTCAGGACTATTCACAAAGGTTACTTCAATGGACTTGGCAAAATATTTTTCTTTTCGGGAGCGTCGAAAATTGGCTGGTTTAATTGCTTTATGGCCGAATTGAAGATATTCATTCAGCACTCGGGCTATTTCCTCCTTGCGCTTCGGATTATTGCCGACTGGCTGGCCATTGTTTTCCAAAACAGTGAAGGTATCCATGCAATGATCGTTGGAGGAAGTGAAGATACGGGCACCATAAATATTCAAGTTCAGCTTCTCGAATGCTGCCGTGCTATTGGCAAATAAATAATCAGCATTGGTGGTGTAGATAAATACCTGAGTCGCTCCTTCACTTTCACTGCTCTCATTGATGTCCTGTATAAGCACCAGTGGGCCTTCGCCATTGAAATTGGCAATACCTTCGGTGTGCCACACAATATTGGTCGGAGATTCTCGCACGAAGTATTCGTCATCGGCGCGTGACCATACACCCTGAATCTTTTCCTCGCTGAATCCTTTCTCCAACAGCTTCGCCAACGCAGTTCCTTTCTTGTCAGCGATACGTTCTTGTCGATTAATCGGATTTTCCAGTCCTAATCTGAATGCACGCTTGGTATTTAAATAAAGTTGTCTTAATAAGGTTGCACGCCAGCTATTCCAAAGCTCAGGGTTTGTTGCGCAAATATCTGCAACCGTCATGGCATAGAGATAATCCAGATGAAGTTTGTCCCCCATTTGCTCAGCAAATTCCTTAATGACTTCCGGATCATTAGTGTCTTTGCGTTGCGCCGTCATGGACATAAGTAAGTGTTTATCTACTAACCATGACACCAGGCCTGAATCCCATTCGCTAAGACCGTGCCGCTGACAAAAATTTACTGCATCGACCTTGCCTAGTTCGGAGTGATCGCCGCCTCGTCCTTTGGCTATGTCATGATACAAACCAGCAATATAGAGTAGCTCGACTTTGGGAAGATTCTTGAAGATATGCGCAGCCACAGGAAACATTTCCGCAGCCTGTGGAAGGCGAAATTTACGCATGTTTTCGACGACTTGCAGTGTGTGAGCATCTACAGTGTAGATGTGGAACAAGTCATGTTGCATTTGCCCGCTAATTTGCCCAAATTCTGGCAAGTAACGTCCAAGAATTCCATAACGAGCCATGCGCCGCAGTTGCAGCGTCATGTGGTTCTGGGTACGTAATAACTCGATAAACAGCGTCGCGTTGCGAATATCATTCCTGTATTCAGCGTTTATCAATCTGCGGTTTTCTCGCAATAAACGAATCGTCGCAGCACGTATTCCTTTTATATGGGGGCTATCGCCCATCAAGACAAATAATTCAATCAAAGCGGAAGGGGTGTGTTCAAAAACTTCTGGATGAACTACTTCAATGTAATCGTTTCGAATCTGGAAGCGAGAATTAATGGGTTTGATGATCTCCCTTTCGCCTGCTCTGAGAATGACCTCATCGAGATGTTGCAGTAATACATCATTCAATTCTCGTAGCGTCCCTACGACGCGGTAGTACTGCTTCATTAATTTTTCTACACCAAGACTCTTTTCATCATCTTGATAATCGAATAGTTGAGCGAGTTCTCTTTGTTTGTCGAATAGCAGCCGATCTTCGCTGCGGCCTTCAAGGTAATGCAGCCCATAGCGCAGTTTCCAGAGAAATTGTTGCCCCTTGCTTATCATGGCTTCCTCAGATTCTTTCAAGAAGCCGAGGCTTACTAAATCTTTAAAAGATTCAGCAGCGAAATGTCGTTTTGATACCCAGGCAATAGTTTGGATATCTCTCAACCCCCCGGGTGAGGTTTTGATATTGGGTTCTAGTGCATAATCGACATCGTGATATTTTTCATGGCGCGCAATTTGTTCATCGATCTTTGCCTGCACAAATTTTTTGATTGGCCAGACCCGTTTGTTATTGGTGGCGGCATACATAAGGCCATGGAGATCTTCGGGGCCTGTGAGTGTTCGCGACTCCATTAATGCCGTGGCAACAGTGATGTCTTTTATAGCTTCCTGCTTGCATTGTCTGACAGATCTGACGCTATGACCCGGTTCAAGGCCGATATCCCAGAGCATGATGAGAAAGGCACTGATGTAATCCTTGTATTTTTTGTTATCTCGATTCTTGCGGGT
This sequence comes from Gammaproteobacteria bacterium, assembly GCA_028818225.1. GTDB lineage: Bacteria > Pseudomonadota > Gammaproteobacteria > Pseudomonadales > Pseudohongiellaceae > UBA9145. The sequence continues at coordinate 66,620 of JAPPOG010000008.1, read as the reverse complement.
TAGTAATAACAAATCGATATCGGAGTGGGGAAGAAGTTCGCCGCGACCGTATCCCCCAACTGCTACCAGGGCAATATTATTGGGATCGGGCCAATTCTGGGCGCTCCATGCCAGACGGAGTAGCTCATCGACTACCCAGGCGCGACCACGCACGATATTGCTAATGTTCAAATTTTGTTTATAACGTGAATGGAGAACTTCCGTTGCTTCTTGCAGTGCCTTGCGCAGCAAAGGGATAGGGCTGCCGGCGTTAGCAACCGCCGAACGCAATAGCTCGATATCTAATAATTCGGTGTCACCAATGAAATTAGTGGTTATTTCCCCATCGCTGGTTTCGAATTCAATATCGCTCACAGCGTTTCATCTGAGCGTCGAGTTAAAACCTCGCATCCGTCACTGGTAACTGCCATTGTGTGTTCCCATTGTGCAGATAATCGTCGATCTTTTGTGGTTACTGTCCAGCCATCTTTACGCGAGAGTTTGGTGTAGCGCGAGCCAGCATTTAGCATGGGTTCAATGGTAAAGGTCATGCCTTCGACGATTTTGGTTCCGGTATTTGGTTTGCCGTAGTGCAGAACTTGAGGTTCCTCATGAAATATGCGGCCAATACCATGGCCGCAATATTCCCTCACGATGGAGTAATTATGGGCTTCCCCATGCTGTTGAATAACGTGGCCGATATCCCCCAGCGTAATTCCGGGCTTCACTATATCGATTGCCTTATAAAGACACTCCTGGGTAATACGAATCAGGCGCTTGGCATGGTCGGGTACATCCCCGACACAAAACATCTTGCTGGTATCACCATGAAAGCCATCTTTTATCACTGTGATATCAATGTTCATGATATCTCCAGACTTTAAAATCTTGCCGTCACTGGGAATACCGTGGCAAATGACATGATTAACGGAGGTGCAAATGGATTTGGGAAAGCCGTTATAGTTCAGTGGGGCCGGGATAGCCTGTTGCTGTTCGACTATATAGTTGTGACAGATTCGGTCCAATTCGCCAGTGCTGACGCCGGGCTGCACATGAGGGCCTATCATCTCCAGTACTTCCGCCGCCAATTGGCCGGCCACGCGCATTTTTTCGACGTCTTCGGGTGTTTTGATATGGATAGTCATGCCCTTAGGAATTCCAGAACTATTCAGTGAATTGCAAGAGCCGGCTATTTTAAATCAGGAAACTATGAGAATACAGAATTGCATCGCGCGGAAACCTCCTAGAAACCTGCGTTTCTGGATGTTTTCCACTTGCTTCTTCCGACCTGAATAACTTTCAGAAAAAGGTGGTTTATGGTATAAAACGGCGCGCTCAGGGTAGCCACCGCTGCTTTTAGCGTAAAATTAACTATTAACGTCGCACATACACCGTCACATGCGGTCTGGGTGCTCCCGCCATCGATTCTATCGATAGCCCGAGTTGATCCATGGGGTGTATGGAGGCCTAACCCGAACTGAAGGATACAACATGACTGTAAGCATGAAAGAAATGCTCCGTGCAGGAGTGCATTTCGGACACCAGTGTCGCTACTGGAATCCTAAAATGGAGCCATACATCTTTGGCTCTCGCAACAAAATTCACATTATCAATCTTGAGCACACCGTACCAGCCATGAATTCGGCGCTGGAACAGGTGGCTGATCTTGTTGATAAAAAGAAGAAGATTCTTTTTGTCGGCACCAAGAGAGCAGCAGCAAAGATTGTTCGTGAACAGGCAGAACGCGCTGGCATGCCCTACGTCAACCATCGCTGGTTAGGAGGCATGCTTACAAATTACAAAACTATTCGTGGTTCAATTAAGCGCCTGAAAGAATTAGAAACCCAGGAACAGGACGGCACCTTTAATCGTCTTACCAAGAAAGAAGCTCTGATGCTGAAACGCGCAAAAGAGAAGTTAGAGCGCAGTATCGGTGGCATCAAAGACATGGGTGGCTTACCAGATGCATTGTTCGTTATCGATGTCGATCATGAACGCATAGCGGTAACTGAAGCCAATAATCTTAAAATTCCGGTAATCGGTGTTGTGGATACCAATAGTGATCCGGAAGGCGTGGATTATGTGATTCCCGGTAATGACGATGCGATTCGCGCCATTCAACTGTATGCGACTTCAGTTGCCGACGCCTGTGTGGAGGGTCGTGCCAGAAGCGGTGGTGACAGCGAGTTTATTGAAATTGAAGACGACGAGCCGGCTGCTAACCAGGAAGCGCCAGCAGTTGAAGAAGCGCCAGCAGTTGAAGAAGCGCCAGCAGATGAAGTAGAAGCTGCAGCAGATGAAGCTAGCGCAGAGGTGCCAGCAGAAGAGGTGCCAGCAGAAGAGGCAGCAGCTGCAGAAGAAGTTGCTGAAGAGACTGCCGAAGTGAAAGAAGAGGTAATTGAGGAAGCGCCGCCAGAGGCAGGTGACGCAGCGCCAGCGGAAGAGGCTGCTGCAGACGAGAAGGAAACGCCGGCGATGAACAAAGCTCCGGCCAATAAAAAAGCTCCAGCTAAAAAGAACGCGCCGGCTAAGAAGAAATCGCCAGCCAAGAAAAAAGCCCCGGCAAAGAAAAAGGCTCCAGCCAAGAAAAAAGCGCCAGCTAAGAAAAAAGCTGCTGCCAAAAAGGCTTAAGCTGAATGCAGCTTTCCTCTTAACTGCGGAACAAATCTAGTTTCTTAACTAGTACAAAGAAACAGTAAGGGGGCGCGAAGCCCCCTTTCTATAAACGAACATAATAACGGAGTGCGGTGAACTTCGTTGGTAAATTGGAACGAGGCAAAACAATGGCAACTATTACTGCGAGTATGGTTAAAGAATTACGTGAGCGTACTGGCTTGGGCATGATGGATTGTAAGAAGGCATTAGCGGAAGCCGATGGGGATATGGAAAAGGCCATCGAGGATCTGCGTAAAGCCAGCGGATTAAAGGCTGCTAAAAAGGCAAGCCGAGTCGCGGCGGAAGGTGTGGTGCTCACAAAAATTGCTGAAGACAGTAATTACGGCGTAATAATCGAAGTTAATAGTGAAACTGATTTTGTTGCTAGAGATGAAAATTTTCTCGAATTCGCAGATGCGGCAATAGATGGGGCTTTTGCTAATAGGGAGGCCGATGTTGGATCATTGCTGGAGGCCGGCCTCGAAGATTCTCGTCAGGCCCTGGTTCAAAAAATAGGTGAAAACATCAATTTGCGTAGAGTGGCCCGTTTACGCTTCGACGATGCTAATCAGGGCATCGTTGAAAGCTACGTGCACAGTAACAACAAGATTGGTGTGCTGATTTCTTTGCAGGGCGGGGATGAAGCATTGGCTCGGGACATTGCCATGCATATCGCTGCGGTAAATCCAATGGTAGTTCGAACCGAGGACGTGCCGGAAGATGTGCTGGCAAAAGAGTCTGAAATATACTCTGCTCAGGCTCGCGAGAGTGGCAAGCCTGAAGAAATCGTTGAGAAAATGATTAGCGGTCGCCTGCGCAAGTTCGTAGCGGAAGTTAGTTTGCTGGAGCAACCCTTCGTAAAGGATCCGGACACTAAGATTGCGGATTTATTAAAAGAGGCAGGTGCAGACATTGTGCAATTTGTTCGTTATGAAGTTGGTGAAGGCATCGAAAAAGAAGAGGATGATTTTGCTGCTGAAGTAGCTGCCCAGTTAAACGGTTAAATACCAAGTAAAAAGCTCATGCCCAAAACTGAACGCCAGTACAATCGTATTCTGCTCAAACTGAGCGGCGAAGCGCTAACCGGAGATGCCGATTTTGGGATCGATCCGAAAGTGCTGGATCGTATGGCGGTAGAAGTCGGTCAATTAGTCGGACTTGGCGTTCAGGTTGGTATGGTTATCGGTGGCGGCAATCTATTCCGCGGAGCACTGCTCCACGCGGCTGGCATGGAAAGGGTAACCGGTGATCACATGGGTATGCTGGCTACGGTAATGAATGCCCTGGCAATGCGGGATGCTTTGGAAAGAGCAAACATTCCCACGCGAGTTATGTCAGCTATACCAATGAGCGGGGTAGTGGATCATTATGACCGCAGAAATGCGATTCGCTATTTAAACGCTGGTGATGTTGTTATTTTTTCCGCGGGTACTGGAAATCCTTTCTTCACCACCGATTCTGCCGCTTGTTTACGCGGTATAGAAATTGATGCGGATCTTATACTCAAGGCAACCAAGGTAGATGGCGTATACTCTGCAGATCCCGAGACTAATCCTGATGCAGTAAAGTTTGATAAGCTCACTTATGACGAAGTTCTTGAGAAAAAACTCGGGGTAATGGATTTAACGGCTATCTGTTTAAGCCGTGACCATCAGATACCATTAAAGGTATTCAATATGCATCGACCAGGTGCCTTGCTGGACAACGTAATGGGTAAATTGGACGGTACTCTTATCGTATAAAACACTGCGTTTAAACCGGGCTTAGTAGAAGGAAGAGACCATGATCGACGAAATAATTGAAGACGCAGAAAACAGAATGCGAAAAAGTGTCGCCTCGCTGGAAGAAGCCTTTAAAAAGATTCGAACAGGCCGAGCCCATCCAAGCATTCTAGATAGCGTACTTGTGTCTTATTACGGTGCAGATACTCCTCTGAATCAGCTAGCCAACGTCAATGTTGAGGAAGGTCGATCCCTGATAATTTCTCCCTGGGAGAAAAACCAGATTGGTGAAATAGAGAAGGCTATTTTGAAATCAGACCTGGGTCTAAATCCTTCAAATAATGGTGACACTATTCGTGTGCCAATGCCTCCTTTGACTGAAGAGACCCGTCGGGAATATACAAAGCAGGCTAAACATGAGACAGAAAATGCCCGCGTTGCTATAAGGAATATTCGTCGAGATGCTAACTCTGATTTCAAAGAACTGGAAAAAGAAAAGGAAATCAGTGAAGACGAACAAAGGAGAGCAGAGGAGCAGGTGCAAAAGTTAACAGACAAATACATTGCTGCAATTGAATCTGCGTATCAAGCTAAAGAATCCGATCTCTTGTCTTTTTAGTACTGCATATAGTTTTTAAACAGTACTAGACGATCTGATCAGGTAGTCGATAGCATAAGTACAACTAATATGACACCTGACCCTACCGGCAATTTGCCACAGCACATCGCTATCATCATGGATGGTAATAATCGTTGGGCCCGCGCTAATGGATTGGCTGCCAAGTCCGGGCATCGATACGGTGCCGAAGCCGCGTTGAAAATAGTCAATTCCTGTGTCCGTCGTGGCATTAATTACCTCACTTTATTTGCTTTTAGTAGTGAAAACTGGATGCGTCCTACCAAAGAAGTGCAGGGCCTGATGGCCCTGTTTTTAACGGTATTAAAGCGAAAAGAAATCAATCAGTTACATAAAAATAATGTACGTTTGCAATTTATCGGAAATCGCATAGAGTTTTCATCCAAGCTAAAAGAAACCATGAGCGAGGTTGAGGAACTTACGCAACATAATACAGGTACGACGGTCATTGTTGCCGCGGATTATGGTGGGCGTTGGGATGTAACTAACGCTACTAAAATCATTGCTGAAAAAGTTAAGCAGGGTGAGATCGACAGTGATGATATTTCCATCGAGATGGTTCATAGCTTTACCAGTTTAAGCGAATACCCAGATCCGGATTTGTGCATTAGAACAGGTGGTGAGCGTCGTATAAGTAATTTCCTGTTGTGGCAGTTTGCCTATACCGAATTGTATTTTACTGATTGCTATTGGCCTGACTTCGATGAAGCGCAGCTGCAATTAGCATTGGATGATTTTGCTTCACGCCAGCGGCGTTATGGTGGTCACGAAAACGCCAGGGAAGTGCAATAAGGTGCTCAAGCAGCGCATTATTACAGCAATATTTCTGGCGATAACTCTTATTGCAGCCACTGTTTTGCTTTCATCATTCTGGTTTAGCTTTTTCATTACTGTGGCAGTCTTACTGGCATGCTGGGAATGGTGTGCGTTTATCGGGCTAGCGCAAACTGGTTCGAAGCTTGGTTATTTAGCTACGCTAGCCTCAATGATTATGGCTCTCTACTTTTTTCTTGGCATTTCTCCGTCGGCGGAGGATATCAATGGTTTTCGTGTTTCTATAATTCTTGGGCTAGGAGTGCTTTTTTGGGCTCTAGCATTCTTAATGTTAAGAGGTTACCCGGGAAATGCTTCTTCTTGGAATGATAAGTCCAAAATTGCCTTGATGGGATTGCTGACTCTTATCCCAACCTGGGTTGGTATAATCCAGTTAAAGTATATGGAACCTCTTGGTTATCTGGTTTTAACCCTGGTTATTCTGGTAGCCGCGGCCGATATTGGAGCCTATTTTGTCGGTAGGACTTTTGGTAAAAACAAGTTGGCGCCTGATTTAAGCCCTAATAAAACCTGGGAAGGTGTTTGGGGAGGTCTGGCGGCCTGTTTGCTGGTCGGACTTGCAAGTACCTGGTTCTTGCATAACTACCTGCGGTCTTTAAGTGCAGGGCAAATTGCAATTTTGCTGCTGTTAAGTCTGGGAGTGACATTCCTGGATGTGATTGGGGATTTATTGGAAAGCATGCTCAAGCGTAACCAGAGCCTGAAAGACAGTGGTGCGTTGCTACCAGGACACGGCGGTATCCTGGATCGAGTAGATGGACTTTTGGCGGTTACTCCAATTTTCGCGCTCACCTTTCTGCTAATCGAGTAAAAGGAAGCAATCAGTGTCGGCCAAGCAGGTTTCAATTCTCGGATCCACAGGTTCAATCGGTGAAAGCACCCTGGATGTAATCCGCCATTCATCCGACTTCGAGATTTATGGGCTTAGCGCTTACCGCAATTTATCCCTGCTTTTAAGTCAGTGCGAAGAATTCAATCCAGCAGTAGCCGTTCTGGTTGACGAATCCCTCGCGGAGCAATTTTCCAAACAATTGGCGCAGGCGGAGTGCGACTCAGAGCTTCGAGTCGGAATTGATGCGTTAGATGAAATTGCCAGCAATGACGGAGTTGATATTGTAATGGCAGCGATTGTAGGTGCTGCTGGCCTGGCTTCCTCCCTGGCCGCTGTAACTAATGGGAAACGACTGCTGTTAGCCAATAAAGAAGCGCTGGTCATGTCTGGTGATTTGTTTATGGAAAGTGCCGCCAGGTCTGGTGCAGAGATCATTCCTATTGATAGTGAACATAATGCGGTATTCCAGTGTCTGCCTGCTAACTCCGCGTCAAATGGTGTTAGTAGCGAGCAGCTTAAATACGTCAGCAAAATTGTACTTACTGCTTCCGGTGGTCCATTTCTGCATCTTCCCTTGACAGACTTTGCAAGCATTACCCCGGAACAAGCCTGTAATCATCCCAATTGGGAAATGGGGCGAAAAATTTCCGTGGATTCGGCCACAATGATGAACAAGGGTCTGGAATTAATAGAGGCCAGTCATTTGTTTGGTTTGCCGGCCGAACAAATTGAGGTACTGGTTCATCCCCAGAGTATTGTTCATTCATTGGTTTATTACCGCGATGGTTCAGTGCTGGCGCAAATGGCAAATCCCGACATGCGCGTACCTATAGCCCATGGTCTGGCCCATCCTCAGCGCATCGACACAGCAGCCAAGCCGCTGGAATTAGCCGAGTTGGCGAATCTGAGTTTTCATGCTCCCGATTTAGAGCGATTTCCCTGTTTGCGCATGGGTATAGAGGCAGCCAGCAGCGGCGGTACTGCGCCTACGATACTTAATGCAGCGAACGAGATTGCGGTGGCAGCATTCCTCGAGAATAGGATCAAATTTTCGGAAATTTCCCTAATAATTGAGGAAGTTATGTCGAAAATACCTTGTGAAGCAGCGGCAAGTCTCGCTATTATTCAGGACACCGATAAGCACACACGAAACTTATCTAACGAATTGATTTCAAAGGAATTTTAACAATCAAAAAGGTTGGCAATCGACCTTTCTGCAGTCCTAGCCATGATTTTAGAAATTATTGTGAGCGTCATCGCCCTGATCGTTACTCTGGGCATATTGGTAACTATTCATGAATTTGGTCATTTTTGGGTGGCGCGCCGCTGTGGCGTCAAGGTGCTCAGATTTTCAATTGGCTTTGGCAAAGCGGCGAAATCATGGATTGGAAAAGATGGCGTGGAATATGTCATAGCGCCGATCCCCTTGGGAGGCTATGTCAAAATGCTGGGGCAGGAAGACACTACTGTTTCCGATAAAAACGGCACGCCCATTAGCCAGCGCAGTGTTTCATTCGCCTACAAACCGCTCTGGCAAAGATTTGCCATTGTCGCTGCGGGACCTATCGCAAATTTCCTTTTGGCAATCTTCGTTTATTGGCTAATTAATATTTCCTATGGCGTAAGTGGCGTGGCGCCAGTTGTTCAGGGCGTACTCACGGAGTCGCCGGCAGCGTATGCCGGACTGCAAGAGGGTGATGAGATTCTTGCGGTAGATGGGGAAGAAACAATCATCTGGCAGCATGTCACGTTGCAGATGCTGGGTCGTCTTGGGGAAACCGGTGACATCGTGCTTACCATCGACCCTGCCGATTCCAGCACGATTCGTGATATTCAAATTCCAATCAATGCCTGGATGGGAGATGAAACCGCGCCAAATCCGGTTGCTAATCTGGGGATAATTCAATTTGAAATTCCTGCTCGCATTGCAGGAGTAATCCCCGGAGGTCCGGCAGAGCAGGGCGGACTGCAATCAGGCGATGAAATCGTCAGTGCCAACGGCGAACGTATTCGTGGCTGGACCCATTGGGTCGAGGTCATCAGGGCCAATCCGGAACTCGAGTTAGATGTTGTGGTCAAACGTGGGGACAGTGAGGTCGGGCTCGAACTGCGACCGGAACCGGTAAGACTGGAGGACGGTACTACAGCAGGAAGAATTGGTGCTGAAGTGCTGCAGACAAGCTTGTCTGAGATATTGCCACCGGAGATGCAGCGAGAGATTCGTTACGGACTGATCGCAGCAATTCAGCCGGCCTTGCAAGAGACTTGGGACAAGTCGGTTTTTGTTCTTGATTCAGTCAAAAAAATGATTATTGGCTTGATATCCGTTAAGAATATCAATGGTCCAATAACGATTGCGCAAGTAGCTGGGGAAACTGCAACTTATGGCCTTGATGTTTATCTGGGATTCCTGGCGCTTTTAAGTATTTCTTTAGGTGTACTTAATTTGCTTCCAATACCAGTATTAGACGGGGGCCATTTGCTGTACTACATGATCGAGGCAGTAATTCGCCGGCCAGTTCCAGAGCGCGTTCAGGCCTGGGGATTGCAGTTAGGACTATTAATGATTTCCGGGATCATGGTATTGGCGATATACAATGACTTCAGTCGTCTCCTGTAAGCAATGCTAAGACCTGCCGCCAAGTAGCAAACATAAGTATTTGAGTAAGTATTACAAATGAAAAAATTGGTTTTTTGTTTGCTGGTGGTATTTGGATTTTCCAGTTCCGCCAATGCACAAAATCAGAACTTTGTTATAGCCGACATTATCGTCGATGGTTATCAGCGAATTTCTCCGGGCATTATCTATAATTTATTGCCGGTAGGTATTGGTGATGAAGTTGACCCAACAACCCCGGCACAAATAATTCGCGAGCTCGTCCAATCAGAATATTTCGATGAGATAGAAGTTTCGCGTGAAGGCAATATCCTGGTTATCACGGTGCTGGAAAGGCCTTCTGTAGCTGAAATTACCATCGAAGGGAATAGTGTTCTGGAGACAGAGCAAATTCTCGACAATATGGCGCAGGCAGAAATCGCAGAGGGGCAAATCTTTACTCGCGCGGCACTGGAAGCAATCCAGCAGGGCATACAGGAAGTCTATTCCTCTCGTGGTCGGTATGGCGCCTCGGTTGAAATTGATGTTGAAGATCTGCCGCGCAATCGAGTTGCCATTAGCCTGGATATTAATGAAGGTGAAGAGTCACGTATCCGACATATCAATATTGTCGGCAACGAAACATTTGAAGAAGAAGAATTGTTGGGTCTCTTCGAGTTGGGCACCAAGCCCTGGTATATGTTTTTAAGTCGTCGGGATCGCTATTCCCGAGAGCAATTCGGTGGCGATCTGGAGCGACTGGAATCTTTTTATCTTGATAACGGGTTTGTCGAATTCAGCATTGATTCCTTTCCCATATCGATTACGCCGAACAGAGAAGAAGTTTATATAACCGTAAACATAAATGAAGGTCGACAGTACACGGTCTCCGAAGTGGATTTGGCTGGTGACCTGGTGGATGCGGAAAACCTTCTGCGAGCAGCGATATTTATTCGTCCAGGGCAAATTTATTCGCAAGCGCTGGTTACTGGTACTGAAGAAATTATGGTGCAGTTCCTCGGCAATCTTGGTTATGCCTTTGCCGAGGCAACCGGTGTGCCAGAGGTTAATGAGGAAGACGATACAGTTGAAGTCACCTTCTTTATCGACCCGGGCAGTCGTACCTATGTGAATCGAATAAACTTCGCCGGGAATGTCTCCACAGCCGATGACGTTATGCGTCGTGAGATGCGGCAACTGGAAAGTGCGCCGGCTTCGAGTATTGCAATAGAGCAGTCGAAAGTTCGCCTGGAACGTCTCGGTTATTTTGAAACTGTTGAGGTGGAAACAGAAGAAGTTGCCGGCACTGAAGATCAGATTGATGTGAACTACGATGTAGTGGAACAAAACTTCGGTGCAATTAGTTTCTCGGTCGGCACTGGAGGTGGCGGAGACTTCTTTATCAGTTCGAACCTTCAAGCGGCAAATTTTCTCGGAACTGGTCAAACGATAGGTATTGGGGTTAACCGAAGTCGTTTTATTAAAGGACTAAATTTTCAATACCAGGATCCATATTATACGCCAGACCAAGTGAGCCGGGGTTTTAATCTGTTTGCACAGGAAATCGATTCGCCATTTAACGTATCCAGTTTTAATACAACGTCGTTTGGTGGTTCTCTCAGTTTTAGTTATCCCTTGAGTGAAGTGCAGGTTCTTGGTTTCGATCTAGGTTTTACCCACACGGAATTGAGTTCAGGGTTCGGGTCTGTGCAAGAGATAGAGTCGAGCCCGAAGCTGTTTGACAATATAAATTCCTATGTTATTGAGCCTTTAAATGCAAATCCATTCGATGCGCCGGTAAGAGATGCTGTGTTGGGTAATGTGTCTGATTTGAGTGATCAGCAATTGCGGGTTAATCCAGATCCGGGCTTTGTAGATAAGTTTGGAGATACCTTCGACAACTACACGATTACCGGAAACTGGTTTCGCAACACATTGAACCGTGGTCAGTTAGCCAATGATGGTGCACTACATTCTGTAAACCTGGAAGTGACTCTACCAGGAAGTGATTTGCAATATGCTCGTCTAAATTATTCCAATCAATTGTTCTGGCCCATCAGTCAGGATAGGGAGTGGGTGATTGGTTTGCGGACAAACATCGGAATAGGCATGGGTTATGGCGATACGGAAGAACTTCCATTCTTTAATAACTTCTTCGCTGGTGGACTCATTCGCGGTGGTGGCCAATTGCGGGGCTATGAAGAAAATAGCTTGGGACCACGCAGCACTCCGGGAGCCCGTTATCTGACCCAGTCGGGTGTTACCCTGGCTAGAGACGAAGAGGGCAATATTCTGCGTAATCCTGATGGAAGTGCTCTAATTAGTCCTGATGCAGCTTACCAGACCGAGCCTTATGTGGATGCAAATGGTGAGCTAATTCTCGATGCAAACGGCAATCCACAGGTACAGCTGGCAGTACAAAATTTCTTCCTGGACGAAGATTTTGACAGTTTTGGTGGTAATATACTGACCACAGCGTCGCTGGAGCTGTTGTTCCCGATGCCGTTCGTGCCGAACAGGAATCAATTGAGATCGGCTTTCTTTATCGATGCTGGAAACGTGTTTTCAACATCATGCACTGAGCGGCAGACTTTGTTGAATAACTGCACGGATTTTGATGTCGGTGAATTGCGCTATGCTGCGGGAGTAAGTATTACGTATCTATCGCCCTTCGGGCCGCTGACCTTTTATGCGGCAATGCCCTTTGGCGATAAAGACGGAGATGACACGAAAACTTTCGATTTCACCGTTGGTACTGGTTTCTAGGCTTTCTTAACTTAGTAGAGAGTAAAAACTAAAGTTTGGAGCAATAAGGCTGGATAAAGATACGGTCGATATTTGTTTGATTTGGAGAATGAACGTGAAAACTTTAAAGAGTTTAATTTTCCCCCTGAGTATGATTCTTTTTGCTCAAGGCGCATATGCTCAGGATACAAAGATTGGTGTGCTTAATGCGTTACAAGCACTGTTTAATTCAGACGCTGCGCAGGTTGTGCAGCAAGAACTTGAGCAAGAATTTGCTCTAGATGAAGCACGTGCCGCAGAATTGACAGAGCAACTGCAGTCATTGCAGGAAGAGTATCAACAGAATGAAGCGGTAATGACTGAAGATGAAATCCGCCGTATGAATTCTAATGCACAAGATTTGCAAGTTCAGTTGCAGCTTATTCAAGAGCGTGTGCAACAAGCACTACAAGAAAAGAACCAGGAGTTTTTGCAGAGTATGCAAGAGGAACTCGCACAGGCAGTTACTGATGTGGTTGCTGAGGGAGGGTTCGATTTAATCCTGAATGTAGATTCGGCGCCTTATTTTGCACCTGTGCTAGATATTACTGCCCGAGTCACAGCAAAGTTAAATGAAAACACGCAATCCGGAGCTTCTGAATAAATACGGGTTGTCATTTTCTCGGATAGTGTCAGGTGGCACACAATAAGAGCTATACCCTTGGTGAGATAGCTTCTCTACTAAATCTAAAACTGGTCGGTGACGGGCAATGTGTCATTAATGGCATAGGCACCCTAAAAAGCGCTAGCTCCGGCCAGTTAAGTTTCCTTAGTAACCCCGCCTATATCGATCAGCTTGGTGCATGCCAGGCCTCTGCAGTGATAGTAGAAGAGAAACATGCCGAGGCCTTCGTAAGTAATGTGCTGATCTCTTCATCACCCTATGTAAGCTTTGCTGAAGCAACGGCTTTGTTTGATGATTCCCCTGAGCCTGAGTCTGGAGTGCACGCAAGTGCCTATGTAAATGATGCAGTTGATTTGCCTGACTCCGTAAGTATAGGAGCCAATGCAGTTGTAGAAGCAGGTGTGATAATTGGCGAAAACTGTGTTATCGGGCCGGGTTGCTATTTGGGCAACAAGGCAAAGCTAGGGAGCAATTGCTATCTGCACAGCAATGTTTCACTTTATCACCGGGTTGCGATTGGAAATAATGCCATTATTCATTCGGGTGCTGTTATTGGCGCTGACGGGTTCGGGTTTGCTTTTGATGGTGAGAAGTCGGTTAAAATTCGACAATTGGGGTCGGTCAAAATCGGTGACGATGTTGAAATTGGCGCTTGCACCACGATCGACAGAGGCGCACTTGAAGATACTGTTATTTGCGATGGGGTCAAGATCGATAATCAGGTGCAAATCGGTCATAACGTGACGATTGGACAGCATTCGGTTATCTGCGGTTGCGCGGGTGTTTCCGGAAGTGTAACTATCGGCAAATATTGTGTTTTGGGCGGCGCTTCCGGAACAGTTGGGCATATAAGTATTGCCGACAAGGTTCGGGTGAGTGCGATGTCCCTGGTCAGTGAATCCATCACTGAGCCAGGTACTTATTCGTCAGGCACCTGGCATATGAAAACCTCTCAATGGAAACGCAGTAACATTCGTTTTCAGCAATTAGACAGCATTACTAAAAGATTGAAGGAATTGGAAAAGTCGACCGATAAAAACTAACTAGCTTGTTCCTTGGGCACAAAACCCAAAAACAGATAAGTTGAGTCAAATTATGTTAATGGATGTTGAAGAAATAAAAGACTATCTGCCGCAACGGTATCCGTTTTTGTTGGTGGATCGAATTGTGGAAATGGATCCGGGGAAATCCATCGTCGGCTATAAAAACATCACCATCAATGAACCATTCTTTGTAGGTCATTTTCCCGGTCAGCCAATTATGCCCGGTGTGCTGATCATCGAAGCCCTGGCACAGGTAGCTGGTGTCCTGGGGTTCAAGAGCCAGGAGAAAAAACCAAAAGATGGTTATCTGTATTATTTTGTCGGTGCTGATGAAGTACGTCTGCGCAGACCGGTAATCCCGGGAGACCAGCTGATGTTAAAGGCGACAATTATTACCAATCGCCGTGGCGTCTATCGATTTTCGGCTGAAGCCTCGGTCGGAGATGAATTGGTTGGATCGATGAATATATTGTGTGCCGAGAGAAAAGTTGATGTCGACTGAATTAATTGATCCATCTTCGCGGATTCACCCGTCGGCGAAAATAGCGGAGGATGTGCGCATTGGTCCCTGGTGTGTAATTGGAGAAAACGTTGCAATTGGTGCAGGAACAATACTGGATTCCCATATCGTCATTCGAGCCAACACCAAATTGGGTGAGGGCAACCGTGTCTTTCAATTTTGTTCCATCGGCGAAGACCCTTCAGATAGAAAGTATGAAGGAGAAGAAACCTGGTTAGAAATTGGCGATAACAACGTTTTTCGTGAAGGAGTAACTGCGCATCGTGGAACCGGGGCAGGCGGGGGCCTTACCAAAATTGGTAATAATAATTTGCAAATGCCCTATGTGCACATCGCCCATGATTGTATCGTTGGCGATAACACAGTATTTGCTAACAATGTTGGTATTTCGGGTCATGTGCAGGTTGGCGATTGGGCAATACTCGGTGGTTATGCCGGCGTCAATCAGTTTCTTAAAGTTGGCGCCCACGCCATGGTTGGTGGAATGACTCACATTACTAACGATATTCCGGCATTCATGATAGTTAGTGGGCGTCCAGCAACAGTGCGAAGTATTAATACTATCGGGCTTGAAAGACGTGGTTTTGACAAAGAAACCATAGGTGATTTGCGCGAAGCCTTTAAGGTTATTTACAAAAGAAACTACAGTTTGCAGGAAGCTATTGATCAGCTCAAGGCAATGCGGGAAGGATGCGGGACACTGCAAATTCTAATCGATTCACTGGAGTCTTCAGAAAAAGGAATACACCGGTAGACTCCCAGTCTTCTTCAATAAGCCAGGAATGACTAAGCCGATACGCTTTGGAATCGTAGCAGGAGAAAAATCAGGCGACATTCTTGGTGCATCGCTTATTTCAGCGCTTCGTACGAAATATCCTGATTGTGAATTTGTGGGCGTGGGTGGTCCGGCAATGGAAGCCCTCGGCTGTGAATCGCTAACACCCATGGACCGCTTGTCGGTCATGGGATTCGTTGAGCCGCTGGGCCGTTTGCCAGAATTGCTCAATTTGAAAAAGCGACTAGTGCAGCGATTTATGGCTGACAAGCCAGTTGCCTTTATTGGCATAGACTCTCCCGCTTTTAACCTTCGCCTGGCTGCTAATCTTCACCAACTGGGAGTTAAAACTATTCATTATGTGAGTCCCAGTGTGTGGGCCTATCACCAGAGCCGTATCCATAAGATAAAAGCCTGTATAGATTTGATGCTTACGCTATTTCCTTTTGAAACCGCGATCTACAAGCAACATGGTATCCCCGTTGCTTGTGTGGGCCATCCATTGGCTGATGAAATCAGTTTTGAAGATCATAAAATTCCATTGCGAGAAGAATTTGGAATCGCCAAAGAAGGTCTCGTGATCGTTCTTATGCCAGGCAGTAGAGCGGGTGAAATCAAACGCCTGACTCCAACCTTCCTCGAGGCATCCATTAGCGCGCTCCGTCGACACCCCCAGCTTAACTTTGTTATTCCTTACAGCGGTATTGAGGCAAAGACGCAGATCAGTAGCCATTTGCGTGCTGCCAATATTTTCGAAAGCGGGCAATTTAAGTTGCTCGATAATTCCCACAAGGCGATGAGCGTAGCGGATCTGGTCATCATGGCTTCCGGGACTGCAACACTTGAAGGATTGCTGCTACGCCGGCCGATGATTATCTGTTACAAACTTGCTCCGATTACTTATGCTATCGGCTCACGTATCTTGCAAGTACCTTATGTTGGGCTACCAAATCTGTTGGCAGGAGAAAAACTCATACCTGAATATTTGCAAAATGAAGTCTCGGCTAAAAATTTGCGCAGAGAGATCGATAGTTTTATTAAGAATCCTGCAACTTTTGATAGAGCACTGACTATCTTCGACGATATCCATAAGTCTTTACGCGGAGGGGCGTCGCTTAAAGCTGCTGCGGCAATTGCCAATACCATAGATGCCTGACAAGTATGCAATCTGAGTTCGAATTCAAGCTTGAAGACCAGCGTGTGATAGCGGGAGTGGATGAGGTCGGTCGCGGCCCGCTGGCAGGCGATGTAGTTGCGGCTGCGGTAATTCTGGATCCAGCCAAACCCATAGCTGGCCTGAATGATTCCAAAAAGCTGTCAGAGAGGCAGCGACTGGCTTGTTTCGAACAAATTGCAAGGCAGGCGCGCTGTCTTTGTGTCGCCCGCGCCAGTGTTGAAGAAATCGACCGGGTCAATATTTTGCAAGCCAGTTTAATTGCTATGGAAAGAGCGGTGCAGGGGCTCGAGATTCAGCCAGAATTTGTTTATGTCGATGGTAATCAGCTACCCAAGTGGCGATATTCTGCTCAGGCTGTGGTGAAAGGTGACTCGAGGTTGGCGGAAATTGCTGCGGCTTCAATAGTGGCCAAGGTAACTCGCGATACAGAGATGATTGCGTTGGAAAAATCTTATCCAGGATATGGATTTGCCCAACATAAAGGCTATCCGACCACCGCACATTTGGCAGCCTTGAAAGAGTTAGGACCCTGTGTCTTGCATCGGCGTTCTTTTGCGCCGGTAGCGGAATTTTTTAAATAGTTCCTGGGGAAATATTGTTGAAAAACGCGTATATTGTGCCTGGTCATCTCGGTGGGGCATCAACAGTTATTAAGTAGTAGAAAATGACGAATGTCTGACAATTTATCCAAGCAACCCTTCACCCATCTTCGCTTACATACAGAATTTTCCATCAGTGATGGGCTCGTAACCATCCCCCCCTTAATAGAACGACTGCAACAACTGGAAATGCCGGCTGTTGCCATCACGGATCTTTCTAATCTTTTTGGCCTGATCAAGTTTTATAGTGGTGCAGCAAAAAGTGGTATTAAACCTATTTGCGGTTGCGATGTGCTGGTAGAAAACGAACATGGTGTGCGCACGAGACTGGCATTACTGGTTAAGAATCGTACAGGCTACCTGAACCTGACCAATATTATTTCTGTGCTTTATACAGAGTCCGTAAGCCACGGTGACCCTGTTCTTCCCATTAACAAGCTTCGTGGCAGCAGCGAGGGTTTGATTGCCTTATCGGGCGCCCAGAATAGCGATATCGGCGCCGCGCTGCTTAGCGATGAGCCAGAGCTTGCCAGAAACCAGCTGGCACACTGGCGAGAATTATTTCCTGATTCTTTTTACCTGGAATTGCAGCGAGTCGGTAAAGCAGATGAAGAGAGTTACATAGAATCTGTCGTTAACCTGGCAATTGAAATGCAGTGCCCGGTAGTCGCCACCAATGATGTCCGCTTTATCGAGCAGGAAGACTTCGATGCGCATGAGGTCAGGGTCTGCATTAACGAAAGAAGGACCCTGGACGATCCGCGTCGCCCTCATAACTATACCGACCAGCAATACCTGAAAAGTACTGATGAAATGATAGCGCTATTCGAAGATATTCCAGAGGCTATCGAAAATATTCATCAGATCGTTAAACGCTGTAACCTGGGGTTAGATTTGGGGGTGCACCATCTTCCCAATTATCCAGTGCCGAAAAATGTTGGCCTGGAAGACTACCTGTGCCAATTAAGCGAGGAAGGCCTGGCAGAGCGTTTACAGCATTTATTCGGTGACGAAGCCACGAATACCGACATTGTGGCGCCGTACCGAGAGCGTTTGCAACTTGAATTAAACATTATTAATCAGATGGGTTTCGCCGGTTACTTCCTGATTGTGATGGAATTTATTCAATGGGCGAAAGACGCTGATATTCCGGTAGGTCCGGGACGGGGCTCAGGGGCAGGTTCGATAGTGGCCTATGCGCTGGGGATAACAGACCTGGATCCGTTGAAATACGACCTTCTGTTTGAGCGATTTCTGAATCCCGAGCGGGTATCTATGCCGGATTTCGATGTGGACTTCTGTATGGAAGGCAGGGATCGAGTCATACAACATGTTGCCGAGTTGTACGGCAAGGAAGCAGTTTCCCAAATTATCACTTTCGGCACCATGGCTGCCAAGGCCGTGGTAAGAGACGTTGCGCGAGTGCAGGGCAAGCCATATTCGCTGGCGGACAAATTATCCAAACTCATCCCATTTGAGCCTGGAATGACGCTGCAAAAAGCCTTTGACGTAGAACCATTGTTAGGTGAATTTGTCGACAATGATGATGATGCCCAGGAAATCATGGAGATGGCTTACAAGCTGGAAGGTATTACCAGGAATGTAGGTAAACACGCCGGCGGGGTGGTAATTGCGCCCACCAAATTGACCGACTTTACCCCTTTATATTGCGATGAAAGCGGTGGCGGTCTCGTTACGCAATTCGATAAGAATGATGTAGAGACCGCCGGACTGGTGAAGTTTGATTTCCTTGGCTTACGTACGCTCACTATCATCGATTGGGCAGTAAAGATGATTAATGAGCAGAAGGCAGCGGCAGATAAGCCAGTCGATATTAATTCCCTGCCACTCGATGATGAGTTCGTCTATCGATTATTGCAGCGTGGGGAGACTACAGCAGTTTTCCAGCTGGAATCGAGGGGGATGAAAGAACTGATCAAGCGCCTGGTACCCAATTGTTTCGAAGACATTATCGCGCTGGTAGCCCTGTTTCGTCCCGGACCATTGCAGTCTGGCATGGTGGATGACTTCATCGATCGTAAGCATGGCCGCACCAAAGTGGTTTACCCCCATCATGATCTTGAGCCAGTACTGTCGAATACTTACGGCGTGATTCTCTATCAAGAGCAGGTCATGCAAATTGCCCAGGTGTTAGCCGGCTATACCCTTGGTGGTGCGGATATCCTGCGTAAAGCCATGGGCAAGAAGGATCCGGCCGTGATGGCGAAAGAACGGGCGACCTTCATGGAAGGGGCGGTTGGCAAGAACATTGATGAAGATTTGGCTGCATCCATTTTTGACTTGATGGAAAAGTTTGCAGGATATGGGTTTAACAAGTCCCACTCAGCAGCTTACGCCCTGGTGTCTTACCAAACCGCTTGGCTAAAGGCCCACTACCCAGCTTATTTTATGGCGGCAGTATTATCTGCGGATATGCAAAACACCGACAAGATCGTGACCCTGATAGATGAATGTCGCTCCATGGACTTAATTATCGTGCCGCCGGATGTCAATGTCGGGCAGTTCAATTTCACGGTTAATGCCAAAGGGGAGATTGTTTATGGTCTTGGCGCGATTAAGGGCTTGGGAGAAGGTCCCGTTGAAAATTTATTGAAGGCCAGGACAGAGAAGCCGTTCGGTAGCTTGCTGGATATGTGTCAGCGGGTTGATTCGCAAACGGTGAACAAGCGCACCATGGAAGCATTAATTCGCTCCGGGGCATTGGATAATTTTATAGAAGGTGATGTTGATTATTCCCGGGCGCATCTGAGTGTGGCGCTACCGGAAGCAATGAAGGCAGCTGAACAGAGTAGCCATAATCAGGCGAGTGGTGTTGCAGACTTATTTGGTGATATCGCGCCAGCTGAACCAGATATTGAAGCAGACATTGACAGCCGCCATCGTTTTAAGTCCTGGTTAGAGCAGGATCGCTTGTCAGCGGAAAAAGAAACATTGGGTCTGTACCTGTCCGGCCATCCTATTGATGAATATTTGCCTGAGCTGGCTCACGTTACCAGAGACCGCCTCGCTCACCTGCGCCCGGAACGGGGAACGCAACTGGTGGCAGGATTGCTGCATGGATTTCGCACCATGAAGAGCAAGGCCGGGGATACTATTGCCTTTCTTACCCTGGATGATCGCAGCGGTCGTTTTGAAGTCTCCCTGTTCGCCAAGGAATACGAAAAATACCGGGAGCTCATGCAAAAGGATTTGATCTTGATAGTGGAGTGCACCGTCAGTGTTGACGATTATACGGGTGGCATGCGCGGGCGAGCCAAACAGCTAATGACGCTGGACCAGGCCCGCGAGAAGTTTGCCAGGCGTCTGGCGCTAAATCTCAATGCCAGTGGATTGCAATCAGGATTCTGCCAGCATCTTGAGAGCATATTGGCTCCTTACCGGAAAGATCCGGCAGCATTTGCATCAGCAACAGTCCAAGGGGCGAAGCCTGACACACAGAATGGAAATGGCAAAGCCCAACCCGGCCCTGCTCCGGATGGTTGCCAGGTCGTTGTCAATTATCAGCGCCCGGGAGCCAAAGGCGATATAATATTTCCCAACGACTGGCTGGTGTCCCCGACAGACGATCTGCTGCAACGCCTGAGGATGGAGTATGGCAAGGATCAGGTTGAATTGGATTACAAGCAGACATCATCACTTAATTAGGGAGAAACAAAGAACCACGCGGTTCTCGTTGTAATAATGGATCCGAATTATCTCGAATTTGAACAACCAATTGCTGAATTGGAAGCCAAAATAAGCGAATTGCGTCTGGTTGGCTCAGACAATGAAATAAACATTTCCGAAGAAATTCAAAATCTCAAAGATAAGAGCACGAGTCTTACTGAGAAAATTTATGCGAATCTGACTCCCTGGCAAATTTCCCAGGTTGCGCGGCATCCCCTGCGTCCATATACCATGGACTATATCGAACATATTTTTACTGAATTCGATGAGTTGCACGGCGATCGATTGTTTGCTGATGATCAGGCAATCATAGGCGGGCTTGCGCGCCTTGATGGGAGGCCTGTTATGGTAATAGGTCACCAAAAGGGTCGTGGCACGAAAGAAAAAGTGCGTCATAATTTTGGCATGCCAAGACCAGAGGGTTATCGGAAAGCGAGACGGCTTATAAACTTGGCTGAGCAATATAAATTGCCGGTACTTAGCTTTATAGATACACCTGGCGCCTACCCAGGTATGGATTCAGAAGAACGAGGTATTAATGAGGCTATTGCAGAAAACATGGCAATGATGTCTCGTGTCCAAACTCCCCTGATAGCTACGGTAACTGGTGAAGCAAATTCTGGCGGAGCCATTGCTATCGGAGTAGCCGATCAGTTGAATATGTTGCAGTACTCGACCTATACAGTAATTACCCCGGAAGGCTGCGCGACCATACTCTGGAAGTCATCCGAGTATGCTTCTGCCGCTGCCGATGTGATGGGAGTAACTTCGGAAAGATTGGAAGAATTAGGCATCGTTGATCAAACCATAGCTGAGCCGCTGGGAGGGGCGCACCGCGATGTTGCTGCGACTTCAGAAAACATTAAGCGCGCATTGGTAGAACAAGTCGACCGTCTCGCCGCCATGGACATCAGCGTACTGGTAGATCGTCGTTATCAGCGCTTGATGAGTTACGGAATAAGCAGCTAATCCGATACATTTCTGACCTGCCTTTTGCCTATCGATTCCGTTAGACTCGAAATCGAAGCACAAGCTGCTATGCCCCCATACCTATGAAATTTGACATCGACAAGCTGCAGCAAGCATTACAACCCTTGCAACTCAGAGAATCTTTCCTCCTTGGCTTGAGCGGTGGTATGGATTCTGTGGTGTTGCTCAGCGCAGTGGCTGAGTTGAAGGATAGTGGTGGCCTTGTTGGGGATTTAAGGGTTATCCATATTAATCATGGTTTGCACTCTGAGGCAGATCGCTGGCAAAACTTTTGCCAGCAACTTTGTCTGGATAGACAGATTGAATTTCATTGTGCGCGTGTGAACCTGAAATCAGCTGGGGAATTAGCAGGGATTGAGAGTAAAGCACGGACTGAGAGATATCGCGTATTCGAAGCAACCATGAAACCGGGCGAAGTATTATTGCTCGCTCATCATTTAGATGACCAGTTGGAAACTTTGTTATTCAGGTTGAATCGGGGTTCAAGTCTGAAAGGATTGGCGGCAATTCCGCAGCATCGACATTTTGCCAGCGGTGAGATTTTCCGCCCGCTTTTGAATTTTTCTCGAGCAGAGTTATTGCAGTATGCCCAACAACAAAAACTCGAATGGGTGGAAGATGACTCCAACAAAGACATTGAATTCGATCGTAACTTCCTGCGCCGGGAGATTTTACCGGCTATCGAATCGCGCTGGCCTAATTACCGTTCCAGCTGGCAAAAATCCCTGCAGCTAATTACAGAAGCTGATGCCTTGCTGGATGAGCTTGCAGAGTCGGATCTTGAATCTTTGCGAGACAACAACCCCTCGGCGATATCTGTAACTGGTCTGTGCAGTCTCAGCAAAGCACGGCAGAGGAACCTGCTCTGCCGCTGGATCGAGCAGGCGGGGCTGGCTGATCTTGGCTGGAATCAATTGCATCACCTGGTTGAAGAATTTATACCGCAAGCCGGCAGTGAGGGGCTGTTAGCCGTGGATGGGTATGAAATTGGCAAATTTAACAATCTGCTCTACCTGGTAAAACCCATGCCGACCCCGCAGGAATCCAAAAACTGGTCACCGCTGGAGAATGCAAAATTTGTGGTTGAGGGCAGTGGTGTCTTGAAGGCCCGGGAAGTTCCGGGACGGGGAATGTCTAAACGCTTGGCAGATTCCCTTGAAGTGCGTTTCCGGCAGGGCGGAGAATCCTGCCGTTTAAAAGGACGGCCCAGCAAAAGCCTGAAAAAATTAATGCAGGAAGCCCAGATCGAACCCTGGTGGCGAGATCGCTTGCCCCTGATTTATCGGGACAATGAATTGCTCTGCATTCCGGGTATTGGCGTCTGTGCGACAGCGGCTGCAAAACCTGGAGAAGCGGGTATTGAGTTGGAATGGGAACCCGCGGTGGGCTGAGGATCAGGGTTAGAGAGCATTTTTATAGCAAATTCCTTCACTTGTACCGATCAATCTCAGGATCACATTGAGCTTCCGCATTGAGCTTAAGAGGTGCTTCTGGTAAGCTGTAGTTCCATCTGTGAGAGTTAGTTCCCTACTGACTCGGGTTAAAGAGATGGGGCCCAAATGACTCGTTTTATCTTCATTACCGGTGGTGTTGTTTCTTCGCTGGGCAAAGGTATTACTTCCGCTTCACTGGCGGCAATCCTGGAAGCGCGCGGTCTCAAAATTACCATGCTCAAACTTGATCCATATATCAATGTGGATCCCGGCACCATGAGCCCGTTTCAACACGGGGAGGTATTTGTGACTGAAGACGGTGCTGAGACTGACCTGGACCTGGGGCACTATGAGCGCTTTAGCCGCTGTACTATGAGTCAGAACAATAATTTTACCACCGGCAGGGTTTATGAAGAGGTGCTGAAGCGTGAGCGTCGCGGAGATTATCTGGGAGCCACAATCCAGGTCATTCCCCATATTACTGACGAGATCAAGCGGCGCGTAATCGAAGGTGCCGGAGATGCTGATGTTGCCCTGGTTGAAATCGGCGGTACTGTGGGAGACATCGAATCCCAGCCTTTTCTCGAAGCGGTGCGGCAATTGCGAGTAGAATTGGGATCTGGCAAGGCGCTGTATTTACATTTAACCCTGGTACCTTACATTAGTACCGCTGGAGAAACCAAAACCAAGCCGACCCAGCACTCGGTAAAAGAATTGCGCTCTATTGGTATACAGCCTGATATTCTTGTTTGTCGCTCGGAGCGCGAATTAGACGAATCAGCCAGAAAGAAAATTGCACTATTCACCAACGTCGAGTTTCCCTCTGTTGTCTCCTTGCCGGACACTGATACCATCTATCGCATCCCGGCCATACTCGGTGCTTCCGGGCTGGATGACATCGTGGTTAACAAGCTTAACCTGGAATGTAAGAAAGCAGATTTTGCAGAATGGGATCGTGTTGTTGATGCTCAGCTGCATCCAGAGCGGGAGATAAAACTTGCCATGGTTGGCAAATACATGGATTTACTGGATGCCTACAAGTCCTTGAATGAAGCGATTGTCCATGCCGGTATCCAGACCCGCACCAAGGTAAATTTCACTTACATAGACTCCACCGATGTCATGGAGAAGGGTACTGAGGTACTGGAAGGGCATGATGCGATATTGATTCCAGGTGGCTTTGGCGAGCGTGGATTCGAGGGAAAGATACTGGCAACCCAATATGCTCGCGAAAATAAAATTCCTTTTCTTGGAATTTGTTTGGGGCTGCAGGCGGCGGTAATAGATTATGCGCGCAATATAGCTGGTCTCGAAGGCGCCAATAGCACGGAGTTTGATAGTGAGTCTCCCCATCCAGTGATTGCGCTCATCAGTGAATGGACAACGTCTGCAGGCACGACTGAATATCGTGATGAAAACTCCGATTTGGGTGGTACCATGCGGCTTGGAGCACAAAAGTGTATGCTGCAGGAAAACTCAACTACCTTTGCGTGTTATGGCAAAAAAGAAATTGTGGAGCGGCATCGACACAGGTACGAGTTTAATAATGATTATCTCGAAACTCTGAGCGACGCTGGTTTGAAACTGGTAGGCAGGTCAGCCGATGGCATGTTGGTGGAAGTCATAGAAGTAGAGGATCATCCCTGGTTCGTTGGTTGTCAGTTCCACCCGGAATTCACTTCAACGCCGAGAGAGGGGCATCCCCTGTTTACGGGATTTATTAGCGCTGCCGTCGTACACAGTGAAAAAGAAGCTAATAATTCAGAAGCTGCCCTGCCGTCACAGCCAGCGATTGCGACCGCAAAAACTGCACAAGCTTGAGATCTTTTTTAATTTGAAATTCCAACCATGAGCGCAAAGCAAATAGACATTGCAGGTTTATCAGTGGCCAATAATTTGCCATTCGTTTTGTTTGGTGGCCTAAATGTGCTGGAATCCCGTGACCTTACCCTTAGTGTTGCAGAGCGCTTTAAAGCAACAACTGAAGAATTGGGAATTCCATGCGTATTCAAGGCCTCATTCGATAAAGCCAATCGTTCTTCTATCGATTCCTTTCGTGGCCCTGGTCTGGAAGAAGGCTTAAGCTGGTTAGCGGAAGTTAAGTCTCAATTCGAATTACCTGTAATTACTGATGTACACGAGCCCGACCAGGCTAAACCGGTGAGTGAAGTTGCTGATGTAATTCAGCTCCCCGCATTTCTTTCACGGCAAACTGACCTGGTAATTGCCATGGCGAAAACCTCAGCCGCCATTAATATTAAAAAGGCGCAGTTCCTTGCGCCGCAGGAAATGGGGCACATTCTTAAAAAGTTTGAAGGCGCTGGTAACGACCGTTTAATGCTGTGCGAGCGGGGAAGCAGTTTCGGTTACAACAATTTGGTTGTCGATATGCTTGGATTCACCATTATGAAGCGGTTTAACTACCCGGTTATATTTGATGTGACCCATGCTCTACAAAAACCAGGTGGACGAGCAGACAGTGCTGATGGACGGCGGAGTGAGGTAACGGCTTTAGCGAAAGCAGGCATATCCCAGGGCATTGCCGGTTTATTCCTCGAAGCTCACCCTGATCCGGATCAAGCCCTCTGCGATGGACCCTGCGCCCTCCGGCTTGATCAGTTAAAGCCGTTTCTGGAGCAAATTCAGGCATTGGACGAACTCATCAAATCTCAGCCGCCTATCGATACGGCTTAGTTCTCTTCAACTCACTTTAAAACTCTTGGTTTTTCTTAAGGTATTTACATGTCGGAAATTACGGAAATAAAAGCGCGTGAAGTTCTGGATTCACGGGGAAATCCTACTGTGGAGGCAGATGTGCGTTTGCATAGCGGGGCTTTTGGTACTGCCTGTGCGCCCTCTGGAGCATCCACTGGTTCACGAGAAGCCCTGGAATTAAGAGACAAAGATCCGGATCGCTATCTCGGTAAAGGCGTTTTAAAAGCGGTGCACAATGTAAATACCAGTATCAGGGATGCCTTGCTGGGCCAATCTGCGATCGATCAGCAAAACCTTGACCAGATCATGTTGGACCTCGACGGTACGGACAACAAGTCGAATCTTGGTGCCAATGCCATTCTTGCAGTTTCCTTGGCTGCTGCCAAAGCGGCTGCTATCGAAACCGGTGTTCCTCTTTACCAGCACATCGCGCGTATTAACGGTAGTGGTGACAAATTCAGTCTGCCAGTACCAATGATGAATATCGTTAATGGTGGAGAACATGCTGACAATAACGTCGATATTCAGGAATTTATGGTGCAGCCCACCGGCGCAGATTCTTTTCGTGAGGCGCTGCGTTATGGAGCCGAGATTTTCCATGCCCTGAAGTCAGTGCTGAATGCCCAGGGATTGAATACTGCTGTTGGGGATGAGGGTGGCTTTGCGCCGAATCTGCCATCGAACTCAGCCGCACTCGATGCCATTATGGAGGCCATTAACCTGGCTGGTTTCAAGCCTGGCGAAGATATACACCTGGCATTAGACTGTGCCGCCTCCGAATTCTATGCTGACGGCAAGTATAATTTGAGTGGAGAGAACAAAAGCTTCGATTCAGAAGGATTTGCGGACTATCTGCAGGGATTGACCGAAAACTACCCGATTCTATCCATAGAGGATGGTATGGATGAGTCAGATTGGGACGGATGGGCTAAATTATCGGCCAAAATAGGCGATAAAGTTCAATTAGTTGGCGATGATTTGTTTGTCACCAATACCCGCATCCTGCAGCGGGGAATTGACGAGAAAATAGCGAATTCCATATTGATCAAGTTCAATCAGATTGGATCGCTGACCGAGACACTGGCCGCAATTAATATGGCCAAAGATGCTGCTTACACAGCAGTGATTTCTCATCGCTCAGGAGAAACTGAAGACACCACAATTGCTGACCTTGCGGTTGCAACGGCGGCAGGACAGATCAAGACAGGATCACTGTGTCGATCCGATCGGGTTGCCAAATACAATCGGTTGCTCAGGATCGAAGAAGAGTTAGGCGCAGCATCGGTTTACAATGGGCTCAAGGAGTTTTCGCAGATAGCTTAGGCATCCGATCATGAAAATTATCAACGGAGTTTTAATCGTCGTATTCCTAGTCTTCCAGTTTCAATTATGGTTGGGCGATGACAGCGTGCGTGAACTTAACATGTTGCAATCAGAATTGGATGCGCAGCGCCAGGTTAACTCGGATCTTGAAGAACGCAATCGCTTGCTGGAAATTGAAGTCGTAGATCTGAAAACAGGTTTGGAAGCAGTCGAAGAAAGGGCCAGGTCTGAACTTGGCATGATTGAAGAAGGCGAGACCTTTTATTTGATTGTCGAATAATTAGCCGAACAATTCTTACAACAGATCTACAAATAGAAATGTAGATCGAAAAGATATCAATATGAAAATTTGGGCTATTTTGCCAGCCGCTGGCATCGGTCGCCGCATGGGATCGAGTACACCCAAACAGTACCTCACAGTTTGCGGTACGCCTGTACTCTTGCATTCCATAAATCGACTGTTAGAAATTCCAGAGATCGAACATCTGGTTGTCGCGCTGCACCCGGAGGATGAGTATTGGGAAAATCTTGGTTTCTACAGCGAACGTGTATCGAGTATAACTGGCGGTGAAGAAAGATTTAATTCCGTTCTGAATGCGCTCAATGCCCTCGATGGCAAAGCGCAGGCGGATGATTGGGTACTGGTACACGATGCGGTCAGACCATGCGTTTCGAAAGCCGATATACGCAATCTCATTGACCAGTTAGGCCATGGTGAAGTAGGGGGTTTGTTAGCTACGCCTGTCAATAATACGGTGAAGCAGGCAGGCGCTGACAGACAAGTTATCCGAACCCTTGATCGCAGTGATTTATGGGCTGCACTGACACCACAGATGTTTCGTTACCAACTGTTGCGGGACGCGCTTGCCAGGGCTGTCGAAGCAGGTCTGGAGGTCACTGATGAAGCCAGTGCAATTGAAGCATTGGGGTTAGCGCCTGAATTAGTTACTGGCAGTAGTTCCAATATCAAGATTACCCGGGAAGAAGATTTAAAACTGGCTGAGTTTATTCTTACGACTGGAGATTTCGCTGATGAATGACAGTCTACGCATCGGTCACGGTATCGATGTCCACCGCTTTGCAGACAAATATCAGGAAGAGAAACCGCTGAAGTTGGCGGGTGTGTGCCTTCCAGAGGAATATAGTCTCCTTGCTCACTCTGATGGAGATGTAATTCTCCATGCAATTTGTGATGCAATTCTTGGCGCTTGCGCGGCTGGCGATATTGGCCAGCATTTTCCAGACGACAATGAAAGTTATGCCAATGCTGATAGTTCGCAATTACTGGAGCAAGTTCTGCAGATTGCGGATAAACAGCAGATCCGCATGATTAATCTCGATGTTACTGTTTTGGCGCAGGTTCCAAAACTAGCGCCTTATCGTCAGCAAATGAGGGCAAATTTATGTGCCTTGCTAAGTCTGGATTCAGATCGAGTCAATTTAAAAGCAACAACTACCGAGCGACTTGGCTATATCGGGAGAGAAGAAGGTATTGCCTGCCATGTGGTTGTTCTAATGGAATCCCATGGCTAGTACTACAGCTACTGATTCAGGCTCAACTTGGCGCGCATTAGACGAACTGGCTTTCGCCTATGCAGCACCAGTTGCCAAAGCGCGGCTAAAGCAGGAATTTTCTGATTTTAAAGTTTCTGAAGATTTGGGATTCAAGCTCACTGGCTCTGGCGAACATTTGTACTTGCAGCTAAAAAAGATAGATTTGTCGACCACTGATGTGGCCAAGAAGCTGGCTTCCACCTTACAGGAAAGGGTATCTGCTATTGGCTATGCCGGGATGAAAGACAGGCGTGGCGAATGCACTCAATGGTTTAGTGTGCCGGCAAACAGTGAAAAGATTTCTGATCTTTCCAGAATAGAAAAGGAAAACTTGCAGATCCTCAACACACAGCGCAATGCTAGAAAGTTAAAAATCGGTAGCCATAAACTAAATAGATTCGAAATTACTTTAAGAGAATGTCGGGGTGGTCAGGTTGAATTTGAATCTCGACTAAACCAGATTGAAACCGGAGGCATACCAAATTACTTTGGTTCCCAGCGGTTTGGTAAGGAACTAAGCAATCTACAGCAACTTAATGACTTGTTACTGGATTATCAGAATCCAGAGCCGCAAAAACCAAAAAGATTCAAACGTGGCATGGTAATTTCAGCGGCTCGTGCCTACCTGTTTAACCAGCTTTTATCAATACGGGTAGCGAATGGTAGCTGGGATAAATACCTGGCTGGTGATGTTCTTAATTTAAATGGTACTGCGCGCAGCTTTAAGCTGGATATGGATGAATGGACCGAAGAACTGGAGCAACGCCTGGGAGAATTTGATATCCACATAACCGGCCCGCTGGCGGGAGTAATCGATTCCAAAGATAAATATACAAGCAGTGGCGAAGCTGCCGATATTGAGAATGCGGTCTTTGCAGAATACACCAGTGTTTATGAAGCGCTTAAAGTATTAGGGGCGACCGCCTCCAGAAGATCGTTGAGGTTTATGCCGGAAAACTTGAATTGGGCATGGTTAGATGAACATACCTTAAAGCTGGACTTCGCGCTGCAACCGGGGGCCTATGCGACAAGCCTGTTAAGAGAAGTGTGCTCTGCAGAAAATTAATTAAAGAATTAAATTGAGAGGATAGGGTTGAGTAGTAAACATAATTTAAACGGCATCGGGATGACCTCCCAAAGAACCCGTGAACGATTACTGGGACGACTTATGGATCAGGGGATTAGCAGTATGGAGGTGCTGGATGTGATCCGCTCTACTCCCCGGCATATTTTTCTCGATGAGGCGCTGGCCCATCGAGCCTATGAAGATGTAGCGCTGCCAATTGGCCACAATCAAACAATTTCCCAGCCCTACATAGTCGCCCGTATGACCGAAGCAATTGTGACCTCAGGGCCAATGGACTCGCTACTGGAAATTGGCACCGGTTGTGGTTACCAGACTGCAATTATCGCGCAGCTTGCAAAAAAGGTTTACAGCGTGGAACGCATCAAACCGCTGTTGGATCGCGCCAAGAAAAACCTGAAAACCCTCAGGTTACGCAACGTCGATTTCAAGCATGATGACGGCAGTCTTGGCTGGGAACAAAAAGCACCATTCGACGCCATTCTTACCACAGCGGCTCCACAGCAAATACCCAGTGAATTATTGCAGCAACTCAATCCGGAAGGCGGTCGCCTGGTTATTCCCGTGGGCGGTGATGACCGCCAGGAATTAAAACTAATTCGCCGCGAAGGTGCTGAGTTTTCGGAGTCTATTCTCGATGCGGTGCGCTTCGTACCTTTACTTAAAGGACAGTTACAGCACTGACGTTATTTGCCATGTCTGACCAGTCTTCTGAATCCGGATCCGACTCCCTGAAAAGTATTGGCAGTCTTGTTCTAGTGCTCAAAGGCATGGCCATGGGTCTCGGGGATTCCGTGCCCGGCATTTCTGGCGGAACCATCGCCGTGATAACAAATATCTATGAGCGCTTGATTTTCGCCATCCGCGCAGTCGATAAAACTGCCATTAAGTACTTTGCCCGAGGTGAGTTTCGTAAGTTCTGGCAGCATATCGATGGCAATTTTTTATTGTTGTTGGCACTGGGCGTGCTTGCTGGTTTGCTAATTTCAGCAAACACGGTGTTGTTCATGCTGGATAACTACTTTGAACCTTTAATGGCTTTCTTCGTTGGCCTGGTCTTGGCCTCAACCTGGGTGCTACGCACCCAATACTCAAGGCAGCAAGCAACAGTATGGATATTATTGATGTGCGGCTTCCTCTTTACATTGTATGTGGGCAATCTTGAGCCCCGCATAGCTGATGTAAGTTTGGTCTATGTGTTTATCTGCGGTGGGATTGGGATTTGCGCCATGATTCTGCCGGGTCTTTCTGGTGCCTTTATATTGCTCCTGTTGGGGATTTACCAATTTATGCTGAAGGCATTGGTGGATTTTAATTTTCTTTACATAGCGGTTTTTCTTGGTGGCTGCGTTATTGGCTTACTTGCTTTTTCCAGGATCCTGGCCTGGTTACTCAGGCACTATCATGATCTCAGCTTTGGCTTTATCACTGGAATGTTGCTTGGTTCCATCTATGTGCTATGGCCCTGGCAGCAAGTTATCAGCTTCTACGAAGACAGTGCAGGAGTTCAACATCCATTACAAACTGTCAAAATCTGGCCGTTAAACTATACAGAGATAACCGGCAATTCGCCCTGGCTTGGCGTAGCGCTGATAGCCTTTATTGCGGGTGCTGCCTTGGTATTGGTGCTCAGCCTGTTTTTTAACAAAAAGAACGGTAGCAGCGTCCAAGAGTAGAGAAACGACGAAAAAGCGTAAGGCATGTTTAGACACTTTCGGCACAAAGTTTTGGTATCGGTATTTTTAGTCACCCTGTTCAGTTGTGGCGGCGGCTATCAGGCGCCTGTTTCTGAGCAGGGTGAACGCCAGGTAATCAATGCGCCTATCATCGTTAGCAGTAACACCCCAGATGCTGATTTTCGCGTGCAGGAAAGCAGGGCTTCTGTTGTTGGCGCCAACAACCAGTCCGCAAGAAGAAACAGAGTGCCGGTCGTTTCAGCTTCAGCTGTTAGCGGTGAGCGTTCAAACATAATGTCAGGCCAGACGCATCGCGTGGTCGCCGGTGAAAACTTGATGTCTATCGCCTTTCAATATGACCTGGATTTTCGAGCGCTGGCCAGAGCCAATGGCTTAAACCCTCCCTATACAATATTTGTCGATCAGGAAATTAATCTCGATGTCGGGCGCGTCGTGGATAGTCAAACTTCGCGTAACAGTCAGTTAGGCACGGCAGTGGCAAACAATGCAGTAGCTCGCTCACAAGGAACTTTATCCAGGGCAGGGGGGTTGCTTCGCCAGGCTATTGGTTCAGCACGGGAACCAAACTGGCAATGGCCCCATGACGGAAGAGTGCTGCGTGGTTTTCAGGGAGATGTGAATAAAGGCATCGACATCGGTGGTCAGGTTGGTGATCCCGTTTTGGCTGCCAGCGGTGGCGATGTGGTTTATTCAGGCAGGGGTGTGCAGGGAAGTGGAAACCTGATCATCATCCGCCACAGCGATAAATATTTAAGTGCCTACGCACACAATAGTGCGATGTTAGTTGGAGAGGGATCCCGAGTTAGTGCCGGCGAAAAAATAGCAGAAGTGGGTCAGAATCCAAGCGGCACTGCCATGCTGCATTTTGAAATTCGTGTCGATGGTCAGTCAGTTGATCCCACCGGATTATTGCCCAGACGTTAACACCAAACCGCTTCTGAATGCGATTTTGTAATTGCAGGATTAGCGCTCTAAAAATTCTCGTTTATTTGGTTTGTCGGCCCATTCCTCCGCATCCGGTAAAGGCTCTTTTTTCTCGGTGATATTGGGCCAGTTTTCGGCTAACTCGGCATTCAAGGCCAGGTATTCTTGCTGGTCTTCCGGTAACTCATCTTCCGCATAGATGGCATCTACCGGGCACTCCGGCTCACACAGTGCGCAATCTATACATTCATCGGGGTGGATGACGAGAAAGTTCGGACCCTCGTAGAAACAATCTACCGGGCAAACTTCGACACAGTCTGTATGTTTGCAACGAATGCAATTATCACCAACTACAAAAGTCATTTCTTCTCCGAGCTAAATATAGCTTGTCTAACTACGCGAAACGGCAGGCATTCTACCAGCTTTTAACTGATATTTCTCAAATGCATATCGGCAGGAATACCCGCTTATTTTGTCTTGTTTTTTAGTTCGTAAAGAATAGAGAGGGCCTCTTTCGCGGTAATCTCATCAGGATTTAATCTTTGCAGAAATTCCACCGCCGGGTGAGGTGCCGAACCAAATAAATCCCCCTGATTCGGACCATTTGGCTTGGGCAATGGTTGGCTTGAATTTCCAGGGTCTGCTTCCAGCTGATGTAATTTGTCACGGGCTTTATCAATTACCGCAGCTGGAATTCCAGCCAATTGTGCGACCTGGAGTCCATAGCTCTGATTGGCTGGACCAGATTTCACCGCATGCAGGAACACAATACCATTGTCATGTTCGATAGCATCCAGGTGCACATTAATAATGCTCTGGTAGTTTTCCGGAAGACTGGTTAGCTCGAAATAATGCGTGGCGAAAAGGGTAAAGGCGGTCAAGCGTTCAGCTATATACACTGCTGCTGCCCAGGCCAGTGACAGACCGTCGAAGGTGCTCGTACCGCGTCCAATTTCATCCATGAGAACCAGGCTGTTGGGAGTGGCATTGTGCAGAATGTTTGCTGTTTCGGTCATCTCTACCATAAAGGTGGATCGACCACCGGCAAGATCATCGGAAGAACCAATTCGCGTAAAAATTCTGTCTATCGGACCAATGGTCGCTGACGCAGCGGGTACATAGCTGCCACACAGGGCCATTAAAACGATAAGTGCCGTTTGGCGCATGTAAGTAGACTTACCACCCATGTTTGGTCCGGTGATGATGAGCATTTTTTGCTGGTCATTAAGACAGAGGTCATTGGCGACAAATTCTTCATTCAAAACGGTTTCGACGACGGGATGCCGGCCACCTTCGATTTCCACTCCCTGATCCGGGGAGAGTTTCGGTAATGCATAATTCAAATTGACAGCACGATTGGCAAAACAATTAAGTACGTCCAGTTCCGAAATGGCTTCAGCACTGTTAATCAATAGGGATAATTCGGCGGCGAGTTTGTCGAGTAATTCATCGTAGAGTGCCTTTTCACGAGCGAGCGCTTTGCTCTTCGCACTCAGTACCTTGTCTTCAAACTCTTTCAGTTCCGGAGTTATAAACCTCTCTGCATTCTTCAATGTTTGCCGACGAATATACTCCGCAGGAAGTTCCGTATCTGCCTGTCCCTTGCTGACTTCGATGTAGTAGCCATGGACACGATTAAAGCCGACCTTCAATGTGCTTAAGCCGGTTCTCTCCTTTTCCCTGAGCTCGAGATCAATCAGATACTGGCCGGCGTTGGCACTAAGGTTTCGTAGCTCATCCAGATCATTGTCATAGCCTTCGGCAATCACGCCGCCTTCCCGAATCACAACGGGAGGGTTCTCTGCGATAGCGCGTTGCAGTAAGTTCACTTGTTCCGGAAATGTGGAAATACGTTGGGCCAGCCGGGTAATGGGAGCTGCACTTATCGTCGCCAGTTTGCTTTGCAGTTGCGGTAAGAGGGCGTAGCTGTCTCTTAGCCTGGCCAGGTCCCGGGGCCGAGCAGAGCGCAGCCCAAGCCGAGCCAGTATGCGTTCAAGATCACCGATACTCTTTAGTATTTCGGCTATCGGTTCGAAGTGATAGTCAGTAATTAGACTGCTTACTACCTGCTGCCGGGAAATTAGCAACTCCCTATCCCGCAGCGGGCGGTTCAGCCAGCGCGCCAGTAAACGACTGCCCATGGCGGTGGCAGTGGCGTCCAATACCGATAGCAAAGTATTCTGGCGGCCACCTGCCAGATTGGTATCTATTTCCAGATTTTTGCGACTGGCAGCGTCGACAATAACACTGTCTGCCAGCTGTTCTACCTGGATACCCTGGATATGTGGCAGCTCTGATTTTTGTGTCTCCCGGGCATACTGAATCAGGCAACCGGCAGCTTGAAGGGCGGCGGTTAGCTCGCTGCAATCGAAGGCAGATAAGTCTTTGGTGTTGAAGTGTTCACACAGGATGCGGTTGGCATTGTCGATTTCGAATTCCCACAGCGGGCGTTTGCGTTTGGCTGGGTGTTGCAGTTTGGCGTCGAGCTCGATTAGTTCGTCGCTCATGAGAATTTCTGCCGGTTTGACCCGCTCGATTTCCGTGAACAGAGCTTCCAGACCTGTGACTTCAGTGAGAACAAAGCGCCCGCTGCTTATATTCATGTAGGCGATGCCATAATGCAGGTCGGCCTCTTTAGCTTTGGAAATTTCGTTAGCACAAATCGCGAGCAAGCAATTGTCTCGGCGCTCATCCAGTAAGGCTTCATCACTTACCGTTCCCGGCGTAATGATGCGCACGACTTCTCTTTCGACCGGGCCTTTGCTGGTAGCTGGATCGCCAATCTGTTCGCAAATGGCCACTGAAACACCGGCTTCTACCAGTTTAACCAGGTAGCGATCAACGGCATGAAAGGGGATGCCACACATGGGAATTGGTTGGCCTGCTGATTTGCCACGGGCGGTTAAGGTAATGTCGAGAATATCGGCGGCGAGTTTTGCGTCAGCGTAAAAGAGCTCGTAGAAATCTCCCATACGATAAAACAATAAGTTGTCCTGGTTTTGAGCCTTGATGCGCATGTACTGCTGCATCATCGGTGTGTGTTTTTGCGCTTCGCCCAAGGTCTTTAACTACAGTGAGTAATTCTTGTTAGTGCAAGCGTGAGATTTTACACACTTTAGGTTTTTACTTGGACTTAAATCATAAAGCCTAGCGCTGAAGATAAAAATTGCGCTTAATTTGGTTTCCACCACTGTTGTCTATAACATTGCACCATGTCTTCTTCCGATTCAGCCATTAAGCAACTCGTGCAGCAGCTCGCTGAAAAACTTCTCTCCAGAAAACTGATTATCTCCACCGCCGAGTCCTGTACCGGTGGTTGGATTGCGCAATCACTGACCGATCTGGCTGGCAGCTCGGCCTGGTTTGATACCGGTTTTGTGACATATTCCAATGCCGCCAAACAGCGCTTGCTGGAGGTGCCGGAAGCCTATTTTCAGCCTGACGGGCCTGGTGCTGTGAGTGAAGAAACGGTGCGCGCCATGACCCGGGGGGCGATTGATAACAGCCGGGCTAACGTGGCGGTCGCTGTCAGTGGTATCGCCGGACCTGACGGTGGCAGCACAGAAAAGCCCGTGGGAACGGTATGGATTGCCTGGCAGTGGGAAGACATGAGTAACGCCCAAAGCTTCCTGTTCAGCGGCGATCGCCGCGCGGTTCGGGTGGCGACGGTGGAGGCCGCCCTTGGCGGCCTGCTGATATTACTCTCTTGAACTAATTTCTAAAGGATTTAAAAATTTGGCCAATATACTGGTTGTATATACAGTAATATTCTGATTAAATCCGCACTGTTTATATATACAGTGTATGGCTCAAAAGCCGGGAAAAAGTTAAACAAACGGAGCTTTTGGGCAGGAAATGAACGTAGCTGGGTTGGATATTGCCCGCTGTGCCTTACAGCCCGCCGCCATTGCATTCGAGGCTGGTGGTCAACCGATCAGAGGCGGTGCAAGCAGTGGTCAATATCCAACTCAGCCGACCAAAAACCCAGCAGGAGATGGGGTGTGGTCGGATGGTCAAACTGGATTATTTGGCAGCAAATTTAGCAAGTAGCTGGGGACAGGCTACTTTTAAGGCTCGAGGCTGAGCCAAGTAACAACTGCATTACTCAAGGAACCAGCATCAGTTGTAAGGAAATACCAAGGAAACAACTATGATCGAAGATAACAGCAACAAAGAGAAAGCATTGGCAGCGGCGCTGTCACAAATTGAAAGACAATTTGGCAAGGGCTCCATGATGCGTTTGGGTGATACCGAGCGCGAGGCGATCCCCGCCATCTCCACTGGTTCTTTAGGCCTGGACGTTGCACTGGGTATAGGTGGACTCCCGCGAGGCCGTATCGTAGAAATTTATGGCCCGGAATCATCGGGTAAGACCACACTGACCCTACAGGTGATCGCCGAAGCACAAAAAGCAGGGGGTAGCTGTGCCTTTATCGATGCGGAACATGCCCTGGATCCAATCTATGCGCAGAACCTGGGTGTTGATGTAGATAATTTACTGGTGAGTCAGCCGGATACCGGTGAACAAGCACTGGAAATATGCGACATGGTAGTACGCTCAGGGGCGCTCGATGTCGTGGTAATCGATTCTGTGGCGGCTCTCACCCCGAAGGCCGAAATAGAAGGTGACATGGGCGATAGTCACATGGGTTTGCAGGCCCGGCTTATGTCTCAGGCTTTGCGTAAAATGACTGCCAACATCAAAAACTCCAATACGCTGGTAATTTTTATCAACCAGATACGGATGAAGATTGGTGTGATGTTTGGTTCACCGGAAACCACTACCGGTGGCAATGCATTGAAATTCTATTCTTCAGTCCGACTCGATATTCGCCGTATCGGCTCAATTAAAGAAGGCGATGAGGTGGTTGGTAATGAGACGCGCGTTAAAGTAGTCAAGAACAAGGTAGCGCCGCCTTTTCGTCAAACTGAATTCCAGATCATGTACGGCACAGGAATCCATCACCTGGGAGAAGTTATTGATTTGGGAGTCAAACTAGGCCTGATCGAAAAATCCGGTGCCTGGTATGCCTACAAAGGTGAAAAGATCGGCCAGGGTAAAAAGAATGTCGCCATGTATCTGGAGGAAAACCCCCAGGTTGCCGACGAGATAGAGGCGCAAATTCGAGCTCAGCTAATGGGCGCTGATGACGTCCTAAGCGAGGAAGAAGCAATTGCAGCCAGTGAAGATGTCGTAGTGCTGGCCGATGCAAAATCGAAAAGCGCCTCGTAAAACTGCAGAAGCACAGTCATAACTATCGGAAATAAATCACCCGATGTCCCTGTTCTCCGGCGGGCCGCCATGGATTTCTTGGCTCGCCGGGAACACTCTTGTTTTGAACTCAAACAAAAACTCTTGCTCAAATTTCCAGAATTAGTGCTGGAAGATCTGGAGCGAGTACTTTTACAACTACAAGCGGAAAACCTGCAAAGCGATGAGCGCTTCACCGAATCCTATATCCGCTACCGAAAATCAAGAGACTTTGGTTACCGACATATCAGGGCAGACTTGAGCTCTCGACGGGTCCATCCGGACATCATTAGCAAGTATCTGTTTAACGATGATGAGGACTGGAAGGAGATTGCACTTGATCTGGTAGCCAGGAAAATTGAGTTGGGAGCTGACTTTGAATTCGGTTCTAAGCAGCATCAGAAGTTAGTGAGATTTATGGAAGCTCGTGGTTTCGCGATAAACGAAATTCAAAAAGCTTTGGATAAGTCAGTTAACATCATCCCATCTAAAAAGAATTAAGCCAATGCAATTCATTGCACTGGCACATGCCTTATAATGCGTCCACAGAAAATCAACGGGTATAAGCATGTTCAGAGCTTATCCCCGGAAACTTGCAGTTGGATGAATTCATGAAACTAATCAAACCCTTTCGCGGTCTTCGACCTACTCGGGAACTTGCCGCACGTGTCGCCTCCCATCCCTATGATGTAATCAACCGTGAAGAAGCGACCGAAATCGCCAGAGATAACCCCTATAGCTTTCTGCATATCAATAAACCCGAAATCGATGTGGATAGCAGCGTGCATGTTTTTGACGAGGCTGTGTACGCAAAAGGTAGTGAGAATTTGCAGCGCTTTATTGCAGAAGGAATTTTGCAGCAAGACAGCGAAGAAAAATTCTATGTTTATCGGCAGGTGATGGGAACTCATACGCAAGTGGGATTAGTGGCCATTGCCTCAGTGGATGCTTACGAAAATAACCTGATCAAAAAGCACGAGTTTACGCGACCAGATAAAGAAGACGATCGCGTAAATCACATGGATGCACTGGGTGCACAAGTAGGTCCTGTGTTTCTTACCTACGAATCCCAGGAAGAAGTAAATGCTCTTATTGCAAACGTTGTAGAAACAACACCTGAATACGACTTCGAAGCCGATGACGGCACTAAACATACTTTTTGGGTAATTGAAGACGTAACCCTATCCGCAGCAATAGATGCTGCCTTCGATAAGGTCGATTGTTTGTATGTGGCCGATGGTCATCATCGCTCTGCGGCAGCAAGTCGCGTGAAACATCTCTATCAAAAACGCAATGACTCTCATGACGGTTCGGAATCCTATAATTTCTTCCTGGTGGTTTTATTTCCCCATGACCAAATGCAAATTCTGGATTACAACCGTATCCTGCAGGACCTTAACGGATTAAGTGAAGAGGAGTTTATTGCCGGCCTCGCCAGTGATTTTGAGATTGAAAAAGTAGCGAATCATGAAGAAGCAAAACCCACCCAGGCGCGTGAGTTTGCTTTCTATACCAATGGAACCTGGTATCGGTTAACAGCAAACAATAAATTGATTAATTCGATCGATGAAAATGATCCGGTAAAAAGTTTAGATGTCAGTATTATGCAAGAGCATATATTGACACCGCTGCTTAATATTAATGATCAACGTACCGACAAGCGGGTTGATTTTGTCGGAGGGATTCGTGGTCTAACGGAACTGGAAAGACGGGTGGATGGTGGCGAATGGGAAGCGGCTATTGCCTTGTATGCGACTTCGATTAAAAGCTTAATGGCGATTGCCGATGCGAATGAAGTAATGCCGCCGAAATCTACCTGGTTTGAACCTAAATTAAAGAGTGGCCTGGTTATTCATGTGCTTGATTAGACGTGGCGAAGTGCTGCTGCCAAAAAGTTAAGGTATAAGCACTAAGGTATACCGCTCGGATAAGCCTTAACAGTTCTAGCGGCAATTCTTAACCTGATTAGCCTTGCCGTGGTGACCCGGAGCTTCCATTAGCATAGTGCTTCTGAACTGCATGCGCAGGCATAAATAATGCATAAAAGCCTCGATGAAGTTCTGCGGAGTCATGGTTAAAAGTTTCATCTCTGTACCCTTTTTCAAATCATCAAATGAGCCTGCTCTTGCCCTATTAAACGAAGCGAACCCGGAAAAGGTTTACAGGTTTTATGTCTTTTTTTATTGAGGGGCGACAGGACTCATGCGGTCCTGTGAAAAAGCCAGATTCCCAATAAGATTACGGGAATCTGGCTGAGTTGATGGGGTTCCTGTCAGGAACCTCCGCGAGTGCTTAGGCGGCGTCTTGCTTATTGACGTCAATTAGCTTGTTGTCCCCGTTTTTGATGGGAATGGATTTTGGTTTCATCGCTTCAGGTACTTCACGTACCAGGTCGATATACAGTAATCCATTAGCCAATCTGGCAGCTGTGACCTCTACATGGTCTGCCAGTTGAAAACGGCGTTCAAAATTTCGGGCGGCAATTCCCTGATGCAGGTAATTTCGCTCGACTTCTTCATCTAATTTCTTGCCTTTTACAGTAAGTGTCTGTTTTTCGCTAAGAATATCTAGC
Organism: Gammaproteobacteria bacterium; assembly: GCA_028818225.1. GTDB lineage: Bacteria > Pseudomonadota > Gammaproteobacteria > Pseudomonadales > Pseudohongiellaceae > UBA9145. The sequence goes on along the minus strand of JAPPOG010000008.1, from coordinate 26,613 downwards.
TCATCTTCAACAAAGCCTGCCACTGCCATACTAATTCGATACTGGTCTTTATCAATTAGCTCTATGTTGTAGGGTGGGTAGCTGGATGAAGCCGAGTCTGCCCGGGATACTGTATCCAGGAGCGAACCCAGGTGGTCAAAGCCAACCGCTGAGCGGTAAAGGGGTGAAAAATCAAAATTTCGCATAGTCATATCCTCGTTAGTGCCCGCATTCCGGGCGAATAAGCAATATGGTTAATGAATGCCTATCAAATGATCAGGCGTTAGTAGCAGCCTCCAAAGAGCACTGCCTACGACTTAGTAAATGGGGTCAGGGGTGGTGAGATTCAAGCGTCAGACCTGCAGGCGGCCAGCTAAAAAGGGGTAATGTGAACTGAATTAACATGCTTGAACGCGGTGGGAAAGATTGTGAAAGCAATCACAATAAAGCTTAAGGTAAATTCTAGGCCTCCTGCAAAAAACCGTAAGCAGATTAGAGGCTTGTATTCCAAAAAAGATTTTTTACACTAGCAAGCAGCGATTTGGCTGTTAGTAAATACTTCGCTAGCCAAATCGCTTCAAATTACTGGCGGATCAGCCACAAGCTGCGTATTGCAGACGCCAGATCTTTTTGCCGGAGCCTGGGCTTGGCTGACAATGCGGCATACCAGCGCTAGACCTTATAGCGGCTATTGGGCTGGATTGCTTAAGCTGCTGCCCGCTCAGGCAGCTGCAATAGCCGTAAACACTGCCAACAGCTGCTGCACAAGGCGGGGCAGGGCCCGCTGCACGGCGGCAACTGCGCAGTGGGTTGGAGATCAGCTATTAGATGACTAATAAATCCATGAACTCGTTAACCGGTGTGCTCTCCAGCTTTTCCTGGTTCTTCAGGAGCCCGTAGATCTGCTGACAGCGGGCCGCAGGGAAGCGTGTGGCGAGGTTTGCCTGGAATTTGGCCTCCAACAAGGGAATGCCTTCCTCCCGGCGCCTGCGATGGCCTACCGGATAGTCGATCGCCACCTTTTCGGTGCAATTACCGTCTTTAAAATACACCTGTAAGGCATTGGCAATACTGCGTTTTTCCGGTTCCAGATATTCCTTGGTATAGGTCGGATTCTCGTGAATCTCCATCTTTTCCCGCAGTTCATCAATAATTGGGTTGGCTGCGTGGAAGCTGTCTTCGTAGTGTTCAGCCACCAGGTTGCCGAAGGCCAGTGGCACTGCCGTCATGTACTGCAGGCAATGATCCCGGTCGGCCGGGTTGTTGAGAGGCCCCACCTTGGAAATGATGCGGATAGCAGACTCGTGGGTATGAATAACGATCTTCTCGATATCGCCGAGACGGTCTTTAACCTGGGGATGCAGCCTGACCGCGGCCTCTGCGGCAGTCTGGGAATGAAATTCAGCCGGGAAGGAAATCTTAAAGAGAATGTTTTCCATGACATAACTCCCGTAACTCCTTGGGAATGAGAAGGCATTACCTTTGAAAGAAACATCATAGAAGCCCCAGGTGGGCGCGGTTAATACGCTGGGATAGCCGATTTCGCCCCGCAGCGTGAGGTCTGCCAGCCGGACAGCCCGGGAGGTGGCGTCGCCAGCTGCCCAGGACTTGCGCGGGCCGGCATTGGGGGCGTGGCGATAGGTGCGCAAGCTGGAGCCATCCAGCCAGGCCTGGGAGAGGGCATCGACGATCTGTTCCCGCGTACCCCCCAGCATCTGGGTGGCTATGGCCGTGGAAGCCACTCTCACCAGCAACACGTGGCACAAGCCCACGCGATTAAAGCTGTTCTCCAGCGCCAGCACTCCCTGGATTTCATGGGCCTTGATCATGGCAGTGAGCACATCGTGCATTAGTAGCGGGGGCTTGCCTTCGCTAATGCGCACTTGGGAGAGGTAATCCGCTACCGCCAGGATTGCCCCCAGATTATCGCTGGGGTGGCCCCATTCAGCCGCCAGCCAGGTGTCGTTGTAGTCCAGCCAGCGTACGATGCAGCCAATATCCCAGGCGGCTTTGACCGGGTCCAGGCTAAACTGGGTGCCAGGAACTCGCGCACCATTGGGGACCACCGTGCCTGCCACCAGCGGGCCCAGTAATTTCGTGCATTCCGGGAAGCGCAGGGCCAGGAAGCCACAGCCCAGGGTGTCCATCAGACAGTTGCGGGCGGTGTCATAGGCTTCGGCGGAATCTATTTCGTAGTCACAGACATAGTTTGCGAGGTCCACCAGCACCTGATCGGGCTCTGGACGGGTGTTTAAATCAACATTTTGAGACACTTAATTAACCTTTAAATTCATAGAGTTAAGACAATTACATAAAGCAATATTTGCAAAATAGTTTAGCGATCAGAGATATCGACCCAGTCGGCTGTTTCAGGGCCGGTGTAGTCGGCACTGGGCCGAATAATGCGGTTATTGGCCCGCTGTTCCTTCACATGGGCGGCCCAGCCAGTCAGCCGAGACATCACGAATATCGGCGTGAACAGCTTGGTAGGTATACCCATGAAGTGGTAGGCCGAGGCGTGAAAGAAGTCGGCGTTGCAGAACAGCTGCTTCTCCCGCCACATTACCTCTTCACAGCGCACGGAAACCGGGTAGAGCACAGTATCGCCCACTTCTGCCGCCAGCTTCTCGGCCCAGCCCTTGATTATCGTGTTGCGGGGATCGGATTCCCGGTAGATCGCATGGCCAAAGCCCATGATCTTCTCTTTGCGCTCCAGCATGCCCAGCAGGGCTTGCTCGGCTTCCTCCGGCGATTGCCACTGCTGGATCATGTCCATGGCAGCTTCGTTAGCACCGCCATGCAAAGGACCACGGAGACTGCCAATGGCCCCGGTAATACAGCTGTACATGTCAGAAAGAGTGGAGGCACAGACCCGGGCAGTGAAGGTAGAGGCGTTGAATTCATGCTCGGCATAGAGAATCAGGGAGACATTCATCACCTGGCTGAACAGCGCATTAGGCACCTCACCATGCAGCATATGGAGGAAATGGGCACCGATAGAGTCATCATTAAGGGCGGTATCGATGCGTTTGCCTTGGTGGGAGTAGCAGTACCAGTAGCAGATGATGGCAGGCAGGGCGGCCAACAGGCGGTCAATCACCTCATCCTGTTGATCAAACGCGGCTTCGGGCTCCAGGTTGCCTAGCATGGAGCAACCGGTGCGCATCACGTCCATGGGGTGGGCGGTAGCCGGTATCCGCTCCAGCGTGTCCTTTAAAGCTTGAGGAAGATCCCGTAACGATATGATTTTATTTGTATAATCATCTAATTGGTGCTGAGTGGGTAGCTGTCCCTGGAGCAATAGATAGGCTACTTCCTCGAATTTCGCTTTTTCCGCCAGAACCGAGATATCCAGGCCCCGGTAAGTGAGCCCGGTACCGGTCTTGCCGACGGTACAGAGTGAGGTTTCTCCTGCCACCTGGCCACGCAGGCCAGCCCCACCCAGTTTCTTATCGACCATTCTTCATTCTCCTCATTGGTGTTTACCAACCACACCCACAAATTTCAGTTATCCGCGGCATTGCCAATCTGCCTACATACCGCTATTGCCATGCCTCGAGGCTCATCACGCCTGCTTTAGTACCTGCAGGTTTATAGGGCCAGCTGTAACGGTGGCTGAGTTCCCGACGCTCTGGCCTTAAAGCCCCCGGATGCAGTTATTGCCGCGGGTTGTACAGCCTTTGCCCTGACGTTTCCTGTCTTTTGCTCCGTGTGGTCCGTTATTGCACATTTAACCTTAATCAGTATCCGTAACTAGCTGTATTAACTAGCCTTCTTTGGCAAACAAGGCATCCAGTTTTTCCTCATAGGCATGGTAGCCCAACACTTCATACAACTCGGTGCGGGTTTGCATTTTATCGACAACCGCAGTCTGGTCCCCATTAATCGATATCGTCTGGTAGACCTCCAGCGCCGCCTTGCTCATGGCCCTGAAGGCGCTGAGGGGGTAGAGCACCATGGCGACCCCGGCTGCGCCGAGTTCTGTGGCGTTAAACAGCGGGGTTTTACCGAATTCCGTGATATTGGCCAGGATTGGCACGTTGACCGCCTCAGCAAACTGGCGATATTGCGCCAATTCCAGGATTGCTTCCGGGAAAATGGCGTCAGCGCCAGCTTCCACGCAGGCTACAGCCCGCTCTACTGCGGCATCCATGCCTTCCACGGCCAAAGCATCGGTACGGGCCATGATGACAAAATCCTGGTCATGTTTGGCATCGGCAGCAGCTTTGATGCGGTCTGCCATCTCATCCTGGCTAACAATGGCCTTATTGGGCCGGTGCCCGCAGCGCTTCTGGGCTACCTGGTCTTCGATATGCACCGCGGCAGCGCCAGCCTTTTCCATGGCCTTGATGGTGCGGGCGATATTGAAGGCGCCGCCCCAGCCGGTATCGATATCCACCAGCAGCGGCAGGTCGGTCGCATTACAGATGCGCTCCACGTCCGTGATTACATCATTGAGGCTGGTAATGCCCAGATCCGGCATGCCGTAAGAGGCATTGGCAACGCCGCCCCCGGATAAGTAGATGGCGTCGTGGCCAGCATCCTCAGCCAGCATGGCGCAATAGGCGTTTATGGTGCCGACGATCTGTAACGGCTTATGATTTTCCAGTGCTTTTCGAAAAAGCGCACCCGGTGTTGGTTTAGTCATGATATTTCCACTAGAAAAACGTTTTAACTATCTGATTTTAAATAATTTTTAAACTTTGATTTAGGTCACATTTAACCCTGGCAGCGACACTGTGTTGCTCTGCAAGCCCCGTTTTGCGGGCTTTTCCTGCCGTGTCAGCGTAATTCTTTTTAACGTTGTAAAATAAGCTCGCAAATTCCAAATTTAGTCAATATTAACTTCATATTTATAATATAACTTATTGTTTTATATGCATTAAAATTTTGTGATTCGAATCACATTTGGGAGACTGTTGAATCCACGCATCTGTATGCGAATACTCTCCACAATGTTTCTTTTTTATTTGCCTGCTCGGTTCGCAGCCAGCGGCTTGGTATCCCTATCACCGTATTCACTCAATTCAGGCATCTCCTCAGCCGTTCTGCTGTGCCTTACTGTTCCATTCCATATTACCCAGTCTAATTATGTTGTATTTCCCCCGGAACCCCACTATCCAGCGGATCCCTCGGCCTTCTCGACGCCTTCGATTCTGGCTAATAATGCCTCTCTGGCATTGCCGATGTGTCGCCCCATGAGAATTTCTGCCAACTCGCCATCGGACTGCTCAATGGCATCCACAATCTGGTGATGCTCCTTGAATGCCTGGATTGGGCGACTGGGTTCGCTGGCCGTCTGCACCCGGTACATGCGCAGCAGGTGGTAGAGTTCGCCGCATAATATGTCGAAGAGTCGCCGGTTGCCGCTGAGTTGCACGATCTGATAGTGAAAATCCAGGTCTCCTTCCCGCTGGTAGTAGAGCAGGCCTTTGTCAGACTGGATCTGCGCTTCGTGCTGCGTCAGCAGATCCCGCAACTGCGCGCAATCTTCAGGCTTTGCACGAGCCGCCGCCAGGCGGCAGGCCAGCCCTTCTAAAGACTCTCTTATCTCATATATTTCAATGAGTTGAGAGATATTCAGGGAAACAATATTAGCACCAACATTGGGCCTGATCTCCACCAGCTTGCAACCTTCGAGGCGCCGGATCGCCTCCCGCAGAGGCCCACGGCTTATGCCGTATTGCCTGGACAGCTGGGGTTCATTGATCTTGGAACCAGACGCCAGCTCGCCTTTGACGATGGCGGTGCGCAGCTGGTCGAACACCTCGTCAGCCAGGGTGGAGGACCTGGCAGACTGATTTGTCGCAGAAATCGGCGTTAACTCGGCTTCCATTTATTAATTGTCAACAAAAAAGAATGTATAGGCAGATTTTGCCGGTTTTTAGGCTCTAATTCAATTGCATTGTTGACAATTTAAGGAATTTTTACGGATTCGCCGCGACCAATACCGTAATAGGTAATGCCCAGGGCCGTCATTTGCGCAGGGTCGTACAGGTTACGCCCGTCAAAAATGACCGGATTGTTGAGGGTGGAGCGAATTAACCCGAAATCAGGCGCTCGGAAATGCTGCCATTCCGTGCAGATGACCAGTGCGTCAGCACCTTGCAGGGCTTTATCCTTTGAATTTACCAGCTCCAGTTGCGCTTTGTCTGGATACAGCCGCCGGCATTCCTCGCTTGCCTCGTTGTCAATCAATTGCAAAAGTTCGATCACGAGATCCACTCAATACTCTCAAGGGGACTGGCTTTCTCACGATACATTCAGAGGCAGAGGCCAGATGGGCATGTCGCTTACTTCGGGCGTGGTGCGAATAATATTTATCACCTTGTCTCATTTTTGTTGGCTCACTTATATATGAATGGTGATAAATTCGCTATTGAGAAACTACTGAAGACTTATTCCCGATATAAAGACGATCGCGGATTGCTCCCCACATGCCTTAATTTTAACAATGACTCACGAATGGGCTGGAATCATTGCAGCACGCCTTATAACGCATAAGTAGCGTGGTTACTTTCCCTGTGCATTGAAATATTAAGGGGGCTACTCGTCCCAATCACCGCAATTATCTGATGACCCATTAGTCAATCAAGATTACACAGTTTTGGATAGTGAGCCATAGTGCCAGCGATGTTTCTGACACCCTGGATGATGCGCGACGTTTTACCCACCTGGATGAGGTCAAGGTGCAGCATCGGCCAAGACTACTCAGTGATAACGGTCCGTGTTACTTATCAGGTGAGCTTGCTGCCTACCTGGAAGAACATGGCATGGCCCACACCCGCGGCAAGCCATACCACCCCCAGACCCAGGGTAAGATCGAGCGCTGGCACCGTTCAATGAAGAACCAGATACTGCTGAACAACTACTACTTTCCATGTGAGTTGGAGAATCATCTGCAGCGGTTCGTGAGTTACTATAACCACGAACGCTATCATGAGTCGCTGGATAATCTGACTCCGGCAGACGTGCACTATGGAAGAGCACAGGCGATTCTGGAACAGCGGGAACAGGTCAAGCTAAAGACCTTGGTCATGAGAAGGAAAATGCATTACGATCAGCAGGAAAGATCACTACCCCAGATGAGCTGAAGTGTCTCTTAAATCAAAGGGCGATCTGTCCAACTTGCTTTGACGACGTGCAGATTCTTAAAACAGGAATTATGGCCTTCGGACGATTCCAGGATTTCCTAAGCGGCCTTGTTAAAGGCCAGCGCGAGCGCTTTTTCGGTGGGGGCGAAGAAGCCTCTATCGATGAGCTGGTGGAAAAGCTCATGGGGACTATTGGCGAAGTAAGTGCAATAGTTACCGCCAGGCAGGTATTAGATCAGTACGTCAAACTCGATGACGAGCAGAAGCTGGAGTTTTTCGAGAATCTCGAGCAAAACTTCAATGCTAACCAGGCTATGGTTAAGCTCGCCTTTGATTCCTATGATAGGGATCCTTCAAGCGCTAACCTTAACAAACTCTCCAAGGCCGCCGAACCTCAGCGCCATGAGTTATTGCGAAGATTGAATTCAACTCCTGATGCTACTCATGATCTGGTCGCGATGCGCACCGATCTCCTCATGTTCCTAAAAGAAAACCCTGAGCTCAGGTCAGTGGATGAAGATTTTGTTCGTTTGTTTTCTTCCTGGTTCGGTCGGGGTTTCCTGGTGCTGCAAACCATCAACTGGTCAACGTCCGCGGCAATTCTGGAAAGAATCATTCGCTATGAAGCGGTACATGAGATAAAAGATCTGGAAGATCTGCGCAGTCGCATCGATCCACCCAATCGGCATTGTTTCGCCTTCTTTCATCCGGCGCTGGTCGATGAGCCCCTTATCTTTGTTCAGGTCGCATTGACCAATGAAATTCCAGGCTCCATAAATTCTATTTTGGAGAACGAAGCGAGTAAGGATCCCTCAAACTACAATACGGCTACTTTCTATAGCATCAGTAATTGCCAGACTGGCTTAAAGAGTATTTCCTTTGGTAATTTACTCATCAAGCAGGTTGTGCAGGAATTACAAAGGGAATTCCCCTCCATTAAAACCTTCGTAACCCTTTCTCCAATTCCTGGTTTTCAAAAGTGGTTAGATACCAGCGCCGAAGAAGAATTACCTGAGCTTGCTGAGCTTAAGGAACTGGTTAATCAGTCAGCTGGCGACGCAGAATCAATAGAAGAGCACGCAGATTACATTCGCAAAGCGGTGTTTAATTATTTACTTCAGGCCAAGAACGGCAAATACCCTGCCGATCCGGTCGCCCGTTTCCACCTCGGTAACGGCGCATCCATCCATCAGCTCCACGCCTCGGCTGACTTGTCCGAAAAAGGACTTAAGCAATCCCGCGGCACCATGGTCAATTATCTTTATGACCTCAGCAGCATAGAGACCAACCATGAACGCTACGCCACAGAAGGGGATATTGAGTTCAATGACAAGCTGAAATCCCTCCTTATCAAGGGCTGATCCCAGCCCTGTCCTCGCCGCACTAATAAATTCCATGCTTGACTGCCAGCCTGGTTCTCCAAGGGTAGCTTTTCGTGCCCGCCTGTATGCCGAGCCTGTTTTTGAAAAATAGGCCGACATAAATCAACTGAATAAAACTGCTACAATTGCAGCCGCTTAAATTCGGTAACTTCGGTAAAATAGCCCAATGCAATCCAGTGCTAACGAAACCAATTCCCTTCATGGGGTACGCGAAGTTTTCAGTGACGAAGCGCTGCTGGCGCTCTGCCAGCGCATTATCGGATCGGGCATTCTTGGTCGTTCAAAACACTATTCGGCGTTATTGGAGTACCTGGTGCAATGCTCACTGTCAGGCAAATCCCCCAAGGAAATTGAACTGGCGGTTGAAGTGCTGGATCGGGGCGATGATTTCGACGTGTCCGCTGATTCCACAGTCAGGGTTTACGTGCATCAGTTACGCAAGAAGCTGGATAGTTATTATGAGCGCTACGAGCTCGATTCACCGTTTCGAATTGTTATTCCGAAAGGGCAGTACACGATTGCGGCACAACAGAAATCCGCACCTGCAGTTACCAATTTAGTCAGCGAAGACAGAAAACCTTTTATTCGTCTGAACACAGGCCTGTTAATGCTGGCCATTGTTCTATTATTGGTGAATTTAACTTACATGGCAGGCAGCAATCAAAGTAATCAGGTTCAGGCCTCACAAGTTGCTGCTGACCACCCAGTATGGAACAGCGTGTTGGAAGATGAACAACCTATTCTGCTAGTAATGGGAGACTATTATATTTTTGGTGAGTTAAATGCCAATGGCAACATTGCGCGCATGGTACGAGAATTTAATGTTAATTCGCGCGTCGATCTGGAAGAGATGCAATTTACGGATTTTGAAAGAGCGGAAAATTATCTGGATCTCGATTTGAGTTATATGCCTGAAGGCAGTGCGTTTGCCCTGGCTCGAATCGTTCCTATACTTCAGGAAAGTGGTAAAACCGTAAACATCACCATGATGTCCGATTTAACTATGGCCGACATTCGCGACAACCATATTGTTTACATAGGTTATATCTCAGCGCTGGAGAAACTCACTGACATGACTTTTGCCGGTTCAGGTTTGCAGGTTGGCAGAAGCTACGATGAACTGCTAAACACCACAACCGAAGAGTATTACACCAGTGATGCCGGACTTCCTGAAGAGGGCGAACCGTTCAAGGATTACGGTATGTTCTCAACTTTTCCAGCCAGCACCGAAACCCAGGTGGTACTTATTTCCGGCATGCGTGACGCGGGCTTAATGCATACCGCCCAGGCGCTGTCTGATGCCGACTCTCTGGATGATCTCGTAGTTGCCATAGACAACGATACGGATGAAGCGCTGGCCAGCTTTGAGGCCCTATTTGAAGTGTTTGGTATTGACAGGATAAACTTTGATGCGAATCTGGTCTATGCTGAACTTCTGGATACAAACCAGATCTGGACTGCGCCGCAACCCCCGTAGCTTAACTAGCAAGCAAGATTCCAGCTACTTTCGAGTTAGTCGAAAGTAGCTGGTGTTTTTCAGTATTGCTGATTCTGGCAAGTCCAAGCAGTTATTGAATGCGATTCGCCTTTACTGCTTCCCGACGGGTTCTGACCGCCAGTCTCTTTGCTTTTGTTTCGCCATACTTGTTTATAGAGAAGTATGCATTCTTTTGTTTGCGACGCTTACCTTTCCCTTCCTGCCACGTCGCCACCCAACTATGATCTTTCTCTGAATAGCTGACGCCAATTTCCCCGGAACTGTTTAATGGAGAAATTTTGCGTGGACTGAATTTGGCATAGGGCCAATTTGGTCCGTAAATTACCTTACCTTTTTGATCACGTTTTTTCTTGGCAGCATCAATAGCTTTTCTTTTTCCACCGTACCTTTTGAAAGGGAAAGATTGTTGGAAACTTTTACCGTTGTACTTAATTCGTACCCAGGCACAATTAGTACCTTGTGATTCAATAATACTGATGTGATGAAGTGCGCTAAGTTTTTTCAAAGGAGCTTCTCCGTCGTTCTAGGTCGATCATTTGGTCAGGTTGGCTTGCGCGCGACCTGATAATATTTGTCATGACTAAATAGAAAACCGTGAGTCATATTTTTTGCTATCTAATTACAACAACTTATTCAAATTGCGTGAGGACAAACAGCAGATGTTAGTTTACACCCGTCCTATGGAGCTGACAATTTGAAATGGATGAACTTGAAATGGTTTAACAAAAAATTGCAGTTTATTTACAAAAGTTCACAAATTTATTTAAGCCGCTTGGGGAAAAACAGTACGGAACAAAAATAGTACGCATTCTGAAATAAAAAGGCGGGACAATTTGCAGGGTTTGACTTGAAACAGGTTTACGGTCAGGCGTGGGCAGCCATATGTTGAATCACGCCAGGCTTGCGGCTTTCAACCTGGGAGATGCTGTACTTGTAGTTTTTGGCACTCGGATCAATGTCCATGGCTTCATCGATCGCCGCTGCCAAATCTGCCTGTGCAGCCTGTTCCGTCAGGTAAGGACCTGAAATTTTGACTTGTAGGGTCGGCTCATTTGGATCGGTTGCTACTATGTAGAAATTCTTTGCGTTCACTTTTTAAATCCATCTGCAAACCAGCAGATCACTCACTGCCCACCGGTCGCTGTCTTTTCCATGTATACAGCTGCTGGCATGTCTACGGCTAAATATCGGCCGCGTATTAAAAACCAACAGTCCCTGTAGTTCAAGATGTTAAGGTGTAATTTTCCTTAACCAGTCTGTCTGCCTTTTATTCTTTTATAGCGCAGCTTAATTCAAGCTTAATCCCACAGATTTCAACAAATTGCGTCCCAGATCACATTCCGGGCCGATACCGGTGTTTTTGGGCGTATTTCTCCAGTTTTGGCAACCATTTACTGGGTAGTCCGCCAGCTGGTGACTGTAGGATTTAGTATAGGCCGGAATCCATGCATAAGCTTGGTAGTTGTCATAAAATGAATCGCTGGCGGGCCTCCTTCATACTCGCCAAAGAAGATTACTGAATGCTGGATACACGCCCACTGCTGCTAAAGACCGATTTCCCCGGGATCAATCGCGGGGTGCTGGAGACGTTGCAAGTAAACCTCGGTTATAAATGCAATCTCAGTTGCACTCACTGTCATGTAAACGCTGGCCCTACCCGAACCGAGCAAATGGATAAGGCCACCATTGATTTAGTGCTGGACTTTATACAGGCACATCCGGTCAGGACTCTTGATCTGACGGGAGGTGCTCCCGAACTCAATCGGCATTTCAAATACCTTGTTACCGCAGCACGACAAACAGGAATCGAGGTTATCGATCGCTGCAACCTGACAATATTAGAAGAGCCAGGGTTTGAAGATATGGCTCAATTTTTGGCAGAGCAGGGTGTAACCGTCACCGCATCACTGCCTTGTTATATGGAACAGAATGTTGAGAAGCAGCGTGGCAAAAATGTTTACTGGGAAAGTATTGCCGCGTTAAAAAAACTTAATCAATTTGGCTACGGGATTGATGCTGATAAACAGCTAAACCTGGTTTTCAATCCGGATGGTTTAAATCTCCCTCCGACGCAGTCAGGTTTGGAAGAAGATTACAAACGCGAGTTGAAAACTGAGCACGGTATTGTTTTTAACCAATTGTTTACTATTACCAACATGCCCATTAGTCGCTTCGGTGGAATGCTCTTAGCCAAGGGCCTCTACCAGGATTACATGACAATTTTGCGTGACAGTTATCGTGAGGAGAATTTGGAAACAGTGATGTGCCGAACTCTTCTTAGCGTTGATTATCAAGGTTATGTCTATGACTGTGATTTCAACCAGATGCTGAAGATGCCGCTGGTGTTTAATGGCAAGATGAAAACACACCTGAAAGATTTGCTGGCGCGAGATCTCCAGGACAACCCGATCGTCATCGGCGAACACTGTTTCGGTTGCACCGCAGGCCAGGGAAGCAGCTGCGGCGGCGCACTGGAAAACTAGTTTGTAGTTTCCGTGAACTCGCTCTCAATCATAATTCCCGTGCTTAATGAGCAGTCCGGCATCGTTGAGCGCTTAAATGCCTTGCAGCACTTTAGAAATGAAACTTGCGAAATCCTGTTAGTCGATGGGGGGTCTACGGACGCAACTGTTGAATTGGCAACACCGCTAGTCGATAGATTGCTAAGCAGCGCGCCAGGCCGGGCCGTTCAAATGAACAAAGGCGCTGCAGCGGCTAGAGGGGCAGTCTTGTTATTCCTGCACATCGATACGGTGCTTCCCAAAAATGCACAGCAATTACTCTCCGCATCAGGTGTCGGTGATCGAAGCCAGTGGGGCTGGTTTAAACTTAAGTTTACGAACAACGGATTCGTTTTCAGGATCATCAGCTCCAGCATGAATGTGCGGGCGGCCTTAACCAGGGTATGTACAGGCGATCAAACACTGTTTGTCGCGCGTGAACTATTTCATGAAATCAACGGCTTTCCTGAATTAGCCCTGATGGAAGATGTGGCTATCTCAAAAATACTTCGGCGCACGGGTAAGCCAACAATCGTTTCTGCCTTTGTTGCTACTTCCCCGCGACGCTGGGAAAAGAATGGAATCCTCAAGACAATCCTATTTATGTGGCACCTGCGTTTGCTTTATTTTTTCGGAGCAAACCCTGCTGGGTTAGCCAGGCGCTACTACCCCGATGCCTTGAGCGGGGTAGGTGATTCAGCGGAACCAAGGCAATCCGCCGGCACCTACCGTTATCCCCATGTGAAGATCCTGTTATTTGCCAAAGCCCCTGTGGCGGGAGAGGTTAAAACCCGGCTGCAACCAGAATTGGGTAAGCAGGGTAGCCTGCAACTGCACCTGGCAATGACCAGGCGAGTCGCCGCTTTACTGGGGTCCCAGGAGCTTGCGCCCTGGGAACTTTGGGCTTCTGCCAAGGGCTCTGAAGAGTTCTTTCTAAGTATCTGTAATAAAAAGGAAATAAAGATTCAGCAAGGCGCAGATTTAGGCCAGAAAATGGCCTATGCCAGTGCACTGAGCCTTGCTGAGGCCAGCGTAAAATCGGTTTTGATAATAGGGTCAGACTGCCCGTCTTATGATGCAGAATACCTGGCCGGGGCCATAGAAGCACTGCAGCGCGGCAGCGACGTGGTGCTCGGGCCAGCAGAAGACGGGGGCTATGTCCTGATTGGCATGAACGCCCCAAATAATGCGTTGTTCCAGGGAGTTGAATGGGGTTCTGACCGGGTTTTGCAGCAAACCCAGGCAAATATTCGCAGGCTTGGCTTATGTGCTTCTACCTTGCAGCCCCTCTGGGATGTAGACCGTCCGGAAGACCTGCAGCGATTGGAGCAGCTTGATCCGCCCCTGCGGTGGAGCAGGGCTTAAGGGTTTTATGTAAAGTTCTGAATCAGGCGGCTAGGAATCAATCGCTGCTTCCAGGTCAATTAGTTTGCCTGCAAGCTGCTCGGAATCTATTTCATACTCGCCGGCGAGGATGCGATTGTGCAGCTCAACGACTCGGGCCGCGTCTATTTCTGGCAGTTGCTTGATTCGGGATTCGAGCGCGCTCACGTCGATCGCCGGATCACTCAGTGCATCTGTACCTGTGGATGAGCCCGCCTGGCTTTCGCCAACCGAGCGCCGCTGCCTGCTTATGCGGAAGATCACGTTATTGTTGGCGCTGCTAGTTTCCGTGGGAGTGTGGGTTGGATTCGTGTCTGTCTTATTCACTGCTATACCACTGCCTTCGCGTCCAATTGCTCAATATTGTATTGCGGCAGATTGTCTCGCATTTGGCGAACATTGCCGCAATTCATCCTTAGGTTCGCACTCTCCACCAATGGATAAAGCGCTCCAGCTGCTCAGCTTAACCAGTACTGGTAGGGACTGATGGACTAAAACTCACGCTATCTGGTCTGGTCCAACAACAGCGGGTCTAGATTATAACGACTAGAAATTGGATATCTTTAAGTCGATTTAATGCCAATGTGCCTTTATTTTTATCCGCTTGAGATACAACCTTGTATAACATTAAAAATAAGCTATAAACTATTGTTTTTTCTGTTTTATTTAATTTTTTTGAGCAAGCTTGAAGGCCTGGGCACTGAGTCTCGGTCCGCTGCGTTACGCCGTTATAGCCCGGCCTGCCACCCTGTCTTGCAGGGCTCCTGCCTTGGGGCCTGATGAGGGTGGATTCTTTCCCGGCGAGAAGCCGAGCATGCTTGTCTGGTGCAGGCACCGTTAGCTTTTCTGGTAGTCCCTGTGCAACCGGGGTCGCCGCAATGGGCGCGTACATCAGTTCCCTGGCAATGGCTAATTTCCCCTCAAGCACCCACACTCAACCTGAAGTGAAGTCATTCAATACTGCAATGCCGCAATGTGCAGTATCGAAAATGAAGCCTTGCGTTAAACTGGACTGCCACCAGTGCAGGCTACACCAGCTTGCTCGCTGCTGGCACAAAATTCCCCCAGATGGCAGCGGCTGTGCATTTTTCATTACCGGTTAAGATTTCAGCCAATTATTCAATTTCCTCCAAAAATTGACTAAAAAGCGTCTACAATGTCATCTTCGTCAGTGAGCTACTCAGGATCGGGACATCCTCGAGTACGTGCATCTGCCTCTACTGTTAAGGAATTCAAACAAGCACTGTAATGGTTGAAGAAACCAGAATTTTACTGATCGACGATAATGAGCGTTCACGCCACGATCTCGAGACGGTGCTTTCTTTTCTCGGCGAGAACACGGTTTGTGCTACCTCGAATAACTGGCAAACTTGCGCAGCTGGGGTGGTAAACCAGGCTGCTCAAATTACCGTCGCTATTATTGGTGTGTGTGATTTTATTTCCCTGGACCAATTACTGGCAGATATCCATCGCTGGGAAGCCGGCACACCGTTTGTTTTGCTGGGGGAGCATGCGCTACCGGATAATCTAGACGCCGAGTTAGTGACGCGGGTTACGGCAACCCTGGACGCGAAACTCAGTTATCAGCCCCTGCTCGACGCATTGCATAAAGCAAAGCTCTTTCATGATCACTACAACCGCCTGCGGGATTTTGGTGGTGTAAAAGATTTCAATATGTTTCGCAGCCTGGTCGGTCAAAGTGATGCTATTCACCGAGTGCGGCATATGATGGGTCAGGTTGCCAATACCGAAGTTAGCGTCTTGATAACCGGAGAGTCGGGAACCGGTAAAGAAGTAGTTGCCAGGAATCTGCACTCGAATTCCGCGCGGGCTGACAAGCCATTTGTGCCCATAAACTGCGGTGCCATTCCAAGGGAGTTGCTGGAAAGTGAACTTTTCGGCCATGAGAAGGGAGCCTTTACCGGCGCTATTTCTTCCCGCGTCGGGCGCTTTGAATTGGCTGATGGTGGAACCCTGTTTCTTGATGAAATAGGTGATATGCCGCTCGATATGCAGGTTAAATTATTGCGGGTTTTACAGGAGCGGAGTTTTGAGCGCGTCGGTGGTGTCGAATCGATACAGACCGATGTGCGCATAATAGCGGCAACCCATCAGGACCTGGAAAAAATGATAGAAGAGGGCGCATTCCGCCAGGATCTTTACTATCGTCTTAATGTCTTCCCGATAGCGATGCCGTCATTACGGGAGCGACCCCAGGATGTGCCGCTGTTGCTTAATGAACTGATCACTCTCATGGAGGAGGAAAAACGCGGTTCGGTAAGATTTAATTCCGGTGCTATAGCTTCCCTCTGCCGTTACCCCTGGTTAGGTAATGTCAGAGAATTGGCGAACCTGGTAGAGCGTATGGCGATTCTGTACCCCCACGGTATCGTCGGAATAAACGATCTACCGCAGAAATTTCGCCAGCTTAGTGATGAAAAAACTGACGCAGTGACTGCAGGTGAGGCCCACGGTAGTTCTGTGGTTTCTTTTGCCGATTCGCCGGCTACTGGCATTGATGAATCCGGGCAACAATCACTTTTGCCTTTACATGGTCTGGATTTAAAAGAGTATCTGGCGAACCTGGAAAAGGATCTGATCGGCCAGGCGCTGGATGACAGTGATGGTGTGGTTGCAAGAGCGGCTGATCGATTACATATAAGGCGCACCACGCTGGTGGAGAAGATGCGCAAGTATAAACTGCAAAAAAAGCAGCATGAGGCTACCCGGGAAGCGGCAGACCAGTCTGAAACCTCTGCAGAAAACACAGCGGAGAGTGATCACCTTGATGAATCGAGCGACAGGGCGGCCTCAGCATAAGTATTACGCCAGGCTTTAATCCAGTGGTCGAATTGCTTCCCCGGACAGTACTCCATTATTCAATTCCAGCAAGATTGTCAGCCCTGAATTGATTTGCTCCATGCGAACTAACAGGTAATCCCAATCATCCGCTAACCAGAATACCGTGCTTCTGCCATCGTCTTCATCCCGGATGCGTTGCACTTTTGTACTATTGAAGTTGCCAAGCGGTGTCGCAACAATTTCTTTGCCGATTAGTCGGTAGCGATGAATTTCAATCTCATCCTCATCGATAACGGCAAAGTTTAAGTCAGTGCTATTGTTGGCTAGCGCTTGTCGCAGGAACAATTGATGGCTTAGCTGATCGTAAGTTGCATTGCTTAAATCTATGGTCCAGGTTTCTTCAGCATCGGCGCTAATGGCGAGCATTGCTTCCCAGTTGTAATTAATTGCCTGAATTGCCTGGCTTAGCCCGGACTGCTGATAACGGTAAGCAAGAGGTCTTAGCGCTGAATCAGTCAGTTGCAACGTAGAAACTTGTTCGATCTTTGCAATAACCTGGCCTCCCGGACTGGCTGTCAGTGTATTAGCCAATTCAAAAGTGTCAGCAGAGGTCCGCGCCAGACTTCGAATCGCCGTGGCAGCAATACCATTAGCGCTGGCCCGGAAGTCTAATGAATATTCATTAATAGTTTGGGCATTGCCAGTAACACTCCATGACCAGATGAGAGGGATGAAAACCGTCAGCAATTTTGCCAATTTCATGGATGAATAATAACGCCGGTAGGGGGCAATACCTCGTGGTCTAATACCGCATTGCCTTCTTGCATTTCCAGGCGACCACTGGCATACCAGCTAACCACCTTCGGATAGACGAGGTGCTCTTTCTCCAGAACGCGGGCAGCTAACATTTCGGCGGTGTCGTCTTTCAGTACCGGGACCCTTTCCTGGGCTATGACCGGTCCACCGTCGAGATCGGCGGTGACGAAGTGAACCGATACGCCATGTTCTTCATCGCCGGCATCCAGTGCCCGCTGGTGCGTGTTGATGCCGGGATACTTGGGAAGCAGCGAGGGGTGAATATTGAGTACTCTGCCTTCGAAGCGATTAACGAATTCGCTTCCCAGAATGCGCATGAATCCAGCCAGTACTATTAACTCCGGATTAAACTCCTCGATCGCATCTCCGAGGGCGGAATCGAATGCGTCTCTGGAGTCGAAGCTTGTGTGATCAATCACCCGCGTAGGGATATTGTCCCGTTCAGCTCTTTGCAAGCCAAAAGCGTTGGGCCTGTTGGAAATGACGGCGGCAATCTTGAAATTCGATGCTAGGCTGGAATCAATCAAAGCCTGAAGGTTTGATCCGTTTCCGGAAATCAGTACGACGATATGGCAGTGGGTTGCTTCCATATACTCTCCAGCTAGACCAGGGCAACAGCTTTTTCGCCATCAGCTCGAGTGACGATATCTCCTATTACCAGGGCAGAATCACCTTCGCTATTCAATATGCTGAGCGCCTGATCTGTATCTTCTGTCGCTACACATACAACCATACCAATGCCGCAATTAAATGTGCGCTGCATTTCAGACTCTTCGATATTGCCCTGTTCCTGCAGCCAGTCAAATATGGCAGGTCTTTGCCAACTGCTTACATTAATCCTGGCCTGCGCATAGTTCGGTAACACGCGGGGGATATTTTCAATCAGTCCGCCACCGGTAATATGGGCAAGCGCATTAATCTGCACCTTAGCGGATAAGGCCTGCAATGTTTTGACATAGATCGTGGTTGGGGTGAGTAATGTTTCGCCAAGATTGCTGTTGCCAAATGGAGTAGACAGATCGGCATTGCTGACCTCGATGACTTTACGGATCAGTGAATAACCGTTCGAATGGGGTCCGGATGACTTTAAGCCAATGAGCGTGTTGCCAATAGTGACTCTGGATTGATCAATAATTTCAGACTTCTCCACCACGCCAACGGCAAATCCAGCTACATCATAGTCTTCGCCGGAATACATGCCGGGCATTTCTGCTGTTTCACCACCGATAAGTGCGCAGCCAGCTATCTCACAGCCTGCTCCGATGCCCGTCACCACTGCTTTAGCCGTAGTAACATTAAGTCCGCCGGTGGCGTAATAGTCGAGAAAAAATAAGGGCTCGGCACCACAAACGATTAAATCATTCACACACATGGCAACCAGATCGATACCAATCGTGTCATGCTTGTTAAGTTGCATGGCCAGTTTTAATTTCGTGCCAACACCGTCGGTGGCTGATACCAATATGGGATGTTTATATTTCTGGGGGATTTCACACAGCGCGCCGAATCCTCCCAGATCCGATAAAACCTCGGGACGAAAAGTGCGTTTGGTGACATCTTTGATTGCGTCGACCAATGCGTTTCCCGCATCGATGTCGACACCGGCGTCCCGATAACTGATCGATTCGATTTTTTCCGAATCATTCGGGTCGTCATTGTGGGTCATTCGTGGATTCTGCCTGCTAGAAATTCAGCCTCTAAAACAGGCGGCAAGTGTAGCAAGAAGCGCCGTCGGAGTCAGTGACTATCTTAGTGAAATCCTTTATTTATGCGACGCTGCGTGATTTACAGTAAAATCCTGCACATGTGTAGTGCTAAACCCAGATCCTATCCTGGCATTCTGCTTTCCCTGCTAATAGCGTTCTGCTCGCCGTTTGCAAGCGCGCTGCAAGTAACAGGGTTATATGATCACCGGGTTGCGGTAAATAACGAAAGTGATGCAGAGAGAAACCGGGCCTTTCGCGAGGCACTGGAGGCAGTCATATTGAAAGTGACTGGTGAGCATCGCTGGTTGGAGCATCCCAGTGTGGCAGATGCATTGAGTAACGCGCAGAGTTATGTGGAAGCAATTAGTTATAGCAGCGAAATGGTGGAATTACCTGTGCCGCCAAATTCTGTCGGAGCTTCAGACCAGAGTTTGTTAGCGCCGATGGTAGAGCGGCGTTTTATCGAAGTGAATTTTGCGGCTTCCCTGATTGATGATTTGCTCGCTAACGCAAATGTTCCGGTGTGGAATAGCAATAGACCCAGCGTGCTGGTCTGGATGGTACTGCAAAATGCCGAGGGTGAGCGGACCATGCTGACGCGAGAAAGTAATCCCCAGATTGTCGAATACATGCAGGACTTTGCAGCGCAACGAGCGATTCCAATCATCTTTCCTGTGCTGGATTTTGAGGATAGGCGCAACCTTTCCGAAAATGCAGTTTGGGCTTTGGAGGAAGCGTCGATAATAGCAGCCAGTGAGCGCTACGGGGCCGACAGTATACTGACTGGCCGACTTCACTTTACCGCCAGCAATGACTTGGTTGGGCTATGGCAATTTATTTTTCAGGGCGAGGCTGAAGTGTTTGATGGCTTCGATCAGGATCTAAACGCTTATCTCCATGCTCCGCTCGATAGAATTACCAATCAACTGGCCAGCTATTTTGCTATCGTGCCAGAGGCCTCCACCCAGCAGGTAGTGCGTCTGCGGGTTGAGGGAATCGGCGATTTGAGTGCCTATTCTGCGTTACTAAGTTATGTCAGTGGCCTGGGACTGGTAGAGAGTGTAAGCACGGCAGCACTCGATGGAGAGCGGCTGGAGCTGGAGCTAGGTCTGGCGGGAAATTCAGATCAATTATTTGAGCTTATTGCCCTGGATAGGGATTTACTGCCGATTCAAAGCTCCCAGGCAGGATCCCGCGGCGTACTTCATTATCGCTGGACTCGTTAATGTATGAGCGATGATGAACCGATTCAGCTAACGCTAGGTGTCAATCTGGATGATGAAGCGAAATTCGAAAATTTTTTCTTGATAGAAGGAAATAATCCCTTACTGACAGAACTGCAAAGCGATTTCTCCATGCTCTATCTTTGGGGGTCTCCCGGCTCAGGTCGCACACACCTATTGCAGTCCTTGTGTCACAGAGAAGCAGAAGCCGTTCAGCCGGCAATCTATATCCCACTCGCCGATTATGAAAATTATTCCACAGCAATACTGGAAGGACTAAGCACGCTGAATATCATTTGCATCGATGATGTGCATGCAATCTCCGGTAATACCGATTGGGAAATCGCGCTGTTTGATTTCTTTAATGAGGCCAAACAAAACCATTCTAGGATTGTATTTTCAGCGGACTGTTCGCCACAGGAATTAGGTATCACCTTAAGAGATTTGCGTTCGAGGTTGCAATCCATTCCAGTATTCAGAATTGCTACGATGAATGACAAGCAATCCATAGATGCTTTGATTTTCAGGGCAAAACGAAGAGGCATGGAACTCAATGCTGCGACTGCCGAATTTATCTACCGACGATCGAACCGCAGCATCGATCAATTAATGGGCTTGCTCAACAAGCTGGATCAGGTTTCCCTGGCAGAACAGCGCAGGCTTACTATTCCGCTGGTTAAAGAAACTATGGGCTGGTAATTATTGCCTGGCTAAATTTTGCAGTTTTCTAATTTGCAGCACTAAAGAGCAAAACAAACCAGTGCACAGGCTGATTTCAATTAAACCCAGCACAGTTCTCGCAGTATCAAATGCAACCAATACGCCATGGGTGAAGTAAAGCAATACGATAAAGCTCAGCCAAATGTTTGAGCGCAGTATAGTGCGGTGCAATCCAGGGGCGAATAATACCAGGGGCAGTATTTGTATGAGCCAGATAAGTAAACTACTGAGGCTGATTGCAGACAGTGCCTGATAGGTGCTGAATCCGAAATAGAGTATTAACCCATAAAAACAACACAGTGCTACTAAACGATAACCCGCAACCGCATCGTGGGCTTGCTGTTGTGCAGAATTCATTCGGCCAATAGTTTCAGGCTGAGGTTGGCAATTCGTTTGCCCAGGGCTATACAGAGTTCACTTTCATGGGCACTGATCTCATTACTATGCTCGCTGCCAGCTAAGTGACTGGCTCCATAGGGAGTGCCGCCGGTCTCTGTGTGGTTCAATCCACTTTCTGAATAGGGAATACCGCAATACACCATGCCATGATGAAGCATGGGAATTGCCATGGTCAGCAGAGTAGATTCCTGCCCACCATGGAGAGAAGAAGAGGAAGTAAAAGTACCTACAGGCTTGTTGATCAGTGCGCCTGATGCCCACAGTGCTCCAGTGCCGTCAATAAAATATTTTAGTGGTGCGGCCATGTTGCCGAAGCGTGTCGGGCTGCCGAGAACCAGGCCACAACAATTTCTCAAATCATCTTCATTGCAGTAAACCGCGCCACTCGCGGGTACCGCCGGGGCCGTCGCCTCCGTATCTGGCGAAACCGGCGCGACGGTTCTAAGCCGGGCTTCTATCCCCTCAATATCCTCAATGCCCCGTCCGATTAATTGAGCCATTTTTTCCGTCGCACCATAACGACTGTAGAAAAGAACCAGAACATAGGGAAGAGACATCGGCGCTATCCCCCATCATTTAGCAGATTGAATACGTTTTCAGGCGGCCTGCCCAGTATGGCCTTTTCACCTTTGACTACAATCGGGCGCTGGATAAGTTTTGGGTGTTTGCAAACTATGTCAAATACTATGGGTTCGCTCAGGCTCTCATCATCAAGCCCCAGCTCACCATATTCCGGTTCACTGGTGCGAATAATGTTTTTAATACCGATGCCAAGTTTTGTCAGCAGCTCTGTCAGTTCTTCGCTACTGGGTGGAGTTTCGAGGTAATAGACAATTTCAGGATTGATATCATTTTCTTCGAGTAAGGCCAGGGTCGCTCTGGATTTCGAACAACGGGGATTGTGGTAAATTTTTATCGGATCCATAGCTTTTCCTGCTGGCAAGGGTGAAGGCTAAACAAATTTCTTGGCGCCAAGTTCGCGACTGACTGTTAATTCTAACTCAGATTGGAAGCTGTGGATCAAATCCAGATTTAAAGGGTCGCCGAGTTGATCAAATTCGTCGCTATTGAGCTTTCTGAGTGCCTGCCAGATTTCCACGATTGTGCAATCAGCTACTGTGCGGGTCGGCAAATAGCGGGCAGGATTGTCACTGGTTGTCCTGATGAGATCAATTTGTTGCAGATTACCCAACGCGTTCTCAACCGCCAGACCGGAACAATGTAATTCGGCGGCGAGTTGATCCTGGGTTAAAGGTTCCTCTCCTGCAGAAAAGCGTCGAATTATTGTCATTGCTATAGCCAGGCCAAGCTGTTCCTGTTGCGAGATACTGAGACTTAGCTTTTCTCTTCCAGTCCGGGTTTTTCCCGGATTCTGGTGATAGAACGCGATATTGCTGCCCACTAATGCTACAAGCCAACCTATATAAATGAAAAATATGGTGGCTATTGGTGTGGCAAATGCCAGGTAGATTGATTCGCGGGCAGATGTGACGAAGAACCCCTGGAATACTGAGCCCATAAGTTTCCAGATAAGGGTAGTTACGAAACCGCCAATGAAGGCAGAGCTAAACTGCACCTTGGTGTTAGGTAAAAAACTGTAGGCAAAGGCGAAGGCGAGTGACATTAAAAGAATTGGCGCAACCAGTGCGCTCAATTCCAGCAAAACCCCGCCATAGATCAACCCTTCCAGGAATCTTTCGAAAAAATTGGTATTAACATAGGACGTAATACTTATGGAAAGGAACAGCAGCAGTGGGCTAACAATGACTGCAAACAGGTATTCGCTGACCCGGCTGGACCATGATCGACCTTGTTTAACTGCCCAGATGTAATTAAATGAGGATTCGATCTTCAACATCATGTCCAGCACGATGTAAATGAGAATGCCGACACTGGTAATCCCGATTAACTCTACCTGCAGGTTGTCGACATAGGATAAAACGTCGCTAGTGAGCTCATTGGCACGCTCGCCCAGCGGTTGTAGCAGAGCCAGCAGTGTCGGCTCCATGGCATTGTGAACCCCGAGGCTTTTGAGAACTGCGAAAGTGAGGGCGAGTAGAGGAAAAAAACCAATTACCGTGGTAAAGACCAGGCTCATTGCGCGCAGCGACAGCTGGCCCTGAAACAGATCTCGCACGACCGCAATGCAGATTTGACTGCATCTGACCAGAAAACGTTGCGGCAATGGGCTGGCTTGCAGATCTTTAGACCAGAGCCAGGTAGTCAAGTTTTCGCGCAGTTCTCGGATAAATTGTTGAATGCGACTTAGCTGCTGTGACATGGAAACTCGGATTACAAGGAATTCGACAGTATAAGATAGCTGAATCAGCGCTGTGACGAAATTTATGCCTCAACTGAGTGAGACATGGATCAATTTGTGCAAACGCTAACAGGATTAATAAAAGGTAGAGTGCAGGGCGTCTTCTTTAGAGCCGAAACACAACGTATGGCGAAACAGCTAGGATTAACCGGTTGGTGTCGTAATACCGTTGATGGTCATGTTGAGGTGTTGATCTGTGGTGAAGAAAAGAGTCTCAGCGTGATGCGAGATTGGCTAGGGGAAGGGCCTGAGTTAGCACGAGTCGATGCGGTTGAACTGGATTATTGTGAGAATCCGGATATGGACGATTTCGAGATTCGATATTAATCGCCGGCGTGGATATTAATGGTGCCCGCCAGGAATTCCATAACACCTTCTTTTGCGATGGCTTGCTTCTCGCCCGTGCCGCGATTGGTATATTCCACCACGCCATCGGCCAGTGAGCGGGGAGAGACCACTACCCGGTGAGGAATGCCGATGAGTTCCGATTCTGCGAATTTCACGCCGGGACTGGTTTTTTTATCTCTGTCATCCAGCAATACTTCCATGCCCAGTGCTTGCGCCTTGGCATAAATCGCCTCAGAAAACTCCTGCACCTGATCGGATTTATGCGCATCGATTTGGGTAATAATAAGATGGAAAGGGGTAATATTTTCAGGCCAGATGATACCTCTCTCATCGTGACTCTGCTCAATGCAGGCTGCAACTATGCGGGTCACCCCAATGCCGTAACATCCCATGGGCATTACAACGGCCTTACCATTTTCGTCCAGTACGGTTGCTTTAAGCGCTGCGCTGTATTTCTTGCCGAGTTGGAAGATATGTCCGACTTCGATACCGCGCTTAATGGAGAGGGTTCCATTCCCGTCCGGGCTTAAATCACCTTCCTGGATTTTTCTTATATCAGCCGTTTCACTGTATTGACATTGTTCTGACCAGTTCTGATTCACAATATGTTTGCCAGCCACATTTGCACCGCAGGTAAAATTTTTAAGATCAGTGACACTATGATCTGCTATGACACGAAGACTTAAGCCCTGGGGTCCGATAGTTCCAGGAGGGCAGCCAACTGTTTTTTCGATAAGCTCGTCATCGGCGAAAACCAGAGGTGAGGAGATGCCATTAATCTTTTGTACCTTGGTCTCATTGAGTTCCTGATCACCCCGAAGCACTAATGCCACCAGGTTATCGCTGATGTTTTCTTCTTTATCGCAGGCATGCACCAGAAGAGTTTTCACCATCTGTGTTGGTGTAATGTTCAACAGGGACGCGACTGCCTCAATGGTTTTGGCCTCACCGGTATCTATTTCCCGGGCGGCAAGCATTTCTTCATCCGGATTTGGCTGCGCCAGCCTGCCTTCGGCTAATTCCAGATTGGCGGCATAATCGCTAGCGCTACTGAATACGATTTCATCCTCTCCGGATTCGGCCAGCACGTGAAACTCATGGGAAGTGCTGCCTCCAATATTTCCCGAGTCGGCGATGACTGGCCGGAAATCCAAACCGAGGCGGCTAAAAATATTGCAATAGGTCTGATGCATGACCTGATAAGTCTCTTGCAATGATGCTTCATCGATATGAAAAGAATAAGCATCCTTCATGACAAATTCGCGCGCGCGCATGATACCGAAACGGGGACGACGCTCATCACGAAACTTGGTTTGAATTTGATAAAGATTTGCTGGCAATTGCTTGTAGCTACTTAATTCACTGCGCACGATATCGGTTATAACTTCTTCGTGAGTAGGCCCCAGGCAGAAATCACGTTCGTGCCGATCCTGGAAGCGCAAAAGCTCCGGTCCCATCCCTTGCCAGCGACCGGATTCTTCCCACAATTCAGAAGGTTGCACCACAGGCATAACAACTTCCATGGCGCCAGATTTGTTCATTTCATCCCGCACGATATGGGTAACTTTATGCAGAACCCGAAATCCCAGGGGTAGCCAGCTATAAAGTCCACTGGCAAGTTTCCTGATTAAACCGGCGCGCACCATTAGCTGGTGGCTGATTATTTCAGCATCGGCTGGTGTCTCTTTGACAGTAGCAAGTAGGTATTGGCTTGCACGCATTCCGTAATTTCCGAATACAAACTATTAGGGAAAAAGAAAGGCAGCCTCAGGCTGCCTTTCTAATTTAACAACTGAACTACATTAATGCACGAGTGTTCTCGTCACATTGATTCGTTACAGCGCAAACTCTTTAAGTTTTTTCAATGGCAATACCTTGACGCGAGTGGTCGCTGGTTTGCGCGGGATATCCATTAGCTCGCCAGGACGGAAAGGATTGGGTACGCCTTTACGGGCAGCGCGGGCAGGTCTAACTACTGACTTGATTTTTAAAAGGCCTGGCAGGGTGAATTCACCAACAGCGCGCTTCTTAATATGTCGTTCGATAACAACGGCTAATTCATCCAGAACGGCAGCAACTTCTTTCTTGCTTAGATTAGTATTCGTAGCGATTTCATTCAGAACTTCAGTCTTGGTGTATTTTTTTTGTATTGCTGACGCCTTTTTAGCAGAACTCGCTTTTTTACGAGTTGTAGTTTTCCCAGATGATTTTTTAACAACCATGCCCAATCTCTTTCCAAATAATAGTTTTAGTGAAAATACTTCCCGATAGGGAAACAACAAAAATTTTAGTGACGTTTAATGAGAAACTTATT
Source organism: Gammaproteobacteria bacterium (assembly GCA_028818225.1). Classification (GTDB taxonomy): domain Bacteria; phylum Pseudomonadota; class Gammaproteobacteria; order Pseudomonadales; family Pseudohongiellaceae; genus UBA9145. Next base: position 128 of record JAPPOG010000008.1, on the reverse strand, counting down.
TCCGTGCAGTCACTCAGGGGGTGTATTTATAAAACATTCACTAGCGCCTCGCAAGCATTAATGTTTACTTTGATTGATCGGGAATAAAATTCCAAAACATCGGTAAAAATAGTGAAAGTCTTTACAAT
>JAPPOG010000066.1 GCA_028818225.1 Gammaproteobacteria bacterium | reverse complement strand
CATATACATGGACCATGCCAACTTTTTACAAAATTTTACAAATACTATATCTTTTTGATAAATATAGAATTATTTGTATTTAAGTAAAAATATTCCAGGTAGAAATCGATTTGACGGCCAAATTACGACAAGTAACAGAGTGACACTTTTTGGCAGATATGATCAGAAATTGTTCGATTTCCAAACAACTCGAGTTTTCAAGGGGCGGGGGAAAACAGCGTCCGAAAGTCCACCATCAATTAAGTAGTGGGTAGCTGAATTTTCTGGTTTTATGGCGCGCTCCGGGCACTGCAATGATATTAATCGTAGTGATTGCTGTTTTAGTTAAGCTTTTATTCATCCAGACATAGTTATTGTGAAGGCTACTTAATATAACGACTTCACCGGTACTAAAAGATTGATTTTGTTGCAATTAGTTCCAGTCCAGCAGCTTGATATATAAAGGTTTGTAGTTTATGTTTATGGCCAATTCAGGCGGCGAATCCTCGCAATCGGAACAGCAAATATAAGCTTACCTATCAACAAATTAGTCGGTGAATTATAAATTTTCATTGGCGGAGGAAGAGAGAATGAGAATTGTGGTAAAAATTGCGGGAGGCGTAATTTTACTTTCAAGTATCGCGTTTAATGCCAGCGTTCGCGCCCAGGCGACTGTTAATGACGGAGTATTCACCGAGGCACAAGCGACTTCCGGTCAGGTGGTTTATGATGCGCAATGCAAGACGTGTCACAATATGCGCTTCTATCGTGACACCTTGCGATCCTGGAATAATCAACCGCTGCTCTATCTGTGGGAATCGATCATGGGCACTATGCCAGCAGATAATCCCGGGTCTTTGATGTTTGAGGAATACACCAACGTTATTGCTTATATTCTCAAGGAGCAGGGTTTTCCTTCAGGTGATTCCGAACTTGATCCCGATAATGGCATGGAAAGTATTTCTATAGTTTCACCCTGAGAAGAAAGAATAAAAAAATGCCGATCCATGATCGGCATTTTTTTTGCGTCACTTTTAATGAAATTACTGATCAGATTATTGATTGCCATCAGTCTCCGCGTTGGGATTGAACTCAGGACAGTCATCCAAAATTCGCGAAATTGTGCTGCTGTCTCGGGTACTTAATTGCAAATCATATTTTTCGGAAATTTGCGCCCAAAGTGCCACATATTCACATTGAAATTCTTCCCTTGGGAGATACCGACTCGGCCCTCTGTCTCTTTTCCGCCTTACCTCTCTGCGCTCGATTAGCACCATATTCATGGGATCATTGGAAAATTGCAGTTTCATTTCTGGCATCCAGCGATCTCCGCCATGCGTGTGTGCATACATTCTCGGAATTACATGATCAATCTCTAGTTGAGTAGCAACCTCGAAAATTTCGCCTGTATATTCGTCTAACCATTCACCAGTGCGAACCACGCAGTTGCGAGGGTTGGTGTAGCGAACTTCGACACGGCTAGTGAGAATTAACATCTCCTGGCGCGTCGATTGGCAATCGTTGTCGAAGTCGAGTTCGAAATTCCAGTCATCTTCATTAAAGAATTTTTCTCGAGAGCGATAATCAGTAAGCAAACTATCTCTGCGCCGCCTGCTGAAATCAAAAGTATCCGGCATTTCACAATTAGTCATATGACAATGGTAAGACTGGCCCCAATAATGACCACCATTCTGGTCAAGATTTCCGGCGTGGCCGAAGAGTAGGCTGGGTGCTAGCCAAAAACTAAAGATCCCGGAAAGAAAAAGGAATATCTTTTTGATCATGGTCTCTCCTTACGCTTGGAAAAGAAGGCTATCGATTATTATTGCACAAGTAACGAGAAATCAATTGCCTGACAATGCTTGGTCAATCCGCCAACTGAGATATAGTCTACGCCAGTTTTTGCAATCTTGACCAGTAGCTCCTGATCGATTCCGCCCGAAGCTTCCAGCTTACAACGTCCCTGGCTAGCGACTACCGCTTCCTTGATGCTATCAGGCGTAAAGTTATCCAGCATGATTATATCCGGATCACTGAGCAGAGCTTCATTGAGTTCATCTATGCTCCGCACTTCAATCTCAAGCGTTTTATCTGGGTGCGATTCGCGGGCAGCGGTAATTGCAGGCGTAATTCCACCGCAGGCTGCAATATGATTCTCTTTAATCAGGAAAGCATCATATAAGCCGATTCTGTGATTTTTACCGCCTCCGACTCGGACCGCGTACTTTTGCGCGGCACGCAATCCCGGGAGAGTTTTGCGGGTGTCCAGCAGGGTTGCAGGCGTATCAGCTATCAGTTCAACCAATCGCCGTGTTTGGGTAGCGGTTGCTGATAGGGTCTGTAGAAAATTTAGCGCCGTACGCTCGCCCGTAAGTATTTCGCGCGCGGTTCCCATGACAATGCCAATTTCAGTGTCAGTTTCAACCGCATCACCTTCTTCGATCAGCCATTCAATTTTAATTGTCGGATCTAATTGGAGATACACTTCTTCAATCCAGGGTAGTCCACAAATGACCGCTTGTTGCCTGCATTGAATCACTGCATTGACCGTGTTTGCGGCAGGAATAAGGGCGGCTGTGATATCGCCACTGCCAATATCCTCTTGCAATGCCAATTCCACAGAGTGGCTAATATCTTCAGGAATAGTAGTCATAATTGCTAGTTAAGGTAGTTGCCTTAAAGTTAAGAATGAACCTCGCTGAGTAAACTCGATCTGTCGCAAAGCGCTCATTCCCAAAAGGATCGTGTTTCCGGGCATACTCGGCGTAACACTTGCATCGATGTCGTATAACAAGATGTTTCCCAATTTCAATTCATTTATCTGGGTTGCAAAAACAGTAACTACTCCGTTTGCGGTTGCAGCCTGATGTGCCATGCCTCTGGACAATCCTGCTGTGTCAGCAATGCTTGAGGGTATCGCTACATCGGTAGCGCCGGTGTCTAGCAAGAAGGTGACTGGTATCCCATTTATCTCCCCATTCGCTACATAATGTCCCTGACGGTTTCTTTCGAGAATAACTTCACGAACACCGGAATTCGTGACTGAAGAGTCTGGAATCTGATTTGGATTGCTCTGATTACCAAGCCAATCATCGAAAAACAAAGTAAGCGCGAACAGACCCAGGCTAAAACTCGCGATTAGCATTCCCTGACCGATGTTCTTTCCTGGCGCATGTTTTACTGGAGTCGACATTTAGACGATTATGGCTTATGGATAATGGAATATAAAGTTGTGATGCGGTTCAAATTTATGCAGGATTTTTCATTGCTTTCGCGTATGGTTTTGCCTTGATTTGATTAGAAAAAAGCCTGTCTGTGAACAAATTCAATGTTTATCCTAAATTCGGGTGATATAAGTTTCCCATCGTTTTTGCGCAGAAGATTAAGGCAGCTCATGTCGATTGCTCCCGGCATAAAAAATGTAAGCTCAATTGAAGCCAACGACACGGTCCGGCGGGAAAAAATTCGCTGGTCTATTCGTCAGCGATTACGCAAGCAACTACTCAAACTCAGTTCTGACTTTTTCGATGAAGTAGATGATTTTCTCTTTAGTGGTGGCCAACAAGGCCAGTTTGCCAAGGACTCGATTTATCTGAAGTCGATGCGCGAAATACGCGCTAAACAAAGTTTTTTTGAAGAAACCTTTATTAAGCACACTATGAATGAGATCAAAGTGTCTTATAAATGTAGCGAGATATCTACACAAGAATTTTTCTCAAGCTCATCAAATGTCTCCTGCAATGCTCTTGAAAAAGTAGAAATTGATATCGCTCTTAAGGCAATTACGAGGAAAGCGAGTAAAGTATTTTCTTCACTGATTAAACAAATCGACGCATTAGGTGCTAACTGTCAGTATGGAGCTCAGCATAGATTAATTGGCGGCGACATACTGCTAAAGGCTTCGGTATCAGCCTTTTCTCAGTCACATTTCGTTTTTGAAATACCTCTCGATGTCAGGCTTGTATTCATAAAATTGTTTGAAAAACATTTCGTATTAAGGTTTGAGAAATTGTTTATGGATATAGTTTCCATCGTCAACCATGCCAACGATCGTAACTTTGTTGAAAAACTGTATTCGTCCTCTTCTGCTTTTCAAGCTCAGAGTACTCAGATGGAGCAGTCCAGGGGTAGGCTGCAGGAACACCGAACTTCTGGTGCAAATTACGATGCTCCGAAGTCAGGCATCGTTGAAGCAGCTGTTACGCAGCTGCTAGCAACATTATGTTCGCGGGGAAAATTACCAGATTTTGTTGGATCCATGATCAGAACAAAATGGCATCGAGTCATGTTCTTGATTGGTTTAAATAAAGGAATAACCAGTATTGAGTGGGCAGAGGCAAAACATACTATTTCAATGCTAATCGCTGCCGTCAGTGACAATATTGCTTTGTCGGATAGTGACAGAAAGGAAATCGGTGATCAGCTTCGCCATGGTTTTGCCATGATACAAATGGATCCAGGGGAGCAAAAAGAGTTTATGGAAAAATTGGGCAAGCAGTTTGACGCCCAGAAAGAAAACCTGGAAACCTGCCTGCTGGTTCCGGATTCGTCTAAAGCTATTGCAGATAATTCTTCAGATAACAAACCACCTGAGGCTTCGATTAGTCCAACCGGGGAAGAGATAATCGATCAGGCCGATCTCGATGAAATTGCCAAACTGCTGGGTAATGATGAGGCAGTAGCGGATGTTGAATTAAATCAAATAGACCTGGTGGATTTGCAAGCCGATGTAGATCAATTGGGAGACAGCTCGCTTGTAAAATTCCTTGTTAATGGAAGCTTTGAGGATTGCATGCTTACTCGCTCATCTGACAATTCAGACTCCTACAGGCTCAGTAATGATTCTGGCTTTGCACTTAAGCGCAGCCGGTTGGGGTTGGCTATTGCCTTACAAAGTGGCGAACTTATAATTCCAGGCAATAAGCAAGCCACTTTTGCTCCCCAGAAATCCTTTCTTCCCACTTCAATTATTCGGCGCTAAGCTCTTAATCACAGAACATGGCAGGTTGAACTACCGCGTTGTGTTAGTATCGCTTTACTCCGAGACCGATATTCAGAACTTTCATTTTATGAATTTTCGAGTTAGCAATCATCTATTGCTTGAGGCAATACAATGTCCGTCACCGAATTGTAGTGACCGTGTCGATAGTGCAAAAATTGAATTACTGGTAATTCACAATATCAGTTTGCCACCAGGTGAGTATGACACAGGTTGTATTACCCAGCTCTTTTGTAATGAACTGGATGCCAATGCTCATCCTTATTTTGCAGAAATTGAGAATTTAAAAGTCTCTTCCCACCTATTGATAAGCCGCCGGGGAGAAGTTACCCAGTTCGTGCCTTTCGATAAGAAAGCCTGGCATGCCGGTGAATCGATATTTCAGGGCAAAGAGAATTGCAATGAATTCTCTATAGGAATCGAATTAGAGGGCACAGATTATGAGCCTTTTACCGATATACAATATGAGACTCTCATAGCCATCACAAATTTGCTTCTGCGCGAATATCCGTGCTTGAATTCTGAGACAATAGTTGGTCATAGCGATATTGCCCCTGGCAGGAAAACAGATCCCGGACCATATTTCGAATGGGGCAGGTATCGCAAGGCCATTAACTAACCAAGTAAAACTGGCTGCGCATTTCAATTATGAATTTTCTCGTCATTTTGATTTGTTTAACAATCAATTATCTTTGGCTAAAAGACTTTGATCGTTTTGATGATTCCTGGTTTTTTAAATTACGTGTCAAAGTGGAAAATATTTCTCAAAACCTTTCCGCCAAAGTTAGTAACGGTTGGTTCATTAACCTGCTTCTTATCTATGGAATACCAATTCTGGTATTGGCGACAGTATTATTCCTGTTGACAGACAGAATGTTTGGTTTTCCAACAATGTTGGCTCACATACTGATTTTACTGGTGGCATTTGATCGGACCCAACCAGGTAAGCTGGCGAGTGATTTTCTGTCCAAATGGCGTGAAGGTGATATAGAGGGTTGCTCATTGTATTTAGAGCGTGAACTTGCCTCCTCGGCTACAGAAAAGCTCGATAGTGAAAAGAGTATTAGTAGCTTTTTCAGTAAGCAGCTGGTTTATCGGTGTTTTGAGAAAATGTTTGTCATGTTTTTCTGGTACATGCTAACGGGCCCATTAGGAATTTTGTTTTGCTACATTAGTTACCAATTAAGAGACAGTCATCGGGTAGATCAGCCGCATAGGGAGGTCGCCCTGATTAACCTTGTAATAAGAATTTTAGAATGGGTTCCCTTGCGCTTGATTGCACTTACCTTTTCTTTAGCCGGTAATTTTGTACGCTGCTTCGAGCAGGTAAAGGATACGTTCTGGGATTTTACCGGTGAGCAGGATTCCGCCGAACTCTTGATTGCATATGCCAATAGCGCCCTGTCGGGAACCAATTTCCAGGAAGAGCTGGAAGAGGACGCTGATGCGGCCAATGTCGACAGCGAGAGAGAATTAAAGGCGTTAGAGATTCAGGCTTTACAAGCGCTGTTAGAGCGGAGCCAGGCAATTTGGCTTGCAGTATTGGCGCTGATTACTATTTTTGGACTCCAGTCAGCCTAGCCTGGTTATGTGTCGGCGTGAGTTCAGCTGGCAAAAATAATCTCACTTAGAAAATCGCAGGTAATTGCCAGGTATTGTGCTAAAAATTGTAGTATTTGATTAAATTTTAAGCAAAAAACTCCAGAGTTCTCTGGCTATTCTAATTAGCAGAAAAGTTAACCTATTGTTTTATATATAATTAACTATTATTTGTGAAGATTTATTACAGGTTCTGGAAATGTAGTAAAACTACAAAATTGCTGAAATCAAATTAGAGTTTGAATGGTATTTGCAGTAAAATGCCGTCCGCTTTGTAATTTAATTACACAACCAACAATTGCATGTTTACAAAGCGGCGAGCCAGACAGCGATCCTGCAGGCTCAAAGGAAAAGGGTATGACTCAGCATAACGATGCTAATCCAGAAGAAACGAAAGAGTGGCTGGATGCACTAAAGTCAGTCATCGATGAAGAAGGAATAGAGCGAGCACACTACCTCATTGGCCGGCTCTCTCATGATGCCAGTCGCACAGGTTCCAGTGCACCGACCACGTCTGTAAACACACCTTACTGCAATACAATTTCCCCGACTAATGAAGAGCGCATGCCTGGCGACATGTTCATGGAGCGCCAGATTCGTGGCATCGTGCGATGGAACGCGATGGCGATGGTCATGCGCGCTAATGTGCGCGATCCGAGTATTGGTGGTCATATCTCCACCTTTGCGTCAGCTGCCACACTTTATGATGTGGGTTTCAACTATTTCTTCAGGGGCCCTGAAGGCGACCACGAAGGGGACCTTGTCTACTACCAGGGGCATTCAGCGCCGGGAATCTATGCACGCTCCTATATAGAAGGTAGATTTGACGAAGGGCAGTTGGATAATTTTCGCTCTGAAGTCAACGGTAACGGTTTGTCGTCTTATCCCCACCCCTGGTTGATGCCTAACTATTGGCAATTCCCGACAGTCTCCATGGGACTGGGCCCAATACAAGCCATTTACCAGGCACACATCATGAAATATCTGACAAGCCGGGGATTGTTGGATAATTCCGACCGAAAAATCTGGGCATTTCTGGGCGATGGTGAAATGGATGAGCCAGAATCGCTTGGCGCCATAAGTAAGGCCGGCCGAGAGAAGTTGGATAACCTTATTTTTGTCATCAATTGTAACCTGCAACGTCTGGACGGGCCGGTTCGAGGTAACGGAAAAATTATTCAGGAACTCGAAGGTGTATTTCGAGGCGCCGGTTGGAATGTAATTAAAGTAATTTGGGGTCGTCACTGGGATCCATTGTTCCAGGCCGATAAAGACGGAATTCTGCAAGCCCGTATGGATGAAACCGTAGATGGCGAATACCAGAACTACGCAAGCCGCGGCGGTGACTATACCCGGGAGCATTTCTTTGGAAAGAATCCTGAGTTGCTGAAGATGGTAGAGCATCTTTCAGACAGCGACATCATGGCTCTGAATCGAGGTGGCCATGATCCCTACAAGGTTTACGCTGCCTACGCCGAGGCTGTCAAAGCAAACGGTAAGCCTACAGTAATTCTCGCCAAGACTATTAAAGGTTATGCTTTCGGTGCATCTGCGGAAGCTCAAAACGCCACACACTCAGTCAAAAAGCTTGATATCGCGTCACTTAAAAAGTTTCGAGATCGATTTGGTATTCCTATCGAAGACGACAAGCTAGAAGAAGTTCCCTATTACCGACCACCAGCCGATAGTCTGGAAATTCGCTACATGAACAAGGTGCGGGAAAAACTCGGTGGCCCAGTACCTCAGCGCCGTTCGCAATCTCAAGCTTTAAAAATTCCAGACCTTACTGCCTTTGAAAATCAGACTAAGGGCAGCGGCGATAGAGAATTGTCCACTACCATGGCCTTTGTGCGCATGCTTTCTACGCTTTGCAAGGACAAGGAGATTGGTGAGAGGGTAGTTCCAATTGTTCCTGATGAAGCGCGAACATTTGGTATGGAAGGTATGTTCAGGCAAATGGGTATCTATTCCTCGGTGGGCCAACTCTATGATCCAGCTGACTCCAACCAGGTGATGTTTTATCGCGAAGATAAAAAAGGGCAGATGCTGGAAGAAGGTATTACTGAAGCTGGTGCATTCTCAGCATGGTTGGCAGCAGCAACTTCCTATAGCGTAAATAACTACCCGCTCATTCCGTTTTACATTTACTACTCCATGTTTGGTTTTCAGCGAGTAGGAGATTTATGTTGGGCGGCTGGTGATTCCCAGGCCAGGGGCTTTTTAATCGGAGCCACCGCCGGCCGGACAACCCTTAATGGTGAAGGTTTGCAACATCAGGATGGTCATAGCCATCTCTTGTCTTCAACTATTCCTAACTGTGTTAGTTACGATCCAACCTATTCCTATGAACTGGCAGTAATCGTGCAGGATGGATTGAAGAGAATGTACGAAGCCAGGGAATCTATTTTCTATTACATCACCACCATGAATGAAAATTATCAGCAACCTGATATGCCGAAAGGTGTGGAAGAAGACATTGTAAAAGGCATGTACCTGCTGGAAGACGGCGCAGCGAAAGCGTATAAAGTTGCCAAACCGATTAACAAAGATCAGCGTCTGAGGCTGCTCGGAAGTGGAACTATATTAAGAGAAGTTAGAAAAGCAGCCGAAATACTAAGAAAGGAATACTCCGTCGCAGTCGATGTCTGGAGTGTGACCAGTTTTAACGAATTGAGACGGGATGCGCTTGCAGTAGCCAGACAGAATATGCTGCAGCCGGACAAGAAGCGAAAGCAGCCGTTCGTAACGGAAAAACTGTCCAAGCAACAAGGGCCAGTAATTGCCACTACGGACTACATGAAAGCCTATTCTGATCAGATTAGGGAGTTCGTACCTGATTCGTATCGAGTACTTGGAACGGATGGTTTTGGTCGCAGTGACAGCCGTGAACAATTACGACATTTCTTCGAAGTTGACAGTAAGTTTGTGATTCTGGCAGCTTTGACTGAACTAAAGGAATTAGGATTGGTTGATGCAAAAGCAATACTGGCGCATATGCAGGCGACCGGTATTGATCAAGCTAAGGCGAATCCGCTTAACCAATAATCTTGCAGCGGCGGCAGAAAAAGAGAGATTTTTTCTTGGCAATTGAAAACATCACAGTTCCTGATCTTGGCGATGCTTCGGAAGTAGAAGTCATCGAGCTGCTTGTTTCTGTTGGTCAGTCAGTTGCTGAGAATGATTCGCTCCTTGTCCTGGAGAGTGACAAGGCCGCCATGGAAATCCCGGCACCAATGGCAGGAGTTGTAAAGAGCATCGCAGTAAATCTGGGTGATCAGGTCACGACAGGTAGCGAAATGCTCAGCCTTGAGGTGGACGAACCCGCTTCCTCCGAAAGCGTCACTGGAGAATCTACTGTTGTTACAGAAGAATCTGCTGCACCCGCAGACACTGAACCGGAAGCGGCAGTCAAAGAGCAGCCTGCTGCTACCGAAACTGTTACTAGTGTAATTACAGTGCCAGACCTGGGTATGGATGAAGAAGTCGACGTTATCGAAATTCACGTCGGTGCAGGAGACAGTGTAGCCGCGGATGATTCATTGATTACTCTTGAATCGGACAAAGCAGCAATGGAAGTACCTTCTCCTCAGGCCGGTGAAATCACTGAATTGTCAGTTGCAATTGGAGACAAGTTAAAAACTGGCGCTGCTATTGCCACCATAAAAGTGGCAGTGACTGCTAGTTCAGAGCCAGCATCTGCTGCAGAATCTGGCGAGTCTGTGGAAATTGAGCCAACACCAGTCGCGCCTGCTGCACCACCTGCTGCCCCTGAACCTGTCCAGGCGTCGCCAGTTAGCAGTGCTTCTTCAGATAAAGTCTATGCAGGCCCGGCCGTGCGCAAATTAGCCCGGGAGTTGGGAGTCGATCTTGCACTTGTCCCGGGTACCGGTGCCAAGAACAGAATAATTAAGGAAGATATTCATGCATTCGTAAAGAATCGCATAAATGCGCCTGCTGGAGGTGGAGGTGCAGCAATTTACGGCGCTGTTGCAGATGTCGATTTCAGCCAGTTTGGCGAGATTGAACAAGTACCTCGAACCAAGCTAGAAAAGGTCACTGCAGTCAACATGCACCGAAACTGGAACGCGGTTCCACATGTTGCTCAGTTTAATGAGGCCGATGTTACCGAACTGGAGGCGTTTCGAGCCGAGTTGAAATCCGAAGGCGAACGACGAGGAGTAAAGCTAACTTTTCTACCTTTCCTGTTAAAAGCATGTGCTAAAGCACTAAAAGAGTATCCTCAGTTTAATGTCTCCCTGCATTCTTCCGGCGAATATGTGATTCAAAAGAAGTATTTTCATATCGGTGTTGCTGTTGCTACCGATGCTGGCTTGGTAGTTCCCGTGATTCGAAATGTGGATCAGAAATCTATCTGGCAGTTGGCTGAAGAGATTTTGGAGCTAACAGAAAAGGCCGCGCAACGAAAGCTTAGCCTGGAAGAAATGCAAGGTGCCTGTTTTACAATATCCAGTCTGGGAGTCATCGGTGGAACTGGATTTATTCCTATTGTGAATGCACCTGAGGTGGCAATACTGGGGGTTGCTAAAACTGCAATTAAACCGGTATATATTGATGGTGAGTTTAAGCCACGCAAAATGTTACCACTGACCTTATCCTATGATCACAAAGCTGTTAATGGCGTGGATGGAGGGCTCTTCTCCAACTATCTGGTGAAGATTCTTGCTGACATTCGTCATCTGGTTCTCTAGCTCTGATTTTTCTCTCAATTAAACTGGATAAAAGAAAGCGAGTCCCTCTTCGCCGAGTTGCCTGATTTCGCAGCCATAAGCGAGGCTCAGATTTTCAGGAGTCAAAATTTCCATTTTGTCACCGCAGAGATAATCGCCGTTTTCCAGCAATAGGACTATCTTATCGCAAAACCTTGCTGCCAGATTTATATCGTGGGTGGCCATCAACATGCTTCCATTTCTGGCGCTTAGTATTGCTTTTAGTTGCTGTAGTATTGAAAACTGAAACGCTATATCCAGATGGTTACTGGGTTCATCTAATAGAAAGAAATTAGGTTGCTGAGCAATCAGCATGGCAATCGCCACCCGTTGTTTTTCGCCTCCTGAAAGCGAATCGATTTGTCGTTCACTCAACTCGGTCAGTGCAAACTGCTGCAATGCATGGCGTGCAATCTCCAGATCATCCTTGCTGTCTTTAAACATTGACTGCACGTGAGGGTGTCGGCCCAGCATCACTGTCTCCATTACCGTGGCCGGTAATGTCTCCAGTCCATCCTGAAAGAGAATGCCGATTTCTCTGGCCAATTCAGCTCGCGAGTAATCTTGCACGCTGATTTCGTTTAACTGCACATCTCCAGAGTCGATACTTCGCAATCCAGCAATACAATGAATGAGTGAAGTTTTGCCCGCTCCATTTTTTCCCAGCAAGCCCCAAAACTCTTTCCGTTCAATTTGGAAACTGAGGTCTGCATAAAGTAATTTATCGGCAATGGTAAGCGAGGCTGACTGAATTTTAAGGCTGCTCATTTTTACTTGGAAATAGTGCTGCGAAGTATAATGATAAAGCTGGGTACGCCAATGATTGCAGTAACCACGCCGACTGGAAGTTGTTGTGGAGCAATTACAATTCGCGCAAGACTATCGGCAACGACCAAAAAACTCCCTCCCAATAGAATTGAGCATGGTACAAGTATGCGGTGATCTCTTGCGCCTAATAGTCTCAGCATGTGGGGTATAACTAAACCCACAAAACCGACAGAGCCTGCAATGGTTACAGCTGCGGCCGTAAATACGGACGCAGAAAAGTACAGCACCAGGCGCAGATACTGAATGTTTACTCCGAGCCCCTGCGCAACTAATTCGCCACGGGAAAGCACATTTAGAGAACGACTAAAAAGTAGACCACCGATTAATCCAATCAGCAGCAGAGTGTAATGACCCAGATGGACCCGGCTCTGGCTGAGATCTCCCATTAGCCAAAAAAGCATTGATTGCACATTATTAGTTGAACTGGTTGTCAGCAAGATATTGATTACGGCTCCCCAGCCAGCTGATACCACGACGCCTGTTAGCAGCAGTCGAGTAACTGACCAGCGACCAAACTTGTTGGCAATGCCAAATACCAAAGCAATTGAAAAAAGAGCGCCGGCAAAAGCAGCATTGGTGAGCAAAATGCCGCCGGCACCTAACAGTATTGCCGAAAGAGCACCTACGGCGGCGCCGCCGGAAATTCCAAGAATGTAAGGATCGGCTAGGGGATTCCTCAAGAGGACTTGCATAATAACCCCGGAAAGAGCTAACAAACCCCCGGTAGTAAAAGCAGCTACAGTGCGCGGGATACGAATTTCTCGCAACACCTGACTTTCCAATTCGTGGCCAGAATTAAGCAGCTCGGCTACTACTGCATTTATGCCAAGATTCACACTACCGCTCAGGAGTGAGGTGAATATCGAAGCAATCGTAATAACAATCAGAGCTCCGATAAGTAAATAATGTCGTTGACCAATCAAGAGGGGCTGCTTTTTAAAATTGATTTCATATTTTTGCTTGCAAGCTGGTGCCAAATTGAGTGCGCTTATTCACCGCGCCTGGAACTTCAATCTCACTTCCGAGCGGGAACTTGATTATACGATAGACGGTCTCCAGACCTGAACCACCACCGCCAGATTTATATCCAATGCGGAGACAGGGGTCGCACATCTTCTTCTGGTGACTCAGCTATTCTTGGGGCATTGGTATTTATCTGAACAATATTCTAATTTGATTCGATCGCAATCAGGGGTGAAGGCATAGACTCAATTATGCTGCTGAACATTTCCAGAATATTTATTAGTAGAAGCCAATTGCTTGGGGCCGATCACTTTAAAATACGCTAATTTATCACTCTTGACTGGTTTAACGAAGATTTTCGCTTAATCTGTCCCAGCTTCGCTGAATGTTGCCGATAAACTTTCAAAATAGAGATGCATTGGCTATGACTGGAAACTTCATCGCCTGCAATCGAGGTGATAGACTGACCTGACATCTGTAGCCAATTCGAAAATCCGGGAGAATCAATCGTAATGCCATCTTTTGACATCGTATCTGAAGTTGATATGCACGAAATAAATAATGCCGTCGATCAGTCGAATCGTGAAGTAGGGACAAGGTTTGATTTCAAGGGGGTCGATGCGAAGTTTGAAGTAGTAGACCAGTCTGCTGTGATGGTTTCGGCTGAAGTAGATTTTCAGGTCAGGCAAATGATCGAAATTTTGCGGGGGAAACTTATCAAGAGGGGCGTAGACGTTAAAGCTTTGGTCGAAGGTGATGTTGAAGTAACCGGACAAAAAGCCATTATGAATGTGAAGATACAACAGGGAATTGAATCTGATTTAGCGCGCAAAATAGTGAAAATGATCAAAGAAACCAAAATGAAGGTTCAGACTGCAATACAGGGCGACAAGTTGAGAGTGACTGGCAAAAAGCGCGATGACCTGCAAAATGTAATTGCATTGCTAAAAGACGCCAATCTGGGAATACCTTTGCAATACAATAATTTCCGAGACTAGTTGTCTTTCGAAATGAGCCGTTAAAAATTCTATTACCGAGAATTTGAATGTCCACAGTTGAAGACAGAATTGAGGGCGACTGGCGAAACTTTTTGCCAGGCAGCGTTCGGCCATATGCAGAAGCTGCTCCTTTGGCGGCGTTTTTTATCGGTATGACTTCGGGTTTTCCGTATGCATTACTTGGTGCAACACTCACAACTCGACTAGCTCAAGATGGTATTTCTAAAAGTGCTGTTACTGCATTTGCACTGGCCTTCCTTGTTTACAACTTCAAGTTTCTTTGGGCGCCTCTGGTTGACAATTTTAAACTCCCAATAATCGGAAAAGTTGGTCAACGACGGTCCTGGCTGTGGACTGTAAGTGTGCTTGTGATGTTTGCTGTTGTATTTTTGGGCATCGCAGATCCCTCAAGCGCATTAATTACTGTAGCAATCGCGGCCGTAGTGTTAGGCACTTTAGGAGCCACTTTAGACATTGTTCTCGATGCGTATCGCATAGAATTGTTAAAACCCGATCAACTTGGTACCGGTTCAGGGATGTACCAATATGGCTGGCGCATCGGAGCTGCATCGACAGGCGCATTAGCACTGGTTGTTGCCAGCGATTTTGGGTGGACCGTAGCCTATATTTCCTGTGCCATCTTTGCGCTGCCAGCAATATTTGTCGGAGCGGTGATGGGAGAGCCAGAGCGACACGTCGAGCCCATTGAGATTAAGGGACTCAGACATGCGCTTATTGAATATTTTAGCCCGCTAGTAGAATTCATTAAGCGGCAGGGCGCCTGGTTGGTTCTGTTTTTCGTATTGATTCACAAGATCGGAGACACTTTAGCGAATCTCACCCTGCGCTTGTTGTTTGATGACCTGGGTTTTACTAATGAAGAGATTGCTTTCTATGATGTTGGTTTTGGATTTATTGCATTTCTGGTCGGAATTTTTATTGGCGGAATAATGTATTCGCGAATGGGAATGAAACAATCTGTATTACTGAGTTTGATTTTAATGGCAGTATCAAATTTTAGTTTCGCGGCTCTGGCTTTAGTTGGGCATACAAACCTGGGTATGGCGGCCGCCATAGGATTTGAAAATTTTGCCAGTGGCATTGGTGGTGTCACCGTGGTCGCATATCTATCTGCACTTTGTAACTTGAGGTTTACAGCCACTCAATATGCTTTGCTTTCTGCATTGGCTAGCATTGCAGGTCGCGTTCTTACGGGAACTACCGCGGGTAGCCTCATCGAATCCATGGGCTATGTAAATTTCTATTTACTAACAACCCTGTTAGCTTTCCCCGGGGTAATTCTGTTCTGGTATATGATTCGAACCGGAATGGCCGATGTATCTCTTGGAGATGCGGGCAAGGATAATTAGTTTTCGGTTCAGTATTTCCAGCCATATTTATCCAAAGAAAACTTGCCTTTAACAAAAACTATCCCTTCTTTTTCCAGTAAAGATTTTTGTAAAAGATACTGCTTTGTGCCTTTCTTGAACGAGATAGATCCGCCGGAATTAACGACTCTGTACCATGGAAGCTTGGTGCCTGTTGGCAGGGTTTTCATCGTATAGCCGACATAGCGTGCATAGCCAGGTAAGCCTGCTAATTTTGCTACCTGTCCATAACTGGCAACTTTACCTCTAGGAATCTGATGTACGATTTGCCAGATCTTTTCTTTGTGGTTCAATTTCGAAGCTCAACAAGCACGGATGTTTGTAAAAGATCATGATAGAGTGTGCCCCTCAATTTTAACAGGATGTGTGTGTGCGCTTTTTACTGCTAATTTTTGTCATCGTGCCTTTAGTGGAAATCATGCTGCTTTTCGAAGTAGCGGATGTTATTGGTGGCTTGTCAACGATTGTACTTGTGGTCCTAACGGCTGTGATTGGAGTCCAGATTCTAAAGAGGCAGGGGCTCTCCACGCTGTCGCGCGCTCAGCAGCGCCTTCAGACCGGTGAATTACCGGCGCAAGAAATTGTTGAGGGAATGATGTTGGCTGGCGCAGGCGCCTTGCTTCTGACCCCGGGTTTTATTACAGATACGCTTGGTTTCATTTTCTTGACCGGGCCCCTGCGCAGGCCTATCGCCCGGAGTATTATTCGTTTCGGTGCAGTTAAGGCTATGGGATCAGGCTCTGGATCGGGAGGTTTCCAGTACTGGTCCAGTCATAGCCAGGAGAGATACCAGGGTCGCGGTAATACCTATGAGGGTGAATTCTCGGAGGAAGGACTCTCGCAAATCGACCTAAATGCGCCGAATAATCCTTCAATTGATGATGTGGACAATTCAAATAAATCTCAATAAAAACAATAAGATACGAATTAATGCTCTGAAAACATAAAAAAATCATCCTTTATTGGCATTAAACCATTGAAATTTCCGCGAATATCCCCATCTAGGGACTCAACAATTAACCTGCTGCAATCGGGGGTTTTTAGCCGCTTGTAGCGTCAGATTGGCAAAGAGTATGGTCATATCAGTCACCGGACTGACGTGGTTATTTATCTCAATTCTGATAATCAAAATTTTTGATTTAGGAGATCTAAGAAAATGAATATCCGGCCTTTACAAGATCGTGTCGTAGTACGACGCATGGAAGAAGAAACAACGACTTCAGGAGGAATCGTGCTGCCAGGTTCGGCCACAGAGAAACCGGCTCAGGGAGAAGTTCTAGCCGTTGGTCCAGGTAAGCGTTTGGAAAACGGTGATACTCAGCCTGTTGATGTCAACGTTGGAGATACTGTTGTATTTGGTAAATACTCCAGCAATACAGTCAAAATCGGCGAAGAAGAATTACTGATTTTAAATGAAAGCGAAATTTTTGGTGTTATCGAGTCTTAATCAAGGCCTCGCTTATTCAACCCAAATAATCATTTAGACAAATAGGATTTTAGAAAATGGCTAAAGACGTAAAATTCGGCGATTCAGCACGCCAAAAATTATTAACAGGTGTAAATGTTCTTGCTGATGCAGTTAAAGTGACTCTGGGACCCAAAGGTCGTAATGTAGTACTGGACAAATCTTTTGGTGCGCCAACCGTAACCAAAGATGGCGTATCAGTAGCAAAAGAAATCGAGTTGGCCGACAAGTTTGAAAACATGGGAGCGCAGATGGTTAAAGAAGTAGCTTCCCAAACTTCTGATGTTGCCGGTGACGGAACTACAACAGCAACGGTTTTGGCCCAATCAATACTAAATGAAGGTCTGAAATCAGTTGCCGCTGGCATGAATCCCATGGACCTCAAGCGTGGTGTCGATAAAGCGGTTGCTGCCCTTGTCGACGAAATCGAGAAGTTTTCTGTACCCTGTGAGGATACAAAAGCATTGGCCCAGGTAGGAACAATTTCAGCCAACTCCGATCAGGAAGTAGGTGACAAAATTGCCGAGGCAATGGATAAGGTCGGCAAAGACGGCGTTATCACTGTTGAAGACGGTTCTGGCCTGGAAATGGAACTGGATACTGTCGAAGGTATGCAGTTTGATCGTGGTTACTTGTCGGCCTACTTCATTAATAATCAGGATAGCATGAGTGCTGAACTGGAAAATCCATTTATTCTTCTCTTCGATAAAAAGATTTCAAACATTCGCGACATGCTTCCGCTCCTGGAAAATGTGGCGAAGGCTGGCCGCCCTCTGTTGGTAATTGCCGAAGATGTTGAAGGCGAAGCGCTGGCGACATTAGTGGTTAACAATATGCGCGGAATCGTTAAGGTTGCCGCTGTTAAGGCGCCAGGATTTGGTGATCGCCGTAAGGCAATGTTGGAAGATATCGCTATTCTTACTGGCGGCACGGTGATTTCTGAAGAGGTTGGTTTAAGTCTTGAAGGTGCCGCAGTAGAGGATCTTGGCTCTGCCAAGCGAGTACAGATCAGCAAAGAAAATACTACGATCATCGA
The DNA here is from genome assembly GCA_028818225.1 of Gammaproteobacteria bacterium. GTDB lineage: Bacteria > Pseudomonadota > Gammaproteobacteria > Pseudomonadales > Pseudohongiellaceae > UBA9145. The sequence goes on along the minus strand of JAPPOG010000066.1, from coordinate 1,058 downwards.
TGGTGCCGGAGACGCGAAGAACATCGAAGGCCGTGTTGCGCAGATTCGTGCCCAGATTGAGGAAACCTCATCAGATTACGACAGAGAAAAACTGCAAGAGCGGGTTGCCAAGCTCGCCGGTGGTGTTGCCGTAATTAAAGTAGGTGCTGGCACCGAAATGGAAATGAAGGAAAAGAAAGCCCGGGTTGAAGATGCATTGCATTCTACCCGTGCTGCTGCCCAGGAAGGTGTCGTTCCTGGTGGTGGCGTTGCTCTGGTGCGAGCCCTTCAGAAAATCGAAGGATTGACTGGAGACAATGAAGATCAGAATGTGGGTATTGCACTGTTACTGCGAGCAGTTACTCAACCACTACGCCAAATCGTTGCTAACTGCGGTGAGGAAGCTTCTGTGGTGCTCGATAAGGTAAGAGCAGGTGAGGGTAACTATGGTTTTAATGCTGCCACTGGTGAGTATGGCGATATGATCGAGATGGGTATTCTGGATCCAGCCAAGGTAACCAGAACAGCATTACAGGCTGCAGGTTCTGTCGCTGGCCTGATGATTACTACCGAGGCAATGGTTTCTGAGTTGCCAGAAGAGAACAGTGCTGCGCCAGCAATGCCTGATATGGGAGGAATGGGAGGAATGGGCGGAATGATGTAAAAATCGATCGCCTTGGAGTTTTAGATACTCCATAATTTCGTCAGCCCGAGGTTTTTAATGCTCACGTAGGTTTTACTACGCTCCGCTTAAAATCCTCGGGCTTCCTCGTTCTGGAGCATCTTAAATTTCCAAATCGACCGATTTTGCCAATGAGTGGGACTGTCGAATCACCGCCAGGGATCATCTGCGTCTCGCTTTCTCAAGTCATGTCATCAGATAGCTAAGAGTCTCTCCCTGCCAGCAGCTTGCAATTGCAGGCAGATAAGAAAACAAAGCCCCGGATATTTAACGCTCGAGTCGATTAAACCTGCATTCTGGGCAAAAATTTAGGAGTTTGCTCGCCCGGAACCATCTAAATTCTCCATCATCGTGGCCGTCATTTCGCCAGTACCTCTATATGAAAATAGTATTCCAG
>JAPPOG010000029.1 GCA_028818225.1 Gammaproteobacteria bacterium | reverse complement strand
TACAGTGTGCCAATTTACGTTATTATTTCATAATTCTTATATATTTTGACAAAGCGAATTCAGTCAAAGACAGTATTCTATAACACAGGTTAAAATATAGCATAGCTGAGCCTACTTTATTTTGAAGCAGTAATGAGTATTCAACTAGCACTGAGGCCCCAAAAACAGATCAGATGAAAGTGTGAGTTAAACCTTGAAATCATGTATCTACTACTATCCTGATGCTTACTCGCTCGCTCAGGAAAAATTAATGGGAAGAAATGCAGCTGGGGATAGTTTTCTGAATGGATATATAAATTACAACACTGCTTCAGAGTTTTGGATTTACTGCGAAGAAAAAGCTCATGCTTATTCCTTTGCTAGCAGAACAAAATCGCTGGGGTCAGACAAAAAAATTAATGCTGTTACAAAGCAAACTATGGATAAATTATTTGATCCTGGGTGCTTATTTGTCCCTTCACCAGAAATCAACAATTTTGCATATAAAAGGACTCTTTTCAGTAATACTGGATGGAGCCTCTGCGGCATTTTTCATACGACATCATCCGGCAAAATTATGAATTCTATTACTGAGTCTTTAATCAGCCCACTTTTCGAGTGGGACGCTCTTATTTGTCCTTCCCAAGCGATAAAAACAAGCGTCGAAAATCTCCTAGATGATCATTTTGACTATTTGTCGGCTAGACTTGGCGCAACAAAGAAACCCATACCTCAGTTACCTGTGATCCCTATCGGAATAAATTCAAAAGAATTTAGTTTTACTGAACAAAAAAAATTGATGCCAGAGAGATGCTGGGCATAGAAAAAAATAGTATTGCAATTCTTTATGTGGGAAGACTCTCTTTTCATGCTAAAGCTCATCCATTACCTATGTACGTCGCATTGAATAATGCGGCAAAAAGAATCCCAAAAAAGATATATCTTATAGAGTGCGGCTGGTTTCCTAATGAAGGCCTTCGGTCAGCATTTGAAGATGCCTTTAATACATTAACTAATAATGTTAATCGAATTGTAATAGATGGTCGAAATCAAGAGCAAAAATTTAATGCGATTGCGGCAAGCGATATATTTTGTTCACTTTCCGACAATATTCAAGAGACATTCGGGATTACTCCAATTGAGGCAATGGCAGCAGGTCTTCCAGTATTAATAACAGATTGGAATGGATATAAGGAAAGTATTGAACATGGTATTCATGGTTTTAAGGTCTCAACAACTATGCCACGCGGGGGGGGGGCAGGTACCGAGATAGCTAAGCGTTACGCTATGGGTCTCGATGACTACAACATGTATTTAGGTTATACGAGCTCTCATGTCGCTGTTGATATAGTGCAAGCCACTAACTACCTTAGCGAACTCATAGAAAATAGCGCATTGCGCAAAAAATTAGCCAATGCAGCGAGTAAAAGGGCCAAAACGTATTACGATTGGGAGACTATAATCCCAGCTTATGAAGAACTCTGGTCAGAGCTTCGAGAAATTAGGGAGAAATCAAATTCAGAGTTCTTTGCAAAACATAGATGGCCTGCAAGACCAGATCCTTTTCGCTCATTCTCTCACTATCCAACAACTCAGTTATCCGTGTTAGATAAGGTCGCTTTCGTTTTTGAGTCAGAACAACTAGCGTTAGCTCGTTTTAAAGAATTAATAACACTAGCGATGGTAAGTTACACTGGAGAGCTATTGCCGACCAAAAGTCATGTCCAGGAAATAATTCACACTATAAGTCTCACTGCTGATCAGGCAATAAGAATTGGAGAGCTAGTAAATCAAGAGAGAGGGGAGGAAGATACTTTGCTTGCGGTTTCATGGTTACTTAAGGTTGGTTTATTGTTTCATACAACCCCAGAAGTTAAATGAGCTCGTTCAGGTTGATTCATGTTTTAACCTTTTTTTCAGTGGTTCCAGATATTTTTCATATTTCTTCCATGCTTTGGAGCTGCCTGTATAAATCTTTTTCCTCACCTGTGAAAGGCTTGCCGTCTTAACTGCTCTTGTGGTTTTGTGAAAGTCCAAACAGCTATCCTCCCAACTCAGCTCACAATATTCCAAAAGCTTACGGGTCTCATCCTCCTGATTCAACGTGAGTTTCTCGTAATCAAGATCATAAATACACCCAGGAAACTTCTCTCGCCAAAATGCCATCATGTCCAAATACAGGTTGTAAAATTCCGCAATGTCATTTAGGTCACTACTAAAACCTAATGCATGTCCAGAGCCAGATTTAGAGTCCTTAAAGTACTTTTTATGAAAACTGTGTTCAGGGCCAAATCCGGTAGCGGCAAAATAATGCTTGTAATTCGACCAGCAAACAGCCATCGGGTCTCGGTTCATGTGAACAATTTTCGCCCCTGGAAAGGCCGACAGAATAAACCCTACTAGTCGAAAATTCGTCGGCATCTTGTCTACAATGACCTGTTCACTGACTGCTAATGCTTCTAAAACCTTCTGATACCCATCCCGAATCCCCCCTACTTCTTCTATAGAAATGTCCGGCAAGCTGGGATCATTCAACCTCGGCTCAATTAAGGGCCGAGTCAAATCACCCATTGCAGTCAGCTCCCCAGCCCCATGAACCTTAGAATGGCTTGCCAGTATCTGCTCAGTAAGGGTAGTGCCAGATCTGGGCATACCTACAATAAATATTGGGCCAGTATTATCCGAGAATGTGCTAAGCGAGGGTATGCCTCGAGTGAAAAGCTTTTTGGTGCCCACAAATACAGCACGGTCATTATCAATACTGTAACCCAGTCGCTGTTTTATTAGGTCATTGGCAGTCTTTAAATGGCGATAACTAGCCGAATAATCCCCAAGGTCTTCACAAGCTTTCGCCAAAGAGAAAGACAAATGAATACGATCATTATCGGTTGTCGTTTCTTCATTAACCAGCCTCTCCATTATTGATATTTGAGGATCATCAGCCGCGTATTTCTTGTATTGGCTTAAGGTTCGATGAGCCTCTGCAAAGGTAGGATCAAGCTCAAGCGCTTTCTCTAAAAGCTTAATCGCTTCTTCAAACCTGTCCAGTCTAGCTAGTGTTACAGCTTGATTGTAATAGCTCTGTACTAGACCAGGTGATCTCTTAGACGCAGTCTGATACTTAAGTAATGCTCCTTCGAAATCGTTTTTTGACGCAAGGCATTTTCCCCAGTTGTTATAGACTCTTCCATCTTCTGGGTTGATCGCTATAGCCTTCTCGTAGATTGCAACTGCCTCATCAAGGCGCCCAAGATTCTTTAAACTATCTCCATAGTTAAGATAAGCATCTATCCAACGAGGTTTGTGCTGAATAATGTGCTGGTGGTCTATTAGTGCTTCATTAAATTGTTGTAGCTGTCTTTTTGCATGCACACGGCCAACATAGGCTTCCACAAAATCTGGCTTTAGCTCTATCGCCTGATCAAAAGCCTTGATGGCCTCTTCGGGCCTGCCTTGTTCTGTCAGAGCCACACCAAGATTCTTGAAGGCCGCAAAGAATTTGGGCGCCAGCGCTACCGCATGCTCGTAACTAGCAAGCGCCTCAGTACCACGTCCTAATTCCTTTAGCGCGTTACCTTTATTGTTATGCGCCTCGGCGAACTTTGGGTTTGATTTGATTGCCCGGTCATATACTTCTATCGCATCTTCAACCTTGCCTTGGCTCTGCAAGGAAGCGCCCAAAATGTTGAGTACCATTTCCGAGTCAGGGTATCGGACAAGTAGTTCACGGGCCTCAGACTCAACATGAGCCATCTCACCGGACTGATAGGCCTTAATAAGATTATCAGTAATACTTCCAGCGGGATTGCGAAGACCTTTAAGCATAGGCTGGAGATACAATTCATAATCTCTCCAGGCTTCTGAGCTGCCTTTGTACATTTTCTTACGCACCTGGGTGGCGCTCGCTGTGTTTATGGCTCGTTCAGTGTTGTAAAAGTCCAAACAGCTGCTTTCCCATTCTAAGTCACAAAATTCAAGTAGTCGCCGCGTTTCGGCTTCCTGGTTTAAAGTGAGGTCCTCATAGTTCAGCTCATAAATTTCACCAGGGTATTTCGTGCGCCAAAACTCCATCAATTCCGTATAAAGTTTAATGTATTCGGCTACATCAATTTGGTCATAGCAGAATTTCAGAGAATTGTTAGAAAAATAGTTTTTGTAATTAGACCAACCAACAGCTCTCATATCTCTATTCAAGTTGATGATTTTTGCTTCCGGCATAGCTAATAAAATAGCACCGATAAGCTTATGGTTGTGCGGCATCTTGTCAGTGACCACTTTCTCGGCCACATTGAGCAACTCAATTGCTTTTAAGTAGCCCGCGCGAACGCTAGATAACTCCTCGGGTAAGAGTGCGGAACCAACGCCATTGAGCCGCCTCAGGATCGGGGCGGTAAGACTACCCATTGCTTCAAGCTCTCCAGCACCATAGACCTTAGAATGCCTTGCAAGTATTTGTTCAACTAAACTGGTCCCAGATG
>JAPPOG010000063.1:2671-4539 GCA_028818225.1 Gammaproteobacteria bacterium | reverse complement strand
CCTGAGTTTCTGTAATATCTGTGCCATCAATATCCAAGAACTATCGGAACGCATTAGAACTCTCAGAAGTATCCCGCGTTGTTAGGGCTGGCCTAAATTTGCATAGTTCCTTTGACTTACTGTACCAGACCAAATAATCACACACAGAAGCAAGGCGTTTGTCGGTCAGGCTCCCAGTTTTTTTGAATGAAATAGTAGAAATACAGTTGTCTTCGCCGAAGACTTCGTCCATTAGTGCTCGAACTCGGTGTACGTTTTCGTCACCAATTTGAACAAAGACAGAGCCAGAATCCGAAAGTAAGTCGCGCGCTATGGTGAGACGGTCGCGCAGATAAGTAAGATAACTGTGGATACCATCTCGCCATGTATCGCGAAAAGCTTTAACCTGTTCTGGCTCTCTTGTTATGTGGTCTGCCTTTCCATCTTTTACATCTCGACTAGCAGTTGACCACTGAAAATTGCTGTTGAATTTGATTCCGTAGGGTGGGTCGATGTAAATACACCCAACTTGTCCACGGAGCCCCTCACGCTCAGCAAGGCTGGCCATTACCTGAAGTGAATCACCCAGAATCATTCGATTTGACCAGTTCTGTTCGTGCTGATAGAACTCAGTCTTATCAATGTCCTTCGGGATACCATTGAAATCGGAGAACAAGTCTGGTGTTAGCTCTCCTGCGTCATGCCCAGATTTCCTGGTTGCTTTTAATAGGTCATCAATGAGTGCTTTAGGGTGCACCTTCTCCTGAATGTATAACGGAGGTGCGTGAACAACAAGATCACTCCAGTCTTGTTCATCTTTCCCGCGCCAGGCTAACTGAGGATCTAGATCAGTGTTACGCTTGTACCTGATCTGTTTTGCTATTTGGTGTTCTTTTTCGACAATGGATTCGTATTCCGCCGTAGGGATATTCTTTCGCTTCGCTTCATCGTGAGTAATGGCTTCTACGGATTTCGGCTTACTTGGTCTTTTTGCCATAGCTACTCGATTCCTTGTACCAGCCGGTGTTCAACGGCAGTGTCTATCATCTTATTAACTTCACTCTCGACAACCGCGGCAAAGTCAGTCTGCATTTCGTTTACATCGGTGAACTCTGCGAATGCCCAGCGCCCGAAACTACCTAAATTGTTCACACCAGGAACCCAGTATGTATCCATGGTACTTTTTTTCTCTTTCGCATCTTCACCGCGATACCCTTTGATCTCAACTACCAAGTTCAGCGGTTCTTCTGCGCCGTGGCCGTCATCCAATTGAACAATAAAGTCCGGCCTGTACATACGGGACTGAGATGCGAAGCGGTAGGGCACTTCAAATCCCAAGTTGTGATTTTTGACATAGGTAAGCACCTTAGGGTGGGATTCGACTACGCGGCAGAATTCACCTTCCCAGCTGCTATCTAGAATAGCCCAGTTTATTTGACAGCGTCGGCTATCAGTTTCCCAACGATCAGTTTTGGAGGTATTGAAGTTGACGTGGATGGTCGATCCCGTCGGATTGTACGGGTCCAGGACAGCTTTTATTGGACGCATTTTGCTCTTCTCAGCCCTTGTTATGGCTGCTGTGATGCGTTCACAGGCCATGTCCGCTAAGGCTTGGTACATTAGCAGCCCTTCGTAGGTGTCGCCTTTGCACACTAAACAAGTATCCAGCCATTGTTTGGTTATGCGTTTGAGCTGCCCGAAAAGATGTAGCTCTGGCTCGTCCCCCGGGTCTCGCCACTTGGTGTAAAGCAGACGTTGGGTGAGATTAAATATCAGCGAAGATCGCCGCATATCTCGAATATTTTCTAAAGTTAAATCCACAGATTCGCCGATAATGCCGGAGTTCTTTGTGATGGACGGGCCGACAAGCCCGGGATCTAATACTAATT
>JAPPOG010000063.1:0-2661 GCA_028818225.1 Gammaproteobacteria bacterium | reverse complement strand
TACTAATTCTGAGTCTTCATTGAAGTTTGCGGTAAGTCTTTCTTCAGGCAACTCCACTCGATAGCCTGCTACCCGAGGGAAGACAATTTCTAGGGATTCCCGCTCAGGCAACACCGCCTTCACTTGAATTGTTTCTCGCGGCTTCTGCGGCGGTGCCACTACTGGTTTAGCTGTGAAATTGAACGGTATACCCAGCACGTCTGCATATTCGACGTTGTATAAGCCTTCTTCATTCAGGTCGTATGACTGGCGTCTTAAAGCACGACCAATGACCTGTTCACATAGCAGCTGGGTGCCGAATGCACGCGCACCAAGCACATGCGTGACGGTATTTGCGTCCCATCCCTCTGTGAGCATAGACACGGATACAACACAGCGAATAGATTCACCCAGTTGTTCAGGCTTACCGACAGTGTTCATTACCTCCCGCAGCAGCGTGGCGTCATCGATTTCTTTTCCTGCTCGGATCTGATTAGCCAGATCACCACCGCGCTCAAGCGCTTCCCGTTTGAATCTATCAATCTCATCACTCGCCAGATCACGGAAATTTTTATCGAGCGCTTCACCGGATTCTAGTTGCTCGCTATCGATGAGCAGCGTGTTAGGGCGTGCCAGTGGGTTTCCATGTTCGTCGTAGTTCCTGAATAGAGCTAAACGACCATTTTCCAAGTTGGATGAGCCGTCTTCATTTTCTCGTTCGAAGCCGGAAATATAGTCGTAGATAAGTTTGGATGTAGCGGTATTGTTACAGACAACAATAAAGCAGGGGGGGACCTTGATACCTGCATCTTTCCACAGATTGAATGTTTTCTCATAGTGTCCATAAAGTGCTAGCAGTGCCGTTTGGAGTTCCACCGGGATGCTCAGCGGATCGAGTGCGGAAGTCTGGCCACGACCCTTTTTCGGCATTTTCTTACCAATGTGCTTCCAGAGTTCCCGGTACATTGGCATTTCTTCACCGGAAATGTTCTCGGCGACAGGCACACGGGGTAGCTTGACAATGCCACACTCGATGGCATCCATCAGGGAGAAGTCACTCATGGTCCACGGGAATAGGGTGCCTTCAGCGTAGCCTGAACCGCTGAGAAAGAAGGGCGTCGCAGACAGGTCGTATACCCGTGACACACCCAACTTTCGATTTACGGCTTCCAGTCCATTGATCCAGAGCCGGGCGGCTTCCTTATTCTTCTCGGCTTCTTTCTTGTCATCGCCCTTTAGCGTTTCGTCTTCATCGCTGTTTGGCTTCTCACGGTAGCAGTGGTGCGCTTCGTCGTTGATTACCAGGATGTTTTTCAGTCCCATTAGCTCAGGCATGACGCGCTGGAGCATCTGGCCGTCAGATTCAACGGTTTCCAGTGGTTCGCCATTGCGGCCCTCGAGCAGTTGCCGCCCACCCTTTGATATTTGAATACGCTCTCTGGGTTTGAACGCGTGATAGTTCGTTATTACGATCTTGGCCTTGTTTAAATCCTCCAGCATGTCGCTGGGAAGCAGCTCGCGGCTCCTGTAGTAGCTGTTGGGATCGTTCGGCATTAATACGCGCAGGCGGTCTCGTATGGTGATACCTGGGGCGACTATCAGGAATCCCCGGGTGAACTTCTTGCTAGTGGGTTTACGCACTGCATTGATGGTTTGCCAAACTATGAGCATGGCCATGACAGTGGTTTTGCCGGCACCGGTGGCTAATTTCAGTGCTAGCCGCATTAATTCGGGATTGGCTTCGGTATTGGCGTTATCCAGGTGCTCCAGAAACCGCTGACCAGATTTCCCTATTTGGGGCGCTACCTCGGTTAGCCATATGGCAGTTTCCACAGCTTCTACCTGGCAAAAGAAAGGACGGATGCCAGCAAAATCATGATTTCGCCAGTGCTGGAGCAGACGCGCAGTCTCTGGTGTGACCCGCCAATCAGCTGGATTGGGTATACGGCGCCATTTATCTACTTCATCACGGACTGAGTTAATTACAGCAGTGTGGTCATACTGCTGGTCTTTATTGGATAAACCAGCACCTTCATCAAATACCAGTCTTTCTTGTTCAGCCGAATCCTTACGCTTCTTTGGCTTAGGAATGGGGGTGATGAATTCAGCGTGGCGGCGTTTATCGAGAATGCGCTGCGTCGGCTGACCAGAGCCGTCTAATTCCCAATGCCTGCCAGGGTACTCATAGGGTGAATTGAGGATAGGGTGGTCGAAAAATGGGTTTGACACGTCAACTGCTCAGAATTTTTTATTGCTGTTATCGTAAACCACGATAAACCACGTGAGAAGACAATAACACACAACAGATTGCTAACGGAATTGACGGGAATCAATAGAAAATTTGCAGAAAATTTTTTCGACTAGTCGTTCGAGCGGATTAGTAAGTATCAGATATATGGGACTCCAAACTGAAATCGGCCTATGGGGTAGGGGTGGGTCGCCGGAATCTGGATTTTATCGCTTACTCGAAGATGAATTTCTAATTGATTGTCCCATGGGGCACTGATGGGGCACTAAGAGGTAAGAAACCACAATAAATGACAATAAACTACAACCAAGTAAATTGTTTAACTAGTTGTTATTAATGAGGTATATTGTTGTGAGTTGTTGTGGTTTATTGTATCGCTGGGACTTAAAATCCCTCGGTAGAAATACCGTGCCGGTTCGATTCCGGCCCCGGGC
>JAPPOG010000039.1 GCA_028818225.1 Gammaproteobacteria bacterium | reverse complement strand
GTACTGGACTGGCGAGAATCGACTTAATGCAAGAAGGAGATGGGGATTTTTATTTATTAGAGTTAAATACGATTCCTGGGATGACCAATCATAGTTTTGTGCCAATGGCGGCCAAGCAAGTTGGAATCAGTTTTGATGAGCTGGTGTTGCGAATATTGGATTACGAAATAGAGCGAATACGGTAATGAGACCTGATCCGAGCGATATAGCGGCAAGAAGAATGCGTAATGCAAGGCATGGTTCCAGCGCGCGACCATTAAAGCCGAAAGATGGCAAGCAATTTACACTTTTCCTAGTTGGTATAGCGTTAGTGGCGAGTCTGACTTTGCTATTGCAAAACAGAGAAGGAATAGTTGAATACGTTAATCGGCCAATCACCAAAGTATGGATGGATAATCAATGGCAGCAAGTATCAGAAAGTGAAATTGGGCACATGATTACTGCTTATATGGGCGAGGGTTTTTTCAGGTTTGACGTGGCGGGTGTGAAGGAAACCCTCGAGCAGCATGCCTGGATTGAGGAAGCCTCAGTGAAACGGATATGGCCTGACAGTTTATCACTGCAGTTGGTAGAGAGAGTTGCCATAGCTCGCTGGGGGCAAAGCCAGTTGTTAAATCAGTATGGTGAGATTTTTCAGCCGGACAATGTATCAAAATTCTTGGCATTACCGGTACTGGCAGGTCCTGAAGATCATCAAGTTGAAGTAATGAAACAGTTCCAATTCATGAGCCAATTATTCTTTTCATCCGGACTGCGCTTAAGTGGTTTAACTCTTAGTAACAGAGGGAGTTGGGATTTAACACTAAACGATTCGATGCAAATTGCGGTTGGTAAAGAAAAAGTTGCTGAGAGACTTCAACGATTTATAGATTTCTATGAAGGCCAACCTATGGAACAGACTTCAGGTATCAGCTCAGTTGATCTGCGCTATGACAATGGTATCGCCATTAGAAATGCTCGCGATGAGCTCGCAGAGGTGGCAGTAAGGTAATGCATAAAATTCATGGATCAAAAATGCAACGGCAGCAAGTAATGTTCGGAGAGAAAATGCAATGAACGAAACAGTCGGCGAAAACATGATTGTTGGCTTGGACATTGGAACTTCCAAAGTTGTTGCAATCGTTGGTGAAATTACTGAAGACGGCGGACTGGATATTGTTGGCATAGGTAGTCACCGTTCTCGCGGGCTAAAGAAAGGAACGGTAGTTAATATTGAATCTACCGTTGAGTCTATTCAACGAGCGGTAGAAGAAGCTGAATTAATGGCCGGTTGCCAAATTCATTCTGTATATGCAGGTATTGCAGGCAGTCACATACGCAGCATGAATTCGCATGGCATAGTTGCAATTCGCGATGGTGAAGTCATGAAGCCAGATATAGAGCGAGTTATCGATGCCGCTCAGGCTGTTGCCATCCCAGCAGATCAGAAAGTGCTCCATATTTTGCCCCAGGAATACATTATCGATTCCCAGGAAGGGGTTAAGGAGCCACTCGGCATGTCAGGGGTCCGCTTGGAAGCCAAAGTGCATCTTGTTACCTGTGCCATCAACGCTGTTCAAAATATTGAGAAATGTATTAAGCGCTGTGGGCTGGAGACCGACGAGATCATTCTTGAGCAACTGGCCTCCAGTTATGCGGTATTAACTGAAGACGAAAAGGAACTGGGAGTTTGCCTGGTTGATATCGGTGGCGGAACATCTGACATAGCCATATTCACGGATGGTGCTATTCGACATACGGGAGTCATACCGATTGCTGGTGATCAGGTAACTAACGATATTGCAATGGCCTTGCGCACTCCCACTGAAAACGCAGATGAAATCAAGATCAAGTACGCCTGCGCCTTGACCCAATTAGCGAGCCCGGATGAAACAATTAAAGTTCCGAGTGTGGGAGATCGTCCGCCAAGAGAACTTTCGCGCCAGGCATTGGCCGAAGTCGTTGAGCCGAGATACGACGAATTATTCACCTTGGTGCAGGCTGAATTGCAACGCAGCGGATTTGAGAATTTGCTGGCAGCAGGAGTCGTATTAACCGGCGGATCTAGCAAGATGGAAGGTGTGGTGGATTTAGCAGAAGAAATATTCCATGCGCCAGTGAGGATTGGTTCGCCATACAACATTAATGGATTAGCCGATATCGTGCGTAACCCGATTTATTCGACAGGTGTTGGGTTGCTGCTTTATGGGCTTAAACAGTATCAGGAGAGAGAAGGAACCGATTCAAAACGAGAACCACAAATTGAGATTGTGGATAAGGTTAAGAACTGGTTTCAAGGACATTTTTCATTATAGAAATCAACATAAGTTTAGAATTTTTTAATAACGAGGGGGCTCTATGTTTGAGTTAGTCGAAAATATACCGCAAAGTGCTGTGATTAAAGTCATAGGCGTTGGCGGCGGCGGTGGTAATGCCGTTCACCATATGATTAGTAATCAGGTTGATGGTGTGGAATTCATTTGTGCCAATACCGATGCGCAGGCGCTTAATAATTTAAAGGCAAAAACTATTCTGCAAATGGGTAGCAACATCACTAAAGGACTGGGTGCCGGAGCGAATCCTGATATCGGCAGACAGGCTGCACTCGAAGATCGTGATGAAATTGCCGAGATACTATCCGGTGCAGACATGGTTTTTATCACCGCCGGTATGGGCGGAGGTACTGGTACTGGTGCTGCTCCTATTGTGGCGGAAGTTGCCAGAGAAATGGGAATATTGACTGTAGCCGTTGTTACCCGGCCATTTCCATTCGAGGGTAAGAAGCGATCAGCGATTGCAGAGAATGGTATTGCGCAATTGTCTGAGAATGTCGATTCATTAATCACTATTCCCAATGAAAAACTTCTCGACGTGTTGGGTAAAGAGGCATCGTTATTGGCTGCATTCAAGGCCGCTAATGACGTATTGCTCGGTGCTGTAAAAGGCATTGCGGATTTAATCATGCATCCAGGAATGATCAACGTAGATTTTGCCGACGTAAAAACAGTTATGTCTGAAATGGGTATGGCGATGATGGGAACAGGGTCTGCAGTTGGCGAAGAACGAGCTCGTGAAGCTGCTGAGTCTGCTATCAGGTCTCCGTTACTGGAAGATGTAAATTTGCAAGGTGCCAGAGGAATTCTGGTCAACATCACGGCTGGAGAAAATTTGTCATTGGGAGAATTTGCTGAAGTCGGCGACACTGTTGAGGAATTTGCTTCTGATGATGCGACAGTTGTAGTTGGCACTGTAATCGATCCGACTCTCGAAGACGAAATGCGGGTAACGGTGATTGCTACCGGCTTAATTTCGCAGCAAGAGAAGCCTACCAAGGTTATCGACAATACAACTGCAGATGCAGATCCTGATTATCGCCAATTAGATACGCCGGCCATTATGCGGAATCGGCAGGGTGGTGGACGACCTCCAGCGGTGGCCCAGGCGGCGGGAACTGAAACCGATATGGACTATCTGGATATTCCCGCGTTTTTACGCAGACAGGCAGATTAAGGGAACGAAAGGGTATTCTGCCTGTCTAGGTAATGTAGGAAGAATTGCAAGGGTCAGGCTGCCAAAGCAGATGTTCTATGGGTTGAATCTCAGGCTAAGTCCGGCCGGTAAGGGATAAATAGAAGGACGAACGGGCGGTGCGAATGATTTGGTTGTCTGGGCAGCGGGCAGTTTACATTGGGTAGAGGTCGAGTACCTCCGGTAATCCCATATATTGGGATTTTCGGCCAATTTTGATAAAATACTGAAGTTTTTCCACTTGGTAGCAATGTGGGGCATCTAAAAGCACACTTGAGCAGCAGTGTGAGCTGATCTATTGATGGCTGGCGGGATTCTCAACCGCTGATGAGTGAAGTATGCCAGGGCGAAAAAGATGTCGCGCTATTGCAAGAGCTGGGACAGTCGGGAATAGGGATTATTTCTTGCAGTAACACAAAAAAAGGCCTTACATAATCGATGTTAAAGCAACGCACCCTTAAAAATGTAATTCGCGCGACTGGCGTTGGCTTGCATACCGGAGAAAAAGTCTATCTGACACTCCGTCCAGCTCCCGTAAATACTGGCATTATCTTCACTCGGGTTGATCTTGAACCAGCCGTGCAAATCGAAGCCCGCGCCGCAAATGTGGGTGATACCACACTCTCAACGACGCTCGTAAAAGACGACGCTCGAATTTCAACTATCGAGCACCTGATGTCAGCTATGTCGGGTTTGGGGATCGATAATTGCTATGTTGATGTGAGTGCGCCAGAAGTACCTATCATGGATGGCAGCGCTGGCCCTTTTGTCTTTCTCATTCAGTCGGCGGGAATTGAAGAACAGTCAGAATTGAAGAAGTTTATTAAGATTAAACGCGCAATTACGCTGGAACAAGGCGACAAATCAGTAAGTCTTGAACCATTTAACGGTTTCAAAGTGAGTTACACACTACTGTACGATCACCCGGTGTACAAGAAGTACACCAAGAGCGCTACTATCGATTTCTCGAGCACTTCTTTTGTAAAAGAAGTAAGCAGGGCTCGCACATTTGGATTCATGCATGAATTCGAAGAGCTGAGGAATAGAAATTTGGCGTTGGGGGCGAGCATGGACAATGCTATCGCAGTCGGTGATTACAAGGTGTTAAATGAGGATGGATTGCGCTACGAAGACGAGTTCGTGAAGCACAAAATCCTTGATTCTATTGGAGATTTATACCTTTTAGGTAATAGTCTTATCGGGGAATTTAAGGGACATAAATCTGGACATGCTCTCAATAATGCTTTATTAAGAATGCTCGAAGTTAATGAAGACGCTTGGGAAATTGTCAGTTTCGATAACGAAACCAACGTGCCTATTTCCTATATGAAACCAGTGCTAGCGGCATAACCCGTATCACTCTCCTAACTGTCTGATCTTTATGAGAAATTTGGTTAGGCGTTGAAGTTTCTGCGTGAGCCCCAAGTGTATTAATAGGGTTTCAGAGTAACGCTTAGCAAATGAAATTAATTCTTGTTGATCAACGTCATGGTCACACCAAGACCATTGTCCTTAAAGGTTGGCTAAAAGGCCTACTCTCGCTGGTTCTACTGGTAGCCCCAGTAGCCCTGGGTTATTTTGGCTACCAGCTCGCCGTTTCCCAGAATGAGCGCATTTTCACCATTGAAACCGCCCAGAATTGGGATCGTCAGATCAAGTTACAGGCTGAACAACTTGCTGAAATCAGGGAAGAGTCGGGGCAACAACTGGAAGCCCTGACCCTGCGTCTTGCTATGCTGCAGGCTCGCCTCGTGAGGCTGGATGCAGTGGGTGAGCGGATTACCACCATTGCTGATTTAGATAATGGTGAGTTTGATTTCAGCCAGCCCGTCGCAATAGGTGGCCCTGGCACAGGAGACTCTGAAGCCTATACCACAGCCGGTTTTATAAGTGCCGTGGAGCAATTGGAAAGGCAACTGGAAGATCGAACGCAGCAATTGGAAATTCTCGAAGGTCTTATGGCTAATCGCAAGATTCAGTCTGATGTATTCATCGCTGGAAGACCGGTTGAGCGTGGATGGATTGCTTCCAGATTTGGGCAAAGACCAGATCCATTCACCGGCAGGCTGACTTTTCATGCTGGCGTGGATTTTACTACAGGAAGATCAGGCGCTGATATTAATACCGTGGCTGCTGGAGTAGTCACCTGGTCCGGACCGCGATCTGGTTATGGGCTCATGGTTGAAGTGAATCATGGTAATGGATTTACCACTCGCTATGCCCATGCCGAAAAACTTTTCGTTGAAATTGGCGAAATTGTTAAAAAGGGGCAAAACATAGCCCTGGTTGGCTCTACCGGCAGATCAACCGGTCCTCACGTGCATTTCGAAGTTTATAAGAATGGCCGTGTAGTCGATCCAGCTGCCTACATTCATCGCACTGCCAGATAAATTCCCTCCACATCTATTTTTTGACGTCCTGGTCGATAGGTTCAGTGCGCTGCGCCGAATTGATCTCCATGAATTAATTATTTAAAAAATTAGCTAGCAACGATTTCTCATGAACATTCTCAATAAAATTTTAGGGAGTAGTAATTCCCGTAAGCTCAAGAAGATGAATCGCATAGTTGCGACCATCAACGAATTGGAACCTGCATTTGGAGCATTAAACGATGATGAACTAAAAAATAAAACTGAAGACTTCAGAAATCGCGTTGATCAGGGGGAGACCCTTGATGCCATTCTGCCAGAAGCTTTTGCTGCAGTGCGAGAGGCCTCCAAGCGCACACTCGGACTACGCCACTTTGATGTGCAAATGATCGGAGGCATGGTGCTTCATCAAGGCAATATTTCAGAAATGCGGACTGGTGAAGGTAAAACACTGGTGGCAACTTTGCCAGCCTACTTGAATGGTCTGTCAGGACAGGGCGTACATATTGTTACTGTAAACGAGTATTTGGCTCAGCGAGATGCAGACTGGATGCGCCCTATTTTCGAAAAGTTGGGATTTTCTGTCGGAGTTATTAAATCTGGTCAGACGCCGGAGGATAAAAAAGCTGGATACGAGTCAGATATCACCTACGGTACCAACAATGAATTTGGTTTCGATTATCTTAGAGACAACATGGCATTCCGCATGGATCAAAAGATGCAGCGTGAACTCAATTTTGCCATCGTCGATGAAGTAGATTCGATTCTTATTGATGAAGCGCGAACACCACTCATTATTTCAGGCGCTGCTGAGGACAGTTCACAGCTCTATGCTGCGATTAACAAACTCATCCCCGGCTTGGAAAAAGGCGTAAAAGTCGAAAAATCCAAAATGGAAATGATGGATAAGAATTATGTTCCTGAAGATTCTGGACATTTCACAGTTGATGAAAAGAGCCGTCAGGTGGAACTCACTGAGTCTGGCCATGAGTTCGTAGAAGATCTGCTAATCAAACAGAAGTTATTGGAGGAAGGTGAATCTCTGTATGCAGCCACCAATCTTTCTTTACTTCATCACGTGCATGCTGGACTTAAAGCTCATCATCTTTTTAACAAAGATATCGAGTACATCGTTCAGAACAGGCAGATTATTCTTATCGATGAACACACTGGACGTACCATGGAAGGCCGCCGTCTTTCTGATGGTTTACACCAGGCACTGGAGGCCAAAGAAGGTGTCGATATCCAGAGTGAAAGTCAGACCCTCGCGTCTACTACCTTTCAGAATTATTTCCGAATCTATAACAAATTGGCAGGTATGACCGGCACGGCAGATACCGAAGCCTTCGAGTTTAGCCAGATTTATGGTCTCGATGTCATCGTTATCCCGACCAATGTGCCAATGATTAGAGAAGATGCCAATGATCTGATCTATCTCACTTTAGAGGAAAAATTTGAAGCCATTCTGAAAGATATTATTGATATCAGGGACTCGGGTGCACCGATCCTGGTGGGAACGGCGTCTATTGATACATCCGAGACACTTTCTCAGTTTTTAAAGAAAAAGAAGATTAATCATGAAGTGTTAAATGCGAAATTTCATGAGAAAGAAGCGCAGATTATTGCCCAGGCTGGGAGACCTGGAGCCGTGACTATTGCTACCAATATGGCGGGCCGGGGAACTGACATCGTTTTGGGTGGAAAATGGGAATCTGAAGTCGCTGAACTAGCTAATCCCAGTGCGGCGCAGGTAGAAAAAATTAAAGAAGAGTGGCAGCAGCGGCATGATCAGGTGGTAACTGCAGGTGGTCTGCATATTATCGGAACCGAACGTCATGAGTCCCGAAGAATCGATAATCAGTTACGAGGTCGATCAGGCAGACAGGGAGATCCGGGTTTTTCGCGATTCTATTTATCAGCTGAAGACAATCTGCTTCGCATTTTCATGAGTGAAGGAATGAAAAACTTTTTCCGCAAACTGGGAATGGAGCATGGTGAAGCCATTGAGCACGGTATGGTGACTCGCTCGATCGAGAAAGCTCAGCGTAAGGTAGAAGGCAGGAACTTCGATATCAGAAAACAGTTATTGGAGTACGATAATGTTGCAAACGATCAGCGAACTATTGTTTACAGGCAACGCAATGAGCTCATGGCTAGTGACGATATTACTGATTTGCTGGATGGCATGCGGGAGGAAGTGGTTGGGCAGCTAGTAGATGATTTCATCCCTCCCCAAAGTGTGCCGGAGCAATGGGATATTCCTGGCCTGGAGCAAGCAATTGCAACAGAATTTGGATCCCGCCAGCCAATACAGTCATGGCTGGATGAAGACGACCAGCTATATGAGGAGCAGTTAAAGGAAAAGCTCACTGCACTTTTAAGTGATGAATACATACAAAAGTGCGGGATGGTGGGTGATCGCATGCGTGAATTTGAGAAACAAATTACTCTACAAATTCTTGATCGCTTATGGAAAGAACATCTGGCAACTATGGATCATCTACGGCAGGGAATTTTTCTCCGCAGTTATGGCGGCAAAAACCCTCGTCAGGAATATAAGCGGGAAGCATTTTCACAATTTACTGAACTCATGATCGCTCTGCAGCAGGAAGTGATAAAAGTATTGAGCCATATTCAGATCAAGCAGGATGAAGCGGCGGATACAATAGAAAGGCAAAGAGAAGAAGAAAATGCGCGAGCTAGAATGAATTATCAACATCAGGCTATGTCGGCCTTATCCAATGCCGATGCAGAAGATGCCGGGGGAGCAAGGCCTGATCAGGGCAATGCCGAGAAGCAAACGCCTTTCGTGCGCGATGTTCCAAAAGTAGGGCGAAATGATCCCTGTCCTTGTGGTTCTGGCAAGAAATACAAGCAGTGCCACGGTAAAATAGGTTAACCATGGCTGTCGGTGCTGGATGTTCTGGTGATTATCTTCCCGTCGCTGGGGTTAAACTGGCGGCAGCTAAAAGCGAAATTCGCTATCCGGATCGACTGGATCTGGTATTAATAGAGTTGGTGGAAAACTCTAATGTGGCCGGAGTCTTCACCCAGAATGCGTTCTGTGCAGCTCCTGTTACTGTTGCTAAAGCTCATGCACAAAATGCCTTACCTCGCTATTTTTTAATCAATACCGGAAATGCCAATGCCGGCACAGGTGAGGCAGGAAAACTGAATGCCTTGCGTTGCTGTCAGGTTATTGCTGATCTTGGAGAAGTTGCTGTCCAGCAAGTACTGCCTTTTTCTACTGGTGTGATTGGCGAAGAATTGCCTGTGGAAAAAGTTGTTGTTGCTACACCCGAATTGTTTGCCAATTTATCCAGTGATAAATGGCCAGAAGCGGCTCAGGGGATTTTGACAACGGATACCAGACATAAGTTGGTTTCAAGGCAAGTGGAAATTGAGGGTAAAAGCATAACTATAACCGGGATCGCCAAAGGGTCCGGTATGATAAAGCCAAACATGGCGACCATGTTGGCATTTATATTCACAGATGCTGATATTGATGCCGAGTTGCTCGATCAGTTATTGCACAATGCAAACAACAAATCCTTTAATCGCATAACTGTGGATGGAGATACTTCAACCAATGATTGTTGCATGCTGGTGGCAACGGGTCAGGCTAATGTACCTATCATTGAGCTCGATACAGAAACAAGGGATAAATTCACCTACGTTTTGGAGAAGGTTTTTGTAGAGCTGGCAAAAGAATTAATTAAAGATGGAGAGGGGGCCAGTAAATTTGTAACCGTGCGGGTCGAATCTGGAAACTCCTCTGAAGAATGTCTCCAGGTTGCTTACGCAATTGCAGAATCACCGCTGGTTAAAACCGCACTCTTCGCCTCGGATCCCAATTGGGGGCGTATACTGGCAGTAATTGGTCGCGCGGGTATCGAAAATCTCAATCTGGAAGATGTGACCATCGATATCGGAGATGTGCGCATTGTCTCAGGAGGCAGTGTCGATCCTGACTATAGCGAAGACGATGGCCAGGTCCAAATGAGTGGCGAAGAGATCATTATCAAGGTTTGTCTACATCGAGGTGAGAGTGAAGAAACTGTGTGGACTTCGGATCTTTCACATGAATACGTTAGCATTAATGCCGACTATCGTAGCTGATTACTTCTAGTGCTATGACTTTTGCAAATGTTACGCACGTAGCAGTCGGTGTGGTTTTGAATGATCAAGATCAGGTGCTTGTTTCACAACGACATCCTGGTAGTCATAAAGGCGGGCTCTGGGAGTTTCCCGGCGGCAAGAAAGAATCTCACGAAACTATCGAAATGGCCTTACAAAGAGAATTCCGGGAGGAGCTAGGAATTACTCCTGTTACTTTCTACCCATTTACCAAAATTTTGCATCATTATCCGGAAAAATCTGTACTGCTCGATGTATGGGTGATTTCCGAATTTAATGGCATCGCAGAAGGCAAAGAAGGGCAGGCGATCGACTGGCGGGATCTGTCTTCTCTCAATCCAGCTGATTTTCCCGAAGCAAACGCGGCAATAATAAAGCGCATCCGCTTACCAAGAGATGTTGCAATTACACCGAATCTCGATTCCATTGAGAAAGTGGTGGCCCTTTTTGAGTTGTACGCCAAACAAAATGTTCAACTGGTGCAGTTTCGACAGACTCAACTGGATAGTGATGAATACAGTAACTGGTATGGAAAGGTAAAAACAATTGCGCAATCATTACAAATGAAACTTATGGCTAATCAATCCATTGATACGTTTCCCTCTGAATTAGCCGATGGCTTTCATGCCAATTCCCAGACATTAATGCGCCTGGAAAATAGGCCAGTTACGAGTAGCAAATTGTTTAGCGCGTCATGTCATAATTTAGGTGAATTAGCTCATGCCCAGAAAGTCGATGCTGACTTCGTAACGTTGTCACCTGTTAATCCCTCCGAAAAATACAGAGCGGGTGCTGAGCTTGGTTGGGATCAATTTTCCAAGTTAGCTGCACAGGTGAGTTTGCCGGTTTATGCCCTCGGAGGAGTTGGTTCTGAGCACATGGAACTGGCCAGGTCTAGTGGCGCTTTCGGGATAGCGGGAATTACCGCCTATCTGAATCCACGCCTCTAATCGAAATTTGCTTGATTCATAATTGGATACCGGCATTTACTTACTCAAAAAGTCTGAAAAACTCGGCAAGTTACTGATATCAATGGAGTTAATCTCTAGAAATAGGACTGTTTTTTGTGCTATTTGTGATAAAGTATTTACTAAATAAGCAGATACAGCACTGTGGATACGAGAAAAGCATGAATTTCACTCGATTGGCTGAGTTCTGTGATCTGGATCACTGAGAATTACGCTAACTTGTTGAAAATAGGGAAAAATATTGACAAGTAACCGGCGGCAAAATGAAACGGAATTATTCTCCTAAAGCAGCATTTCTTCCCTTCCTGGTGATGGGATTGTGCACTATGGGATTTGCCAGCAGTGCCAAGGCTGATCTGGCAATACTCGTCGATCAGGGAGTATTGGTCGAGACATCGCCAGAGCAAACCCCCGGGCAAGGTGGTGCTCAGGGAGAAGAAAATCCGCTAAGTGAAGCCATTGATGCTAACTACATTTCGGATGGCGGTTGGGCAGTCACAGGTCCTGGCTTTATTGATGTGGCAACTTACGTTTTCGACTTTGTTGGTACCGGATCGGTGACTGCAGCAACTCCTATATTGCAGCTTGATGAAATTTTTCCCCATAACGAATCGGCTCCTATCGAATTTTCGTTTTTTTCTGATAATGGCGTAATCGAAGTAAGTGATTATCAAATCGGATACCCGTCTTCCATCGAAAATATCGATGCAACAGAGCTTGCTGGTCCTGAAATCAGAGTGGATGTTACCGGGCCGGTGAATGCTTCCCTGAATGTGAGCCAATACGTGGGTTTTAGGGTAAAGAGCTCTGTAGCTCCAGGTTCGGTTGATCCAACATCACTACCTACATATACCGGCGTCAGGTTTTTGGAAAATCCTGTTTTGGAATTTGTCCCAGGCACTCCTCCAGTCGTGGCAAACGACATAGCCAGATTTGATGGTTACACAATGGAAGTTCCGTAAATTGACGTGCCAGGTATCGGAGAAGTAGCTGCTCAATTTCGTCTGGTAAATCCGAATGATTTAACTTTTCAACTTACTTTTGCCGCACTTGTCGCAGCTGAACCAGGTCCACCGCCTTTATCCGGTGCGGACCTCTTAGATTGTGATGCATTTACGCCGCCAGAGTTTTCTGTCGCAGCAGACGGCTTGGCAACCTACTCATCTATCTCGGGAATTCTTGATGCTCCAAGTGTAAATCTCGCCGGCGAGCAGATTGCGGTGCGCCTCGAATATATTGAGGGCTCGAATCCCTGGATGTTTGAAACGCTGGCGTTGGGGCAGGTACAGTCTGGTCCTTCAGATGCGCTCATTTCAGCCCTGGGAGGCGGGTTGGTAACAGAACCCGCTCAACATTTTTTTCCCTTATGTCATGGTTGGGTGCTGATCGGTGACTTTACCCGTAATCGCATTGTGGAAAGAAATTTAATCAGTGGGGAAACTGGCGCAGTTTACCCATTTAATACGCGTCCTGAACAATTTACTCTGGATGAAGAAAATGAAATTGTTTATTTCACTGTCCACCCTGAATCTGAGCGGCTTTATCGCCTTGACTTAAACACCGGTGTTATTGATTACAACCAGTTATCGCAAGAACTTTGTGGAGATATTTGCTACACCTTTGGTTTTGCGCCGCGCAATATGAGTATGGGCGAAGGTGGGGATATTTTTGCAATCATGTTCGAAGGAGAAGGTATTAATCCTGAAAACAATGTGCCGTTCTCAGACAATCAACTCTGGTTAGGCTTGTTTAATGGTGACGGTAATTTCCTGATGGATAGTTTGCCATTAGAGGAGCCGGTCAGGGTCTTATATGATCCCGTCCGGGACCATCTCTTCGGCACAACTGTCTCTAATCTGGCTACTTTCGACTTTAATCCAGCGTTAAACGTTCTGGCATTTGTAGAAGGAACGGATATTGCTGTCGGTAGCGATTGCACGGATTTTGATGTTTCGCCGGATGGTAATCGCCTGGCACATACCTGTCCAAATGGAAATTATGGCCCTACAGAGTTTGGAATCGTGGATATGGATCCACGGGATTACTACAACAATGATGGAGAGTGGGTATTCAATGCTTCACCGGTTAGTGCCCAGTTCAATAGTGATGGTACTTTATTAATTGCTGCCGATAACGAACGTCTGTATCTATTCGATGTAGTAACACACCTGATTCTGGAAGATTACGAGCTGGGATTACTAGAGGGTGAAGAAGTACGGCTCGTACGTCAGTCCCGTGACGAAGATTTTATTTATATCTTTCTGCAGAATGATCGATTCGCAGATAGCAGTAAATTTTATTGGATGCCGACGCCTGATATCGAAGGTACGCCACTTCCTTAATTATCTTATTGCAGGTTTTCTTCGGGATTATCTTCCGTTGGATAGATGGATTCGCCTTCAATTACTTTTTTTTCCGAAGCCCATTCTCCAAAATCGATAAGCCTGCAGCGTTCGCTGCAAAAAGGCCTGAACTTGCTCTCCTCAGTCCAGGGAACTTGTTTTGCACACGTGGGACAATTGACTTGTTTAATTTGGGTCATGATTTATTTGTCAATTTCAAATATTGCTTGTGCAATTCGTAAACTTGCGCTTCTACAATTGCCTGTGATTGTGAATTATCTACTACATCATCTGCTGCAGCCAGACGTTCTTTTCTCGGCATCTGTGATGCCATAATTGCTTTGATTGTCTCTTCGGAACTGTTGTCACGTTGGGTGGTTCTATTCAGTTGAGAGTTCTCATCCAGGTCTACTACCAAAACTCGATCTACTAATTCCTTTTGCCCTGTTTCTAATAGCAAGGGGGATTCTAATATGGCATAAGGTGACTTTGCCTGATTCAAGTACTTGACTAACAATTCTGCTATCAGTGGATGGGTCAACTGCTCCAGCCAATCTAATTCGACCTTGTCAGCAAAAACAATTTCGCGCAGCTTGCGACGATTGAGGGAGCCATCATTCGTTATAATGGCTGCGCCAAATCGCTCTTTAATTGCGGCCAGTGCTGGTGTTCCGGGTTCCACAACGTCCCTGGCCAACTGATCCGCATTTACGACAGTAATTCCGAGTTTGGAGAAGATTGAAGCAACGGTGGATTTGCCGCTACCAATGCCTCCAGTAAGACCTATTACATACATCGGTGTTAGCCGAGAACGTTGTTTATGTAAAAGCTGCTAATCTGCGGACCCCATATCAGCATGATGAATCCGGCGCCGGTGAGGAAAGGACCAAATGGCATGGGAATGGATCTATCTCTGCCCATGGCTACGATCATTAGCACCCCGAATACCGCACCTACAAACGAGGACAGTATTATGATTGGCAGCAGACTTTGCCAACCCATCCACGCTCCGAGGGCAGCAAGTAATTTGAAATCGCCATACCCCATGCCTTCTTTACCTGTCACGAGTTTGAATATCCAATAAAAAGTCCAAAGCACCAGATATCCTGCGATGGCTCCGATTACTGCATCGTAAAGGGTAACCCCAAAGCCTAAATCGACGGCATTAACAAGTAAGCCAAGCCACAGTAATGGGATCGTAATATCATCGGGCAATAATTGATGATCAAAATCGATTAGAGTAAGTGCAAGCAATGACCAGGCTAAAATTAACAGGGCTAGCGTCAGCCAGGTAACGCCAAAGGTAAAAGCAACCAGAGCGGAGATAAGGCCGCTTACAAACTCGATGCTTGGGTAGCGTAGCGAAATTCTAGCCCTGCAATTAGAACACCTACCGCCGAGCATCAGATAACTTATAACGGGAACATTTTCCCATGGTTTGATCTTGTGATTGCAATGGGGGCAATGGGAAGCAGGGGTATGGAGGTTAAATACTTCGTCCTGCCCGGAAGAATCCTTTTTTTCGGTAGTTGATTCCTCAATTTCTAAAAATTCACAACTCTGTTGTTTCCAATCACGCTGCAGCATGATTGGTACACGATATATCACAACGTTAAGGAAACTTCCTACCAGAAGGCCGAGTACGAAACTGGCTATAACGAGAAAAATCTGGCTTGTCTCGAGTAACTCAATGATTGCCATTAAAAGACTTTAATAGATTCCGGAAGCACCTACATTACCGAGCCAAGTTGGAAAATAGGAAGATACATTGCAATCATCAGGCCACCCACAAGAACGCCTAAAACCGCCATAATCATAGGCTCCATCAAAGCTGTAAGACCGTCTACAGCATTGTCGACTTCAGCCTCATAATAGATTGCACACTTGTCTAACATGGAATCAAGCGCACCTGATTCCTCGCCAATACCAACCATCTGAGTAACCATTACAGGAAATAATGTAGAGTTCTTGATAGCAAAGTTTAACTGCTGACCGGTAGTTACATCGTCTTTGATCTTGCGTGTCGCTGTGGCGTATACAACATTACCAGTAGCACCAGCGACTGAATCCAGAGCGTCCACCAATGGCACGTCGGCTGAAAATGTTGTAGCCAGGGTTCGCGTAAATCTGGCGTAGCAAGATGAGTTCAGGATAGGGCCAACTATCGGTAGTTTTAACGATATTCTTTCTACATTATTCTTAAAGCTCTCTGATCTCACCATCAGTTCTTTGTATGAGAAGCCTAAAACGACAACGCCAATTAATACTTTCCACCAGTGGGCAATTGCCAGATCGGAGAGATTCAACACAAATTGAGTAAAAGCTGGTAATTCTGCGCCGAAACTGGAAAAAGTCTCTGCGAATTGGGGAACAACTTTTACTAGCAGTATTCCTGTGACTATGATGGCGACTCCAACCACAGCAATTGGGTAGTTCATTGCCTTTTTAATCTTGGCTTTTAGAGCCTCCGACTTTTCTTTATAGGTGGCCAAGCGATCGAGCATGGTCTCGAGAGCACCCGACTGTTCTCCAGCGTCCACCAGGTTGCAAAATAAGTCATCAAAATAGCGAGGGTACTTACGAATACAATCAGCGAAATTATTACCGGCGGCGACATCATCACGAATCTTCATAACCAGTTCGCGCATCGAAGCGTTTTCCAGGGACTCGCCTACGATTTCAAATGACTGCACCAGAGGGATACCCGACTTCATCATGGTAGCCAATTGACGGGTAAAAATTGCAATGTCTCCCGGTGTAATTTTTTGCTTCTTCTGCCCAAAGAGTTCTTTTGGTTTGCGTTTTACTTTGGTCGGGTTTACGCCCTGCTTACGCAATTGGGCCTTCACCAGAGCCTGGCTAGCACCCTGAATTTCCCCCTTGGTCTTATTTCCATTCTTGTCGGTACCTTGCCAAATGTAAATTGTTTGTGCGGCTTCAGTTGCCATAATTCACCTCAGCGATAGCTTGGTGTTGGAGAAGACAGTCTTTACTATAGCATGTCAGCAAAACGGCTGTCCCAATATTTATCTATTTAAGTCAATCTGTTAGCTTCTTCCAGGCTGGTTAATCCCTGAGCCACTTTGAGTAGCGCTGATTGGTGCAAATTACTAAACCCTTCGTCCTGAGCCTGATCAGCAATCTGGATAGAATCTCCATCTTCCATGATAATCCGAGAAATAGCTGCAGTAATAGGAACTACTTCATAAATTCCAATTCTGCCTTTATAGCCGTCGTTACAGGCATTACAGCCTACTGGCTTGAATAATTGGGCCTGTTCAATTAACTCCTCAGTAAATCCTTCATCTATCAATACTTTTTCGGGTAATTCGACACTTTCTTTACAGTGGGAGCACAACCTGCGAACCAGTCTCTGTGCGATAATCAAGGTCACAGAGGTGGCAAGATTAAAGGCCGGAATTCCCATATTGCGTAATCGAGTTAATGTCTCCGGTGCGCTGGTGGTGTGCAGCGTCGACATGACCATATGACCGGTTTGTGCAGCCTTGATGGCTATCTCTGCCGTTTCCAGGTCTCGGATTTCGCCTACCATCACTACATCAGGATCTTGCCGCAAAAATGTTCGAAGCGCCCCAGCGAAGTCGAGCCCAATTTTGTTGTTTACCGGGACCTGGTTGATTCCTTCCAGATTAATTTCTACCGGATCTTCTGCAGTAGAAATATTACGTTCACTGGTATTGAGGATATTAAGACCGGTATAAAGCGAGACGGTTTTTCCCGAACCCGTAGGCCCCGTCACCAGAATCAAGCCCTGAAGTTGATGCAGTGCTTGTAAAAATTGTTCTTTCTGCATGTCTTCATAACCCAACGCGTCGATACCCATCTGTGCACTGGCAGGATCAAGGATCCGCTTTACGATTTTCTCGCCCCAGAGGGTTGGTAGAGTATTAACACGGAAGTCAATTGCGCGGGATTTGGAAACCTTCATCTTTATGCGACCGTCCTGCGGGACTCGGCGTTCAGATATATCCATCTGCGACATGATTTTCACACGAGAAGCTATTCTATTAGCGATGTTAATCAGAGGGCGTGTTACTTCATAAAATATACCATCTGTTCTAAAACGAACGCGATAAGCTTTTTCATAGGGCTCAATATGAATGTCAGATGCGCCGGTACGGATTGCTTCCAGCAATACTTTATTTACGAAACGAACAACTGGCGCATCATCTGCTGCAGAGTGTTCCTCCGCTTGCTCCTTTTCGTCTACGGCCACGATATCCAGGTCGTCCAGAGCAATATTTTCAAGTTCACCCAGATCATCATAGACTGATTCTGAGCGCTCAACGGCTTTTGAAATCGCGAGAGCGAGCTTGTCTTCTTCCACCACCACAATGTCATAGTTAATACCGGTGTGGAATTTGATTTCATCAAAAGCTGCGATATTCGCTGGATCGGAAACAGCAAGAAAGAGCCGATTTGCCCGACGATACAAAGGCAATACGTTATGCTTGCGAATTAGTTTAACATCAACAATGTTTTCTGGTGCATGCTGAAAATCAATCGAATCCAGATCAAGAAGAGGGGAGCCAAATTCTTCAGCCGCCGCTATAGCTATGGATTTTCCATCGAGCAGATTACTCAGTACAAGGTGCGTAACAAAAGGAACATCTTCCTTTGCCGCAAGTCCGATAGCAGTCATAGCCTGAGTTTCTCCGATTAATTTATCGGTAACCAGGCGGCGTGCGAGCCCACCCATTTTTGCAGACATGGAAGCGTTACTTCCTACCAATTTACAGCGTTTAAACGATCTCTATAATTATAGGAGATTAATCTTGGATAGCCTTGAATTGATGGAAAATAGATGCGTTTTAATCAATATAGAATTTGAATTCGGGTAATAAATCCCATAGGAGAATGAAATGAGTAGATGGAAAGCGGGTGCTATTCATTTTTCCATCAGCCTGGCAGTATTTTTAGTACTGTTGGCGATAATACTGATCGCCTGGTATCCCGGTATTCTGTTTAGTATTGATGGAGGGTGGGCTGGCTTACAAATCATTATCGGTGTTGATCTGGTGCTCGGACCCTTACTTACCCTTATCGTGTTCAAGGCGGGGAAACCTAGTCTGAAATTTGATTTGACTTGCATAGCCACCTTTCAGGCAGTTTGTATGGTAGCCGGCATGTGGATTGTTTATGCAGAGCGGCCAATTGCTCTGGTGCTCGCATTTGATACCGTCTACAGCCTGGCTCAACAAGAATTTGAAGACTTCAATAAGGATCCACAAGTACTGGCTGAATTTCCTGGTTCTTACCCCAAGTTGATTTATACAGAGCTACCGGAGGGCCGAGTTCAGCGGGAAATCGCAGCAATTCGCAGCCAGTTCATCGGAGATCCGCTGTTCATTCAAACCGAAAACTACCGAGTGATTCCAGAGCAAAGAGAGGCGATTATCGAAATATTTACGGAAAATGAGAATTTGCGGGCGTCGGTAAGTGAGGAACTCCAAGCCCAGCTACCGGAAGACTGCTTGTTCATCAAATTTATCTCAACAATCCAGAATGGATATATTTGCTTCGATCCTGAGCAGCGGAGAATTTCAAACTTTTACGAGAATGATTACCAACGGCAAATGCAAGAATAACCAAGGGTTATTTAGCAATAGCCGCCGGCTTCACAGGTTCCTCCGGAAACCCACTGAATTGGAGGATTCACACCTTGTGCGGCAAGAGTGTAAGTTACCCCAGCCAGGTCTGAACCGTAAGCCATCCAGGTAACGGTAATAACTCCGTCAACTACATCGATAACATGTTGAGTCGCCGTCTGGGTCTGAGCTGGAGGTATGCCTAGTGCGCCGGCGTCAGCATCAGCCAGGGAAGCGAAGCGATCTGAATGGGCCTGAGTAATTATCATGGCCCGATACCTGCCTATGGCCAGTATGGCTTCGGAGAAGCGAGCGCGGTTTCTGTAGAGATCGTATGCGGGTAATGCGTCGGAAACCAGAATGCCAATGATCGCTGTGACAATCATGAGTTCTATTAGTGTAAAGCCCTTTTGCTGCTTCTGTTTCAAGGCTCAGTCCCTATAGAACCACCCTGGTCAAAGTAGGAATTTTCTGATGCGTGTAGTTAAGAGTTTTGGCTATTTTAGAATCAAGACGAGATGGAGAATATTGGCTTGGTTTTGAGTGAGTAATTAAGTTGGGTTGGTTGGAGTCCTGGTTTGGGTTGGCAGTACCCGCCGTCATGAGGGCAAGGGTACTGCCAATACCAAGTTGGTTAGCTGACTAGCAGAAACCGCTAGTCAGACAAGTACCACCTTCAGTCCATTGAACGGGAGGTACAATACCGCCAGCTGTCAGAGTATAGGTAATACCGTCCAGGTTAGAACCGTCGTCCTGCCAGGTCATGGTGATAGCACCATTAGTTACGCTGGCACCATGACGAGTTGCGTTCCTGGCTACATTTGCAGGAATACCTAGAGCCCCGGCATCAAGTGCTGCCAGGTTTGCAGGCGCGCGCGTCTGAATTGCCAACTCAACGGCAGTCTTGCGAGGTGTAACTGCGAGCACTAGCTCAGAGAAAGCGGCACGGTCAGAATAGTTCTGGTATGCAGGCAGTGCTACTGCAGCTAGAATACCGATAATCGCAACCACTATCATTAATTCGATTAGGGTAAAACCTTGTTGAATCTGTTTCATTTATTTATCTCCAGTTTGGTAATTCAGTGTGTTACTCGGTTTAAAAAATTAAAAATGTTAAATCTCAGTCTGGCTAATTGTAACGATTGAGAGATACATATACATGGACCATGCC
>JAPPOG010000020.1 GCA_028818225.1 Gammaproteobacteria bacterium | reverse complement strand
GAATATATCAGACAACTATATCTATGCTATTCAGATTACCTAGAAGAATGGGGATTTCTAAAAAATTATGGCCGTATTGAGATTGGCTCTTTCAATGTTCAGCGTTACCTCCCCGGCGATCATTTTAAAATGCTTCACACAGAGAGAGACTCACTTTCAAATATGCATCGAATATTTGCCTGGATGACGTATCTAAATGACGTTCCGGAAAGCGGTGAAACCTGCTTTTCTTTTTATGATCTGAATGTAAAGCCGGAAAAAGGAAAGACCTTAATATGGCCGGCAGAATGGACTCATGCGCATTCAGCAAATATTTTAACTAAAGGGAAAAAGTACATAGTGACGGGATGGATGAGCTTTCCCAGCATTGTATAGGAACCCTACAGCTTGAGTCTGTTCGTTTGTTAGTGATGCTCAGTATTGCCTTTTTACGGCCTACAATAATGGGGAAGGCGTAGAAAAAGACCTAGAAGTTGCGGTGGGGTGGTTAAACACAGCATTGGCGCAAGGCAATGAAAAAGCCATCGAAGTAGAAGGGGCTATAGTGGAACGAGCTAACGAGGAGAGGGTGAACGACCTTCTGACAAATCGGCTCTAAGTAGCGGACAAAAGTTGAAAGTTCTGTCCGGTAAAATAGGGGAATTTTTAGGGGAATTGACCTCACATAGCCCTTACACCCCTGTGGCACTAGGTGGCACTGATTTGCACTTTTGGCAGATAGATCAATAACTTAAATAAGTGCAAGAAAGTGCCACAAAGGGTCACAGAAGGGTACGTCGAGAGTTCGAATCTCTCCTCCTCCGCCATTACTTCGCCCCTACCAGTCGCATACTGGTGTTTTACAGCCCCGCCACTTATTCATCAAACGCCCTATAGGAAGGGGCAGAAGAGCAAGAAAGCTCGCGTCATTTGAAACTGCTTTAGCCCCTCCCGGAGGGTGAGGCTTTTGGCTTAGCCAAAATTCGAATAACCAATTTGTTGGGGGCAAAGTAGCCTGATTAAAGCGAGCCCTAGTGGTGCCTCTCAGGGATGAGAGGAATAATCTCGCCTCCGACGTGGCTAGACCACTACAAGTCAGCCCTGGCAATCAAAAAGTTCTGCCATTTTGCTGCCACAATTAATCGGCGCATCGCCCTGATTGAGAGAGTGTGAGGCTAGATTTTCCTGTTTTAATGGAAACTCAATCAACTATAAATTGATTGAATCCTCCTTGAGCTCGACCCCGCTCGCAGGCCCTCTTCCGAGGGCCTTTTTTTGCGGTGTATTGTTTGTTGCGACTAACGTTGAGTAGAAATTCTATCTACCGCGCTGATGCGACGTTGGCTCAGGGAAATGAAATCTGCCAGAATGCGACCGCTTTCCAGAATTAGCGGATCTTCTTCGTCTTCTTCTTCCCCGGACTCATCTCCTTCGTTGTCTGCCAGAGTCGTGTCATCAGTCGCTGGAGCGGGGGAGTCTGCAGCGTCTTCTTCTTCCTCTTCATCTACCCATTCCCTGAGTGGTAATCCTTTTAATGCACGGCGCATATTTTCAGCGTCGAATTCTTCCCGACGGTTGTCTTCGCGTTCTTGCTTGACCACTGCTTCGTTAAGGGAAAGAAACTCTCGTTCCCTTAGAGCCCGAGTTCGCTCAATTTGTCCTGCAAGATAAATAAAGTCAGGAGAGGTAGCGGCTCGATCTTCATGAAGTGTGCGCAGCTCGGGTATCAGTGCCTGAATAGAATGATAAGTTCGGTATTCAACTGGTCTTACCGTATCCCAGGGAAGAGCGCCGTCAAGACTGCTTTCTCCGATATCTTCATAGGCATCGTAGAAATCCGGGAATTGGATATCAGGTATCACGCCACGATGCTGGGTACTGGCACCGGAAATTCGATAAAACTTGGAGCGGGTGAGTTTCACCTGACCATAATCCATCGGAATGATTTCCTGCACCGTACCCTTACCAAAAGTCTGGCCGCCAAGCACGATTCCGCGTTGATAATCCTGAATCGCTCCGGCGAAAATTTCCGATGCAGAAGCACTGGTGCGATTTACCAATACTGCCAACGGACCGTCATAAGAAACCTCCGGATCGTTATCACCAAAAGGTCTGGTAAATCCATTCCTGATTCCGGAATAACGAATCTGGACCGTTGCACCCGTTTCGATAAATAAACCCACAAGCTGGTTAGCTTCGCTTAAACTACCACCACCATTGTTACGAAGATCAACGACTACCGCATCAACTTTTTCTTCTTTTAATTCTTCCAACAGGATTTTTACGTCGCGGGTGGAGCTCTTAAAATCTTCTTCACCCCTGGCAGCGGCCTCAAAGTCAAAATAGAAAGTAGGCAGATCGATCACACCAATCTTTAAATTTTCTCCGTTGTAGCTCAGTTCTATGACTTCTTTCTTTGCTGACTGGTCTTCCAGTTTCACTGTGTCCCGGGTAATGCTTACAACAGTGGCACTGGATTCACTCACAGCGTCAGCTGGAATAATGTTCAGTCTGACTACGGTGCCTTTCTCTCCGCGAATCTGCGATACCACATCATCCAGGCGCATACCAACCACGTCCTGAATATCACCATCTACCCCCTGACCGATCCCAATAATACGATCACCTTCCCGCAGCTCGTTGCCGCGCTCTGCTGGACCACCTTTGATGAGTTCCACAATCTTGGTGTACTCATCTTCAGTGGTTAATTGTGCGCCAATGCCCTGCAATGAGAGGGAAAGACCCATGTTAAAGTTTTCCGAATCTCTTGGTGAAAAATAGGCGGTATGGGGATCAACTGCCTTGGCTACAGTTGACAGGTAAGTCTGGAAAATATCTCTGTCATTTGTTTTTAATATCTGACTCAGCTGATTACGATATCGCTTAGCGAGCTTCTCTTGAATCTCGTCATTAGTATCGCCGGTAAGCCGCAGGCTTAACACGCTGTTTTTAATTCTCAGTCGCCAGATCTCATCCAATTCGGCAACGGTCATTGCATAAGGAGCGTCTTCACGATCGATATCAATCTGCTCATCGATAGTAAAATCCATTTCCGGAATATTATTCTCGATACGATTGATGGCATAGATAAGTCGCTCTAATACGCGCTGGTAATAGCGGTTATAAATTTCGAAGCCCGGCTCTACGTTACCACTTTTTAATGAGTCATCCAGGGTGTAGCGATAGACACTTAACTCATCGATGTCATCTCGCAGAAAATAGAGATTGGACCCATCGAGCGTATCAAGATAGCTATCAAATGCCATGGAGGAAAAATTGTCGTCAATTTCAACAGCAGCGTAGTGCTTGGTTTGAAGCTCCTCCAACAAGCTGACTGCTGTTTCGCCATAAATTTCCTGGCTGGCAATCGGTTCATACAGGGCATCTATATCGAGAACTGTATTAAGCTGATTGATTTCTTCCTGCGCTGAGGATGCAAAGGGGAGCGTGGAGAAAAGAGAGAGTGAAACAACTAATAGATTACGAACCAGTGGAGACTTTGTTGATTGCATAATTCCTCGCAAAATTCTTCCTTCGCAGTGAGACAGGGAAATTCGCCAATCCTGTTCAGCCATTTCGGCAAATACAGAGACTAAGCTAATTCGCATAGCGATAGAAGTAATTTTCTGTAATTTTAAGAATAGTCCGATTAAGTGATTCATGGGCATTTCAGCGAATTATTTTATGCCGCGCAGTAGCGTGTCGCTCAGCACGCTCAACATCAATATAACGGTCTGTTATTGCGCTGGAACCATGTCCCGCATCATCTCTGACATGCTCTCTGGGGCGATGTTTCACATCATCGGATATTCCGGTATGACGCAGCCAATGCACAGTGGCTGTACTGAGCCGTTCTGCATCTTCCATAAAACCTTCCTTACGCATTTTTTCGGTGGCCAGATCAAAGCAAGTCTGAACAATGCCCCGAATTTGTCGAGTACTGGTAATCCCGCCTTTACCCCGAGTTTTATGGATTAAGGGGCTGGCTTCCCCCGGCGCAGGCAAGGGTGGCAAGCCGCGAGACAGGCGATAGCGTTTAAGCGCTCCCAGCATTGCGTCTGAGACGGAGATTTCCCGTTCCTTGTTACCCTTACCGACGGTGACAAACCACCAGTTACCTTCCTGGTCCAGCTGAAAGTGGCCCATTTGCGGCTGCCAGCGCGGCGTTTCCACCAGTTCCGATATCCTTAAATACATGGCGTACAGCGCATGCAGAATAAATAGCGTTCGCTCATGGGTTGCCGGGTCTTGCTTGGCCAAATAGTCCGCGGCATCGATGACAAACTCCCATTGTAAGGGAGATAGGCGGCGGATCTTTCCCTGTGATTGCTGCTTACGCAAGAACTTGCTCTTCTGGCGCATTTGTGACACGGGATTAGCAGAAATATAATTCTCTTGTATCAGAAAGTTAAAGTAACTACTTAATACACTGAATAAGGATTGAATGGCCGCCTGGGAAACCACGTATTCCCCACCATTGTTCACATAAGGCCGCCAGTCTTTGTTGGGCACTCTGGCGCCATTGCGCTCAAGGAAACGGGCAACGTTCTTCTTACCAATCCAGGCAGCAGGGGGCTGACGGGCGAAATCCACGTAGGCCTCCACATCTTCGCGCAGAATCTGATTTACGGACTTATTAGCGATTAGCCAGCACCAATGCAGAAAGTGTTCGATTTCTCGACGATAGGTGCTGAAAGTATCGGGACTGCCCCGGTAACTGTAGATGAACTCACTGGCGTACTGGTAATCTCTGAGGGCGTCTGCGGGCGCACCCTCGATTAAATGTTCCAGCGAATTAACTGGATTTTTAAAAGGGTTGGGCATTTCTTCGAGGGTATCGAAGAACGCCGCAGGACATTTGATATCTTTCATTAATAAACCACTATATCTAACTGTAAATTAATAGATTTAAGTTAAATTTTATATCAGAAAACCAAAATTTTGTCAGGCTATTTCCGGTAATTTTCCCGTGCTATAGCAGTAGTCGGTTAGTCTGAGACTAACTTTATGCTCTGACGGATCCGGCGCGTAATCTGGCCGCAGGGAGGGGCGGAATTTCGATAACGATTAATCGATTCAGCCTTGCATACAATTAACCGCGTCAGGGTTATTGTTGACCAGGGTAGGGGAGCCGTACCTGTATTCACGGTGAACTAGGCAATGCAAACCCACAGCAAGCGCACCATTCTTAAACTTGAATTAGTGCTCTGAATGCTATGGTAAAGCGCGTCCTGTACAGGCATTGCAAGCCAGCTAATCGCGCAGTTCCTGCCAGCACCTTCCCTGGATTCAGTATAGGATTGGCGGCTCGCGGGAAGCGTACTAATCTTCAGGAAACCCGCACACGCCGCTTTCTAAACAAGGATCAATTAGTTAACTTAAGCCATACAAATGCACGATTGTTTGCGATAGCTAACTAGTTAAGTTAGCTAATCTACGCAACTTATTGATAAGGTTATAAATATGAGAAAGCTATGTTCATTGTTTCTGGGCGCTTTACTGTCTTTCTTGGTTGCGCAAGTGGCAGTTGCCCAAGAATGGGAACCGCCTCGAACAGCCCATGGCAAACCAGACTTGCAGGGCGTCTGGACTAATAAAACCCTGACACCATTGACCCGTGATAGGGAGTTTGGCGAACAGCGCGCATTGTCGCTAGAACAAGCGACGCGACTGGAAGCGGGGCACCAAGACTACCTGGATGCCGAATTTGCCGATAGCGATCCAGATCGCGGCGCGGGCTTTGGCGCACAGGCCGATGATGATGGTAATACCGATGATGGCTATAACGAATTCTGGAAAGATTTAGGAACCCGCATTCAAGTGATTGCTGGTGAATATCGCTCTTCAATCATTGTCGATCCTCCCAATGGTCAGATTCCTTATGCTGGAGATCCCCGGGCCAGATTCCGTCGTGCTCCGGGCAGCCCCGGGCCCTACGATGGTCCGGAAGGACGCCCGCTGGCGGAACGTTGCCTGCTGTCCTTTGGCTCACATTCCGGGCCACCCATGCTGCCGGTTATGTACAACAATAATTATCAGTTCGTGCAAACTGAAGATTACCTCATGATCCTCGCGGAAATGGCTCATGATGCCCGCATCATCAGGCTTGATGGCAGCGAACATTTAATGGGCATGAATAAATGGATGGGGGATTCCGTGGGGCGTTGGGAAGGAGATACCCTGATCGTCGCAACCAAGGGCTTTAATCCGCAACAAAACTTCCGCGGTTCATCTAAAAATCTACATGTAATAGAGAGATTTAGCCGGATTTCTGAATCTGAAATCTTATATAGCTTTACGGTCGAAGATCCAACCGTCTTTAGCCAGCCATTTACCGGTGAATTAGTGTTCAATGCCCGTCCCAATCAGGAATCCATGTATGAATATGCCTGTCATGAGGGCAACTATGCCTTGTCAGGGATTCTGGCTGGAGCAAGAGAATTAGAACGCCAGGCTGCTGCAGAAGAACAATAAAACCTGTTAAAGCGTGCTAATAGGGGCAAAAATGGAGTGAAATTCTTGTCCTATCCTATTATTTAAAAATGAGCAAATTCAGTTAGTTACATAGCTTACTTATGGTCAGTTTTGAAATACCATTGGAGTTCATGGGCGTCCCCGGATCGCCCTATACCCGCAAGATGCTGGCGCTGCTGCGCTACCGGCGAATTCCTTACCGTTTAATTCCTGGTTCACGGCATCGCGTAGAGCCCGAGCACGCGCGTTATCGCCAGCGGCCTGAGCCAAAAGTACCCCTGCTACCTACGTTTTATGGTGTGGATGAAGCGGGCAAGGAAATAGCGGTCTGCGATTCAACTCCATTAATCCGGGAAATTGAATCTCTCTCGGCCGAGCGCTCAGTAATTCCTGATGAGCCGGCCCTGGGGCTGATAAATTCGGTTCTGGAAGACTATGCAGACGAATGGCTAACCAAAGCCATGTTTCACTACCGCTGGAATTACCAGCCCGATATTGAGAAAGCGGGTCAAATGTTACCCCGGTGGAACAATATAACAGCGTCAGACACAGTCATGGCAGAAAGAGGCCAGCAGATAAGGGAGCGGCAGATAGCGCGCTTACGCTACGTGGGCTCTAATTCAGTAACCGCAGAGACCATAGAAAAAAGTTTCCTCAGCTTCTTAGATTTAATCGATAAGCACTTGAATATATGTCCTTTTTTACTGGGGAAACGTCCTGCAAGCAGTGATTTCGCTGTCTATGGGCAGTTAACCTGCATGGCATTGTTCGATCCAACGCCTCAAAAACTAATCCTGGAACGTGCCCCAAGAGTGCATGCCTGGACCGAGGTACTGGAAGACCTCTCAGGGTACGAAATCAAGGCAAACGATTGGCTTATAAGCGGCACATCGAAGCAAAAATTGCCAGATTCTCTGGTTAGCCTGCTAGCGGAAGTGGGGAGGGTCTACGTGCCTTATCTGTTAGCCAATGCTGAGGCTCTCAATGCAGAAAAAGCTGAAATAAAGACCACTATTGCTGGCAGCGAGTGGCAACAACAGGCATTCCCGTATCAGTATAAGTGCCTGCAATGGCTCAGAGGTGAGCATAAAAGCCTGAAAAACCAGCAGTTGGAGCAGTTCGAGAGCTTGGTTTCAGGTACTGATATAATGAATTTATTCAACTAGATAGATTCGCTATTAAAAGTGAAATTTGCACTGTTAATGCCATTAGCAATCCAGTGCTGTTTGCGACGAGTTAGCAGCGCCAGGAGATTCCAGCCGCGCCATTTTAAAGCACGGCCTGAACCCACAACGTTAACGTTAAAGTGCTGGTGGGTGATCAAGCCAACTTTGCCGGGATTTTTACTGATAACCTGGTGCTGGCTGAATAAATTAGTCAATTCAGGGAGCACTTCAGAGGTTGCTGTCGCTACAGGGAAGTTGGCGGCCGGATGATAACCG
The DNA here is from genome assembly GCA_028818225.1 of Gammaproteobacteria bacterium. GTDB lineage: Bacteria > Pseudomonadota > Gammaproteobacteria > Pseudomonadales > Pseudohongiellaceae > UBA9145. The sequence continues at coordinate 12,455 of JAPPOG010000020.1, read as the reverse complement.
TGCTGGATCCTCATGTTTGTCCTGCTCACTAGCCAGGAAAAAATAAGCAGGCGCAAGGGGTTTGAGGCGATTCAGGGTATTGTCTCCATTTATTTGAGAGCGATTGCAGGGTGGTTCCTGCCAATCTTTAATTTCCGGTAATCTTTATTACCGGAAATATAGGAAGACCGCAAAAACCGGGCACATCCACAAACCCTTTAACTATGACGTTTTCTGCGAGAACGTCGTTATTCCTGATGTTGCTTTCTCTTCGTACGCATGGTGACAAATTCTTCCGCCAAAGTTGGATGAATCCCTATGGTGCGATCAAAATCGGCCTTGGTGGCGCCCGCGTTCATGGCTACGGCAAATCCCTGAACCAGTTCACCGGCATCAGGCCCAACCATGTGGAGACCAATTACGCGATCCGTATCCTGATCAACAACAAGCTTAATCATGGATAACTCGTCCCTGCCACTTAATGTGTGTTTTAACTGTTTTACAGTAGCTACAAAGATATCGACATTAAAGCCTTGATTTAATGCAACTTGTTCACTTAAACCGCAGGTAGCCAAGTTAGGATGGGAAAAGACTGCCGTGGGAATATTTTGATAGTCCATAGCCCTGGGATCACTGGAAAACAGTGCTCTCGCGACAATTTGTCCTTCCGCAAGCGCTACTGGAGTCAGGGATACTCGATCAATGACATCACCAACAGCATAAATACTGGGTTCACCAGTCTGAAAATGCTCATTAACCACTACAGCGCCATTATCCGCCAACGCTATATTGACGTTTTCCAGACCGAGGTTAGCCGTCAGTGGCTTTCTGCCAGTGGCTGATAGTACACAATCAACTACAATTTCATCGCCCGAATCAAAATATACTCTTAACCCATTGTCATTCTTACTTATTTTTATGATATTTGAAGACAACTTAAGGTCCATACGCTTGCCAATTTCAACAGTGGTGAAATGTCTAATTTCATCGTCAAAACCCCGTAATAACTGGTCACCTCGATAACTGAGCACGGTATTACTGCCCAACCGGGTAAAAATGCTGGCAAATTCCACCGCGATATAGCCACCGCCTACCACCAACAGTCGCTTGGGAAGGTTTTCCATAAAAAACACATCGTTCGAGGTGATGACGTGCTCAGAGCCCTCATATTGGGGGATCCATGGCCAACCCCCGGTGGCTATAAGGATATACTTAGCAGTTACTAACTTGTTAGCTACCTCGACGGTATGGGCATCCTTGATACGGGCTCGAGCTTGAAAGACCTGCACCTGGTTATTATCAAGTATTGCTTTATATATACCATTTAACCTATTAATTTCTTTGTTTTTATTTTTTAGAAGAGTTGACCAATTGAATGACTTTTCCGGCACATCCCAGCCAAATCCACGGCTATCTTCCAGGTCATCAAGGTAATGCGCGGCGTAGCTGAATAGCTTCTTGGGAACACAACCCACATTGACGCAAGTGCCGCCGAAATAGCGTTCTTCCGCAACCGCGACTCTCGCGCCCAGGGAAGCAGCAATACGACAGGCTCGAACGCCACCGGAACCGGCGCCTATAACAAACAGATCGTAATCAAACTCTTCCAATTTACTGTATCCTCAAAAGCTGGCCGGGTGGAAAAGCAGGCATTATGCCCCAGCTCTTCAGCCGAACCTATTGGCTATTTGGGCAATTAATGCAATCTGAGTTATTTGTACATGGTGAGGGCATCACCACTAACCTAAAACATGATTTGGGGGACGCTTCTATTCAGGAATTTCCCTGTGCCTTTAGTGCCCGGGAATCTGATCAGTACCTTTGCGAGCTGATCGCAACTATCCCCTGGCAGCAAGACACGCTATGGATCGCGGGCAAGGAAATTCAGGTTCCACGTCTTCAATGCTGGATGGGAGATCGCGGATCCAATTACAGCTACTCGGGAATTCGTTTAGAACCAAAATCCTGGTCACGTCCCGTATTACAAATAAAGAAGCGCGTGGAACAGCTTTGCCAACGGCAATTTAATTCTGTGTTACTGAATTATTACCGCAATGGTCGGGACAGTGTTTCCTGGCATGCCGATGACGAGAAAGAATTGGGAAAGCATCCGGTCATTGCGTCGGTCTCCTTCGGCGCCAATCGCAAATTTCAATTTCGCCCAAAATTAAAAACTGACAAACGCAGATTTCAAATGGATTTACGTCATGGCAGCCTATTACTAATGAGCGACACCTTACAAAATAACTGGCTACATCAACTACCCAAGTTGGATGGTTTAATCGAGCCGAGAATAAACTTAACATTTCGTATTATTTATTAAACGCCAATATTCAATCAGGACAAAAAGGCTTACACAAAGGTTTGCGTTGTGACCGAAGCAATGGATAAGTTTGACATTTGTATTGCTGGAGCGGGAGTGCTAGGTCTTGCCGTGGCTTATCAACTATCTTGTTCCAGTACTCATAAAAACAAATCTATCGTAATCGTCGATAAAGAAAATAGCTTCGGACAGATAACCAGCAGTCGCAATAGTGAGGTCATACATGCCGGTATATATTATGCCTCTAACAGCTTGAAGGCATTATTCTGCGTAGCAGGAAAACGCTTATTGTATGAGCATCTTGAAAAATTTAATCTGCCCTATAAGAAAACGGGAAAGCTCATCATTGCGCAGGAGAATGAAATTGATGCGCTTTATAATATTGAGAAAAAAGCAATCGAAAACCATGTAACTGATTTGCGATTTATAACTGGTGGAGAACTGCGTAAAGTTGAACCAAACCTCAAAGCGACTGCCGCTTTACTTTCACCAACGACCGGAATATTTGACAGTCATGCTTATATGCAAAGTCTGCTGCATCTGGCTGCACAAAACGGTGTTACTTTCTCACCTTACACAGAGATTAGAGCAGTAGGTCTTAATACTGGTTCGTTCAAGGTAGCAGCAAGCCTGAACCACAAAGAAAATGAACAAAGCTACGAGTTCGAATGTGATCAATTTATTAATTGCGCCGGACTCGATGCACAGAAACTGGCCAGGCAAATTGAAGGTGTTAAGAAAAGCAGTATTCCTGAGTTGCATCCCTGTAAAGGAGATTACTTTGCCTATACTGGTGTTAGCCCTTTCCATCATCTGATTTATCCGATTCCGGAAAAAAATCATACGGGACTGGGTATTCATTCTACGCTAGATATTGGCGGACAAACTCGTTTTGGCCCGGATACAACCTATGTTGATAAGCTTAATTACGACATTAATCCCAATAAGAAAGTGAAATTCCTGAATGCTATTCGTCGTTATTTCCCCGCCGCTGAGGAAGGGAGATTACATCCCGCCTACTCAGGGATTCGACCCAAAATTGTAGGACCAGGAGAAGCAGCCGATGACTTCAAGATTCATGACGCGCAGGTCCATGGTGTGCCCGGACTGATTCAATTTTTCGGCATGGAATCACCCGCTCTAACCGCCAGTCTTGCGATTGGCAATCATGTGGTCAAGCTCCTGAATTAGCGCTCCTGCGGTAGCGGGTAATTAGCAACATGCGGAGCTTTACCTAGGCATACAAGCGGAAAATTCCATAATTTTGGGCTTTATTTAAAGCACTGAAGTGAATTCAAAGTAACCGCCCTGACCTTTATTTTGCAGGAACTTGGCGGGTTTCGATTCCTGCTTGCATTGCGACTCCTGATGCTATTTGCCTGCAAGCAGCCCCGCTTTCAGACATATTTTTGGCTATGAGAAAGAAGCAGCAGCAGTTTACATTGTATGGGTTGATGCGGCGGAATCTAACTGACCGACCAGTACATTTTCTATCTTAGCCTTGGCAATCCCTTGGGGGTCGTTGAATTGAATCCCGATGCCGCGGACGCGTGTACCCTGAGCGCGAGGCGGCGTCACCCACACCACTTTTCCGGCAACCGGTATTTTTTCCGGTTCTTTCATTAATTCCAGCAACATAAAGACTTCGTTACCAATTTGATAGGCTTTATTGGTGGGAATAAATATGCCGCCATATTTAATAAATGGCATATAGGCAGCATAAAGGACGCTATCGTCCGTTATATTTAATGAAAGTACTCCGTGACCAGCCACCTGCTTTTAACTCCTTCCCTGCCTCCAGGCTTCACCTGGTTCCCTGGTGAAGCTCAGGTAGTGCGTCCTGAATTGAGAAGCTGACTCCAGTGCCACAGCAAAGACTCCACGATTAGCTGGGCATTCGGATTGGTACCGCTCGACAATTGCCTCTGCGCCTCTTGCACCTGCACATAAAAGGCCATTAACTCCACCAACTTATCCCGGGAATCCAGTCCTTTGCTTCGCAGCAAAGTCAGTAATGACAGCTGTTCCGGCTGCATCTCGCTAGTTTGCTGATTTAGGAGGAGATATTTAATTAATATAGACGATACTTCCCGTAAATACCCGATTACTGGAACTTCACCCAGTTTTCCGATCAATCCCACGGTTGCCTGGATGCTGGCGTCTCCGCAGCTAAGCGCTAAAAACTTTTGTAAAAATTGTTGCTGATTTTCAAGGCCGCCAGATTGTGCGAGATCTAAAGCAAGTAAAGGACAATTCTGGGCGGCATGCGCCAGTAAATAAGGATCATCCTGATCTGGTAAATGCTGTTTTAACCAGGCTACCGCCTCTGCACTGTCAGGTACAGGCATTAGTATTTTTTGACATCGACTTCTGATGGTTGTCAGCAAAGTACCGGGCATATCAGAAATTAAAAAGAGGTAGGTATTCTGGGTTGGTTCTTCCAATGTCTTAAGTAAAGCGTTTGCCGCTGCCACATGTATGCGATGGGCATCACTGATCACGGCACACTTAGCCCGACCGCCATGGCTGGTCTGTGACAGGAATTCAATAAGATCTCGAATCTGGTCTATCTTTAAAAGTTTGCTGCCTTCCTCTATTGCAATTTCCACCAGGTCGGGATGGCCGGACTCACCGCCCATAGCACAGCTACTGCATACTCCACAGGCAACATTCTTATCAGGGGCAGAGCACAAAATGAGACGCGCAAATTCAGTTGCAAACGAATGCTTGCCAATACCGCGCGAACCTGTAATTAAGTAAGCATGGGCAAGCTTATGAGATTCAAATTGCTCAGACAAAGATGCCCATAACGACATTTGCCATGGAAAGGGAGCGTGTTCTTTTAAGTGCATATTACAATCAATTGAAAAATCGGTTTCTCAATTCCCTTAAAATATCTGTACTAACCCGCTCAATATCATTCGCCGCATTAATTACAACGCATCGGTCCGGGAATTTTTTAGCAATATTTAGATAGGCTGATCTGACTTTATCAAAAAATATCTTCTGCTCATTTTCAAACCTATCCAGTTCTCCCCTATCTCGCGCTCTTGCCAGACCAGTATCGGGATCCAGATCCAAAATTATGGTGAGATCGGGTCGCAACTCGCCTTGCACCATAGACTCAAGTTCAGCGATAGTTGAAAAGTTCAGTCCTCGACCGCCCCCCTGGTAAGCATAGGTCGCATCAGTAAATCGATCGCAGATAACCCAGTCTCCATTTTTCAGGGTTGGAATAATAACCTTTTCTAAGTGTTGAGCACGTGCGGCAAAGACCAGCAGGAGTTCACTCATTTCAACTGGCGCTTCATCACTCTCTTTAAGCAATAATGCTCTAATCTTTTCAGCTAAAAGAGTGCCACCTGGCTCCCGAGTTAGAACATAGGAAATACCATTAGCATCGAGCTCGTTTTTAATGGCTTCGATATTAGTGCTTTTGCCAACACCCTCTATGCCTTCTATGGTTATAAATTTACCTCGACTCATAAAAGTAAAACTCTGCCTATTGTTCTTCTACTGCAGATTGCAGCTGAAATCGATTAACCGCAGCATTATGCTCTTCAAGTGTGCTTGAAAAGTAATGCGTGCCATCACCCCGTGAGACAAAATAAAGATAGTCAGAGGGCAACGGATTCATGCTGGCGGTTATGGACTCGATACCAGCCAGAGCAATTGGAGATGGCGGCAGCCCATCTATGCGATAAGTGTTGTATGGTGTAACTTCTTGCAAATCCTGCCGCCTGATATCGCCATCATAGTTCGTACCCATACCATAGATAACAGTTGGATCAGATTGTAATCTCATACCCTGCTCCAATCTGCGTACAAATACTCCAGCAATATGTCCGCGCTCACTGCCCTGGGCTGACTCCTTTTCGATGATTGAAGCAAGAATTAATGCATCGTAAGGATCATCATAAGGTAAAGCTCCCAGCCGATTTTGCCATGCTTCCTCGAGCACGGTATCAAGACGCTGCCTCGCCCTTTTTAAAATTTCTCTGTCACTGGAGCCTTTCGTAAAAAAATAAGTATCCGGGTAGAACATTCCCTCGGCTGAATCTTCCCCGAACCCCAGTTGATCAGCAATGTCATGGGGGTCACTGCTGTTTATTTCCTGTTCAAGCTGAGGAGACTGCGCAAATGCGTTTAAGACCTGAGCGAGAGTCCAACCCTCTACCAATGTTACCCGGTACTGCAGTGTGTCTCCTCGCAGCATCTTTCCCAAAAATTCTCTGGGAGTAATTCCATGCTGCAATTCATACTCTCCGGTTTGAATCGATGTGGCGTCTCCCCTAAGTCGTGCATAGAGCGTAAGAACGCCTGGTGCATCCAGAATTCCTGCGGTCGCCAGTTCGTTGGTCACTGCCGTCAAGGAACTGCCTTGTTCAACTTCATAAACCAGAACATCTTGTTGAATATTTAATGGCTTGTTTAGCAATGTCCAAACGTAAGCAAGGGCGCTAAAAACCGCCAAGAGTAGCATTGCGCCTACCACAGATAGAAAACGTAGATTTAGGCTAAGACGAAAATCGGAGGAAGCCATGGCCTGGGAGTCAACTGATAATCCAGGTGAAACTTACCATTTAATCCTCACCGGACACTACTGAAATTGCACCTGGCTTCAGGAAAACCTGGTGAAGATGAGACTGCCATTTGTACCGCCGAAACCAAAAGAATTCGTCAATACACTATTTACCGCCTGCTCTCGCGCTGTGTGCGGCACGTAGTCAAGATCGCAACCTTCGCCAGGATTATCCAAATTAATGGTCGGTGTAATGACCTGATCTTTAAGGGTAAGTACAGAAATAATTGCCTCTGCAGCCCCGGAAGCACCTAATAGATGACCTATCATAGATTTTGAAGAACTTACTGCAAGCTGTTTTGCGTGATCACCAAAAACTGATTTGATCGCCAATGTTTCTGCGATATCTCCTGCAGGGGTCGATGTACCATGAGCATTAACGTAATCTATTTGCTCCGGATCCATTTCCGCACTGAGCAGCGCATTGCGCATGCAAAGCGCTGCGCCGGTGCCTCCTTCTGAAGGTGAGGTCATATGGTAAGCATCACCACTCATACCAAATCCCGCGACTTCCGCGTAAATTGTTGCTCCTCTTTTGCGCGCATGCTCCAATTCTTCCAGCACCATAATTCCGGCACCGTCGCTCAACACAAAACCATCCCTATCTTTGTCCCATGGTCGACTCGCTCGTTGTGGATCCTCGTTGCGAGTCGAAAGTGCCCGTGCAGCGCAGAATCCTCCGAGTCCCACCGGCGACGTCGACATCTCTGCACCACCTACCAGCATTACATCAGCCTGATTATTGGTAATCATGTTTGCGGCAATACCAATATTATGGGTACCGGTAGTGCACGCTGTTGTAACAGCAATATTGGGCCCACGCAGTCCAAACCTTATCGATAGATTTCCGGCGATCATATTGATGATTGAACCAGGAACGAAAAAAGGAGAAACCTTGCGCGGGCCAGAGTCTCTTATCTGCAGGGAAGTTTCTTCTATGGTCTTGATGCCGCCGATTCCGGACCCAATTGCAACCCCTGCACGCTCAGTATTTATTGCTGAAATATCCAGGCCTGCATCATCGACCGCCTGCACACCCGCTGCAATTCCATACTGCATGAAGATGTCCATACGTCGAGCTTCTTTCGGCTCCATGTATTCACTGCAATCGAAATTATTTATGGCACCTCCAAACTGCGTGCTGAATGCACCCACATCAAAATGTTCCAGCGGTCGAATTCCGCTTTCACCATTTTTTAGTGCTTCCCAGGAAGTGTTAACATCGTTACCAAGGGGGGTAATCAATCCTAATCCGGTAACAACTACTCTCCGATTACTCAAGGTAGACTCCTAACTTAATTGCAGCAATCCATATAAACAAAAGCTACTCCAGAGTGCTCCAGAGTAGCTTTCTTGCTTGCATTAATTAAATCTTAGAGATGTTCGTTGATATAGTCGCAGGCGAGCTGGACTGTTGTGATTTTTTCTGCCTCCTCATCAGGAATCTCGGTTTCGAATTCCTCTTCCAAGGCCATTACCAATTCGACGGTATCTAAAGAATCAGCGCCTAAATCTTCTACAAATGAAGCAGAAGGTTTTACCTCGTCTTCCTTTACGCCAAGCTGTTCGCAGACAATTTTCTTTACGCGCTCTTCAATGCTACTCATATCTATTATTAGCTCCTAATACCCTGTTTCGTAAGGCTTTTTTTTAAGCCTCTTGGTCACGATTGCGTCGCTGCGGGTCAACCGTGTAAATCAGAGACGCGATTTTACATCTATTTTAGGTAGTTGTAATGTTTAAATTACAAATAAAATCCGCTGTCTTTCTGCTTAATTTTTAAGCAAATTCCTTTGCAATATTAGCGCCAACTATTTTCCTAACTTTTCCCCTTATGCCATGTACATGCCGCCATTCACATGAAGGGTTTCACCTGTTATGTAGGCTCCTTTAGGGGAGGCTAAAAAGCCAACTACAGCAGCGATTTCTTCCGCCTGCCCAAGGCGACCAAGGGGGATTTGCGCTAACAAAGCCTCGGTTTGGTGTTCCGGTAATTCTTTGGTCATATCGGTGTCAATGAATCCGGGCGCTACTGCATTAACAGTGATTCCCCTTGATCCAATCTCTTTGGCCAGTGATCGAGTAAAGCCTTCAATACCTGCTTTGGACGCAGAATAATTAGTCTGGCCTGGATTACCGCTCGAACCAACCACCGATGAGATATTTATGATGCGACCCCAACGGGCGCGTGTCATTCCTTTCAAACAGGCTTTTGTGACCCGGTACATAGAACATAGATTGGTTTCAATCACCTCATGCCACTCATCATCTTTCATCCGCATCAATAGATTATCGCGAGTTATTCCCGCGTTATTTACCAGTATTGCTGGAGCGGCAAATTTATCACTTATAGTCTCCAGTAACGCTGCTATTGATTGGTCACTAGCCACGTTTGCACACAGTCCTACCCCATTCACTCCTGCGGTTCGTAAATATTCACTGATTGCTTGAGCACCGTTATCAGTAGTAGCTGTTCCAATTACTGTGCATCCTTGTTGCGCTAATTCTAAAGCTATTGCCTTACCAATCCCGCGACTAGCGCCAGTTACCAGGGCAATCTTAGTTTCACTCATCTAACAATTCTCCTGCTGCACTGCTAACTGCTTATGCAGACATTTCTGCTATCGCGCTGTCGATACTTGCCGCATCGTCACTGCCAAAGCATTTTATTTCAGGCTCGATTCGTCTGATTAACCCACTTAATACTTTGCCAGGCCCACATTCAACCACCTTACTGACGGCTTCCTTGTAAATAAGTTGCACGCAGTCAACCCAAAGTACCGGCGCATAGAGTTGTTTAACCAAGTTCTGTTTAATCTTGTCCGGATCTTCGCAAATCTGTGCATTTACATTTTGTATTACAGCAACACTCGGAGCGTTGATTGTAATTTCGTCTAATTTTTCTCTCAGTTGGTCAGCGGCTGGTTTCATTAGTGCGCAATGGGATGGCACGCTGACATTCAGAGGCAGTGCGCGCTTGGCACCGGCTTCCTTGCACAGGTCTATGGCTTTGTCGACTGCCCCTGCCTCTCCTGCAATAACAGTTTGACCTGGTGAATTAAAATTGGCAGCTGATACCACGCCATGCTCTTCGGCATCATCACAGATTTCATCGATCTGATAATTTTCAAGCCCCACAATAGCTGCCATCTTACCCTCACCGGTGGGTACTGCAGCCTGCATATACTGGCCGCGATGATGGACAATACTTATCGCATCCTGAAAGCTAATGGCATTGGCACAAACCAGTGCTGAATACTCACCCAGGCTATGACCTGCCAATATTGATGGTTTCAGCGGTGTTAGTTCATCCCATAATCGCCAGACTGCAACTGAGGCAGTTAATAGTGCTGGTTGCGTGATGTGCGTTTGGTCGAGAATATTTCCCTTATCCTGCTGACAAATCTCCCAGAGGTCTTGTTCTAAGACTTCAGAAGCTTCTTGAAATGTTGCCTGAATTACTGGAGAACGCGCTGCCAGTTCCGAGAGCATGCCCAATTTCTGGGATCCCTGCCCTGGGAATACAAATCCAAATTTTTGCATGCCTTACCTGTTGAACTTAGGGCCCAAGCTCCACTCTTCTGTTTTATTATTGCGCCGCAGTCGACTTAACCTGATCTCGCCCATTAATCGACTACCGGCATATTAATTCGCTGCAATAATGGAAGCTACCTTTTCAGCAATCAATTGAGGAACAGTATTTTCTATCTCTGTTACTGCTTGTTGTATTGCGTAGACAAATCCCTCTTCTGTAGCATTGCCGTGGCTCTTGATAATACTGCCCTGTAATCCCAGCAAGCTGGCTCCATTAAAGCGCTGCGGATTTATCTGCGCAGCCAAGCGCGTAACCACGGATGTCGAAGATGAATCCAAGGTAAAATTGCCCTCCAGGTTTCCTGCTAATAGCTTTTTAACCACATTAGCAACGCCAGCGCTCGATTTAATAGTTACATTGCCGACAAAACCATCACAGACGACCACATCCGCGAGACCTTCAAATAATTCATTTGCCTCCACGAACCCCACATAATTGACTTGTGAACATTGCTGCAGCCGTTCAGCCGCATGCCTCACCTCATCCGTCCCTTTGTATTGCTCCGCGCCTATGTTTAGCAATGCGACCCTGGCTGGTGACTCATCCAATGATTCAGCGAGCACTGAACCCATAACCGCAAACTCAAACAGTTGTTGAGCCGAACAGTCAGGATTGGCTCCAACATCTAACAAATAGGTCTGGCGGGAAGCACCTGGAATAGTAGCGACGATTGCTGGTTTATGGATTCCCGGTATAGTTTTAAGTAGGTGCCGCCCTATCATTAACAGGGCACCGGTGTTTCCGGCACTCACCATTGCCTGCACCTGCTCATTCTTGACCAGTTTAGTCGCTAAATACATCGAGGACTGCTTAGCGCTCCTGAGGACGTTACCAGGGTTATCCTCATCTGCAATGACGTCCGGCGCGTGAACAACCTGCAAACGAGCGCAAGCCTGACTATTTTCGGGAAACAGGCTGTTAATCTGGTCTTGATCACCAACCAGGGAAAGGACAATGTCGGGAAATTTTGACAGCGCTTGGATGGCAGCGGGTACAGTCAGCTTCGCGCCGCCATCACCGCCCATAGCATCAATAGCTATGCGCTTTACAGGACCCAATTAGTCGTCGCCGAGATCCAGTACTTTTTTGCCTCGATAAAAACCATCGGCGGTAACATGATGGCGGCGATGAACCTCACCAGTTGTTTTGTCGGTAGCAAGTGTTGGTCCTGATAGTGAATCATGTCCACGCCGCTTATTACGTTTAGCACGGGTCACTTTATTCTTTTGGACAGCCATTATAAGCTCCTGAGTAAATCTCTAAATATCTATTAAATTCAGTATATTAAATCTATTCTTTAAGTGCTTTTAGCACTGAAAAAGGGTTTTCAGTAGCCATTCCTGACTGAGCTGTATCAGCCTCATTTTGGCTATGCACATAATCCAGTTTTTCCAGACAGGCCTGATTTTCGTGGTAATTTACTATCGGCATGCACAGCATCAACTGTTCTTCGACTAATTCAGCGAGAACCAGTTTATGCTCAGCACAAAGCCATGGATCCAATTCCGGATCCAGCTTTGCAACTTCTGCCTCTTCCTCCAGTACTGCCAGGTATATGTCGTCCCGTAGCTGGATCGCTAAAGGCTCCAGACACCTCTGACAGGTAACTGCAACCTCGGCGAAGAGTTTTCCTTGAATCACCTTTTGCCCGGACTCATTAACAGAAAAGCTGAGTGCTACCGATACATGACCCTGCTGGCTAGCCAGTGCATCCTTAAAGCGTGGAAGTTTCTCCAGGGCGACGGATCCATTGATCTCGTCCTGCTGCAGAAAGACCTTTCTAGTATCAATATAGGCTGGAATCGGGCTCTCTGGCATAGGCGCGCAATAATAGGCTTCAGGCGTCTTTCTGTCAAAAAAATCTTGACCTAAAAGCTATTTTAAAAATATCTTTTATATAATTGATTTTATTAAATATTTTATAATTTTTCTGCAATATTCTTAAATTATTTATCCAATGTTTAATCACCTTCCAG
>JAPPOG010000043.1 GCA_028818225.1 Gammaproteobacteria bacterium | reverse complement strand
GTTAATTAGCAGTGTCACAGAACGGTCTTTACAGCTGATTTTCCAGAGTTTTCAGGGCCTTGGGGGCATTGATCCGGAACAACATAACGGCAGATGCCAGGTTGCAAACACCCATGGCAATAAGCGCCAGATCATAATTTCCTACCATGTCGTAGTAATAGGCAACGAGGATTGGGCCGAGAGCAGACATGCCAAATGTAAATGGCATTGCGGTTGAACGAACCGAGCCCAGATAGCGCCTGCCAAAAGAAGTAGCCCAGATTACTTCCTGTAATGGTAAGAGTCCTCCCCAACCAATTCCCATTAATAGGAATCCAAAATAAACCAGGATGTCTGAGCTGTATGCAACACTGATTACAATAATGATGACTGACGATCCGGAAATCGCCGCGCCGATTGCGGCAAGCTTTTTGGGATCGTATCTATCAATTAAAGCGCCCCAGAATGGTTTACTGAGAAATGCCGGTACAGATGCAATAGAAATCATTGTGGATGCAATTAGCCTGGAATAGCCCGCATCTGTCATTAGCGGTATGGTTTGAATCAGCATGGTAGTAATCGAAATCTGAAATAAGCCGAAAGCGAGAACCAGAAAATAAAAGCTCGAAGTACGCATGGCCTGGGAACGAGTCATGGATTTTTCAAAATCGGCTTTCGCAGCTTCACCAAGACCCGCATCCATTTCTTCTTGAGACTTGCCATCGGGATGCTGTTGATAATCTTCAGGCCGTCTTCTAAGCAATGCAGCCATAGGGAGAGTAACAAGCACGGTCGCCACACCCATTATTCGCCATGCCTCCCGCCAACCAAAGATGTCCACCAACCATGTCGCTATTGGCGGCAGCACGATTCCACCCAGGGAAATTCCCATCCCGGCTATTGCCACCGCCCTTCCTCGCCGCTCTACAAACCATTTACCCAGGCTTACATTGATAACGAGGTTTCCAATCATGGCAGCACCAATTGTCAAAATTAATCCATTCAGTACCCACCACTGAACGAGGGTACTGATGCTGCCCAAGCTGAAAGTAGCGCCAGCCAGGATAAACGCGCCAGCCAGGACAAAAGGCCGGCCTCCATAACGATCGATATGAGCACCAATTACAAACCCGGTAAACGCCATGACGATCTGACCAAGGGATCTGGAGGCAGTAAATTCGGCCCGGGTCCAGCCAAATTCCTCGGTCATAGGGATCATGAAAGAACCGACGACATAGTTTGCCATCCCAACCGCGACAAATTGGGTCACAAATCCGGCCACAACGATCCAGTAGCCGTAGTAAATACGGTTAGATGCAGGAGACAATGGAAATTATCCAGCTTGGAAAAGCGCGAATTTTAATCGATCAGCTTACGAGAGTACATAAAGAGCATATAAGCACCCCAGATCAACGCAATTAATAAGATACCTGACCCCACTGCGTCAACAACAGAGGCAATTTCTATGTCGTATTCCAAAAAACCCCACTGCCTCAATAAATTCTGCCAGTCGTGGCGGCCAATCGAATCAGCACCGGTTCCGCCACCCAGAAGCGGTAAGCGTAGCGCTCTGGCATCAGCAATATAAGGAGCAATGTCCATCATGCTCTGGCCTGCCCACCGCAGGCACAACGATGCGGCAAAGCCATCTTTATTTTTGATGAGGAAGGCGAACATCAGGATCAGAGGTAACAAAACCTGAAACAGGCTGCCACCAAGAATTGACATGGTTCTCCCAAAAGGGATGAAGATCATGTGGCCCGCTTCGTGAAAAATCAGGTCGACATTATGAAACCAGGAGCGACCTATCTCATTGGTTTGAAAATCCATTAGCACAAAGCCGATACCCCACCAGGCGAATATCAACCAGAGCACAATATAAGCAATAAACTCAGCTTTACTGATTGAATGACGGGCAGGTAAGAAGAATCGAATAAAAGATTTTTGAAAAACCTGTGCTGAGGAGCCGGACGTATCGACAACCGACATCTCTTCCTCTTTAACCAGACTGTTTAACCATTTACTAAAGATCAACCCACAATTTGGACACTCATCCTCAGAAGCTCTGTCTGACTCTTGACGTTTATATGCGCACTTGGGGCAGGTCGTATACATGAAATTAGTTTAGTAGAGTTGGAATTAATGACAATAAAAAACGGGAGCCCCTGCTCCCGTTTTGATATGTCCGCAAATTCTGGCTATTACTGGTTTCTTATACCACCGCCGGCGTTAATCGTATCGTAGTCCAGGCGACTCCTGCGCTGATTTTGATTTCGCCCGGAAAATGGGCCGGAATTCTGCTGACCACTGTAGGCTGGAACATTCTGCCTGCTTATAAAGGGTGGATTGTAATAATAGAGGTCAGGGGATCGATACACTGAATCGGTGTAATAGACCTGATTACTCAGCGCCGAATAAAGATCACTAATTATGCCTACGCTGTTATAAAGCCGCGGATCATGGGATGAACGATTTGCTCTTAGAAATGCGGTTTCCAGGCTCTCATAACGCCGTGAAATCGCCTTGAACTGGGAACGAACAGTAGAGACATTTCTTCCGCGTTGAATAGCGTCGACTAATTGGGCTGCTTCCCGGCTCAATCGGTCTGCCTGAATCTTTACATTACCGTAACCGCGGGTATAGCGAACCTGATGAGCGAGGTTCGCCGAATAAGAGTAAATCTGGGAGGCAAGACGGGCAATTTCGAATTCTGTCGCCATTACAGGACTGGTCCAAAGAACTAGCAGACCCATGCCTAAAACTGAGAGGCTTTTACTTAAAATTTCAAGCTTCCTTATCCTGCTTTTTATTATTTTGATGCGAGTCATTGCGTACTCCGGATAGCGACAGTGTAACAGCAAATTCTGCCCAAGTTTACGACGGACAACTGAACCTTAACTGAATTACGCTGAATTGCTAATAATAAAAAGCTATATCCCGGTAATCTCGAGATATTGTCGAATGACTGATTCCACTCCCTGCTCCAGACATTCCACAATTAGCGCATGTCCTATGGACACTTCGAGAATATTGGGAATCTCGAGAAATTTTGCCAGATTATTCAAGTCGAGGTCGTGACCTGCATTTATGCCAATACCAAGTTCCGTTGCCCGGACCGCTGTGTCGGCATAAGCCTGCCAAATGGCTGTTTCATTCTGGGTTCCAAAAGCGGAGGCAAATTCTTCTGTATAGAGTTCGATACGATTTGCACCAACTTTGGCTACCTCTTCTACCAATTTCGGTGATGGATCAAGAAACAAGCTGCTACGAATACCTGCTGAATGAATTTTTCCCAACACTTCAACAAGAAGATCATTGTATTCAGCTACCTGCCAGCCATGATCTGAAGTTAACTGGCCTGGTTCATCGGGTACCAGCGTACATTGTGCTGGATTAGCTTCGAATACAAGCTCCAGAAATTCTGGGGATGGATAGCCTTCTATATTAAATTCAACATTTTCCTGATCTCTGAGAAAAGCACTCAGGTCGAAAACGTCCTGACGAGTAATATGGCGTTCATCCGGGCGGGGATGAACTGTAATTCCCTTTACTCCCAAGTCGATTACCCTTGCTGCAAACTGCAGGACATTGGGAAAATCCCTACCGCGAGAATTTCGCAACAATGCAATCTTGTTCAGATTTACACTTAACAGTGTCATGCTGTTTCCTCTGTCTGTAGAAAGTCCATCGCAATTTTCTGAAATGCCTGGGGTTTATCGGCATGTAGCCAGTGGCCAGCCTGCATAATAATTTTTACCTGCGCATTGGGAAATAATTCCAGTATTTCAGGTTTATGTTGTTCCTGAATATAAGAAGACTCAGCGCCTTTAACAAACAGGCAAGGTTTGAGAAACGGAATACTTCCACTGGGTTTTTCTCTAAGTCGATTATAGTTTTGTTCAATAGATTCCAGGTTCAGGCGCCAGTTGTAAGCTCCGTTGTCACTACGTACCAGATTAGTGAGCACAAATTTCCTGGTGGCGGAATCTTCAATAAATCCTTCAAGAATATGCTCTGCTTCTTTGCGGTTTGAAATTTCACTAAAATCCAGCGATTTCATTCCTTCGATCACTTTGAGATGGCCATCGGCAGTTTCAGGATAAGCAACCGGAGCAATATCAACCACCATTAACTTATTAATTTTCTCTCCTACCGACAGTGCCAATTCCATGGCTACCTTGCCGCCCATCGAGTGACCGATAAAACTCGCTGATCCGATATTTAAATGATCCATCAGCGCAAGAACATCCTCCGCCATCACTGGATAATTTAATTCGAAATCGTGAAAGGAGTCGCCGTGATTTCTTAGATCGACTCCTAACACTGAAAAATGCGCAGAGAGGAATTTGCTGTGTGCTCCCCAGTTCCCGAGACTGCCGAATAAGCCATGCAATATAAACAATGGCTCACCCGATTCAGAGTATTGTCGAAAGTTTAGTTGCATGCACTCAAAGCGTTTTCAGAATTTCGAGCACATCATCGTGGTGAGTTTTTGTCTTTACCTTATCCATAATATGGGCAAGCTTGCCCTGCTTATCGATAATAAATGTTGAACGGATAATGCCCATAAATTCACGTCCCATGAATTTTTTAAGCCCCCAGACACCGTACTTATCTGCTATCCCGTGATCTTCATCTGAAAGCAACACAAAATTAAGATCTTCTTTGTCTTCGAATTTCTTGAGGCGCGCGACTGGATCAGGGGAAACGCCCAATGCCACGGCTTCAAGTTTTCCCAGCT
>JAPPOG010000064.1:27737-85761 GCA_028818225.1 Gammaproteobacteria bacterium | reverse complement strand
GCTCTCTTTGATGGTGAATGAATACTGCAAATTTAATGGAAAATATATTAATTTTGTTTCTTCACTAGAGCTTGCAAGTATTCATTATAAATAGCTTTTTAACAACTCTTCGGCTATTTGCACGGAGTTCAAAGCTGCTCCTTTGCGCACGTTATCGGCCACCACCCAAAGATTTACACCGTTAGGAAATGAGATATCCTGCCGAATTCTGCCGACGAAAACTGAGTCCTGGCCCGCAGAATCGTGCACTGCAGTGGGGTATCCCCCGTCTGTGCGCTCATCGATGACGGTTACACCGGCTGCATTCTCCAGTAAATCCCTGACTTCCTGGTCGCTTATAGGATTACGGGTTTCAATCTGAACCGCTTCGGAATGACCGAAGAACACCGGAATCCGGACACAGGTGGCAGAAACCTGGATTTCTTCATCACCAAAGATCTTGCGCGTCTCCCAGTTCATCTTCATTTCTTCCTTGGTATAGCCGTTATCCATAAAAGCATCGATATGAGGTAGCGCATTAAAGGCAATCTGGCGGGGATAGACCTCGTATTCCGCCTCTCGGCCATTTAATAGCTCCGCCGTCTGCTTTGCCAGCTCTTCAACCGCAGCTTTGCCGGTGCCAGAAACAGCCTGGTAGGTAGCCACGCTAATGCGCTTAATGCCCACAGCATCATAGATAGGCTTGAGGGCCACCAGCATCTGGATGGTTGAGCAATTCGGGTTGGCAATGATATTTCGAGTCTTATACTCGGCAATTTTGTGCGAATTTACCTCGGGCACTACCAGTGGAATATCCTCGTCATAGCGGAAATGAGAGGTATTATCGATGACGATACAGCCCGCCTCGCCTGCCTTTGGTGCAAATTCTGCTGAAACACTGCCGCCGGCGGAAAAGAGTCCAATCTGCGCCCTGGAAAAATCGAAGTCAGCCAGGTTCCCCACGGTAACCGGCTTGTTTTTGTACATGACGGTCTTACCAGCGGAACGTTCACTCGCCAGAGGGAAGAGTTCATTTACAGGAAAGTCACGCTGTTCCAGAATTTCCAGCATGGCTTCCCCAACAGCGCCTGTTGCGCCTACCACTGCAACATTGTAATTACTCATAGTTGTCTCTCATGACCATGTCTGGCGTTCAGCCATATTAATCCTAGCTTACTGATTATTCGGGTTTACGTGGTTTTGGGCAGGGGTAAAGTACCAGGGAGCGCGCTGCTGCCAGTTCTCCTCGAATGCGCGAATATCATCCGCATCTTCCAGGGTGAGCCCAATATCGTCCAAACCGTTTAACAGGCAGTGTTTGCGGAACCCATCAACAGAAAACTCAAGCGTTGAACCATCGGGCTTCCGGATAAGCTGCTGCTGCAGGTCTATTTCCAGCTGATAGCCTTCCGTCTCTGCTACTTCATGGAAGAGCTTATCTACCACGTCGCGGTCCATAACAATTGGCAATAAGCCATTCTTGAAGCAGTTATTGAAGAAAATATCAGCGTAACTGGGAGCGATAATGGCTCTAAAGCCATAGTCGTCCAATGCCCATGGGGCATGCTCTCTGGAGGACCCACACCCAAAGTTATCGCGGGCCAGCAATATGTTACAGCCCTGATACCGCGGAAGATTCAGCACGAAATCCGGGTTGATGGGACGCTGGCTATTATCACTGTCAGGCTCACCTTTATCCAGATAGCGGTGCTCATCGAACAGATTGACGCCAAAGCCGGAACGCTTGATGGATTTGAGAAATTGCTTGGGGATGATGAAATCAGTATCGACGTTTGCTCGATCCAGTGGTAATACCAGGCCTTTCTCTATGACAAATTTTTTCATAAAAATCTCTTATCTTGCTGAAATTGCTAGATATTAAGCTCCCTGATATCTACAAAATGGCCGTGTATGGCGGCCGCCGCCGCCATGGCTGGACTTACCAGGTGGGTTCTTCCGCCAAAGCCCTGTCGGCCTTCGAAATTACGGTTAGAAGTAGAGGCGCAGTGCTTGCCTGCTCCTAACTGGTCGGCGTTCATGGCCAGGCACATCGAGCAGCCCGGCTCTCGCCATTCCAGACCGGCTTCGATGAATATTCGGTGCAAACCTTCTTCCTCAGCCTGCTTTTTTACCAGCCCGGAGCCTGGCACCACCATGGCCAGCTCAACTGAATCAGCAACCTTGTTACCCGCTACAACCTGAGCTGCCTCCCGCAAATCCTCGATACGGGAGTTGGTGCAGGAACCTATGAAGACGCAATCAAGCTTAATATCTTTGATTGGTGTTCCTCCAGCCAAGCCCATGTAGTTAAGGGCCTGTTCGATATTAGCTCGCTTGATGCTGTCTACCTCTGCCGCTGGATTGGGAATATTGCCACTCACTGGCGCTACCATTTCCGGTGAAGTTCCCCAGGTTACCTGGGGTTCAATACTGGCGGCGTCTAGCTCCACCACTCGATCAAACTTAGCATCGGCGTCTGAAACCAGCTGCTTCCAGGCTTCAACGGCCCGCAACCAAAGCTCGCCCTCAGGAGCAAATGGCCGCCCTTTAATGTATTCGAGGGTTTTTTCGTCCACCGCGATCAGTCCTGCCCTGGCTCCCGCTTCAATCGCCATATTGCATACAGTCATGCGGCCTTCGATTGAGAGCGACTGGATAGCTTCGCCTGCAAATTCAATAGTATAGCCAGTACCACCGGCAGTACCGATCTCGCCGATTATGGCTAATACCACGTCTTTCGCGGTTACCCCGGCATTAAGCTGGCCATTGACCTGTACTAGCATATTTTTCATCTTTTTTTGCATCAGGCACTGGGTGGCCAGAACATGCTCTACCTCGGAGGTACCTATTCCGTGGGCCAAAGCGCCCAAAGCACCATGGGTCGAGGTATGGGAATCGCCACAAACGATAGTCATGCCAGGTAATGTCGCGCCCTGCTCCGGACCAACGACATGGACGATTCCTTGACGTAAATCATTCATTTCAAGCTCGAAGATATTGAATTCTTTACAATTTTCATCAAGAGTTTTAACCTGAATCTTGGATACTGGATCTTTAATTCCGGCCAAACCCAGGCTACGTTCATCACTGGTAGTAGGGATGTTATGGTCAGGTACGGCCAGATTGGACCCTGCTCTCCAAGGTTGGCGCCCGGCCAGACGCAGCCCTTCGAAGGCCTGCGGTGAAGTCACCTCGTGAATAAGGTGGCGATCAATATAAATCAGCGCCGTTCCATCATCCCGCTGTTTTACCAGGTGAGCATCCCAAATTTTGTCGTATAACGTCTTACTGCCCATATTCTCAATCAACTTAATATTTCAAATAAAATATATTTTATAAACTATTGTTATATATAGTTAAATTCCTAATTACAACTAAGGGGTCTAGGCGGTGCTGGAAGTAGATTTGCGGGTTTCCCCGATCTGCGCTCGATCTCTGAGTAGATGATCCATAAGCACCAGCGCCAGCATGGCTTCTGCTATTGGTGTCGCGCGGATACCTACACATGGATCGTGGCGGCCAGTAGTGACCACCTCATCCGCTTCGCCGCGTATATTAATCGATTTTCCCGGTATACGGATACTGGAAGTAGGCTTGAGCGCAATACTGGCAGTGATGTCCTGACCACTGGAAATGCCGCCCAATACGCCGCCAGCATTGTTGCCGAGGAATCCATCAGGAGTAATCTCATCACGGTGCTCAGTTCCCTTCTGCTCTACCGAAGCGAAACCAGCACCTATTTCCACCCCTTTCACGGCATTAATGCTCATCAAGGCCTTCGCGATATCCGCATCCAGGCGATCAAATATCGGTTCTCCTAAGCCGGCAGGTACATTAATGGCCTGAACAGAGATTCTGGCACCTATGGAATTGCCCTCTTTACCGAGTGCCGCCATATATTCTTCCATTTCTGCCACTTTGCTGGCATCGGGACAGAAAAATGGATTTCGTTCCACCTCCTCGAAATCGACGCTGTTAATCTTGATGGGCCCAAGCTGAGTTAAATAGCCCTGGATACGGATACTGTATTCCTGTTGCATGAACTTCTTGGCGATAGCCCCGGCAGCAACCCGCATGGCCGTTTCCCTTGCCGAAGCGCGACCACCACCACGGTAGTCTCTAATTCCATACTTTTTCCAGTAGGTGTAATCGGCATGGGCAGGACGGAACTGTTCTTTAATCTTGCTGTAATCCTTCGGTCGTTGATCTACGTTCTCAATCAGCAAACCAATGGGTGTACCGGTAGTCTTGCCTTCAAACACACCGGACAAGATTTTTACTGCATCATCTTCCCGCCGTTGTGTGGTAAATCGCGATTGCCCTGGTTTGCGTCGATCAAGATCCTTTTGCATGTCTTCTTCGCTTAATGCGAGTCCAGGTGGACAGCCATCGACAACACAACCGAGCGCCGGCCCATGGCTCTCGCCGAAGCTGGTTACTGTGAACAACTTTCCAAATGTATTACCTGACATGGGAACAACCGCAGAGTTTGTAGCAGATTAGTTGCTGGGTTTGATCGTGAAGTAGCAAATAAAAAGGTGGCGCATTGTACACTAATTAAACTCTCCGCTGTAGCGCTCCAAATGCTTCTTGTTCAGCGCAAGTACGCCCTGGCCGCCCTCAGCAAACTCCAGCCAGAGAAAGGGCACTCGCCGATAACGCTCAACCAAAAGATCTGCGCTCAGGCCTACTTCCATAATGAGCAATCCATCTGCTGTCAAAAACTGGCCAGCTTGCCTCAACACTTTACTCGGAATTTCCAATCCTTCTTCTTCACTGAGCAGACCCAGTGAAGGTTCTGCTTTAAACTCCTGGGGCAGTCCTTCGAATTCCTCTTTGGAGACATAGGGTGGATTACAAACAATCAGGTCATAGCTACCGAAAAGATTTTCAAAGAGATCTGACTTAATGGCACTGACATTTGAATGGCAGGCATGGAGCTCGATGTTCTCCCGGGCAAGCGCCAAAGCTGAATCGTCAATATCAACAATTTCAACTTTGGCCATTACAAACTGCTTGGCGCAAGCAATACCAATACAGCCACCGCCACAACATAAATCCAGGATGCGTCCAGGCTCATAATCCAGCAATGGCTGGAACTTATTGAGTATCAGCTCCGCAATAGGAGAACGAGGAATTAAAGCCCGCTCATCACTGTAGAATTTATATCCAGCAAACCAGGCCTGGTTAAGTAAATAAGCCACCGGAGTGCGCTGTTCTATTCGTAACTTTGCTTTCGTTTCCAGAGAATCTATTTCGATAGACGACAAATTTCGATTCACAGTTTCTGGATCTTCTGCATAATCAATATCCAGAACTCCATAAACCAGATAGATTGCCTCATCAAAGGCATTATCTGTCCCATGACCATAAAATAAGTCAGCGGCTTCAAATTTACCTGCGAGCTGCTCGATGTAGCGAATCAAATCCAAATCGTCCTGCCGGTATGTCCAGTTAAACCGAGAAAACACTTTACCATCAGTACTAGTTATCGTAGGGTAGCGTCCTCTTTTAAGTACTAATGAAGATTTATTCAACATGGAAGACGCTTATTTAAAGATTCTTCGAGAGGTCGGTGAGAACCCCGATCGTGATGGCTTACGTGACACACCTACGCGAGCAGCCAGAGCCATGCAATTTTTAACGCAGGGCTACAATATGGACATTGACGAAGTCATAAACGAGGCATTGTTTGAATCTAATTCAGATGAAATGGTAATCGTTAAGGATATCGAGCTCTATTCGATGTGCGAGCACCATATACTTCCTTTTATCGGAAAGTGCCATGTCGCATATCTTCCAAAGGGCAAGGTGATTGGCCTGTCAAAGATTGCTCGCGTGGTTGATGTTTTTGCGCGCCGACTACAGATACAGGAAAACCTGACCAACGAGATTGCAAACTGTATTCTGGAAAAAACAGGAGCCACTGGTTCTGCAGTGATTATTGAAGCGCAGCATATGTGCATGATGATGCGTGGCGTGGAAAAACAAAATTCTATAATGACTACGTCCTGCATGCTCGGTGCATTCAGAAAGAGTGCGAGCACCAGAAATGAGTTTTTGTCCTTGATTAAGTAGACAAAATTACTGCAAGACTATCTCGACACGATCACCACAGACTTCCGCATTACAAGCTGGAGCTAATGGACCTATTCCACGAGCAATAATTCGATTAGCATCCACACCCCTGCCGATCAGTAATTGTCTCAATACGTTAGCTCGCTGCTGAGATCTTTGTATCAGAGCATCCAAGTCTGCTTCGCCACTCAAGTGCGCAACGAGGTAGATGCGCAATGAAGGATCTGCTTGTAACAGGCCCACAACTGCTGACAAATCTGAATCGGAGGTCAGTGCCAAATCATTCTCGAATTCAATATCAGTAATTACTATCGCCTCCTGGGATTGTAATGTAGTTACCAGATCAGCTGGACGCATTACGTCTATTCTGGTCTCAGCTCCCCCTACTTCGATAATTTCCAGGTAAGCATACAGACGCCGATTGCCACGCGTGATGATGTACAAAGCGATATGAGGCGCCATATCTGCCTGCTGGCCTGCTCTCATAGCCACATAGAACTGATTTCTTTCAGGCCCATAGAGAATTCGATTACGAAAAATGTCGTTTGCCCAGTAGTTGCTACTGCCGCATTCCCTTCCAGCACAGGTAAACAGTTCTGTATAGCCTCGTTCCCCTAGCTGCTCACGAAAATAATCATAAACATCCTGGCCATTAAACTCTTCGGAAACCTCATAAACAATTTTAGTAACGTCTCCTCGCAGTCGTTCTGATACTTCCGGTGACACCAGCCCCCGAGTTCGCTGCAGACTACTTAATACCAATCGATAATTTACGTCTTGATCAAACTCAACTTCAGTAATTTCTGAATCGGGAAATCTGTCAAGCAAGGGATGATCGCGAAATTCAACTGCCTGACCTCTAGCATTTGAATTCACAAGAAACAGTAGAATGCATGCTGAAGTAAGGACTAAACTTCTGTAGACGCGTGTCTGTATTAAGCTGTCAATCATGATAAGCCTCAGGGTACGAGGACGTATTTTAACTCTCCACAACCGGGAGCGACGATATCCATAGTAACGCAAAATACGTTACTCGTGTCCACCTGAACCCGATGATTGCTCTCCAGCGTACCGTCAACCAGCAAGGAAACTAACCGTGAAAGCAACGGATTATGACTTACCAGTATGACATTCTGCTCCTGGTTTTGCTCCAGCAAATTTAGAACTTCATAGGGATCAGAATCAGGCGTAATCAATTCAGTTTGTTCAAATTCAACTTGAGGGAATGCCAGGCGAAATTCAGCAGCGGTCTGTTTTGCTCTTTCATAAGGACTGACAAAACCTTTATCCAGCTGAGGCGACTGCAGAAAAAATTTTTTCGCCACCGATCGACTCTGGGCGATTCCTTCAGGCGTAAGTTCTCTTTCTGGATCAGAGTTAGCCATGCGAGCAGCAATTCCATGTCGAACCAGATAAACTACCATGAATAACTCGACAAAGAGTTAAGCCTCTTTTTCTTCTCCTGATCCATTAGGTGACGTATCTAGCGTGGACTTCTTGGCTGCCTTTTTCTTACTGGCCTTTTTCGCTGGAGCTTTCTTGCCAGCAGATTTCTTTTTCGTCGGCTTGCTGGACCCTTGCGTATTGTCGTCATCTAGGCTCGGAAAATCAGAAAACGGAAAGGGTTTATCTTCCGAACTGTAAAGCAGAAATTTAAGAATCTGAAATATATACGCCGCCAGCGCCCCACTGAAGTCCCGCAAATTGGAATTTGGAGCACCGGTAATAAACCTAAACAAAACCTGGGTAATCATAATTACTAAAATTATAGGTGCTATTATCAAATAGAGTACGACTGCAAACGCAATCATAAACACTATGCGAAACCAGGAAGTAGGTTCTCGCAGGTTGTCTACAATTTCATCTAATTCATCAGACATATTTACCCCTCTGATCCATTTAAAATTTTCTCAGCGCCGGCGGCAAATTCAACATCCAAGGCCTGCTCTCCCAGCATTAACGAGGAAATAATGTTTCGAATGGATTCCTTTTCATAAATAATTTTATAGATCCCGGTGGCCAATGGCATATAAACACCGAGCTCGTCCGCCTTTTCTTTCACTTGTTTTACTGTATTTACCCCCTCGGCAACCTGCCCGACTTCGGCGATCGCCTCTTCAATAGTCTTTCCTGCGCCCAGGGATTGCCCAATACGATAATTCCGGCTCAGGGGCGTAGAACAAGTTACAACCAAATCTCCAACGCCTGCAAGCCCCAGAAAGGTCATCGGATCCGCACCCAATTCTCTGCCAAATCTGGCCATCTCTGTCAGACTGCGTGTTACCAGCATGCTATTGGTGTTATACCCCATCCCTATTTGTGCGGCCAAACCGGCAATGATGGCATAAATATTTTTTAGTGATCCCCCGAGTTCGACTCCGAACATATCGTCATTGGTGTACACCCTGAATGTATCAGAGCGCAAAATATCCTTTACCGTCTCTCTCACTTCCTCATTGTTGCTAGCAATAACAGTGCCTGTAAGATGATTAGCCGCTATCTCATTGGCGAGATTTGGCCCGCTGAGCACTCCAAGCTTGGCTTCGGGTGCCTCCTCTCTCAAAATCTGGCTCATGAGATCAAAGGTGCCTGCTTCAATGCCTTTTGTTGTGCTTACCAGCATCGCGTCTGCAGCAGCAAACTCGACAACTTGCTTGACGACTTCACGAAAGGAATTACTGGGCACAGCAACAAAGATGACCGCTGCTGACGTAACTGCGGTTTCCATGTCTTCCGTGGCAACGACTCTTTCACTCAGTTCATAGCCAGGAAGATATTGCGTATTCTCATGATTCTGATTTACCTGATCGACCAGTTCGTCGCTTCGCATCCAGAACAACACATCATGGCCATTTTTGGCAATTATATTGGCGATAACCGTGCCAAAGCTGCCCCCGCCTATAACCGATATCTTACTCAAACTGTTCCACTTCCCCGGCAGCAATCAATGGGCGCACATGATAGTCTGATTGTCTATCAGAACCAAGCACTCCGCTTTATTGACTTTAAAGCTCATTGCACTGAATTAACAAATTCAATTCGATTGGTTTGGAAGAAAACCAGTACATCATAGATACGATCTGCAACTGCACGTGGAGTAATGGAGGCGCCAACGAATTGATCGTATTCATCAACATTTTCGATTTTTTGCCAACTCAAGCGTTGAATATCTCGCATTGAACTGCCACTAAAACCTGTCATCCATTTCGATTGAATTACATCTATCACACCATGATCTTCATTAGATTCCAGATCTTCCAAAATACGTGCTACATGGATTCTTCCAAACATATCGATTGATACCAACAAGTCTATGGTGCCATTAAATCCATCATCGGCGGTGGCAGGAACAGCGACTGCTATTACTTCATCTTCGGTTCTCGCGATATAGGCGTAGCGATCTCTAATTAAACCAAGCAGCGGAGTGTTGATTAAATTTGATGCTTCATCGGGTTGAATCAGATAGGAATGAAGAATCAAACTAGAATCGTCATCCTCATCGCGAAAAAATTGCAGCAAATTTTGTTGGTCAAAGTTTCGCCTGCTGGCAACAACGGCATCATTACTAATAATAGTCAGCAACAGCAATAAAATTGTCGCTGCTATTGAAACAGAGAGAGTGGGCAAATTGGACATGAAGCTGTCCTTAAGCTGTCCATTCTATAACACGTGTCCGCAGCGAACTGTGCTTACAGAATATAGGTCGAAATAGTTTCTATTATGGAAACCACCGGGGTTGGATAAACACCAAGCACCACTAATAAAAGAAACAGAATAGCCAGCACGGCATGGGAACTTAAGTTTTTACCTACGGCAACATTAAAATTATGGGCATCATCGGCGCTTTTTAGCATGCTATATACGATTCTCAGGTAATAATACAGACCCACACCGCTACCAATTACCAGTACTGCCAGCAATACCCAGAGCGCTGCCTCCACGCCAGCGAAGAAGATATAGAATTTGCCAATAAAGCCAACTGTTAAGGGAATACCAGCAAGGGAGAGCAACATGCCGGTAAAAACAGCTGCTAACCAGGGACTACGCCAAAATAATCCTTTGTAGTCATCAATGCTGTCAAATTCCTGCTCACTGGAAGAAACTACGGATGCAACACCAAAAGCTCCAGCAGACATGATTACATAAGCCACCAGATAGAAAGTGACAGCTTCAACACTAATTGACCCTTCGACAAAATAACT
Source organism: Gammaproteobacteria bacterium (assembly GCA_028818225.1). Taxonomy (GTDB): domain Bacteria; phylum Pseudomonadota; class Gammaproteobacteria; order Pseudomonadales; family Pseudohongiellaceae; genus UBA9145. The sequence continues at coordinate 75,502 of JAPPOG010000064.1, read as the reverse complement.
TGCTACGAGAGCGATTAGCAGATAACCCATATGGGCAATAGAAGAATATGCCAGGATTCGTTTCAGATTGTCCTGCAGCAGAGCTAATAAGTTACCTGCCAGTATGGAGGCAGTTGCCACTAATGAGATCACTAAAATTACCGAATCGAAAACCAGCGCATCTGATGCTTCGATAAAACGCAGTAAAACAACAAACATAGCCGCTTTACCAATTGTGGCAAGATAGGTTGTCGCAGGAAGTGGCGATCCTTCATAAACATCCGGGGTCCACATATGAAATGGCGCCAGGGAAAGCTTAAAGGCAATACCAATAAACACTAGAATCAAAGCCGCTATGGAAAAACCAGCACCCAGGCCCGGGGTTGCTGTTGCTACATTAAGTACACTGGCAAATTCGAGAGTACCTGTTTGCGCGTAAATAAGCGCAATACCAAATAGCAAGATGCCCGACGCGGCTGCTGACAGAACCAGGTACTTTACTGATGCCTCTAGTGGAAATTTTGCACTCTTTTCGCTATGTACTGGATAAGCCACCATACCATAAAGTGACATACTTAATGTTTCTAATCCGAGAATGGTGCTGACAAAATGATTACTACTGACCATGACGATCGCACCTATGGTTGCAATGCCGAGAAGCAAGTAATACTCCTCTTTGTGATCATCAAGATTAGCCAGATAAGGAAAACTAAATACAGCAATGAACATCGCAGTCGCACAAGTCAGTACAGTAAAGAACAAACTATACTGATCCACGATCATTAGCGGTGTTACCTGCTCATTAGTTGAAGGCATCAGGTATGCCGCACTTAATGTTGCAATCAGCAATCCAGCAATAGTTATTCCTGCAGTAAGCGTGTAACTGCGCTTAACCCCGATTACCGTCATGGCAATAACAACAGTGCCAGTGGTAATTAACAACGGCAATAAAGGAATTAAATCGGCTAACGTAATATTCATAGTTAATTTTGCACTACAGCTGCAATCGCACTTTCAGTGCTGTTTATCAGTTCAACCAATACCGGTTGTGATAGTTCCAGGAAAGATTGTGGATACATTCCCATCCAGATCAGACCAATCATCATGGCGCCGAAATACACCATCTCCCTGCGGGTCAGATCGCTTAAATGACTATCATCAAATTCTGCATTTGCATACTCGCCCTGGAAAACTTTTTGAATAACCCAGAGTGAGTAGACTGAAGCAAAAATAAGCCCAAAGGCTGAAATCACTGTCAGGGTGATATTAGCCTGAAAGGCTCCCAGCAAGGCCAGAAATTCCCCGATAAAGTTGCCCAGACCGGGCATACCTAAAGCAGCGACCGAGAAGAACAAGGCTACCACCGCCATGCGCGGCACCTTGGCCCAGAATCCACCCATATCAGTCATATTGCGAGTATGAATTCGGTGTTGCAGGCCACCGGCCAGCATGAACAGTGCCGCTGCGCTCAATCCATGGGCTAACATAGTCATCACGGCGCCCTGCAAGGCCTGTTCGTTCCATGCATAGACACCCAGCGTCACGAAACCCATATGGCTTACACTGGTGTAGGCGATCAAGCGTTTTATATCCGCTTGCGCAAAAGCAACCTTCGCACAATAGAGAATACTGATTGCAGCCAGGGTCATAGCAACAGGCGCAAAACTCATGGACGCTTCCGGAAATAGAGGAACCGCAAAACGAATCAATCCATAAGCACCCGTCTTCAGAAGAATACCTGCCAGGATTACACTACCCGCTGTTGGCGCTTGACTGTGCGCGTCTGGCAACCAGGAATGAAAAGGGACTGAGGGTAACTTGGTAGTAAAGGCAATAAAGAATCCCAACATGATCCACATTTCAAGTCGACCAGCGGTCTGGACTGCCAACAAATCATGATAGTTAAAACTTAGGGCGCCATACTGTACATAATGGAAATATGCCAATAACAGGATCGATATCAGCATTAGCATGCCCGTTACCTGAGTGAAGATAAAAAACTTCATGGCGGCATAATTTTTATTTTCATGCCCCCAGATGGCGATGATGAAATACATCGGGATAAGCATGACTTCCCAAAAGAAGAAAAACAGGAAGAGATCTAAAGCAGTGAATACTCCCAGCACACCAGCAAGAGTCCACAATAAATTAAAATAGAAAAAGCCAGCCTGCTCCTTAATTTCATCCCACGCCGATCCGATAGCAATTACGCCGAGAAAAGCAGTAAGAAGCAGCAGCAATACACTTAGCCCGTCAGCAGCCAGATAGAAAGAAATGCCGAACCTTGGTATCCAGCCGGCGTCTACGGAAGCTACCCAGCCCCCATCGCCAGGTTCTGCTCCCAGCAAACTGAACATTAGCAGCAGATCCAGCAGCACAGTTACGAGCGCAATAAGCCGCGGGTAGTTCGGATTTATACGCTCCGATAGCCAGGCGATGATGCCACCGATAAAGAGTATGCTGATTAGCCAGAGCAGAATCACAGCATCACTCCTATGGTGATTAATACCACCAGACCCGCTGCAATACTAAGGGCATACCAGCGCAGATAGCCGCTTTGTGTCTTTACAATCATTCCATTGGCTGCCCGGGAAACTTCGACTACCAGGCCATAGAAACTATCAATAATATCTGCGCGATTTATTCTAGCTAACCAGAGGAATGGGAGAACGAATAGCCGATCATAGAGCCAGTCGAATCCCCAGCCACTATTCCAGAACTTATGCAAAGATTGTGCAAATGAACTTGCCATAAGTTTTTCAACAGACCAGATCTTGAAATAGAAGAAGCAAGCACTAATCGCGATTCCGATGAGCGGAACTGCAATCATGAATGCATGGAGTAATCCAGAAATGTGGTGTTCTTCATGATCACCAAATAACGGATCCAATGGCACTGCAATAAAACCGCCTACAACGGACAGAATCATCAGCAAAATTAGCGGGCCATTCATATTCCAGCCACCGTATTCTTGCTCCGGTGGATGCGCTGCCTTGCTTTCGCCAAAGAACACGATGAAGAACAAGCGAAAAGTATAGATACCTGTCAGGAATGCACCGAATACGCCACCATAAAAGAAAATCATGCCAGGCCCTTCCATGCCATGGGCAGCGATCAATATCTCGTCCTTACTGAAGTAGCCGGATGTGTACGGAAATGCGGTTAGTGCTAGCGAGCCAAGCAAAAAGGAGAAGAAAGATACCGGAAGCTTTTGCCGCAACGCTCCCATCTTGAATATGTCCTGCTCATGGTGAAGGCTTAAAATCACTGTACCTGAAGCGAGAAATAATAATGCTTTAAAGAAAGCATGGGTCATTAAATGCAAGATCCCGGCAGACCATGCACCCACTCCCAGAGCCAGGAACATGTACCCAATCTGACTCATGGTAGAGAATGCCAGTATGCGCTTAATATCCGACTGGGTAAGCGCAATAAAACCTGCCATCAGGAGGGTAATCAATCCTACCCAGCCTACGAGCTCCTGCACGTTTGGCGCCAACTCAAACAGTATGTGCGTGCGGGCGATTAAATAAACGCCGGCGGTTACCATGGTTGCGGCATGTATTAGTGCACTGATTGGCGTCGGACCAGCCATGGCATCAGGTAACCAGGTTTGCAATGGTAGCTGTGCAGATTTACCTACTGCTCCACCAAGCAATAACAAGGCAGCCGCAACAGCGAGACCGTTACCTATTTCCCATTCTGCTTCTGCGGCATGGAGCATGTCTTGAATATTCAGAGTGCCCAGTTCGGCAAATAACAAAAATAATCCAAGAGCCATCGCAGTATCGCCCACTCGGGTAACTACGAAAGCTTTACGAGCCGCATACCCATTATCAGGGTTGGTGTACCAGAACCCGATTAACAGATAAGAACAGAGGCCAACGCCTTCCCAACCGAGGTACAAAAGGACGAGATTGTCACCTAATACCAGCATTAACATGGCGGCAACAAATAGATTCATATAAGAAAAGAAACGGCTATAGCCCGGATCATCAGCCATATAACCGGTAGCATAGAGATGGATCAGGAAGCCAACACCGGTGATAACCAGCATCATGACCAGGGACAAACCGTCCAGGTAGAAATTAAATCCAGGAGTGAATCCACCCACGGCCATCCAGGTCCAGACTTCTTTTATAAAATACTCTTCACCGCTGGCAAGAAATTGCGCGGCGATGATCGCGGCGGTGAGAAAAGATAAACCTACAGAGCCGGCACCAATAATAGCGACAACGTTCTTGGGCAGACGCCCGGCGGTTAGCACTAGCGCCAAGAAACCCAATAAGGGATAAGTGGGAAGTAACCAGATAAGTTCCTGCATTCAGCCTAGCCCTTCATCTCACTTAATACATTGATATCGACAGTCTTGTAACGCCGAAACATCTGAATGATTAATCCCAGGCCTACAGCGACTTCTGCCGCTGCAAGAGTAATAATCATTAAGAACATAATTTGACCTTCAGCATGCCCCCAACGGGCAGCGCCAACAATGAATGCAAGGCCACCGGCATTTAACATGATCTCTAATGACATCAGGACAAAAACGATGTTACGTCTTGTTAATACACCGATTAATCCAATTGAGAACAGTATCGCCGCCAGGATTAATCCGTGTTCAACAGGTATTGATTCCATTTTCGCTGTCTTACTCTTACTACTCTTTTATTTTGTTTTAGCCAGGTGATAAGCCGCCACCAGTCCAGCCAATAGCAGAATCGATGCAAGCTCTACCGCCAATACATAAGGTCCGAACAACAAAGCACTGACTTCCATCACCCCTACTTGCTCAGGAACAAGGTCGTAATCAATCGAACTCAGCACTGTTAATAATTGGCCCAACAGGATTGCTGCCATAATCGAGGGCGCAATCCAGCCACGGGGAGATAGCCAATCCCGTTCCTGGTCCCTGGTATGCTGTCCGAGGTTTAGCATCATGATGACAAACAGAAACAACACCATGATTGCCCCCGCATAAACAATCGCTTCCAGCACGGCAGCAAACGGCGCACCTAGCACGTAAAAAATTACCGCTACAGCCAGCAAGGAAAGGATCAAATACAACAGGCCATGGACTATGTTGGTTTGCAAGATTACTGCTACGGTAGCGATAACAGCTATAGCGCCGGCGATGTAGAAAAGAGCGATCACGGCAAGAGACTCCTTACATCTACTGGCGTCGCTTCATTGAGCGCTTCGCCTTTATCTTTCCCAGCGATCTGCTTGCCCGCAACCCGGTAAAAATTATAGTCGTGATATTTACCGGTACCATTTATTAACAGGTCTTCTTTTTCCCACACCATATCCTGGCGCACATATTCCGCCATTTCGAAATCTGGTGTTAGCTGAATGGCATTGGTTGGGCAGGCTTCTTCACAAAAACCACACATGATGCAGCGGGAAAAATTAATTCGAAAAAATTCCGGGTACCAACGGCCGTCTTCCATCTCACCTTTCTGCAATGCAATACAGTCTACCGGGCAAGCAACGGCACAAAGATTACAGGCAACGCACCGCTCTTCACCGTCCGGATCACGACTGAGAATTATTCTGCCTCGCCAGCGGGGAAACATATAAGGCTGTTGGTCAGGATATTCGACTGTGTCTTTTTTCTTAAAGAGCTTGAGAAAAACCAACCACAGTGTTCGTACCTGACTGAGAAGTGTGTCTACAATTAATTTAACCATGATGACTTACTTACCCAACCTATTGTGTACTTAAAATAATGACGCCGGTTACTAACAAGTTCACCAATGAAAGTGGCAGCAAAAATAACCAGCCATAACTCATCAATTGGTCGTAACGAGGTCGCGGAACAGCGGCGCGCATTAAAATAAAGAAAGCGATAAATACGAAAACCTTTATCGCGAACCAAATGACGGGTGGCAGGAATGCCGGACCTAACCAACCGCCGAAAAACAATACTGTTATCAAAGATGAAATAAGCACCAGACCGATATATTCAGCAACGAAAAACATTCCAAACTTCATACCGGAATATTCAGTATGGTAGCCCGCACAGATTTCCTGTTCGGCTTCAGGTATATCGAATGGCAAACGATGGCTTTCAGCAACACCGGCAATCAGAAAAATTACAAAACCAATAAATTGCGGAATGATGTACCAGCCATCTGCCTGGGATTCCACAATTTCCCGCATGTTGAAACTTCCTGTCAGTGCAACCACACCTAACAGAGAAATGCCCATAAATACTTCGTAGCTAACCATCTGAGCCGCAGCACGCAAGCTGCCGAGTAACGCATATTTATTGTCTGATGACAGACCACCAAGCATTACACTGTAAGCCCCAAGTGAAGCCATGGCCAACACAAACAAAACACCGATGTTGGAATCGATCACCCCAATATTTGGTGCAAACGGAATGACAGCAAAACTCAGCAGCACCACGGTCATGATTATGCCGGGCGCAATTACAAAGCTGAACTTGTCAGCGAAGGGAGGTACCCAATCCTCTTTGGTGAAGATTTTGATCATGTCCGCAACAACCTGCAGAGAACCAAACCAGCCAACACGATTCGGCCCCAGACGTTCCTGCCAGAATCCGAGCAAGCGCCGCTCGACGGTAATCAGGAGCGCAGCGGTAATAATTACCACTCCGAGGATGAGCCCGATACTAAGTGCAGAACCGATTTCAAGTTCCATACCTAATAACCCTCCTCATATAAGTCACTCACGATCAATCCCTTAATCCCTCTCACCAGGTTTGCATCAGCAGCTTTACCAAGAGAAACACTTGCACCCAGCGCATAGCGATCCACTTCGTTATCACCGCAATAAAGGGCCGCTGTTCCCTGCTTGATCTTCGAACGGATACAGGCAACAGCAATGTTGCCGTTTCCATCCAGACTTACGTTATCTCCTTGCTTCAACCCAAGTGCATCGGCATCGGCCGGTGAAATTGCCACATAAGCGTCTGTCATTCGTTGTTGAATGGTGCTGGATTTGGCACTTAACTCATCACTGCCAAAAATCTGATAAGCAATTGCGACCTGCAAACCACCGTTCGCGCTGCCCGTATTAGAAGCCAGCTCCTGATAGGATCCGGTTTCATTACGCTCAATCAGTAATTCACCGGTATGGCCCTGTTTGAGATCGCCGTTTATTTCTTCCTGGAATTTACTGATGGATTGATTGGAATTCCAGGCCGGTGCCCATGCCGAACCAACAATTGGAGAATCACTGCTAAGCGGAAGACCTTCCATGGAGAAAGACATTACCGACTGATCATCCACGGGTTGTTTCGGTTCATGCACGTTCAGATTAGCCTTCATAGCCGTCCGGCCACTATAACGATGGGATTGGCGAGGAATCTTCATGCCGGCTACAAACTGGTTAAGATCGGGAAGCAAGTCATCCAGCTTGTCAAAATTGGCTGCTTCTTCTGCACACCGATTGATAAGCGCATCTACATCCCCGTGCTGTTGATCGCTAAGCCAGCGCCAGGCGGGAATAGCAGAAGCATGGTTGCGATGAACCTGGAAGCTTAACTGCGCCCTTCCCTCGTAGTTAACATAGGTTGCTTCATGTTCAGAGAAAGTCGTACTCGGCAGTAAGCAGCTTGCCTTTGCTGTAGTGGCAGTAGGCATATGGTCCACAACCATTACCGCATCAGCTTTATCAAGCGCAGCATCTACTACTTTATGTGCCGCTCTCCGGTACAAATCATTTTCCAATACAATTAGTTTGCTTACCTCACCACTCTGGAGCTTGGCAAGTGCAGATCCCAGTGTCTTGTTGGCGTTAACCAACATACTCATACCAACGGTATTGACCTCAGGCACTACTAAACACAAGTCGATGGCGCTGCTGCGTTTCTCATTCAGAGCCCGGGCTATATTAGCGGCAGCTTGAATCAGTGCGATGCTGCCGGAAGAACTTCCGGCAATAACCAGAGGGCGTTTGGCATTAAGCAATTGTTCGGCGATACGTCCAACCGATTCTTCTGCGGAGTTCGCTGGCGGCGCTTTGTCGGATATTTGAGCAGCAATCGCACTGCCAATTTTTGCCAATGCCTCAAGCCCATCGATAACTGTGTCAGAAGCAACATCATCCAGCCGCGTGGCATAGCTGCTTAGTATTGCCAGCGGCGAACGATCATGCTGGGCCAATTCTCTTACAGCAGCATCTTGCCAAGTTGGAATATTACAGTCTTTAGCTAACTCTATTGCTTTGTTTCTAACTGATTGCCTTAAAGCCAATGCGATTCTTGGTGCCACATTAGTAAGGTCCTCTCCGAGAACAATTACGGCATCTGCCTGCTCTATTTCCCGCACCGAAGGCGAATGAAATGCCGTGTCCTTGGCTAGCGAGAGGATTAACTGGGTGCTTTCGAACTCATCATCGGAAATTCCGGAATAAAAGTTTTCATCGCCCACCAGGCAACGCAATGCGAAGTTTGACTCATTACTTGCCCGCGGACTGGCAATACCAATAACACCTGGCCCGCTAAAACTTTCTATGGTTGGCTGCAGTTCCCCCGCAGGGACAACTTCCATCTCAGCGCCATTCTTAACCAAAGGAATCTTGATCCGCTCTTCGCTGTTCACGTAATCGAAGCCAAAGCGCCCTCGATCGCAAATAAAGTAACCGTTAATTTCAGAGTTATAGCGGTTTACGATTCGGCGTAATGAACCATAACGCTCACCGGGAGTGGTATTGCAACCTACCGCACAACCTGTGCACACACTCGGCGCAGTTTGCAGATCCCATTTGCGGGTATAATGCTCACTGAATGCCTTATCCGTGAACACACCAGTCGGACAAACTTCCACCAGGTTTCCGCTAAACTCACTTTCCAGCACACCCTCTTCATGACGACCGAAATAAGTATGGTGGTGGGAAGCTTGCGCCGCTAAATCGGTACCACCAGCATAATCATCGTAAAATCGTACGCATCGATAGCAGGTGATACAGCGATTCATTTCGTGATTAATAAACGGACCCAGATATTGATTGCGATGAGTGACCTTTTTCTTGTCATAACGACGATAGTTATGTCCGGACATGAGGGTCATGTCCTGTAAATGGCACTCGCCGCCCTCTTCGCATACCGGGCAATCATGAGGATGGCTAATCATTAAACTTTCGATAACCCGTTCCCGCATGTCTTTTGCCTGGGGATCTGCAATCGAAATTATGCTGCCATCTGTAGCCGGCGTCATACAGGCCATAACCAGCATCCCATTCTCATCGTCTGCATCTCGATACTGCTTAACGGCACACTGCCGGCAGGCACCTACCGAACCCATGCACGGATGCCAACAAAAATAAGGCAGGTCGAGACCCTGCGACAGACATTCCTGCAACAGATTGTTATCGGGATTTACTTCGTATTCGATCCCATCAATAACAATTTTGGCCATTTATTACTCCAATACCCTCTTCAACTTACTAATGCTTATAAGGACAGCGCTGTTCTTTAATATGCCGTTCAAAATCTTCAGCAAAAATCTTTAACCCACTTCCCAGTGGCGCGGTTGCTCCCGGAGCCAACGCGCAAAATGTACGGCCTGGCCCCAGGTAATCCACATGCTCATGGAGAATCTGTAAATCTTTTTCAGTTCCGCGGCCGGACTCAAATTCATTAAAAATTTCATCAACCCAGGGGAGACCATCTCTGCAGGGGGTACAGAATCCACAAGATTCATGGGCAAAAAATTTCATCAAATTACCAATCATTCCGACTGGACAGGTCTTATCATCGAGAAGAATCATGGTTCCCGTTGCCAGTCGACTTCCAACCTTGGCTACCTCATCGTAATCGAATGGAAGATCAAGATGTTCAGGTAACATAAAATCAGTAGAACCCCCGCCCGGTAAAAACGCGCGCAATTCGTAACCGTCTCGCATGCCACCACCGTACTCTTCGATTATTTCCCGAATAGTTATGCCAAGAGGCAGCTCCCAACAACCGGGTGTTTTTACTCGACCACTGATTCCAAATAACTTGGTACCGTGATCGTTACCCTTGGTCAGCCCGTGATACCAATCCACACCATAGGTGAGAATCCCTGGCAGATTACAAACTGTTTCTACGTTATTAACGATGGTCGGCTTACCCCACAAGCCACTGACTTGCGGAAAAGGAGGTTTCGCTCTCGGGTTAGCACGCTTACCTTCCAAGGCATTCAGCAGTGCCGTTTCTTCGCCACAAATATAGCGCCCGGCACTGGTATGAAGAATGATGTCTAAATTGAATCCAGTACCCAAAATATTCTTGCCCAGGTAACCCTTTTCATAAGCCTCACTAATTGCCTGTTTTAAAGCATTCTCAGAAGCCTTGTATTCGCCGCGCAAGAAAATATAGGCGACACTGGCTTGAATCGTGTAGGAACCGACTATCATCCCTTCAAGTAACAAGTGGGGGTCGCCTTCCATCAACAAACGATCCTTAAACGTACCAGGCTCCATTTCATCGGCATTAACAACAAAGTATTTTTGCTTCGGCGCATTATCGCCCTGGGGCACAAAACTCCACTTTAATCCGGTCGGAAAACCTGCGCCGCCTCGACCCTTGAGTCCGGAATCTTTAACCAGTTGCAATACGTCGGCAGGGCTTAACCCTGCAGCAATTGCCTTTACACTCTGGTAGCCATCAGCCGCTTCGAAGGCGGCTATATCCAGTGGCGGCCTGGACATGTCGATATTCTTTGTTAAAGGTTTGTTTACCACTGCTTGGTCACTTTTTTACTTTGCTCTTTAATTCACTCTTTATTTCGATAATCAGCAACAATCTGATCGATCTTCTCTTCTGTCAAATTTCGATGCAGGTCATCGCCTACCATCATCACTGGCGCACGATCACAATCACCCAGGCAAGGCACAGGTATAAAAGTAAAAGCCTCATCCTCAGTCGTATCTCCGAAATCAACTCCAAGTTGATCGTTAATATGGGAACGTAGTCCATCACAACCCATAATCCAGCAACTCACACTATTACAAAAAAGAATGACGTTTTTTCCAACTGGCTGGCGATAAACCAGGTTAAAAAAGGTGGCGACACTTTCCAGATCAGCAACCGGAATATCCAGGAACTTTGAGATGGCCAGCATACTTTCATCTGACACCCAGCCCTGATGTTTCTGAACTATTTTAAGCGCCTCAAGTCCAACTGCCTGCTTGTCAGGATAGAGCTCCATCTCATGCTCGATCTCACTAATCTCTGCTGCAGTGAGGGGCCGCGCTTTCGTTGCAGTACTGGCAATTATGTTCGTACTCATCGATCAACATCCGCCATAACAAAATCAATACTTGCGATAATCGCAATCAAATCTGCCACCATGAAGCCGCGACTAATTTCCGGAATCATCTGCAAATGCGCAAATGATGGAGTTCGAATACGGGTACGGTATGAAGATGTGCTGCCATCACTCACCAGGTAGTAACTGTTAATTCCTTTTGTGCCTTCAATCGCCATGGTTGCTTCATTCGGCGGAATTACCGGCCCCCAACTAACACTCAAGAAATGATTAATCAGAGTCTCAATATCCTGCATGGTTTTTTCTTTGCGTGGAGGTGTGGTCAGCGGATGATCTGCCTTGTAATCTCCACTCGGCATATGGTCCAGGCACTGCTTGATAATGCGTAAACTTTGACGCATTTCTTCAACGCGCACTGCGCAACGGTCATAACAATCACCATTAACCGCTATCGGCACATCGAATTCGAAATTTTCATAGCCGCTGTAGGGGCGATTTTTCCGATAATCCCACTCGAGCCCAGTTGCTCGCAGGCCTGCTCCGGTTATACCCCAGTCATAAGCCTGTTGCGTATTGTAAGCACCGACTCCCTGGGTACGACGCTTAAGGATGCCATTATTCAAAACCATCTTGTCGTATTCATCGATACGTGGTGGCATGAAATCCAGTAGCTCTTTAACGCGTTCTTCCCAGCCTTGCGGAAGATTCTGCGCCACACCACCAATACGGAACCAGCCCGGATGCATACGTGCACCACAGATAGATTCGATGATATTAAAAATTCTTTCTCGTTCTACAAACATGTAGAAAATAGGTGACAGTTGTCCCACATCTTGCGCAAAGGTTCCATAGAACAACAAATGACTACAGATGCGAAACATCTCAACCAGCATAACGCGAATGGTTTTTACGCGTTCGGGGACTTGAATACCCGCCATTTGCTCAACCGCCATCACATAAGGCAGGTTGTTCATTACACCACCGAGGTAATCGATTCGATCAGTATAAGGAATGTAGGTATGCCAGGATTGCCGCTCACCCATCTTCTCCGCGCCACGGTGGTGATAACCAATGTCAGGCACAGCATCTACAAGGATCTCACCGTCTAGCTGCACAGCAATTCGAAATGCACCATGTACGCTTGGGTGATTCGGCCCCAGGTTGAGGAACATAAACTCGGAAGAATCCGAGGCTCGCTTCATGCCCCACTCTTCAGGCTTAAACAATAAGGCTTGTTGTTCGTATTCTGCCGCATCATCCTCCAAGGAAAACGGCTCCATCTCTGTTGCCCGGGCTGGATGCTCTTTTCTTAGTGCATGCCCTTTCCAGGTAGGAGGTAGTACCAGGCGATAAAGGTTGGGATGGCCTTCGAAGTTGATACCGAACATGTCCCAGGTTTCGCGCTCATACCAATTTGCCGCAGGCCACAGGGAAATAATGGTTGGAATATTAAGATCCGCATCCATTAACGGCACTTTCACCCGGAAATCGCAGTTCCCGGAGAACGACATCAGGTGATAAACAACAGTAAATTCGGAAGCTGGCTGCCCTCCACGATGCTTTCGCAAGCGCTCATCAATCGCCGTGATATCAAACAGCATCTCGAAACGAGGACTGCAATCATCACGCAAGGTTTTGAGCAGCGCCAGCAGGTGCTGACGATCCACCCACAGCGTAGGAATGCCTTCGCAAGTGGCCTGTTCTGCCAGAATGCGATCCCCAAAGTCCCGTCGCAATTGCTCCAGCAATCCAGAAGATTGGCTGTTCATGCTGATTGTCTCTGCTGTGGCTTCCATTATCAGTATTTACTTAAATAAAACTGTTTAAATTACTGAATTTAATATCTTTATACTTCATCGGGTGAGCGTAATTCAGTCGCTGCAATACGCTCTGGGCCCCGCACTTCTCGTTGTACCGGGTGGGCTTCCTTTTGAATGATGCCCTGCTCATTAATTACCCAACTAAGCGGCCTTCTTTCCCGGCCAATTGACTCCTGCAAGAGAATCAATCCCTGCAATAACGCCTCAGGGCGCGGAGGACACCCGGACACATAGACATCCACGGGCAAGAACTTGTCGACACCCTGAACAACGGAGTAAATGTCATACATGCCGCCGGAATTGGCGCAGGAACCCATGGAAATCACCCATTTAGGCTCAAGCAACTGGTCATAAAGCAGCCTCACCACCGGTGCCATCTTGCGGAATACGGTGCCCGCAATCACGATCATGTCTGCCTGCCGCGGCGTGCCCCGAATTACTTCGGCGCCGAAGCGCGCCAGGTCATGACGGGCCGTGAACGCCGTCGCCATTTCTACGTAACAACAGGAAAGACCAAAGTTAAACGGCCAGACGGAGTTTTTCCTACCCCATGCCACCATATCTTCCAGCTTTGCCATTACGACGTTCTGGCGAATGAAATCATCAACCGCATTTCCACCAGGTTGAGGCGAAGCTGCTTCATCCACAGATTGCAGTTGCCAATTCATAGTTTGAATTCCTTCCGGTTAGTCACCCCACCAGGGCCTCTGAGTTCTTGTAGTTCACGTTTTTGAATATTGGTGCGCCAGTCCAGAGCACCGATGCGCCACAAATAGAAAAGCGCGATGATCAGGATAAATATGAAGATGCTGATCTCGATAAAACCCAACCAACCTGCTTCTCGCACTGCTACTGCCCAGGCAAACAGGAATACCACTTCCAGATCAAAGATAATGAAGAGAATGGCAGTCAGGTAGAAATGAACGGAAATTCTAAATTGAGCAGAACCAACTGAGATAATGCCTGACTCAAACGGCGTATTTTTGTATTTGCGATTAATCCGCTGACCGAGGAAGAATGACAGCCCCAGCATGGTCACCACTACCGCCAGCACGATTGCGGAATAGAATAAAAATGGCCGCAACCCATCCAAAAAGCTAACAGTCTGTTCCAAGCTCGACTCCTGTCTCCGAATAGTCAGGCGATCAAAAAATTATTCTGGCAAGGAATATAGTAGAGCTCACTCGTCCGCAAAGCGAAGAACGTATTGGTTTTTTTGTTTTCGTTCTTAATTTCAGAGGGAGTTTGTCCCTGGATGCTGTCGAATCGACTGATAGCACTGGTACAAAGTACCGGGGACTGAATGTCACTTCCCATAGTGTTGTTTTGCAACTTAATTGAAACGTTTTTTTGCGCTTTTTTCGCGATGTGCAAAGACACATCGAGGCGGCCTTTTGAGCGGTTGGAAATGTACACGTATAGGTTTTCGATAGCAAGTGTTTTCGCTCTATACAGCCGTTTCAGGTCTTTGTTTTTTAGTATTTTTTCCGTCAATAAATTGACTGTTGATTTTGCCCTGATTAAGGCTAAAAACTCGGCGTAATTCGCCGGGGATTTCTGCTCTGTCTGGTTGGAATTGGTGAGCGCTCCTGATCAAAAAACCCGATTCAATCCATCCAGAGCAGCAGTTCTGTAAGCTTCTGCCATAGTCGGGTAATTGAAGGTGGTGGTAAGGAAGTATTTCATGGTATTGGCATCACCAGGCTGACGCATGATGGCCTGCCCGATATGGACGATTTCTGAAGCCTGGTCTCCGAAGCAATGAATCCCGAGTATCTCCAGAGTATCGAAGTGGAAAATGAGCTTTAACATCCCTACTTGTTCACCGGTAATCTGCGCGCGAGCTGTGTTCTTGAAAAATGCCTTGCCCACTTCGTAAGGAATTTTTTCAGCGGTTAGCTCCGCCTCAGTTTTACCCAGAGTACTGATTTCCGGAATCGTATAGATGCCCGTCGCTACTTCCTCCACCGGGTAGCTCTCATCTGGTGCGAAAATCCCATTACTGGCAGCACGATCCTGATCATAGGCTGCCCCAGCCAAGGATGGCCAACCCACGACATCCCCTGCCGCATAGATATTCTGAGCCCTGGTCTGGTAACGCTTATTAACGCTAACCTGACCTCGAGAATCTATTGGAATACCTAACTTTTCAAGCCCCAGATCCTTAGTATTGCCGGTCCGACCGTTCGCCCACAGTACGATATCGCTATTTATCCTTTTCCCCGATTGCAAATAAGTAACAATGTGATGCTTGTGATACTCGATTCGCTCATATTCCTCATTATGGCGACTGCGAACACCCACGTTACGCAAGTGATAAGCCAATGCATCACTGATTTCCGTATCGAGAAAGCTAAGCAGGGTATTGGCAGGATTGATTAGCTCAACCTTGGCACCCAGACCACCAAAAATGGATGCGTATTCACAACCTATTACGCCAGCCCCAATAACTGTTACCTTGCGTGGGGAGTGGTCCAGGGAAAGAATGCTATCACTGTCAAAAATCAGCGGATGATCGAAATCTACTTTTGGTGGATGGTATGGCCGCGAACCAGTTGCAATGATGAAGTAGTCTGCTGAAAGCTTTTTGCGTTTGCCGATTAACCTGATCGTATTCTTATCGAGAAAAGTCGCACGACCTTTATAAATCAGAATCTGATTTCTTTCATAGAAGTCAGAACGCATCCTGACCTGCTCATAAACAACTCGGTCGGCGTGATTAAGAATTTGCTGAAAACTCAATTTTCGTGCATCACCAAAATCCCGGAACATAGGATTGGTATTAAAGGCGATGACTTGCTTTACCGAGTGACGCAGGGCTTTTGATGGAATTGTACCTAAATGAGTACAACTGCCACCCACCTGCTCCAAATCGCAGATAATAGCGACCTCCTTGCCTTTTTTTTGGCATTCATGGCAGCAGCTTCTCCTGCCGGACCGCTGCCAATAACAATGAGATCAAAATGCTCTGCTTGTTTTTTTTGCCATATTGAAAGGAGAAATTCGCTTGTAAAACTCTAAGCACAGTTAGCTGTACTGTTTTTAATTCCAACTAATTATTTACGTAAGGGACAAAACCAGGGCTTATATAGTGATCAAACTCACCATTATCAAGCCGGTAAATAAGAAAGGCATGGATTCCATTGCGAGCACTTAACGCCCTGGATTGTTCCAGGCCTAGTATCATGAATGAGGTCGCATAAGCATCCGCTACCGCGGCCGATTCATCAATTACGTAAGCGGCAGCCAGGTTGTGAGTGACAGGCCTGCCTGTTCTTGGATCGATCTCATGGGAATAGCGAATGCCTCCCGACTCGAAAAAATTACGGTAATCGCCGGATCCAGCCAACGCAATGCGTTCTCCGCGATTACTCAGCACTTCGTAAACCTGCAAGGAATCAGACCGGGGTGCTTCAATAGCTGGCACCCAATCAAGGTCATTGGTTTTTTGACCACTTACCTTGATTTCTCCACCTACTTCAATGAAATAATTGATGACGTTATGGGAATGCAACAAGCTCGCTATCTGATCTACTGCGTAGCCTTTTGCAATACCACTTAAATCGACATAAATATCACTGGTTTTTCGAAGCTCAGAGCGCGCCTCATCAATCAGGAGATTTTCAATACCGACTTTTTCCAAGGCGGCAGTAATTTCTGCATCACCGGGAATATTTGCAGCCTCTTCAATTTCACCGGGCCCGAATCCCCAAAGATTAACCAGGGGTCCGACGCTTACATCGAATGCGCCATTACTTTCTTCCCCTATTTGCTTTGCCAGCAAGAGCACGTTGATTAAATGATCAGAGGCGACAAACGGTATGCCTGCTTCCAGCCGATTAAGTCGCGACAATTCGGAATCTGTTGCGTAGGTCGAGAACACATCCCGATCCAATTCATTCAAGAGTTGCGCAACTTCCCTGCTGATTTCTTCTCTGCTAGTCGAAGCTGGAATGGCTACTAATTGAATTTCATAGCTGGTTCCCATAGTGAAACCTGAAAAACGCTCTAAGCCATCACCGCTTTCAGGCATTATAAAAATCGCCCCAACTACCAGGATCAGGAAGGCGATGGAAAAACTATGACGGCGAAGAATTTCGTTCATGAAAAGTCTTTTCCAGCGAGAATGGATCGCGCAGGAATATCACCTGTGCTGAGAAGGCTTGTTCCCTGCGAATTCAAAGCAAAATATAAATTGGATAACTAGGAATAAAAAGCCTATTCGTCTTCCGGATAGGCCTTAAACCTGACGCCTGCCATCTTATAGACCATTCTGGCTACCTGACAGCAGTAACCAAATTCGTTGTCATACCAGAGATAAAGCACGCAATGGTTATCTTTTACAATAGTCGCATTGGAGTCGACGATTCCTGCTTCCCGCGTGCCGACGAAGTCGGACGATACGGCGTCCGGAGACTGGGTATAGCTGATTTGATTCTGCAGCTTGGAATGCAAGGCTATATCACGGAGAAACTCATTAACCGCCTCTTTGGAAGTAGCTTGAGACAGGGTTAAATTCATTATTGCCATGGATACATTGGGAATAGGTACCCGCACAGCATTGCCGGTGAGCTTACCTTCCAATTCAGGAACCGCTTTTACTACCGCCTTGGCCGCTCCCGTTTCCGTAAGCACCATATTGAGTGCTGCTGACCGACCGCGACGACTTCCTTTGTGGTAGTTGTCGATCAGGTTCTGGTCGTTGGTATAGGCATGCACTGTCTCCACGTGGCCATGTTCGATACCAAATTTATCGTTGACTACTTTAAGTACCGGGGCGATCGCGTTAGTGGTACAGGAAGCCGCGGTTATAATCTTGTCATCAGGGCTCATCTGATCATCATTGATACCATAAACAATGTTCTTGAGATTACCCTTTCCGGGTGCCGTTAAAATTACTTTTGCGGCGCCTTTAGCCTTTAAATGCAAACCCAATCCATCTTCATCTCGCCACTTACCGGTATTGTCGATGATTAAAGCATCATCGATACCGTATTCAGTGTAATCAATCTCTTCTGGCGAGTTGGCATAGATAACCTGAATCACATTGCCATTGGCGATAAGGCATTTACTCTCCTCATCAACCCGCAATGTTCCCTGGAAGGCTCCATGCACTGAATCTGCAGTAAACAATCCAGCGCGCTTTTCAAGATCGTCGGGGCCTCCGGGGCGAACCACAATGGCGCGCAATCGCATTACTTCACCAGTGGAAGTTCGTTCCACCAGCAGCCTCGCCATTAAACGACCAATGCGTCCAAAACCATACAGCACCACATCTTGAGATTTTTCGACGGGATTTTCTTTTACGCCGTCCAGATAAGCTAATTCCTTGCGGACAAAATCATCCACAGGAAGCGCATCTTGCCCTTTTTCTTCCTGGTGCTCCATGAAGGCAACAGTAAGTTTTCCCAGGTCGATTTGTGCATGCCACAAATCGAGCTTTGCCATGGCTATCAATACTGGATGAGTCTCAAACTCCGACATTTCATTGCGCTCTACCTGACGCACAAATCGATGGGACTTCATGATGAAGGTAACCGAGCGGTTATGAAGTGGTCGGCCATAGATATAGATACCAACATTGCGCTGGCTGAATAAGCGACCAATCACAGGAATCATTTCCTGCACTAAAGCTTCGCGCTGTTTCCAGTCTCCGAAGTAATCATCTACGCTTGGACGTTCCACGAATTCCCCTTTGAAAAACTGGCAGGTTAAAGCTGCTGGATTTTTGAAGGCGGGTATTATCATTGGATTGCACTGCCTATGCAACAAAGTGAATTGTCACCAATGGAGGATGCGATTAGTCGGCCTTGTTGGGGGAAAAATTAGTCTCAATTTAGGCTACAATTCGCCAACCGTCACTTTCACTGGAATCCTTCGACTATTTCTCCAAGCGTTCTCAAGCGATTGGGACGAGCAGTAAAAAAGTATTGATTGGCTACAGCACAGTGACCACAAATTCCATCCATAATCCAACTATCCCTTCAGACCTCTATCAAAGCTGTTTCTGGCAGGGTGTTGAGGGTTGTGCTGACAGCCTGGCTATCGCTAATGCCGCAGCAAAAGCCGATGGTCCCTTGCTCATACTTTGCGAAAATAACGAAAGAGTAGAGCAAGCTATCCGCGAACTGAGATATTTCTGCGATTCCCACGATGCACTGCCCGTATTTTCACTGCCAGACTGGGAAACACTGCCCTATGATAATTTCTCCCCTCACCAGGATATTATTTCTGAGCGGTTAAGCGCCCTGTACCATTTGCCTCAATTAGACCGTGGCATTCTGGTGCTCTCCATCACCAGCCTCATGCATCGTTTGCCCCCGCATCAGTACATCGCTGCAAACAGTCTGGATCTGCAGGTTGGGCAAAAGTTAGCGATAGAACAAATCCGGGAACAGTTGATGCTGGCTGGATACCTGGCTGTGGATTCTGTATTCGAGCATGGTGAGTTCGCCGTGCGCGGGTCCATAATCGATATCTACCCGATGGGATCCCCGGTACCATTTCGTATCGACCTGTTTGATGATGAAATTGAGACCCTGCGTACTTTTGATCCTGAAACCCAGCGTTCCGATCAGCAGGTCCAATCCATTAAGCTCCTCCCTGGCCGCGAATACCCATTGGACGATGCCGGGATTGCTGCTTTTCGAAATCGCTTTCATGAGCTATTCGATATCGATCTACGTCAATGCCCTCTTTACCAGGATGTGAGTGACGGCATTAATTCTCCTGGCCTGGAATATTACCTTGCACTTTTTTTCCATGAACTCAGCTCACTGTTTGATTTCATGCCAAAACAAACCATTGTTATCAAACAAGGAGATTTGAAGGCTGCAGGTGAACAGTTTTGGCGTGATATCGAGAGCCGCTATGAAGACCGTCAGATTGATCGTTACCGGCCTATACTGGAACCCAACGCTGTTTTTATAAAAGTGGAAGAAATCCTGTCCAGAACCAGAGATTTTCGCCAGATTGAATTTAAGCAGCATAACCGTGCACTGGATTTAGGTGCGACCTCCTTGCCGGATCTAGCGAGCAATCCTCGCCTGGCAAAACCATTTGCCCAGGTCGAAGACTTTATCGCTGCCCATAAACTGCGCATCCTATTCTGTGCTGAGTCTGCCGGAAGAAAAGAAACCCTGATCGAATTGCTCAAACAGATCGACGTTAACGCGTCTCCGGTCAGCCATTGGGCGGAATTCGTCGCATCAGATAACAGAGTTGGGATTTCTGTTGCTCCATTAGACCAGGGCCTGTGGCTGCAACAGGAAAACCTGGCGTTAATTACCGAGACCCAACTGTTTGGCAACCGGGTCGTACAGCGGCGGCGCCGAGCAAGAACCCAGAACAATACTGAATTCATAGTTAAGAGTCTTACCGAGCTCCGTATTAATGATGCGGTAGTTCACATCGACCATGGAGTCGGTCGCTATCGTGGTTTGCAAACCATAACGACTGACGGGCAAAACACAGAGTTTCTGACCCTGGAGTATGCAAATGAGGCCAAACTCTATGTGCCAGTGGCTTCACTGCATTTAATAAGTCGCTACAGCGGCGCAGACCAGGAAGTAGCACCCATAAACCACCTCGGCACTGACCACTGGCAAAAGACCAAACGTAAAGCCGCGGAGAAGATCCATGATGTCGCTACCGAACTTTTGGAAATCTATGCGCAGCGCCAGGCACGCAAAGGCTACAGCTATGAAATTGACCAGGATGAGTACGAAAAGTTTGTAGCTTCTTTCCCTTTTGAAGAAACACCCGACCAGGAAAACTCTATCAATGCAGTAATGGAGGACATGAAAAGCGGACGCTCAATGGATCGATTAGTCTGCGGGGACGTGGGTTTTGGCAAAACGGAAGTTGCCATGCGGGCTGCTTTTATCGCCGTACAGAACAATAAGCAGGTTGCTCTTCTGGTTCCTACAACACTCCTGGCGCAACAGCACTACCAAAGTTTCAAAGATCGTTTCGCCAACTGGCCAATTGTAGTTGAGGTAATTTCCAGATTTAAGACTGCTGCCGAGCAGAAATATGCATTAGAAAAAGTAGTCTCTGGGAAAATCGATATTCTTATCGGGACACACAAGTTGCTTCATGCAGACATCAATTACAACAATCTCGGCTTACTGATAATTGATGAAGAACATCGCTTTGGTGTACGTCAAAAAGAAAAACTAAAATCCCTCCGTGCCAATGTAGATATTCTTACTTTAACAGCAACACCAATTCCACGAACGCTGAACATGGCCTTGTCTGGTATACGGGATCTTTCGCTAATAGTTACCCCACCGGCTCGTCGTTTATCGGTCAAAACCTTTGTAAGAGAACAACAAGATAGCCTGATCAAAGAAGCAACATCCCGCGAATTACTTCGGGGTGGACAGGTATTTTATTTGCACAATGAAGTCAAATCGATAGATCGAGCAGCCGAACATCTGCAGGAAATTATCCCCCAGGCTCGTATTTGTATTGCTCACGGACAAATGGCAGAAAAAGATCTCGAAAAGGTAATGGCTGATTTTTATCACAAACGCTATAACATTCTCGTATGCACAACCATTATTGAAACCGGAATCGACATTCCCAGTGCCAATACAATACTGATTCATCGAGCGGATAAATTTGGCCTGGCACAATTACATCAGCTAAGAGGACGGGTTGGGCGCTCCCACCACCAGGCCTACGCCTATCTCTTATTACCGAGTCATAGTCGCCTCAATCGTGACGCCCAAAAACGGATCGAAGCAATCCAGGCAGCGGCAACCCTTGGCGCCGGTTTTACTCTGGCCAGCCATGACCTCGAAATTAGAGGAGCCGGTGAACTATTGGGGGACGAGCAAAGTGGGCATATGCAGAAGATAGGCTTTTCTCTCTACACGGAATTGCTGGAAGAAGCAGTAGCAGCAATCAAGGCCGGCAGAAGACCGAGCCCTGATCTGGATCTTGATAAGTCCATAGAAGTTAATTTACGCATTCCTGCATTGATTCCTGAAAACTATTTGCCGGACATACACACTCGACTAATCATGTATAAGCGCATAGCTTCATCTGCAGATCTGGAGGAATTGCGGGAATTACAAGTTGAAATGATCGACAGATTCGGCTTACTACCGGAACCTCTCAAGTTATTATTCCGTCTAACTGAACTGAAGCTAAGAGCGCAAAAGTTTGGTATCAAGAAAATCGACGCCAATGTGAGTTCCGGCAGAATCGAGTTCAATGCAAATACCGGAGTCGATCCGCTATCCCTGGTACAACTGATTCAGGATGATCCTGTGCAGTTCAAACTAAGCCATGGCAATCAGTTACAATTCGTTCATGCAAGCAAAGATGCCGACGCAAAACTACTATTTATTAATTCTGTTTTGGATAAGTTTAAAATGAATCAGCAGCAGGCGGCATAGTTTACAAAAGGTATGATGAGAAAATTATTGCTTAAGATTTCTATTGTCCTCATTCCCATAGCGGCGAATTCAGCAGTATTTGCCCAAGATCGATGGTTCCAGATTGAGGTTTCCATTTTTACTAATGAAAACAGTTTGGATCGACTTGAAGAGCAATGGCAGGCAGAACGCACGGAACTCTCCTATCCAGACCGCATGCGCAGACTGAACGAACTAGCGGATTTGCTGCGCACAAATGACCTGACTCTTGCGTCTTCAAGTTTATTTTTGACAACAGAAGACGAGCTTCCTGATCCGGAGGAATTAGAGGCGCGCATCCGGGCCGAGTCTATCGCAGCCATCGGACCCGCGCCTGCAACTCGCGGTCCAGGCTTCAGCCTGTTCGACTTCTTGCGGGAAGATTTTTTACTACTACCAACTTCAGAAAGTGAATTCCGGCAAACCAATCAAAGGCTAGAGCGATCGGCAGACCACCGCTTATTATTTCACGGCTTGTGGAGACAAGCGGTCGTACAACCTGAAAATTCAATTCCGGTGTATATTGAAGGCGGTCTCGCCTATGGCGATCAGCATGAACTGCAGGGCAGCTTGACAATACGTTTCAATGAAAATGAAGATCGCGTAGTCATCGATACCAATCTATGGTTAACCGAATTCAGTATTGTCGAAAACGAAGATGCTGCATGGGAGCTTCCTGCGGTTCCAAACGCCGTTGCGGAGGACGCAATTCAAGAAAATACCGGACTGGATTATTTCCCGATCATGATTTACCAGATGACACAATCCCGCGAAATGCGCAGCACAGAATTTCACTATCTTGATCATCCTGCTATGGGACTGGTCATCCAGGTAGAGCCTTATACAGTGCCACCTGTGCCATTGGCATCTGCAAACGACGAAGAATTCTAGTATTGATTGATTAGTTTTTTTACCACTGCGAGAACGAAATCCATCCCTACCTTCACATTGGCTTCGATTTCTGACATCAGAATTTCTGATTCTCCGATTCCCGCAGCCCAATTTACGGAAAGTGCCAGCATTGCATAATTTAATTTCAATTCCCGCGCCAGTGCAGCCTCCGGCATACCAGTCATGCCGACTATGTCACATCCATCTTGTTGCAGGCGCCTGATTTCTGCAGCCGTCTCCAAGCGCGGTCCCTGCATCACCCCATAGACACCTTTATCTAATAAACGTTTACTACCTTCTGCTTCTTGGTTGGCAAGTTGAAATGCATTATCTAGCATAGTCCGCAATTCATGGGAGAATGGCTCCGTAAAATCTGTGTGGGTTACAAACTCAAGAGATTCCTCAAAGAAAGTGCCAGCGCGAGAGTAGGTGTAGTCAATAATTTGATCTGGCAGCACAAAACTTCCAGGCCCGCTTTCGGGATGAATACCACCGACAGCGTTAATCGCAATGATGTTGGTGATGCCTATCTGATGAAGCGCCCAAATGTTGGCTCGATAATTAATCTTATGGGGAGGGATGACATGATTTTTACCATGCCTTGGCAGAAAGGCGATGATCTGGCTCCCCTGCTGCAGCAATTCCACTGCAACTCTCTTTTCTGAGAAAGGTGTGGCAACTCGCTTGAACCCAGCGGATTTAAATCCTTCTATCTGTGAGAGACCAGTCCCACCTATAATTGCCAGCATGCTGCACCTGAATTTTTGCACACGAAGAAAGCGCAAGAACATTAAACCAGCTATATTAAGTCCGCAACTGTTACTCGGAATCAAGGCTGTGATTGCGACAAGAAATTTAGTAATTGTTTTTGAGAGGGAGCTAGCGCTAGGAGGAGATTCTCCTCCCGGCAGCCTGTTCGACATCTAAGCGAGCCAACCAAGGCTTGGCGAAGACTGTTTTTATCGAGTAGCTAGGTTAATTATTATCGATACTCTGAAAATTGCCAGCACCAGGAGTTATCTTCAGTTTCAAAATGCAATACGTTTCACAAAATGCTCAATTTTCTGCTTGCGGCAACTACCGCTACAGCCTGGAAAGAAGATGGAAAGGAGGTAACGGCCGCGTGCTGTTTGTTGGACTGAATCCTTCCACAGCAGATCACAAAAAAGACGATCCAACGATAAGGCGCTGTGTCGGCTTCGCCAGAGCCTGGGGTTTTAATTCCATGGAGATCGTTAATCTATTCGCTTATCGCGCAACCTATCCGGCTGATTTAAAAGCTGCCCCTGATCCGGTGGGCACAGCCAATGACCGATGGATCAAAGCAGCTCAGCAACGGAGTGATAAAACTATTGCTTGCTGGGGCTCTATCGGGCGCTTCCGCGACAGAGCGGCAACCGTGCTCAAAAATTTGGCTAATCCCTATTGCCTGAAGCTCAATCAATCCCTTGAACCGGCACACCCGCTCTATCTGAAGGCCAGCTTGAAACCTTTTCCCTACCAGCCTCCAGCAGAGCGCCACGAAAAACCATGAGAATAGCAGCGCATTTTGCACGAATCCTCTGGCCTACTGCCAGGCTCAACCTTGGCTGGAGAAAACTGCTGTATCGACAGCTGTGTAAAGCCGGTAAGACTCCAGATTTTGCCTTTTCAGCTGATTTTTTCGGACTGAACTACGAAGGGAACCTCAACAACAGCATTGAAGCAAATATCCTATTCTATGGCGCCTTCGAAAAACCACTGCTTTTTTTCCTTCGCGACACATGGATAGCGTTAAAAGTGAATGCAGATTCTATGCAGCATAATGCGTTTATCGATGTCGGTGCCAATATAGGTCAGCATTCTCTGTTTATGTCAAATTACGCTCCGCAAGTTATCGCATTCGAACCATTTGCCAAAGTCAGCCAACGGTTAAAACATCATATTGCCCTTAATAATATCGACAACATCCAGGTCGTGGACGTTGCCTTAAGTGATCGCGTAGAAAATCTTGACTTCTATGCGCCCACAGGCAGGAATCAGGGTATTGGCTCTTTTGATGCCAGCACTACCGAGAAAGGAAATATCCCCTCGGAAAAGCTGGCGCTTATGCCCGGCGATACATATTTTGCGACAAACCCTGAATACAGCGTACAGTTAATGAAGATTGATGTGGAGGGCTTTGAGCACAAGGTCTTGAAAGGCCTTAGCACTACCCTATCCAGGCACCGACCGGTGCTGGTGTGCGAAATTAGTTATGGTAAAGAGCACTCCTTCGCCAGTCTGCAAGCATTCAGGGAAACACTGCCCTCTGATTACCAGTTACTCCGTTTTGATAGCCGTAATCCGGATGGAAGCAAAGCGAAAAAGCGCGGCTCAAAGGCAAAACGTACGGGCGAATACAGAATTGTGGCCTTTACCGAATGGAGACAGTCCGGTCAGGACGACATAATTGCCGTACCAAAGGAAAAACTGGATCAAATTCCGGGGTTTAGTGGTGATTCTCTCTGATCAACAGCAAAAAAAACGGCCTAGCGCTAAGAAATCAATCCTAACCTAGGCCACTTTAGGTATGTTGCTGCTTATTGTGTCGGCGTTACTCTAAGTTTCTTTAGTAAATTGTTGTTTTTTCGAGGATTGTGTTTTTTGGGGTTTATCGCTGATTTGGTGGCTTGGCGTTGCCCCACGAGCAAATTGCTTATTTTTTGATCATATTTGATCAATTATCGTTCAGTATTGACCAAGTTTTGCACAGTAGCTCGGGACTTTGATGGTACCCCTCGGAAGAGTGAGACTGAGCGACTCACCAGTGAAGATTTCCCGGTAACACAGGATCACGACAAGCTTTAATTTTCGGCCTGGAGAGGTAGGCAAGCAGCCAGCAGATTTGCCTTGCCGCACAAGCAATCCGGGGTTGCAGGCTAAAGAGATCTGAGCGCTGGCCAGCACTGCTGCAGAGCCTAGCTAGCTTCTTCGCCCCAGCGGGACAGCGCTCAGCATTGGCAGTCTTGCTGACCCATCTAGCGCGCTCTGATGGCTCTCGATTACTCCCGGCTACGGACTAAAAAAGGGCCTGTCATGGCCCTTTATTAGTATGGCGCGCCCGGGAGGACTCGAACCTCCAACCCCCGGCTTAGAAGGCCGGTGCTCTATCCGGTTGAGCTACGGGCGCAGAAACCTTGAACTGCTCAAAGCCTATTGTGTATCCAAGCTGCTGAATGAAGCACAGCTTATTTTTCGGGCCGGGACTCTACCCAGCCGCCAATCACAGCTTGGCGTCGTTCGCCTTACGCAGGCAGCTTTCGCTTCCTAAGCGCTCGGTCTCACCCAGATGAGCTGCGGGCGCAGAAGCCTTGTTTCGCTTCCTGCCATCAGTGCGTTCGCTGCGCTAAATATCCACTGTCGCCGAAAAGCCGCGTATTGTACACGATTCATGAGAATGGACCAGGAGGGACCATCAGATTGGCCTGTTGTCGGGCTTATCTCCGTCTTCATCGGTTGCGCGGTGAGAATGCGGTGTGCCATAGCAATTTAAACCCGTATACATACCAGCCATTACCAGTGACAGGTTTTTATAAACCGTTACCAGTTTTGCCATGAAGCCCTTCGACCTTGAAGCAGACTCAAACGGCGTTTCCAGATTTAATTCAGAAACCGCTGTGCGCT
Source organism: Gammaproteobacteria bacterium (assembly GCA_028818225.1). Lineage (GTDB taxonomy): Bacteria > Pseudomonadota > Gammaproteobacteria > Pseudomonadales > Pseudohongiellaceae > UBA9145. The sequence continues at coordinate 48,523 of JAPPOG010000064.1, read as the reverse complement.
CCCCGTCGATGGTTTTATGTTTTCTCTCAGCCATCGCGACCCTGACCGGTGTGGCCTGACTATGCCCTAACTGGATTCAGGCTTGAAGAAAAAATTGACGAGAATATGGGGTGACTGATGGGGCTCGAACCCACGACAACCGGAGTCACAGTCCGGGGCTCTACCAACTGAGCTACAGTCACCATTGAGCGGGTATCCAAAATAGCATCGAAGGAATTGGTCGGGGTAGAGAGATTTGAACTCCCGACATCTTGCTCCCAAAGCAAGCGCGCTACCAGACTGCGCTATACCCCGAATTTCCAAGTCGCTATTTTAAGAGGACGGCATAATACTCGCGTCATTTAGGCCCGTCAATTGGAGTTTAGGCCCGGTTATAGCTGAATATTCGTCGTTCTTCCTATCTTTCTCATACCTGGTTTAGTTTGGCTTCAAGGCTATGAATCGATTCGTTAATGCTGTTTTTCGGCTAAGCGCAAGCAAAGTTTACGAATCTACCTGGTTTAGCAGTTAACAGCTATCTCTCTATTCGCCAGCTGCTGCCATCGGCACCATCTTCGACAACGACTTTCATTGCCGCTAACTGATCCCGGATTTCATCTGCCCTGCGCCAGTTTTTGTTAGCTCTCGCCTGCTCTCTATCCAGTATGAGCTGATCAATGGCGGCAGCATCCAGCTCCACTGACTGATCACTCTGTAAAAACGTCGTTGGACTTGATTGCAGTATACCCAGGATTCCACCCAGTCTGACCAGTAGCTTGCCAAGCTGATTCGCCAGATCAGTATCTTGGTCTTTCTGTTTATTAATTTCCGAGACCAACTCAAAAAGGACACCAAAAGCTTCGGCGGTATTAAAATCATCATCCATCGCTGCAAAAAATGCTTTTTCAAAACGGCTATTAGTGAGGCTTTTTGCGTTATCGATATCCAGGTCTTGCAAAGCAATATAGAGTCTTTCCAGAGCTTTGGCTGACTGCTGCAGACTTTGCTCAGAGTAATTAATCGGACTTCTATAGTGACTTGCTATTAAGACGTGGCGCACTACCTCAGCATTGTATTTTTTCAATACTTCGCGCACCGTAAAAAAGTTTCCTAACGACTTCGACATTTTTTCATTATCGACACGTAACGGCCCATTGTGCATCCAGATGTTGGCGAACTTCTCATCAGTCGCACATTCAGACTGGGCTATTTCATTTTCATGATGAGGAAAGAGCAAGTCTGTACCGCCGCCATGAATATCGAAATTATTTCCCAATGCGACCGTCGACATAGCCGAGCATTCAATATGCCATCCAGGACGGCCGTAGCCCCAGGGAGAGTCCCAGCCAACTCCATCATCGGGGGAAGATTTCCATAACACGAAGTCTCTGGGATCTTTCTTTAACTCGCCGACTTCGATGCGAGCGCCATCCAAGAGTTCATCCATTTTCTTCTTGGACAGCTTCCCGTAATCAGGAAACCGCATTACAGAAAAATAAACGTCGCCATTATCTGCCCGGTAGGCGAACTCCCTTGCGACAAGTACTTCGATCATGGCAATTATTTGCTCAATATGGCCAGTTGCCCGGGGTTCTTCATCGGGAGGCAGAATCCCCAGCGCTTTTTCATCTTCATGCATCGCATCAATAAAGCGAGCAGTTAAATCCGAAAACAATTCCTTGTTTTCTTCCGCCCGTTGCAAGATTTTGTCATCGATATCGGTAATGTTGCGCACATAAGTTACATCGAAACCACGGGCACGTAGATAGCGCACGATAACATCGAATGCCATTAGCATGCGTGCATGACCCAGATGGGTGTAGTCATAGACAGTCAGTCCACAAACATAGATACGCACTTTGCCTTCATCAATTGGGCGAAAATCTTCTTTCGCCTGAGTCATGGTGTTGTAAATCTTTAACATCTCAATTGATCCAACTAGGCCGACCAGGAGTCGCGTAGAGTAATAGTGCGATTAAAAATCGGATCATTTTCAGTGCTGTCTTTGTGATCTATACAGAAGTAGCCTTCTCTTTCGAATTGAAAGTTTGGCGATGCACTTTCATTTAATACAGAAGGTTCCACAATACTGCCGGTTACTTCGATAAGCGAGTTGGGATTAAGGCAATCGCGATAATCTTCTATATCTTTGGATTCGGGATTCTCAACATTAAAAAGGCGATCGTACAACCGAATTGAAATTGGAATACCTTCAGACGCCGATACCCAGTGAATGACGCCTTTTACCTTTCGCCCCTCCGGCTTCTTTCCCAATGTATCTTTATCAACGGAACACTTGAGTTCGGTAATCTCACCATTGGCATCTTTGACCACATCCATACATTTGATTACATAAGACCCACGCAATCGAACTTCACCACCCGCAACGAGACGCTTGAATCCAGCGGGTGGCTCTTCTTCGAAGTCCGCTCTATCTATATATATATCACGGGTAAACGGCACGTCTCTGCGCCCCATCAACTCATTTTTTGGATGATTTTGCAGACTAAGAATTTCTCGATGGCCTTCATCCAGATTCTCCAGCGAAACTTTCAAAGGCTTCAGTACACACATAGCACGGGGGGCATTTCGATCCAGATCTTCCCTGATTGCATGTTCCAGCATGCTCATATCAACAATGCTTTCTGAACGACTTACTCCTACGCTTTCACAAAAATTCCTGATTGACGCTGGAGTGAATCCTCTTCTACGCATACCAGCCAGAGTAGGCATGCGCGGATCGTCCCAGCCAGTAACCACACCTGTATCTACCATTTCTTTGAGGTTTCGCTTGCCCATAATGGTGTAGTTAAGTTTTAACTTGGCAAACTCTGTCTGCTGTGGAAGCACATATTTCACATCTTGCTTACCCAGATCACTCACCTCCCGCAATGATGCAATATCGAGGTTGTTGAGTATCCAGTCATAAAGCGGGCGATGGTCCTCAAACTCCAGAGTACAGAGAGAATGGGTAATGTTTTCAATCGCATCAGAAATGCAGTGGGTATAATCATAAGTCGGATATATACACCACTGATCCCCGGTCTGGTGATGGGCGATGTGACGAATGCGATAAAGTACCGGATCACGCATGTTTATATTCGGGGCGGCCATATCTATCCTGGCGCGCAGGGAGTAACTGGCGTCCTCAAACTCCCCTGCTCGCATGCGCTCAAATAATTCGAGATTATCCTCAATCGAACGACCTCGATCAGGGCTGTTTTTGCCCGGTTCTGTCAGGGTGCCTCGATATTCCCGCGCCTCATCCGGACTCAGGCTATCGACATAGGCCAGGCCGTTCTCAATAAGCTGCACGGCAAATCTGTAAAGATACTCAAAATAGCCCGAGGAATACCGCACTTCACCATGCCATTCGAACCCCAGCCACTTGATATTATCTTTGATCGCATCCACGTATTCCTGGCTCTCTTTAGCTGGATTGGTATCGTCAAAGCGTAAATTACAATGACCTTTATTTTCCGCTGCCACTGAAAAGTTGAGACAAATGGATTTAGCGTGACCGATATGCAGATAACCATTCGGTTCCGGCGGGAAGCGGGTATGCACGCGACCCCCGTGCTTATCAGCAGCAAGGTCCTCGGCAATCATATTGCGTATAAAATTCGACGGTGCCACAGCATGCGCAACGCTACGACTTTCCTTTTCTGACTCGGTCATTAACTAAATCTATGTGTCTTCTGGTGAGAATTACGGAAAAAACTCGGGGCTTTCTAGAGATTTGTAAAAACCTTATTATAACTGCTCTACCTCTAAGCATTAACAAAAACTTATAAAGGAATCGCCTTCTGGGAGTCATCATGATTGTATTTTCCACCAACTATGGCCAGATCAGTATCGAACTGGATTTCGAAAAAGCACCAAATTCGGCTGCTAATTTCCTGCAATATGCGAAAGATGACTTCTATGACGGCACAATTTTCCATCGGGTAATCGATAATTTCATGATTCAGGGAGGAGGATTTGAACCGGGAATGGCGCAAAAAGCTAATGGCGATCCTATTGAAAATGAAGCATCTAACGGGCTATCGAATCTCACCGGCACTGTCGCCATGGCACGAACCACTGATCCACATTCGGCCTCATCTCAATTTTTCATCAATGTTGCTGACAATTTATTCCTCGATCACCGCGATAAATCCCCTCAGGGCTGGGGTTATGCGGTCATAGGCCGCGTGGTAGATGGCATGGATGTAGTTAATAAAATTAAGGGCTGTGAAACAGGCTCGCATTCCGGTCATCAGGATGTGCCTGTAGCCGATGTCATAATCGAATCAACGGAAGTAAAAGAAGATTAGCTTTGGCTGAGCGCGTTTTATTAATCTCCGATCTGCATCTCGAGGAGCAAAGGCCGGACATTACGGCTGCATTCAAAAATTTCTTGCTCAGTAATCAAGCAAATTGCACATCTCTCTATATTCTTGGCGACTTGTTTGAGGTGTGGATTGGTGATGACGCCCAGACTCCTTTAGCGCAAGAAATTGCAATTTCCCTGGCGGAGTTCAGCAAGGCAGGCAGCGATGTCTTTCTTATGCACGGTAATCGCGATTTCCTGATTGGCGAATCCTTCGCACAGCAATGCGATATGAGCCTTATTCCGGACCCTTTTGAGCTCACTGCTGGAAATTTCAGGGCGCTTTTACTTCATGGAGATACCCTCTGCACCGATGACATCGACTACCAACTTTTTCGAACAATGGTCCGCAATCCAGACTGGCAAGCAGAATTTCTTGCCAAAACTGTTGACGAGCGCATTGCCTATGCCCGTGAAGCCCGTCGCCAAAGTCAATTGGCTACTGGGCAGAAAACCACGGAAATCATGGATGTAAATGCTGACGCTGTACAAAAGCTATTTACAGAGAGTAAGCATCTGACGCTTATCCATGGACATACCCATCGACCAGCCATGCATGTAGTTTCATCGGCTTCAACAAACTCTGCCGCAATCGAACACAAGCGCATTGTCCTTGGTGACTGGGATCAAAAGCTCTGGTACGTGGAAATACAGAACAGCGAAGCAGCGCTGCGTTCCGAACCTCTGACAAATTAGGCCGAAGCTGAATCTGCGTCGTTGCGGGGAAGTTCGTAATAGCGCTCGAAATGAGCCTGGCACAGAGTAAGCAATTCCTGCTCAACTAATTGGCACAGTTTTTCCAGTGAATACCCTTCAAAATCTGGTAACACATAAGCACCATAATCTTTCAAACTTTTTATCTGCTTATGATTCTTTTTCAGCAAGTTATGTAACCAGCAATAAGGTGACAACTCTTCATTGAATGGCACGTTCGCTCTCTTGAGCCCTAGTTTTAAGTTAGGTACTGAAAAAATTCGCAGTTTGCTTTCAAGGATCTGGCAATTCAGTTTCTCAATGCGTTTAAGCACCGCCGTTTTACTTTTTGAATCGTAAGTATTCCAGTTTATAACTTCGAAGGAATAACGCTTACAGCCACGGCAAACTGAGTCACCCAAAGACGTGGTAGAGCAAATGCCAATACAGGGTGTTTTAGGGTTATTCATGCCATGAAGACTTGACTGGTGGTACTGCTTAAATCGGAAAAATGAGACTAGACTTTAACAAGTCTGCGGAAATTGTAAACCAACGGAAACCAAGACTGGCAGCGGCCTGCGCTGCTCTCAGCAGCGCTGTCAACTGGATTTTTTTGTGGTTTTACAATAGAATACGTGCCAGATTTAAACGACTGCTTTGGCATTGAATTAAAAGTTTGATTTCGCATTTCAAGAACAACTCAATTAGTTACCAGCAGCCTGTTTACTGAATTCCACCTGTAAGTGATACCGAGCAAGGACTCTTAAACGTCATGTTTAGAGTCTAATCCCTTACGCTCAATAATCTGGCTTGCAGTTACAAATTATGAGGAGTTATTCGTGTTAGAAGAGTATAGAAAACACGTAGCCGAACGAGCCGAAATAGGAGTGGTTCCCAAACCCTTATCGGCGGAACAGGTAGCCGGCCTCGTTGAATTACTTAAAGAACCTCCAGCTGGCGAAGAAGAATTTATTCTGGATCTAATTTCCAATCGAGTTCCACCGGGAGTGGATGAAGCTGCCTACGTAAAAGCAGCCTTCCTTTCCGCCATTACCAGAGGCGAAGCCGAATCTCCCCTGATCGACAAAAATCTTGCTGTTGAATTATTGGGAACGATGCTGGGTGGTTACAATATCGCCACTTTAGTTGACCTGTTGGACGATGTTGATTTAGCTGCTGCATCAGCAAATGAGTTATGCCACACCTTGCTAATGTTTGATGCATTCCACGATGTGGCCGAAAAAGCCAGGAATGGAAATAACGAAGCGCAGCGCGTACTGGATTCGTGGGCGAATGCAGACTGGTTCACCAACAAACCAGAGGTTCCAGAAAAGCTAACGGTTGCTGTTTTTAAAGTGCCCGGAGAAACTAATACTGACGACCTCTCGCCGGCACAGGATGCCTGGTCACGACCGGACATCCCTCTCCATGCCAAGGCGATGTATAAGAACCCCAGGGACGGAATTACCAACGCTGAGCAACAAATTAATGAGCTGGAGGAAACAGGCTTTCCAGTTGCCCTGGTTGGCGATGTAATGGGGACAGGCTCATCCCGAAAGTCAGCTACCAATTCAGTGCTTTGGTTTATCGGGGACGACATTCCACACATTCCTAATAAGAGAGATGGCGGTGTTTGTATCGGCGGCAAGATTGCCCCAATCTTCTTCAATACCATGGAGGATGCCGGCGCCCTTCCATTCGAATGCGATGTCGATGGATTAATCACCGGCGACATTATCGATATCGATGTTTATGCGGGAAAAATAACCCGTCATGATTCAGGCGAACTGGTAACAGAATTCGAATTAAAGACTGAAGTGCTGCTTGATGAAGTTCGTGCCGGCGGTCGTATTCCCCTTATCATTGGTCGCGGCCTGACTCAGCGCGCCAGAGATGAATTGAATCTTGGCCCTTCCGAGGTATTTCGCTCTCCTGTCCAGGGGCAGGAATCTGACAAGGGCTTTACCCTGGCCCAGAAAATGGTGGGTAAGGCTTGTGGCCTGGACGGTGTGCGACCTGGCAGTTATTGCGAACCCCGAATGACCACCGTTGGCAGCCAGGACACAACGGGACCTATGACTCGGGATGAACTGAAAGACCTGGCCTGTCTTGGTTTTTCTGCAGATCTGGTCATGCAATCCTTTTGTCATACTGCCGCCTACCCTAAACCAGTTGATATCGAAACGCAGCATACTCTGCCTGATTTTATTCAAACCCGTGGCGGCGTTTCACTGCGGCCGGGCGACGGGATTATTCATTCCTGGCTGAACCGCATGCTGCTGCCTGACACCGTTGGCACCGGAGGCGATTCCCATACCCGTTTCCCAATTGGTATCTCTTTTCCTGCCGGCTCTGGGCTCGTAGCCTTTGCCGCTGCGACAGGTGTCATGCCACTGGATATGCCCGAATCCGTATTAGTCCGCTTTACCGGGGAAATGCAGCCAGGAATTACCCTCCGGGACCTGGTCAATGCAATTCCCTATGCCGCCATTCAGTCAGGCGACCTGACCATTGAGAAAAAAGGTAAGAAAAATATTTTCTCCGGTCGCATTCTGGAAATCGAAGGATTACCCAATCTTAAAGTTGAGCAGGCCTTCGAAATTTCTGACGCTTCCGCAGAGCGCTCAGCGGGTGGCTGCACTATCCGCCTGGATAAAGAGCCAATCATCGAATACTTCAATTCCAACGTCACGCTATTACGCTGGATGATTGCTAATGGTTACCAGGATGCAAGAACTCTGGAACGCCGGGCTCGGGCCATGGAGGAATGGTTGGAAAATCCAGTCCTGATGGAACCAGATACCGATGCGGAATACCATAAAATCATCGAAATCAATCTAAACGAAATCAAAGAACCACTATTGGCTTGCCCCAACGACCCTGATGACATTAAACCTTTGTCTGAAGTACAGGGAACAACTATCGACGAAGTTTTTATTGGATCCTGCATGACCAATATTGGCCATTTCCGCGCAGCAGCTGAAGTATTAAAGCAAATGGATGGCGCCCTACCAACCCGACTATGGATTGCTCCGCCTACCAAGATGGATGAACACCAGCTAACTGAAGAAGGGGTTTACAATATCTTTGGAGTAGCCGGAGCCAGAACTGAAATGCCCGGTTGTTCACTTTGCATGGGTAACCAGGCGAGAGTCGCTGCGAATTCCACCGTAGTTTCCACCTCTACCCGCAACTTTCCGAATCGACTCGGTCAAGGCGCTAATGTGTTCCTTGCCTCGTCGGAATTAGCGGCCGTAAGTTCGGCAATGGGAAAAATCCCTACTATGGATGAATACATGAAGTACATGGCAAGCATAAATACCATGGAGGACAATATTTATCGTTATCTGAATTTCGATCAGATCGAAGAATTTATGGAAGCATCGGAGCGGGCCAAGAGTATTCCATTAACGAATATTCAGGATGTGGCCTGATTGCATACAAAAAAGGGTGCCCAAGCACCCTTTTTTCCTGATTACATAATCTAAATTGTACTTTTCTCTGCCACTTCGAATACATCTTTCGAAATATCTGCGCTGGTTTTAATTCGCTGCAACTGCGCCTGCATAAGAGCCTGCCTCTTGGCATTATGTTTTTTCCATCGGGTAAGAGGTGTTAACAGTCTCGCCGCAATCTGCGGATTCAGTTTATCTAACTCCAGTATTCTGTCCCCCAAAAATTCATATCCCTCGCCGCTCTCTGCATGAAAGCCAGTGTGATTCTGACCACAAAAGGCCCCGATTAATGAACGCACTTTATTTGGATTCCTGAGGTCAAATGCTTCATGCTGCAGCAACCATTTAACTCGGTCGAGAGTTTCTCGATTCTGGCAGGTAGCCTGAACTGTAAACCACTGATCGACTACCAAGGGCTCGTGTTGCCACTGACTGTAGAATTCATCCAGTGCTCGTCGACCAAGACTTTTGCCGAATGCACTCTCACTGTTAACCAGACTGCGAAGCGCCGAGGCCTGATCAGTCATATTGGTTGCGCCACCGAATTGTTCCAGGCATTTCTCCAGCCATGCCTGATCTTCGGTTCTGGCCAGGTAGCTCAAAGCGAGATTTTTAAGTGCTCTCCTGGCAATAGCTTGGGCATCTGCCCGATACGGCTCTTCTGAGACGTTAGTAGCATAAACACCTGCGAACAAATCCTTTTGGGTATGTGCTAAATGGTTAGCGAGCTTCTCTCTTACATTGTGTATCGCGTCTACATCGGCAGTAGCAGCCTGCTCGATCAGAAAACCCTCGCCAGGCAGCGCAAGTAAATGCGCTAACATAGCCTTATCGACGGAATTATCCTCTAACGCGCTTTCCAATACGCCTTTAAATGCATTTTCCAGTAAAGCCGGTATCTCGGCAGCAGGTGATTCTTGTAGCTCCCTCAACACATCAATTGCCAGCAATTGGGAGGCATTCCAGCGGTTAAAGCCATCCGAATCATGCACCATTAAAAAATACAGCTGTTCCCTGGTATAGGGATAATCCATTCGAACCGGCGCACTGAACCCTCTTAATAATGAAGGAACTGGCGCCTCAGGAATATTCTCGAATACGAATTCCTCAGCTTTGGCTGTTATGGGCAAAACGATATCAATATTCGTGGCGATATCAGATCTGCCCCTTACCATTAACTCCAATTCTTCACCTTGGTTGTTAAGCAATCCCAGGCGCAACGGAATGTAAAAAGGTTCTTTTTTAGTTTGCCCCGGAGTGGATGGACAGTCTTGTTCAACTTTCAGGCTAAAGGTTTGATCGTTAGCATCGTAACTGCCCGAAATTTTCAATTCAGGCGTTCCTGCCTGACTATACCAGCGTCGAAATTGTTGCAAGTCAATGCCGCTAGCCTCTTCCATGGCTTTAACAAAGTCTTCAGTTGTAGCGGCCTTACCATCATGGCGCTCAAAATAAAGATCTGAACCTCTGCGAAATTTTTCTTCACCTAAAATTTGATGAATCATGCGAACGACTTCAGCACCCTTCTCATAAATTGTTACTGTGTAAAAATTGGAGATCTCCATGTAGGAGTCAGGCCTGACCGAATGAGCCATGGGTCCAGCATCTTCCGCGAACTGCACAGTCTTTAGAAAAGCAACATCCTCGACACGTTTAACTGTGCGCGAACCCATATCGGCAGAAAATTCCGAATCCCGAAACACTGTGAAGCCCTCTTTCAGGCTTAATTGAAACCAGTCCCGGCAGGTAACTCGATTACCTGACCAGTTATGGAAGTATTCATGAGCCACAACTGCTTCGACTCGCTGAAAAGCGGAATCTGTAGTCGTTTTCGGATTCGCCAACACGCATGACGTATTAAATATATTGAGACCTTTATTCTCCATCGCACCCATGTTGAAGTCATCGACTGCGACAATCATAAAAATATCCAGGTCGTATTCCCGCCCGTAGATTTCTTCATCCCAACGCATCGCATTTTTAAGTGACAACATGGCATGATCACACTTGTCGAGATCCTTTTCTTCGACAAAGATCTGTAAACTGATTTGCCTGCCGCTACAAGTAGTAAACCTATCATCAAGGCTGACCAAATCACCCGCTACCAATGCAAATAGATAACTGGGTTTCTTGAAGGGATCCTCCCATTTAACCCAATGCCGAGATATATCCCCCGCTACTTCACCGCTACCTATTTTGTTGCCATTGGATAAGAGAACCGGATACCTGGATTTGTCAGCACTAATCTTCGTTGTGAACAAAGACATCACATCGGGTCGATCCAGATAATAAGTAATCCGCCTGAATCCCTCTGCCTCACATTGAGTACAGAACATTTTTTTGGATTTGTAGAGCCCTTCAAGAGCGGTATTATTCTGAGGCTCGATTCGCGTATGACACTCGAAACTAAAGGTAATAGCAGGACCACCCAGCAACTCAACAAGATTTGGAATTGTCAGTTGCTCTTCGTCGACAAGAAAGTCTTGCTCACTCAGTTCCTTATCATTAATGCATAACTTTTCCAGTAGCAGATCATGACCATGGAGTATCAGAGTATTGCTCTCATCTACGCCCACCGCAGAATCATTCAATCTAAATAGCAGACGCGAGATTACTCTGGCATGATCTTCATAGAGATCAATCTCCAGATCAGTTTTTTCTATAAGAAAATTTGGCGGCTGATAATCTTTCAGGTAGGTGGTTCGTGCCTGGGCATTTTTCATCTGCAAAAATTCCTTTTTACTTAGTGGCTAAGCTTAATCTCATAACCGGAAAACCGCCGTAAATTTATCACTCCAGTGTCGAAGATTAGATACTGCCCCTTGACTCCCATGAGCTTGCCTTCGATCACAGGTTCTTTGTCAAAACTAAAAGAGACTATCTTTTCCGGATAGGTTTCTACCGGATAGCTTATTTCTACCGGCTCAATTCCATTCAACACGCTGATAGCAAAGAAACCGAATCTATCTGCAAGCTCTTGAATCTCAGCGTCACATTCCTTAATCAGGCGTTTACTTTCCGCGATCATGTCCAGTGGGGTCGCCTCTCCTTTCAGCATATCCCGCCAATTAGTCTTATCTGTAACATGCTGCTTGAACATCACCTCCAGGGTTCCTGATTGCAATCGACTCCTGACTCGAATTATTGCCAGAGCTTGGGTAGCGCCTTGATCAATCCATCGAGTAGGCACCTGAGTTGCACGGGTAATGCCCACTTTGAGTCCCGATGAGTTTGCAAGATACACAATGTGGTCTTGCATGCAGTACTTTTCCCCCCACGAAGGTTCTCGACAGGTGCCCTGGTCGAAATGACATTTTTCTGGATGAATTATGCAGGAGTCGCATTGCGCCAGTTTCTGGAAGCAAGGATAACAATAGCCCTGATTAAAACTCTTATTGGATTTTCTTCCGCAATGCACACAGAAGATGTTACCGCTGTACTCCAGCTTGATTTGCTTTTTTATCAGGGGATTTAACGCCACCGCATTATCGCCCAACGGAATTTTGTAACTCACCGGTTGCTCCAGGCGAGTTTTCATTTTTCGCAAAGTGCCTTCAGCAACTGCTTTCATGATTGTTCTTCTTTTACACTTAATCCAATGCTTATGGGTACAGCCCTGTCATCGCATTTTTCAATTTTTCTGCCTGTCCTCTCACTCTCGGGGAGTTCCCTGGCCTCGTAGAGTATGAGCAGCTGCATACAATTCTCAAGCTGTTCCTGGTTCAGGCTTGAACCATCTTCCCATTTCCGCAGTTCTATTGCCGTCCTCAATTTGTTATAGATAGTTGGAGAAATCTGCTCCAGCAAATCCTCCAGTGACGCAGGTGGTTTCGAAAATAACTGCTGATCGATTGATTCCATATTTAATTAAAGAATCCTTGGCGACTGCGCCCTACAACCTCGCGCTTCAAGACTTGTCGATAATACAATACTGTAAGTAGTCCAATTAATAATCCCGCAAGCAGCCCACCCACATGGGCGGCAGTTGCAATCCATGATCCCGCAACAATCTCCATTAATATCAGCGCAACAATAAAGAAAATGAACATATTAGTATTGATGAGAAGATAGCTTCTGGGCATAAAGCTATGAATTACCCAAGTATATCCGACCAGGCCATAAACCACGCCAGACATCCCTCCAAAATTATTAAAGTCAATTGCCAGATATTGTGTTGTATTACTAACAAATGCAGTGACAACAATTAATAGCAGGAACATCCAGATTGGCTGAACCGCTTCCAATTGCCGACCAAAGTACCAGAGCCAAAGCATATTGAATACCAGATGTAATTCCCCAAAATGCAAAAACATGGGGGTCAGGGTAGCAAGCGCCACCATTGGAGATGTGATATCTGCCAGCAAGGCACCAAGACTGGAAGATGCAATAAGAGGATAGAACAGAAAGCTCAGGCGACTTACTTCACTGCCTAATGACGTTATTACCGCCACCAGGAGCGAAACAAAAATCAGGAACATTGTCGCAGGGCTTTGAATACAAGCCGTCAATAATCCCACTGCCAGTTTTCTGAACTGAGGCGCTCCACTGCCACTTTGCTGGCTAGGTTGTACCCCTATTTCCGTGCCATCGAGAAAGCTTTGCAAGGACTGTTGAATAAACTCAGCTTCTCGTTGGCCTTCGACGTAGATAATCTGCACGCCTGATTCTTCAACAATGCGATGCCGCAGACCTTGCCTACGTAAGAATTCACTATAACTTAACAGATCGATATCCAGGCTAAGACTGGCGGCCTTAATCATCAGGCCTCACTAAACGACTACCCCAACCCAGCTTACTGCGACAGGCCTGGTAAAAACTATGATTTGGCGGGTGAATAAGTTTTAGAGGTACCGTATTTTTAGTAACGAAAATCTCGTCTCCTGCTGACGCAGTATAACGCACATCGCCGTCACAACTTAGTTGCGGCTGAAGGGATTCTTTGGCAGCAACCACAAGCTTAATTTCACTATCTCCATCTATCACAATTGGTCGACTGTTCAAGGAATGGGGGTACATGGGAACCAGTACAATTGCATCTAAATCCGGGTGCATTATCGGTCCGCCTGCAGACAGTGAATAGGCTGTTGAGCCTGTCGGAGTGGCTACAATTAAACCATCGGATTCCTGGCTGTATACAAACTTATTATCGACAAAAAGTTCAAACTCAATCATTTGCGCAGCTTTTCCAGGATGCAATACAACATCGTTTAGTGCCGATCCCAATGATTGCTTTTCTTTACCGTCATTAATCTGCACATCCAATAGAAATCTATTTTCGACTGTAAATTTTCCAGCCAGCACATCATCCAGCTGCAACTCAATTTCATCAGGAAGGATATCCGTAAGAAATCCCAGTTTGCCGCGATTAATTCCAATTACCGGAACACCTTCAGAAGCAACACTCTTTGCCGCATTAAGCATACTGCCATCGCCGCCTACCACCACAACCAGATCACAATTCGCACTGAGTTGTATTCTCGTGCCAACTTCTACAGTCGTGTTTTCCATCAGTTCAGATGTCACTTCATCCATCATGATGGACAGGTTTTTTGAGTGCAGATAGCTGATCAGTCGCGACAAGGAAGCAACCACGCCGCTATGCCCCGGCCGACCTATCAGCCCTATGCGCTTGAATTCAGACATGCTTCTTTTACCAAGTTAACCAGATACGAATTATAACATGTACCATAATACGTTTATGAATTAATCAAACGATCATCTATTTGATTATTACCCAAAACAAGCTTTTATTCGAACTAATAATCAAGACAAATTGCCAAAGTTACGAAAAAACAAAATATAGAAACAATTCGACTGGTTTCGTGAATTTTTCCAAGGTCGATATATTTCATTTCTCATCAACTATTGGCACGCATAGACACCTCCAGTGTGAATCAAAACAACTTCGCTTCCCTCCGCAAAAAAACCATTCTCACAAAGCTGTTTTACGGCCCAAAACATTTTCCCGGTATAAACCGGTTCAATTGGCACATGGGAGCTTGCCTGCCAAGTATCAATAAAAGTATTTAATTCCACACTAGTCTTGCCGTATCCACCGCAATGAAAATCGTCCAAAACCTGCCATTCAACAGGGTATGCTGCCGCTCCACTGGTTAGCTCTTCAGTAAATTTCTGTACTTGTTTTTCTATGTAGCCAGGCGCTTTTAATACTGCAATACCGATTACTCTTGTTTCACTGGCAGCTCTGGAATGTAACCCGGCAATCAATCCACTCATTGTTGCACCCGTACCACATGCCAGCATTACTACCCTCTTCTTATCATCTGCTGTCTCGAGTAAAAACTTTGCTATCTCCATACACCCTCGCACACCATGCAAGTTACTGCCGCCTTCCGGAATGATATAGGGATCGTTAAAATTTTTTCGAATTTGAGCCAGAAATGCAGCAGTATGCTTATTACGGTAGGCAGTTCGTGAAACAGGTATCAGTTCCATTCCCTGACTGACCGCAAACTCCAGAACTGGATTTAGTGGGGTAATGATTTCTCCCCGCACAAAACCAACTGTCTTTATGTCAAAAATTTTTCCGGCAGCGGCCAGCGCTCTTAAGTGATTTGAATAAGCGCCGCCAAAGCTTGCCAGGGATTTTTTTCCCAATCTCCTTGCTACATCAATATTCGGCAGCAGCTTGAACAATTTGTTGCCACCAAGTTGTGGATAAACTAAATCGAGGCGAAGCACACTGAAATCTATGGCAGCACACCATTCCGTTTGAATTTTCTCGATCACAGGAGGGTTTACAGTTAATCCGCTGAACATAAGTCTGCGTGATACTCAGAAAAGAGCAAGGTTGATAATCTGGAAAATAAGTGGCGGACCGGACGGGACTCGAACCCGCGACCTCTGGCGTGACAGGCCAGCATTCTAACCAACTGAACTACCGGTCCACTTCGAACAAGCTGCTATAAATAGCCATACTCATAGCATGATCTGGTGGGTGGTGAGGGATTTGAACCCCCGACATTCGCCTTGTAAGGGCGACGCTCTCCCAACTGAGCTAACCACCCGATACAGGAGAACGCGAATTGTACCGACTTAAGTGCTTATGTCAACAAGCTCAGCAACGGCGCTGCTTCCAGGCAAATAACTCGGTTTTATGCGCTATTTTGAAGTATGGGTGAAGGCACCATCCCAGTCTTCCGGCAAAGTGTCTTCACGCAGAAGAGTATAGATCCTTTTGAGATAAACCTTGTAGAGTAATGTGTCGGGCTCTTTTACTGACAACGCATTAAATTTTTGCTCAGCTTCGACCCAGTTTTGCTGGAGATAGGCATCCAATGCCGTATGGTACTCAGCCACCCTGGCGTTAACTTCATCACTAACCTCTGCCAGCTCCCCCATAGGCTCGTAACATTCGATTGCCTCGTGTTTGCCCTTAACCTTGACTCTATCGATTGAACGGAACAGGAACTGATCCATTAACGGTCGCGCCGTCTCCTGGCCTACCAGAAATTTAATTCCGTAGAACTTGGTCAGACCCTCAAGTCTTGACCCCAGGTTAACGGCATCACCCAAGACTGTATAGGAGCGTCGATAGGAGGACCCCATGTCACCTACATTCATGAAGCCTGAGTTGAGACCACAGCCGATGGCTATCTCCGGATAACCCTTCTCAGCGAAAAAGGGTTTCATTTCCTCAACTTTATCCAATATTTCGAGAGTTGCCCGAATTGCATTGGAGCGATGATTAGGATCATCCAGTGGCGCACCCCAGAAAGCCATTACCATATCGCCAACATACTTATCGATGGTACCGTTATGCTTGAATACAATTTCAGTAATGGGCGTAAAAAACTCATTGAGTAGTATTTTCAACTCACTCGCACTTAGCGCCTCAGAGATAGTGGTGAAGTCTCTAATATCACAAAAGAAAACTGTTAACTCTTTACTCTCGCCGTCGAAGGTATAGTTATCCGGATCTTCCAGCATGGAATCGATATATGCCGGCGGTACATATTGATCGAACATACCCTTAATAGTTTTCCTGATCTGGCTTTCTGCCACGAAACCGTAAATCATGTTTATCGTGGTTGTGCCCACAATCAAGAACAAAAGCAAGACCAGAGAGAAATCCATCTTGTAGAGATCCCAAACCTGGAAATTTGCCCATACCACGCCTACCAGCAGGAGCAGCGCTGTTGCAGCCATGGACGGAGCGCCCATGTGAGGGAATGCCATCGCCATACCCAGCCCCAGAATCAATATTACGGTAAACAGTGCTCCAGATTCCCAGTCTGGCTTGTAGGGGAATTGTGTATTTCTTTCTGGCACAATCCCGGAAAACATTGATTCAGTGGAAGTGTCCTCTTCCCCGACTTCAAAAGTTGTGAAGGAATTTAGTAGCCCATTCAGCATATTGGCGTGAACTTCCACGCCGGGGTAAACCCGCTGCAAGGGCATTGCTCGAATATCACCAAGTCCCGGCGCACTCGTTCCAACCAGAACGAAACTGGTTTGCAAGGCTTCCCGCTCTTCCTCGCTTAATGAGTCACGCAAAACATCAGTGGCAGAAATATAAGGGTAGTGTGCATTATTGTTCAGGGAGGTACCACCTACATAAGGGACTAGCACCTGCCCCATTCGGTCAGTAGGCACCTCGAACGCAAATTGCCCGGAGCCGATTCGAACAGCTCGGATTATGTCATTGTCGATATAAAATTCCGTAAGCAACTCATAGTTATCAATAAAGTTAAACACCCTTACCATTTCCAAAGACAGGGTCGGGTAAAGCTGATCACCATATCGAATAACAAGAGGAACCCGTCGAACAATGCCATCGGCGTCCGGTTGCTGGTTCATGCTGCCATTGCCTGCAGCCGCATCCTGCAGAACTTTCAGATTTCCGGTAAAGCCCGACATTTCCCGTACCGAAATTGTTTCCGCAAGTTCGGGAGCAATGTCGACAATGGAATCCGGGAGTTCATTGTAAGCCGCGCTAGATTGAGGATTAAAATTAATTGCCAATACAGCATCAATACCACTCTGCATCGCATTGGCAAAATATTGATCTGCATCGATAACAGGCTCAATTTCTTTTAGGGTTTCATTGAAAACCGGATCTATCTGATTCAAATCTATGGGCTCGAGTAAGTCTCGAAGACTTCGATCAGGTTCCGGAAATGTTATATCGAAACCAACAACGACGGCCCCATAATCTCTCAGCTTCTCAGTGAGCTGGCCCACCTTTATTCGGTTTCAGGGATACTGACCTTCGGCTTGCAAACTTCTCTCGTCCAAATCGACGATCACGATCTTGTTGGCTTCGGGTTTAACTGCCTTCGGCATAAGAGCGAATCGCTGGTCATAGACCAGATACTCCAGGCGCAATATGAAATTATTAACCACATCAGGCGCGCCGAGCTGCAACCATAAAACAAATATAACGAAAGATATTCCCAGGTAGGAAGGCAGACGCTTGCCTTCAACCATAAAGCGAAGAATAGCTTTGAGTGAATTTACAGATGCCATGTAGATTTAGTATCCGTGGCGCTTGGAACATGTTTTCCAGGTATTATATGTCAATAGGGCTGTACATAAAATGGAACTGTTTGTACCATTTGCGCCCCCTGTAACGTGTACTGATCGTATCCATGCGAATCTATAAAGAATTCAATTTTGAAGCTGCCCATCGGCTGCCGAATGTGCCGGCGGAACACAAGTGTGCCCGGCTACATGGCCACTCTTTTGCGGTAAAAGTGAGCGTAGCAGGCACGGTGGGCGAAGAAAGCGGTTGGGTAATGGATTATGCCGACATTTCAAATGCGTTTAAGCCAATTCGCAAACAACTGGATCATTACTACCTGAATGAGATTGCGGGTCTCGAAAACCCAACCAGTGAAAATATTGCACGATGGATATGGTCGAGGCTCAAGCCGAAGCTCCCTGAGCTATGCACTATAGAAGTTAAAGAAACCTGCACCAGCGGGTGCATCTATGCTGGAGAGGATTAATTAGCATGGGCGATAAATTGTGCCGGCTCGATGGCTTCATCTGACAAAACACCCCCGGGTATTTTAACTTTATCTTTGACCAACTGTTTGCTCACCATAAATTCTTTCGGTCTGCTAACACAATCGGCGGCAATAAGCATCCCTTCTTTTAAATAGAAAAGCGTGAAACCCTCTGCATTATCAAGGGAGGCATCACCCCGCATAACTATTTCTTCAGCTCCATGACTTAAACCACTCATCTGTAATTTGACTTGGTATTGATCGGACCAGAACCAGGGGACAGCATCATAAATTTGTTGTTTTCCACATATATTAGCCGCCGCAACACGAGCCTGATCATTAGCATTTTGCACCGACTCTAATCGAATCAGCCGATCATAAATCTTACTGGGGTGAATCGTGCAATCCCCTGCAGCAAAAATATTCTCATTGCTAGTCTGGGTATATTCATTTACAACTATGCCTTGCCCTACCTTAATTCCTGCTGATTCAGCTAAAGCAATATTGGGGCTAACCCCGACACCCACTATTACCAGATCAGCAGGGAGGGTGGTTCCGTCCTGGCAGATAACTTTTTCAACTTTTTGTTGACCTTCAATACTCTCAACTGCCGTTGCAGTAAGAATGCTTACCCCTTGTTGGCTGTGTAACGCCTGGATATAAGCAGACATGGGCTCACTGGTTACTCGTTGCAGTATGCGGTCTGCCATCTCAATTACAGTAACATTTAGACCTGATTTACTGAGTACCGCCGCAGTCTCCAGACCAATATAACCAGCTCCAATTATGACTGCGTGTTTTGCGTCCTGAATGACCTGTCTAATGAGGGAAACATCTGCGGCAGTTCTTACATAGAAAATATTTTCCAGCGAACCGCCAAGTGGAATCATGTTTACTTTTGAGCCAGTGCACAGAGCCAGTCTGTCAAAGCCCAGGTCTTCTCCATCGCTTAAACTTACCTTTCTCTTTTCTGCATCCAGTTGTAAAGCAGTCACGCCCAATTTAATGTCGATATTATTATCAGTGAACATTTTTTCCGGTCGCAGGCGCATCGCATCCAGCGCTTTATCACCGGCGAGATGCTCTTTGGACAAAGGTGGCCGATGATATGGCAGCTCCCGCTCTGCGCCGATCAAGCTTATAGCGCCTTCCCAGCCTTCTTTTCTGAGTTGCATCGCCAGAGAAACACCAGCATGGCTGGCGCCGATTACTACACAATGTTGATCAATCATCCTTTATCCATCTAACTCAGTATGTTGCGCTAACTGCCAATCAATAGGCGACTCACCATTAGCTAACAAATAGTCATTGGTTCTGGAAAAGTGTTTATTGCCGAAAAAACCTCTACTGGCAGAGAGAGGTGAGGGATGTGGGGATTGCAACACCAAGTGCCTGTTCCTATCGATCATTGATCCCTTCTTTTGCGCGTAACTTCCCCATAACAAAAATACCACTCCCTGTTTATCATTATTCAGCACATCGATGATCCTGTCAGTAAATCGTTCCCAACCCTTGCCCTGATGGGATGCAGCCTTATGCGCTTCTACTGTGAGCACCGCATTTAGAAGAAGCACACCCTGTCTGGCCCAAGCGCTTAAACAGCCATGGGACGGGGGTGAAAAACCCAGGTCCGCCTGCAGTTCCTTATAGATATTTAGCAAGGATGGTGGGATATCTACCCCCGGCTTTACCGAAAAGCATAAGCCATGAGCCTGGCCTGCTCCGTGATAGGGATCCTGACCAAGAATAACCACTTTGGTATTTTCTATAGAGGTCAAATCCAGGGCACTAAAGATTTCATCACCAGGGGGATAGACCTTCTTACCGGCACGCTTTTCCTGCAGAAGAAAGTTTCTCAATTGCACCATATAGTCTGCCGAAAATTCGTCTGAGAGCGCGCGCTTCCAGGAATCTGCCAGCCGGATTTCACGGGGGGAATTAACTGCAGCTTCAGTCACTTTCTTGTTGCGGTCGCATATGAGGAAACAATAAAACGTCTTTTATGGACGGCGCGTCGGTGAACAGCATGACTAACCTGTCAATGCCTATGCCTTCTCCAGCCGTGGGTGGCATGCCATACTCCAGTGCTGTCACATAGTCCTCGTCATAATGCATAGCTTCCTTGTCACCGGATTCTTTTTGCAGTACCTGTTCGCGAAACCTCTCTGCCTGATCCTCAGGGTCATTTAATTCAGAGAAACCGTTTGCCAGTTCTCTTCCTCCAATGATTAATTCAAACCTGTCGGTAACTTCTGGCTGGCCTTCTTTGCACCGCGCCAGAGGAGAGACTTCAATGGGATATTCGGTAATAAAGGT